>JBGVGF010000093.1:0-9789 GCA_045121495.1 Faecalimonas sp.
TCCTGAATACGTTTTCAAAACCTGCCAATGGGAGGTTTTAAAGTCATGCCATTTTCTATCGTTTTCGTAGCAGAATAAGGCATGGTTATTTGCTGAATAAGTTATACATCATTTATTCAATAGTTTCCGAGACTACTCATATATTCTTTTAGATGAGTCGCCAGAATTGGTTTATGATATTATTGATCGTTTAACCGAAATTATGATTAAACGTCAGAATATATTTAAGGGGAAATGGCAAAAACTGGATGAAGTTCCAAGAGATAAATATATGCCAGCGTTATTCATTGTTATAGATGAGTTTTCAGTTATGTCGCAAATTGTAGCTGATTCTATATCCGGTGGCGAAAACTATGTGGTTAAAATGCAGGCATTGTTAGCAAAAGGAGCTGCATTGGGAATGCATTTCATTTTTGCAAGTCAGGGATTTACAAGTGGAACAAGAGGACTTAATGATTTTTCTAAAAAACAGATTCAGCAAAGAATTGCAATGAAAACAGAATTTAATGAAATAAAAGAGACTCTTGATCTAAAGTCCGCAAGTGATGGGGATAGAGCGATGATGGAACAGTTACCAGTACATCATGCGTTAGTTAGAATTCCTATAGACATTCAAGGCAATCATCTTTCACTTGTGAAAGCATTATATATAGAAAATTATTCTGAACAAGAGAATATGATTGACCAGATGTGTAGAGAGTATACCGCTGAAAAGAAATATGATGTAAATAATCATAAAGTTTATATTTATAAAAAGCCAATGATTATTGATGGAAATCGTTATAGTGCTTTTTATGAACATGTGGACGAAGTGAAGGAAAAAATAAGAGGACTGGATTTATATGATGAAATTGCACTTTTTACCGGAGAACCACGACGAATGATTCCGCAATATCCAATATTGTTCAATAAAGGATTTTGTGAAAATCTTCTAATGGTTGCTTCATCTATAGAAATAGAGCCAGCCGCTTCGGTAGTATTATCTTCGATGGAATCTCTGAAATTACAAAATATAGATTATGAGATTTGGGGAACAAACAGAAATAGTTTTTATAAGTGTATTAAGCATATGCGTTCAGCAGCGACTAATGTAAGTCTTGAGTTGAATCAGGTTTGCGAAAGAATTAAGAAAATCAAGCAAGAAATACAAAACAAAAAAGAAGTTAATAAGGTATTGTTTTTATTTGGATTAGAGACTTTAATGCTCGATATGAGTTTTCAGCCTAAAGATGCAGGAGTTAAAGAGCAAAATTCTAAAACTGCATTTATGAATATTGAAAAGAGAGCTGAGGGAGAAATGGATTTAAATATGCTTTTGGCGTCTTTGACTGCAACGGGTAAAACAAATACTGATACATATAAAGTAGAGAACAAGACTGAAAAAAATGTGGAAGTAGAAGATGTTAACCAAACAGCAATATATGATGCAAGAGAAGATTTAAAATACATTTTTACACACGGTCCGAGACAAGGATACCACTTCTTTGTTGCATATAATACTGCCGGTGAAATGATGCAATGTAAATTAGATGTAACGTTATTTAAGCACAAGATATTATTCAGAATGGCAAAATCAGATGCGATGAGTATTATTGGATCCAGTGGAAGTAATGTTATTTCTGAATTATCAGACCATTCATACAGATATTCAAATGGTTTGGAAGCAGTATCGTTCCGACCATATTTACATAAAAACTTATCTTGGGATGGTTGGAAAGTAGAAAATGGATTGGCAAATAATGTCGTAGATGAAGAGGAAGAATATTTACTTTAGGGAGGACTAAACAATGGGAAATCACATGGAAATAGAATCGTTGGATACATTGATTAAAGCGGTTCAGACCTACCAGAATGAATTACAAACTAATAAACAGATTCTTGTTAATGCAGCTAATGTATGTGATGCAGCTATGGGAAGTGACGATATTGTTAAAAAGCATATTGCGAGATTGAATGAGGCATTGGAAGAATTAGACAAAACTGCAACATTAGCAGCAGATGTCGCAGAAGCGTTAGCAGAAGATCGTAGAAAAGCGATAGCGGTATATGAGGATTAAAGGAGGGATACGATGAAACTTGCTTTAAATCATGAGAGTGCAGCTGCTATGAGGGAATTTGCAGCTTCTATGCCAGTAGCAATTGAAAATATTGTTCAAAGTACAGAAAAGGTTGTGCAGGTGTATCAGTCCGTAGCTGAAAGTGTAGGTCCTCATAATCAGGATTTTTATAATATGTTAATGTCTATAAAGACAGCACAAGAAGTTGCAGCAGAAGCAGTAGAAGAATTGCCAGGGAAATTAAACGAAACTGCGGATAAGATAGATGCATATGTTGCAGCGAATCCTTCTGTTTCGAAATAAGGATAAAAAAATATGGGTGTAGATTTAAGATTATTTTTAAATAAAGAAGGTGTTTCTGCACTACGAGATCTTGGGGATAGTATTCCATATACTACAAAGAACATTATTTCGTCTACAGAAAAAGTTGTTCAAGTATATCAAGCTGTATCAGAAAATGTAGGGCCGCATACTGGAGATTTTGCGGAAATGCTGTATAGTATCAAGCGTTATATGGAAATATCTAATGAATCATTGGAAATTGTGCGGACAGGAGTCTATCAAACAGCGGATAAAATAGAAGCATATTTAAATGATGAGGGTTCAGGACACCAACCACCAAAAAAAGTTTTAAGACCAAGTAGGTGATAATATGAAGCTATCAATAAGTATGGAAAGCGTAAATGTTCTAAATGAATTTGCAGAAAAAATTCCAACAGTGCTTGAAAACATTTATAATGATACGCAGGAACTTCTCAATAAGTATTATTGCTTGGCAGATGTAGTAGGTCCTCATAATGTTGAATTTGAAGAAATGCTTCGAATTGTGCAGAACTCTCAAGATAATAGTTCATTAGCAATAAAGGAATTGTCGTATATGCTTAAAGGAACTGCTGACAAAATGGAATCTTACATTCGGCATGGTTCAGGTGCAACAACTGTTTTAGCTGGAAGTACGTTTGATATAAAGCAGAAATACTCTTCTGCTGTGAATAAAAGACTTTCACAAGATGGGACAAGTGAAATTATGAAGGAATTCTTTGATGAATATTCTGCACAAGTACGAATTGTTGATTATGATTATATGGGCATACCTTTTTATAGTCAGCGAACAAAAGCTATTAAACTAAATGCAATGGCGGATATGTATGATCCAAGAGGAAGTTGTACGAATTATTTTCATGAAGTAGGACATATGTTGGATGATTTGGCAGGAAATGGTCACGCCTGGTTGTCATCAGATCCTGAATTTAAACAATGTTTGGTTAGAGACGTAGAATCCTATATTCAAAAAACAATGATAACGACACATTGTGAAATGCAAGAAGCATATGATATTATTAGTGAAGAACTGTCAGGTGGTTGGAATGCAGGGGTTTCTGATATATTTGGTTCTCTGACAAATTGCAGATGCCAGGGAGACTGGGGACATAATCCAACATATTGGAGTCAAGATGCAAGTAATATTGAAAAAGAGGTATTTGCAAATATGTTTGAAGCTTCCATAGGGAGCGAAAGCAAGCAAGATGCAATGAAAAAATATTTTCCAACGGCGTATTCAAAATTCGAACAAATTGTTAGGAGGCGTTACAGATGATTCAAATAACAAATGAGTATAAGAATATTGCAAAAGAGTATCGAAAGATATTTGGTTATAACGTGCCATTAAGTATGATTCCACCAACTACTGATATGCCAACATTAATGGAAAATATTCAAAAATGTATAGAACAAGAAAAAGATATTTTGCTTGAATTGTATGGAGTAGAATGTACAGAGGGAGAATTGTTTTAAAACATAGGCAATTAACAACGGAAGGATACCGACAAGATGCTTTTAGTAAGTGATAAAATTAGTCAAGTTTGTAACTACGTGGAACAAACATTCTCTCAAATGGAAGATTTATTTGAAGTTTTGAATGAATCAGAACAATATTTAGCAGTAAATCCGGAGAAACTAACATGGATATTTCGAGATATTCGTAATTTGTGGAGAGAAAAATTAGGTGAACTTAACCATTTGAGAAATGAAAAATTTTTTTCTTACGTAGATACCAATTTAAAAAGAACATTGGAAGATTGCATTCAAGAGAGCGAAAGGGTTTTGTCAGTTGTAGAAGCATTGAACGATACATTGAGTCAAGCGTATTATGAATATGAGGTATCTGGAACGTCTGGAAATCTAGCCAACATTGCACCGCTTTGTATGTGGCAAAGTGAGTATTGTAAGCAATATCCTATCGTTAAAAAAGCTAATATGCAATTGGTAGAGAAATTGAAATTAATTCAGTACGAAATTCTGCGTATCGAAGAAATCATGTCATCTTAGCAGCTACTAAAGCTTTTAGGGTAACCAAAGGAAAGAGAGGCAATTACAGGTTTGATTGTATTTCTGTCTTTGGTTCGTTTTAGTTAAAATATATTTTAAATAAGAGTTGCTTTGATGGTGGAATGTTGGTATAATAATATTCCCTAAAAAGATATATTGTTTTGTACAATTTACCAGTTGAATTTGAGATACATATATCATATAATAATAGTGAACAAAGAACTTTCGCACTTTGTAAAAGTGTTTTTTGGCCGACGAGGCCGTAGAATGAAAGGATAATTTGACCGACGAGGTCGCTTTGGTTCGCCAAAGTAGGGTATGGTTAGCGCCGTACCCTTTTTTTCTTAGAATTACGAGAGGATGAGCAACATGATTGAATATATTAAGGCACAAAAAGAGGCGAACGAAGCTGTCATCAATAATGCATTTACATTAGACGAACTTCATAGATTTTCAAAATCTGATTCTCGTTGGATATCGAACAAAGGAAAAAGTTATCAGACGAGAAAGATTAAAAAAGGCGAAGTATATCAATTTGAATTCGGTAAAAACTATGCACCAGAGATGTCATATGAACACAGAGGTTTAGTCATTGGAGTGAAGAAAAAATTGTTGTATGTTCTTCCTATTTATTCATATGATCCTAAAAAGCATACCAATGTTTATCATCCGGTAGATTTTCCAAATTCTAAGGGTGATCTGTATTTGCTGAAAAATAGTGAATTTTCATGGATAAATCATGATTCCATTTTAAAGCTGAATGATATTAGATCGGTCAGCATTAACAGAATTCAGTATAAGCATAGTGGGAATATCGATCCAACAACAGATACATATAAAAATATCGAAACGCTTGTATTGAAAAAGTATTTTGCGGAATTTCATCATGACTTTGAAACTGATAAAAAGACGATTGAAACATTAAAAGAAGATAATAAAAAATTGACAGAACAAGTCGAGGAGTTGAAATCCGAGAATCATCAGCTTTTGGAAGAAATCGAGAAATTGAAAGAAAAATTAAAAGAGCAAAAAATGAAGAATTAATATCTGTAATTCATTAATGGTAGGCAGTCAAATGATGACTGTCTATTTTTGTAAGAAAAAAAGGAGTTCACGCATGAACTCCTACGGCTGTGGGCCTCGCAAGCATCCACAGCACAACCACCATTAATATACCTTACAGAATCACAAGTGTCAATTAAAAAGAGATTTGACAAAATTATGTAAAGTTTATGGTGTGGTTTTTAACTGTTTTCGGTTTGCTTCTAAATATTTTTCTTTATATTTCTGTGCCAGTTCAGGCTTTCTCCATCGTGTATAAAGAGAATGTAAGTATCGGTACACTGTCTTCATATAATCGTTATCAGTTCCTATTACATCAGCAATGATAGTTTCAGCAGAAAGTAAATGGCGTTCTGATTCAGCAGCCTTTCCTTCACGATAGCATAAAATACCGAACATTGTCTGGCAGAATCCATAATCCAGGCATTCAGTATTTTCATATTCAGATATAAGCGTTTCGTACAAGGACAGAAGCTCTCGTGCCTGTTGATATTCTTTGCCGATGATGAGTATATTTGCAAGATTTCCAATTTGTTGCAAGGTATCGTGAGATTCCATCAATCCAAGGTGTTCATATTTTTTACGGATTTCAAATGCCTTTTTCAACGCTGCGGTAGCTTCTTTTGTCTTCTTTAAATAAAGATAAGTGATGGAAAGATTATTATACAGATTGGAGTGCAGTGTAATCGTGCGCACATCTTCTGTATCAGCATTTTCTATAATCTGAATAGCTTTTAATCTTTTTTTCAAACCGTTAGTATATTCTTTTCTGAGCACGAATAATTCTGCTTTATAGTCGAGGAGTAGTGCCCTGTCACGAGATGTGTTCAGTTGATGCTGTGCCATCATAAAAGCAATACGTTCCACTAACTTCGGCAGATAATCTGTTACAAGATATTTTTCGAAGTATGGAAAAGCGTCCTGTAAAAAGAGAAGATATTCTTCTGGGATATCTATAATTACACGTTCAATCACACTTATCAGAGATTGGACAACCATCTCAGGTCTTCTTACTTCCAATCCGTGCACCAGACAGATGAAGTGAAGACTGTTCATTAACTTAGAACAAGCGGTCATTGTTGGAAATGTTTCATCAAAGGCGATTTCCTGTATCAATGGATGGAGATTTATTTTTTTATTTTCCGTATCTTCTGTAATGAATCCATAGCGGATCAAATGATTTACATCATTTAAAGTTTCCAATTGCAGCCATTGTTTGAACATTACTTTTTTTACACCGAAACTTGGTAGTAAACAAAGGTTACGGAGAATATCTAACTGTTCTGGTGCTAACCTACTTAATTGCAGTAATTTGCGCAGATGTTCCATCATTCTTCCATAGGAGAATGTCTCATCTTTATAAAGTTCCACTTCTTCTGAAATTTCAGTACGAATACCGGTGGTCTTTAATTCATACAGAAATTCTTCTATGTCCATGCCGCTTGCCTCTAAGGTAAGAGCAGCAAGCGATACTGTAAGAGTGTGTGCATTTAATAAATCAATGATTTCAGCCACAAGTACTGGTTCTGACTTGGAGGATGAACATTGACGGTAGAATAGTTCGGTCAGTTCTTTTTCTTTATTCAGTTCCTTTAATTCCAAAGTATTAAAAGTGGTAATCTTGCATCTTGTGGTTACGAGTATCTGGAACCTGTTCTTCACGAATTCACGGAAGAAAGCATCATCCTTTGGTAACACATTGAAATTATCAATGATGATCAGACTGTCCGGATATAATGTTTTCAGAATTCCATAGTGCGATTCGAATAATTCTGTTTCTGTCATTTCGGCAGTATCCGAAGCAAATTCCAGTTCTGCAATACATTTCTTTAAGCTGCCTGTATAGTACAGATAGATGATGCTGGTATATTTCTTTTCATTCTTTTTCGCAAAATGCTTTGCAAATTCACTTTTTCCAATACCCGCAATACCAGTCACAAATAGCAAAGGATTGTTTTTGAGTGCAGCAGACACTTCGGACAATTCTTTTTTTCTGCCTAAAAAGTCTTTGGTGCAGGATGGAACTCGACCGGACAATAAAGTTTCTGATAAATCCGGCGAATAGACAACATTCTGACTGTGGTCGTTCAAAACGGAATAACGAACCATAGCAGCAAAGAAGGCTGCATTATCAGGAATATTTTTCATTTCCTGTATTTTATCTGCTCCAATTACATCAACGCTTTCATCCAGTAAGGCTTCCATCTGGGAACGAGCCTGTAATTCGTTGATGAGATTTGGTATGATTTTGGATTTGAAATCCTGTTCCATAGCATCCCAATAATTATTTTCTTCATATTTTTCCAATACATCTTTCGGGATTGGGCGTTCACCACTACACCAGCGGCTGATTTGAATCATGCCATCTCCGATTAAGTCGGCACTTGTTACGGTATCATTCATACATTTGGAAAAGATACAATACACCATACGATATTGTGGAAAGGTTTTCTTTTTATTTTCTATTAAAATTCCAATCACATTGGCAAAGGTCAATCGGTTTATCAATTCTAATCCTCACTTTTTTGGCAAATCTTGGTCAAGTTTCCGGCAATGATATTTTGATTTTCATTTTGTTACGATAGGTTCATCAGATGTAGCCACCCGAAGCCATCCGGCAGGGGATACGGCTACAGGAAGATTATAACACATCACGAACTGATGTTCTATAGGGACTTTGAAAATTAAATGGCTGTACTTCATACCAACAGGCTTGCGATGACGATTATTAAAAGGTAGTAAGAGCGAGAACAGACACTTCCGCAAGGATGGGAAAGGAACTCGAGCAGGAGTAGCCCATAGGTTTGCCGAATTTGGCAGGAACTAAAGGTTGGTAGGGATACCAACGGTTGAAGTACGAATGGAAGCCGAAGCAATCACGACCAGCTTTTCAAAAATCGCTTTAAGAGTACACCGAAAGAAGGTGATAGCAGAAAAAAGAGGAGGATTGATAGAGTATGACAAGAGAAATGGAATATGCAAAATGTATGGCAGTATTAAGAAAGATTATCCGTATGGGAATGATTACAGAAAATGAATATGTGGCAGCCAGAAATAAATTGATGGATAAGTATCTTGTAATAAGAAATTTTGATAATCAAGCGGCGTAATATTTGTGCACATTGGTTCACAATTTAAAAAGACGATACAATGTCAGCGTACACAGGAAACAACAATTGTGTGGCTGACATTTTTAATAGGAATTATTTGAAGGAGGATGCCTATGGGTAGAGTAGAAGTTTTAGAAGCAACAAGAACTGCTCCGAACAGCAGGGGCAGAGGAAAAAGAGAAGCGTTAAATGTGGAAAGGATTCGAGTAGCTGCTTATTGCCGAGTATCAACGGACGATGATGACCAGCTTGGCAGTTTCGAATCCCAGAAACTTTATTATGAAGAGAAAATAAGAGCAAACCGTGATTGGGTGAATGCAGGTATTTTCGCTGACGAAGCGATAACCGGAACAAAGGTGGATAAGCGAGAGGGATTTCAGATAATGATTCAGAAATGCCAAAATGGAGAAATTGATATGGTGCTGACGAAATCTATTTCCCGCTTTGCAAGAAATACGCTGGATACGCTTCAATATGTAAGAATGCTCCGTGAGCGTAACATTGCTATTTTCTTTGAAAAAGAAAATATTAATACGATGGATATGAATGGAGAATTGCTTCTTACGATTATGAGTTCCCTTGCACAGCAGGAAGTGGAATCCCTTTCGCAGAATGTGAAGATGGGATTAAAAATGAAGATGAAGCGTGGAGAGTTGATTGGTTTTAATGGTTGTCTTGGATATGATTATCATCCGGAGGATAAAACATTAACAGTCAATGAGGAAGAAGCGGAGATTGTCAGATTTATTTATGACATGTATTTGCAGGGATACGGAACAACCACGATTGCTAATCGACTGATGGAACTTGGGAAAAAGAATAAAAAGGGCGAAGTCAGTTGGCACACTCACGGAGTGATGGGGATTATTAAGAATGAAAAGTACAAGGGAGATGTTCTTCTTGGAAAAACATTTACCACAGACCCTATTTCCAAACGTCGACTGGCAAATATGGGAGAGGAGGAGCAGTATTATATCCGTGACCATCACGAAGCCATTGTTTCCAGAGAAGTGTGGGACGAAGCGGAAAGGATTCGTCTAAAGCGAAATAAAAATATTGTAGTGGAAACTACAGGAAACCGTGAGAGATATACCAGACAATATGCATTCAGCAGTATGTGCGAATGTGCTTATTGTGGTCACAAGTTGACAAGACGTACCAGACATAGTAATTCCACATACGAAAAGCCAGTGTGGCAGTGTATGAATGCAACGAAACATGGAATTAAGAAC
>JBGVGF010000094.1:0-22030 GCA_045121495.1 Faecalimonas sp.
AACTTGCGAGAATTAAATCAATCATATGTGAATTGTCAAGGTGCTCTGATCACACAAGATATGTGTGGTTGGGGCTCTTTTTGATAGGTTATTGTAGTAAAAAACTATTTTCTATCAAACGGTCCCAAATTAATCGCTTACGGTGCAAGGACTTTATTTCTTTACACAAAGGGTAAGAAAGGGAAGATCACCAAAGAGCTTCGCGAGCTTATGTGTTATCTGGAAGATACCAGAGAGGAAAATGCAGCAAATGAAGATTTAAAAAGGATTCACGAGATGGTGAAAGTAGTAAAGAGAGATTCGGAGGTGTCAAAAGAGTATATGAAGATATTTGAAAGAGAAAGAATGATTCGAGAAGAGGGTATTGAAAAAGGTCTTGAAAAAGGTCTTGAAAAAGGTCGAGAAGAGGAGAGAGCAAATACAGAGCGCGAACGCCAGAGAGCAGATGAAGCAGAACAGCAGGTAGAATATTTAAAGAAAATTATGCAGGAGTATGGGATTGTGGTATAATGCTCATGGGATTTGATTTGGCTTAGCTGCCATGCAAATCCCATTCGATGTTTATTGACAAAATTCGACAAAAGATAGGAATGATTCCTAAGATTATATACCTATTTGAAAGATTTTTACGAAAAGTGTAAAAAAAATACAAAATAAATGTAGAAAAAATACAATGTTGATAGTATGATAAGCATAATTGGAAGATACTTCGAATGATAAGGAGAAAGATAATTATGCTTAAAGAATTTAGAGTTAGAAATTTTATGAGTTTTCGGGAAGAACTGGTTTTTTCGTTGTCAGATGATAAAAAGTATGATTTTAATAATCATTTGATAAAGAACAAAATGATTAACAAAGCTGTTATTATAGGGGATAATGCGATAGGAAAATCGAATTTAGGAAAAGCAGTTCTTGATTTGGTAAATCATCTAACAGACGCGACAGAGACGAAGGTTTCTGACGGATTGTATGTGAATTTGTTTTCCAATGATCTTGAAGCGCATTTCTCTTATGTTTTTCAATTTGGGAAACATACAGTATGTTACAAATACAGCAAGATGAATGTGAAGACGGTAACAAGAGAGAGTTTGCTGATAGACGGAAAAGAAGTGATTAGAAAAGATTATAATCAAGTATTTGTGAAGCTTCCAGGTGCGGAAAGATTGGATTTGGATCAGCGTAATATGATGATATCACTTGTAAAATATGTGTATACAAGTGCTGATCTGGATATGGAATATAGTGAAAATACGATATTTGTAGAATTTATGGAATTTGTACAGGGGATGTTGTTTGCGACTGCGACGGACGAAAAGACTTATGCAGGTTTTACTGCTGTAGGCGGTAATTTGACGCGCCTGATTTGCAAATTGGAAAATGGTGTGAAGGATCTGGAACTGTTTCTGAAAGAGATGGGAATGGAATATAAGCTTGTTGAGCGAGAAGATGTGGAAGGACCGAATATATACTGCAGATTTGGTGCAAAAGAGATACTGCTTTCCAGAGTATGTTCCAGTGGAACACGTGCTTTGATCTACTTCTATTATTGGTATAGACAGAAGAAAGATATTAAGTTCTTGTATTTAGATGAGTTTGATGCATTTTATCATACGAAGTTATCGCAAAAAGTGTTAGAGATGTTAATCGGACTGGAAGACATTCAGACGATTGTTTCTACACATAATACGGATATTATTTCTAACAAAATCCTAAGACCGGACTGTTATTTTGAATTAAAAGAAGATGGGTTACTGCCATTTTATAGAAGGACGAACAAAGCATTAAGAGAAGCACACAATTTGCAAAAGATGTATAAGGAGGGTGCATTTGATGAATAAGAGATGCCTTGGTTTGACTTTGCTCTGGGTGTGTATTATATTTTCATTTTCCCTTCAGCCAGCGGAAGTCTCCCATGAACTGAGTACTGGAGTAGGAATCGAGATTTTAGAAACATTTTTTCCTGCGCTTTTTGAAAAGCTGGATTCGATTCCTAAAGAGCAGCTTGATTTTTGGCATTTTTTGCTAAGAAAGGCGGGACATTTTTCAGAGTACCTGATATTGGGAGTGCTGAGTCTTTTGACATTGCTTCGCGCAGAATTAAAATATAAAGAGATAAAAGCGCTCGGATTTTGTGTAATGATAGCCTCCATCGATGAGACGATTCAGCTATTTGTAAGTGGACGATCGGGACAGATTTCAGACGTAGCACTCGATAGTATAGGAGCGCTGACGGGGATATTGTTTGTTTGCGGAGCAAAGTTTTTGTGGAGTAAGAGAAAGCAATTCAAGAAATAAAGTTATCAACAAAAATTTGATTCCTAAGCTTGCGGAGGATTCGGAGTTTTATGAGCAGATGCTGAATGAATATCAAATATAGGGGAGAGTATAAAAGAATTGCATTCGGGGAACGATTTGTGATATGATATTTTCGATTTGTTGAAAAGTATGGAATGAAATCTGAGTTCATATCGACAATTTTCGACATTAATCGACAAACAATGAAAAATGTGGAAGAATGTGCTAAATTATAAGGTAAGGAAATAGAAGCGGTAAGCTCTTCATTTTTCTTACCTTTTTTAAATCTGAAGGAAAAGTCTTTGAAAGACTGTTTGAGGGATTCGTTAGAACAAAAAATTATACAGCAGAGAGGTAAGTTGAAGTGAAATACAGATCAGAGAAAGAGCGGAGATTTGACGAAATCTATAACAATTATGCGAATGATGTGTATCGCGTATGTTTATATTTCACTAGAGATAAAGCAGAAGCGCAAAAGATTGCGGAGCAGACATTTATAGAATTTTATGGTGAGTTTGAAGAAATAAATCCAGAATATTGGAGTGCACATTTGATATGTAAAGCGAGAGATTTGGCAAAGTTTAACCCAAGAAGAAGGATAACGAAATAGGTTATCTGATGAATGGGAATGACTTGAAGTTACCGGGAAAAGTATGAAAGAGAAAGGAGCGATTGGTGTATTTAAGAGGGGATACATCACAAAAAGTCATATGAACGAAGAGATAAAAAGAAAATTTGAAGAAGAGTTAATGGAAGAAGCAGCGCGCCTTATGGGAGAAGTCAATAGCGACGTGGAATTGAACGACGTGGTTGCGCCGCCAGATATGCGCGATCATATTTTCAGCGTGATTCGTGCAAAAGAAGCAGGATATGTAAGAGATGAACTTTCGGCAGAAGAGGAAGAATTGATTCGCCTCGGAAAAGTTTATAAGAGGAAACGCAAGAACAGGAAGTATCTTCTGTTGGCCGCAGTATTGGTGCTTACTATGGCATGTGGAGTGACAAGTATGGGAGGACCACAGAAAGTGTATGAAAAAGTCACATGGATGCTGGCCGGAAGAAAACAGACCAATGTAGATTCCGATAGTGAGAATGTGGTGCCACAGATCGATATCAGCGAAGAAGAGGTGTATGAGGAGATAGAAGAGAAATATGGATTTTATCCAGTAAGATTAAATTACCGCCCAGAAGGAGTGGAATTCCAGGAAGTAACTATGGGTGGCAAAATAAATAAAATTGATATTGCATACGGAATAGATGATAAAATTGCAATTTGGTATATAATAAGACCGAACTATACAGAAAGTTCTATCGTTCAGGATGTTGAAGACGAATTGTTGGACGAGTATGAAATAGAGACTGAAAAGACCGTATTCCAAGTCGAGCAATATTGTGTAGAAGATGGGACAACGAGATGGGATGTTCAGTTTGAATATAATGATATTTCGTACTTTCTAATGATGAATAGTGTTCAGAAAGAGGAAGTGAATAAGATTATCGAAAATTTATTTTTCTTTTAAAAGGCGTCAGATTTTGTGGAGTTCCGTGTCTATATAAAAAATATGGAGGAAATACTCATGAAAAAAAGAATAGTTACAATGATGTTAGTCCTGTTAATTGCTATCTCAGGAGTTTGGACTGAAGGAATGTCTGCAAAAGCAGAAGATTTGGGTGAGGATATTGATTATTCGTATCTTCTTACAGAGGATGCCTTGATAGGTTATGCAGAAGAACAGACATGGGGTGTATATCTGGCGGAAGGATTTTCCAGTATCAACAAGTTAAGTTCTACAAAGATTGGGGCTGGAGGGAGTACGAATGCAGCAGTTAAATGTACAGTTTCTATAACATCTATTGTAGAGCGTCAGACATCGACTGGGTGGGCTTTTGTAACATCATGGACACAGACAAATGAATCTGCATATTCAGCTATGATAAGTAAAAGTTTGACTGTAGCAACCGGATACTGGTATCGCGTGCGTAGTGCACATTATGCAGCATCTGATGTAAGCAGTTCATGTACAAGCTCTCTTTATATGGGAAACTAGATTAAAATAAGGGTGAACAAAGCAAGGAATCGTAACAAATTGCGGTTCCTTGTTTTTATGTTAAGAAATTTGAAAATTGTTGGTTTTGAATAAATTAAGGTTGGAAGAAAAGGATGCACAGATATGGGCAAGTTTTTTTATATGGAGTTCATCTTGAAGTCTCAGAGGAGTTCTTTTAATTTCTTATATATTCTTTGAAGCCTGGGCTGTTGAACGGAACTTTATCTGATGCTTCATGAGTCAAAATAATTTGTGCTATCACAGCCTGCATTTCAATATCAATGGCAAGGGCTATGCCAGCATAAATGCCCCATTGACATTGAATTTGCCTGTGATTGAGGTAATCAAGCAGAACATGAAGATGTTCTGCTACGCCTACTTTTAATTCGCCGAATTCTGCAAATTATGGCATCAAATAAAATGTTTCCTAACACTGGGCGATGAAGCAAAAACCGAACTGCTCTACCTAAAAAATGGCCGTCGTAACCTATAAAATCGGCATTTTGGTCATATATAAGAAAAGTATGCTCTACTACCGTGAGTTTTGCAAATTATGACGGTAGCAGAGCATACTTTTTATCCATACGACCAAAGCAAGCTTCTGAAGAGGCGTTTTCGATGCTTTTTTGGGTGGCATTATTCAAATTTTTAATATATAGAAAAGCTGTGGGCATAATGAGCAAGTTATTGCGCATATGCCCAGCGCCAGCTTCGAGCAGAAAATTTGTGGGAAGATATCAGCAAGTTATTGTGCATATGCCCATCCCCAGCTTCCAGCAGAAGTCTTCTGGGGAGCCTGCCACAAATTCAAATCCTCGTTTAATTTGTCTATGACATGATTTCTATTGACAGAATCGCGTGTTGGAGCAGTGTGACGAGTGAATTGTCATTTTCTATGGTTGTGTAGTGTTCTCCATTCCAGATGTCATCAAAGAATTCGCGGAAGATATTGTTAATGATAACTTTGTTTGGTACACAGATGTTATATAGCGGAGTTGATGTTTCCAGACGAAGATAGCAGAAAGAATCTGACAAGAAAAGTGTTGGGTCTGGAATGTGTTGGTAGTCCGTAACCAATCCGCCGCGGATTGTTTTCATCTCTAAGTGATATTTACTTGTCAACAGTGTATAAAGATGCTTCATATAGCGAAGTCTTTGATTAGAATCCAATTGTATTTTATATCCGTAGAAATCAAGCATCCCTGTTACTGTGAAGGAAGTAAATGCCGTTTCATGGACAAGAAGTCGGATTGGAGAATTCTCAATTACTCTCTTAGTAAGAGTGTGAAGCTTATTTAGCTTTTGAAGTTCTTCCGGTTTCATATCTTTGCAATATTTTGCGATCAGTTCAGCGTGTAAATCATCTGGCAGAAAGTGCTCTGTCGGATGGCCGATCAGCCAACGTTGATTCAGTGAGAAGACAGATTGTTCATATTCATAGTTCTGCACCATCTCGGCTGCATTTGTTTTTCGAATCAGTAACGTTTCCTTGTTACAAAGAGTTTTAATCTTTCTATGTAGAGAGTTTGCAATTTCAGGATCCTCACTTGTTGTTACTGCGAGGCAATGACTCTTATCGATCAGCATGCCTGAGATAGAATAAGCATCTTTTACGGTAAAGATGATTTTGCCAAGAGCCTGCTTTCCGCCATAAAGGTTGAAGTTGATATTAGAAAGGTTTGTCAACATATTCAGAAGGAATACGGCAGTGTATGTAGGGTCTTTGATCAGATTCTCCATTGCAATAAACATGGAAAAATGTACACCAGGAAATTTGAGTTCCTCTTCACTGTCAACACCGTTGATATCTGCGATCATAAGCTGGTAATTGACATCCAGATGCATGATATCGATGATGGCACATACATCCAGATCCTGTACTTTTCTGAGTGAAGGATGCTTCATCTTTGAGATAAACTGCGCAAGTGTAAGCTCAGGATAGCAGCTGATCTTAGATGCGATTTCAGAACCGGTGGAAGTCTTAAGATCTCTGACATAATTGTATTCTGTTTCCAAATGGTCATAGATCGCCTGTTCAAGGTCCTTTTTATTATACAGCTGATACTCAAGATAAAAGGATCTTATCGTATCTTCGGTCAATGAATCTACGATGCAATGGCTGATATTTTGGAGAATTTTTTCATAATTCTTTTCTGTTGGCAGCAATTTACCACTGGTCCACTTACTGATATAGGACTCGTCGTATTTTAAATTTTGGGCAAGAACATAGTTTTTAATGTTTGCCATAGACAATAAATGTTCAAGGAGAATGCTAAAACGATTTTTTTCTTTCATAGATACCCCCATGTTTTGTAAATATTGTAAATCTTTTCTATTAACTATTCTAAATGATGCAAAAATGAAAAGCAATGTTAAAGTTGAAAAAAAGGAACAAGATTGAAAAACGTGAATCAAGATGAAGAACTGCAAAAATCGGTTGTGGATACATTTCGAATGTGTTAAAGTACCCGCATGGGCTTGAAAGTGTACCCAAAACTTAAAATGAAAAGTGAAAAGAGGAAAAGAACATGAACACAAACTTAACAGGAAAAGCTAGTATCGACAAACCATGGCTTAACTTTTATCCAGAACCATTTAAGAACATTGACGTACCAAAGATTACAATGGAATCATTCTTGAAGATGAAAAATCCTGACGAAAGCAGATATGCAATCGAATATTATGGAAATAAATATACATGGAAAGAATTATGGGAAGAAGTAGAAATCGCTGCAAAGGCTTTAAAAGCAATTGGATTCGGTGAAGGGGACAGAATTCCTATGTTTATTCAGGCTGTGCCAGCTCACTATATTTTACTTTTAGCAGCAGAAAAGATTGGAGCTGCACTGATTTGTCGCGATGACGTTCCAGAAGAACTTTGCTTTGCAATTCGTAAGTCAAAAGCAACAACGGCATTTGTACACGATTATCTCTCAAAAGAAGATGAAGAATTATTCCGTACAACAACACCTATGACACGTATGATTAAAGTGTCTCCATATGAATATGCAGATAAAGACAGTATGCCAGACTATGTTGTGAAAGAAATCGAATCTCGCTATCCGGCAGAAACGGAAAACACAGAAGGTGATATCACATGGGACGAATTCATGGAATTGGGAAGAAACTTTGAGGGTGAATATTTAGCGCCTGTAGACCCGGACAGAGCTGTATTTGGGGCTTATACAAGTGGTTCCACAGGAATTTCTAAATTAGTAATCCATTCATCAGCAAACATTGTTGCGGTAGCATTCCAGATGTCTATTTTTGCACCACCGGCAGATGTACAGGAGACATGGTGGCTTCCAGTTTTAACACCTGCATTGATCGCGGTAACTGTTTCTATGACAGTATTCCCACTTTCAGCAGGTCAGAGAGTAATCCTCGATCCGTTCTGTCCATTGGAAGATATCGATATCCAATTTATGAATCACAAACCAAACTATTGGGCACTGATTCCTATGTTCTGTGATATGTTGATGCAGAGTGACAGAATTCCGGAAGATTACGATATGTCACACTTGAGAAGCATCGGAACGGGCGCAGAAGCGATGAACGAAAGAAAGAGCCGTGAAGTAGAAGACTTCTTCCATAAGCACAATTGTATGGCTACACTTAGTGCAGGATATGGTCAAAGTGAGGGATGTTCAAACTTCACATTGCCAAACCCAATGTTCCCATTAAAAGACGGCTGCGTAGGTATGCCAATGCCGGCAACGATTATATCAATCTTTGATCCAGAGACTTTAGAAGAAAAGAGTTATGGAGAAATGGGCGAAGTTTGTATGACGGGTCCTGCAAAGATGCTTTGCTACAGTGGTTACATGGGTGAAGAGATGACAGAAAGAACACTCGTGGAACATCCAGATGGAGAAACATGGTTACATACAGGTGATATCGGATATATCACCGAACATGGTATCGTACATATTCTTGGACGTGGATATTCAGAACGTTTCGGCGGCGGACATTTATTCATGATGAGAATGGAAAGCCGTGTGGTAGAAGCAGAAGGTGTAACAGATGGCTTCTTCTGTTATGTTCCAGACCTGGAGCATGAAGGATATTTTAATCCATATTTATTTGTAATCTTAGATGAAGGTAAGACTTTGGATGAGGTAAGACCAGCCATCCTTGCTGCATTAGAAGAACATGAATACCCAGTGGAGATCAGAGTAATCACAGAAAGACCATATTTCCACTTCAAAACAAACAGAAAAGAACTGACAGCAGCGATCATGGAAGAGTTGAAGAGTAGATAGAATCGAAAAGGAGCAGGATTATCCTGTTCCTTTTTGCTTGACTATATGATAAAATAATGCATATTTAGGAAATGGAGGCAATGATGAAATGAAAGTAAAGGACCATATAAAAACAGCGATGATCGCCTGCGTTCTGGTTGGATTCGTAGTTCATCTTTTTGCTTTTACGAATATAATTCCAAATTCAGATGGGATCAGCAGAATATATGAAGAGCAGCAGATGACGATTTCCGGAAGATGGTTTTTGAACTATGCATCTATGTTTCACGGATACATTCAGGCACCGGCACTGATTGGTGCGCTGACACTAATTTTTACGGCCATTGCTGCAGGGATGATCGTAGATATATTAGAGATCAAGGATCAAGTAAGTGCAGCATTATGCGGAGCTTTTTTAGTAGTTTTTCCATCGGTTACGTACAACAATCTTTACATTTTTACGGCATCAGCATATGCAATAGGAGCTGCATTGGCGGTATTTTCTGTGTGGTGTTACAGGAAGTATCCAAAGTATTTCCTGGTTTCGGCACTTGCAGCAGCCTGTGCGATGGGGATTTATCAGGCGTATCTGGCGTTCGCGGCCGCGTTGGCTTTATGCTGTGTGATAAAAGATTTTCTGGATGACAATGCGGATATCATCAAATCCTTTTGGAATGCAGTAAAACTGTTGGGAGTATTGATTCTGGGAATTGCTCAGTATTTCCTTATTTTACAGATTTTCCTGAAAGTAAAGAATCTGACTTTATGGTCATACCGCGGAATTGACACCATGGGATTAGACGGTAATCTGATAGACTCGTTGCTGAATACGTACAAAGAATTTATTGCATATTTTGTCGTTCCGGATTCTGTGAACTATATCACTGGATTTTTTACAGCGCTTCATGGCTTGTTGATTGTCCTGGCTGCTGCAGCACTGATTCAGCATCTGATCGACAGAAGATTGTACCGTGAACCGCTTAGAATGGTGCTGCTTGTGATATCAGTGGGATTGATTCCGATGGCTTTTAATGCAATCAGACTGTTGTCTGAAATGTCTCCGAACATGAAGCACTCATATGTATTTGTATATATATTAGCAGTATTCTTAATAGGTAAAGTCGATAGAAAAGCATGGAGATATGCGCTTTGCGGCATTGGAATGATGATCGTTCTGGTCTGTGCGCAGATTGCCAATATAGCATATACATCTTCGGCTACTGCACATCGGGCAACAGAAAGCTATGCGACGAATTTAGTGGGACGTATAGAAAGTGTTTCCGGGTACAATCACGAGATGGAAGTTGTTATTATTGGTGGATTTCCAAAGGAAACTTATTATAATGGAGTAGAAGCTTTCAAAATTGTGGAACACTATAGTTGTATGTCAAGCAATGTGGTTCCGTTAAACAAGCATATATATTATTATCTCAATGACTGGCTCAATGTGCCATGGCAGGAGCCGGATGAGGAGATTATGATTGCAGTTGCGGAGAGTGAAGAATTTAAAAGCATGCCGTTGTATCCGGATGATGGAAGTGTGAAGATTATTGATGGGCGTGTAGTGGTGAAAATTGCGGAAAGCTATACTCCAAAAAGTGAGTTTGAGATACAGTATGAAAATCGTCGCTGATCCAGGCGGCAAGTAGGGGAAATACATGGGGAGAACATACAATTCGTTACGGAATATCAAATTTAATTTAATAGGACAGTTAGCAAACAATATTTTAAAGTTTGTATGTAGAACCGTATTTATTTATATTTTAGGAGAAGAATATTTAGGGATATCAAGTCTGTATACGAATATATTATTGTTGCTGAGTGTATCAGAGCTGGGATTTTCCAGTGCAGTGACCTATAGTTTGTACCGTCCGCTTGCAGAGGGTGACCAAGACAAGATATGCTCTATTATGCAGTTTTACAGGAAGGCTTACCGGATCATTGGATTTGTAATCCTGGGACTTGGAATCTGTCTGATTCCATTTTTGCCGACCTTGATGAATGGAACTACAGATAAGGTGAATATTTATGTATATTACGTTTTATTCCTGGCTCAGTCTGTATTATCCTACTTTTTCTTTGCATACAAGCAGACACTTCTTTTGGCAGATCAGAAGAAGTATTTGGTGGATCTGGTTGTATATGCTGTAAATGTTACGACGAATATCCTCCAGATTCTGATTTTGATATTCAGAAAATCGTTTTGGGAATATACGTTGGTTGCTGTGCTTAGCAGCGTTGTTTCGAATTTGATTCTTTCGGGAATTGTGGATAAAAGATATTCGTACTTGAAAAGAAAAGCAGAAACACTCCCAAAGGTTGAAGTGAATAAAATCTTTTCGCAAGTATATGCGATGTTTTTGTATCGTATCTGTAATATAGTAGGAGTTGCGACAGACAATCTGATCATTTCCTCTAACATAGGAGTATTCATGGTCGGATTATATGACAACTATGCGATGATTGTGAACGTGATCCAGGAAATTTTATCAAGTGTACTGCATGCTTTTACGGGAAGTCTGGGGAACTTGTATGTGCTTGAGAGCGATAAGAAGAATGCCTTTATTTTCCGTTGTCTGAATATGGTGAATCTGTGGTTTATTATATTCTCATCGGTGTCGTTTTTGGTTTTGTTTCAACCGTTTATATCGTTTTGGATCGGAGAGTCGTATACATTGGACTATGTGGTCGTGTTTATCATTGTAATGAATTTTGCTACAAACCATATGCAGGGTGTTGTACAGATATTTAAGGATACAACCGGCCTGTTTCGAAGAGGAAAATACAGACCGGTTGCAACTGTGATTCTGAATTTGGGAATATCCCTAATTCTTGTAAGATATATGGGAATTGCGGGGGTTTTTCTTGGATCGATTATTAGCAGAATGTGTACGACCTGGTGGTATGATGCGTGGTTGATTCATAGACATGCATTTCATGAAAGCCCAACAGCGTTTTATTGGGAGTGTATCTTGTCCGCGATCCTTATTGTTCTGCTTACAGGGGTGATTCAGTCGATTTGTATAGCGACAAATCTTCCGACATCGTGGATAGGAATTATAATAAGAGGAATTTTATGCTTGGGGATTGTAAACATCTTTTTACTGATTAAAAATAGAAAGACGGAAGAGTTTGCTTTTCTAGTGGAAAAAGTGAAACAAATGTTAAAGAATAAATTGGGGCGATAGATAAAAATGAGTGGAATTAAGAAAATAGTCAACAAAGTAAAAGAACATTTGGAGGAAGATGGACTAAGGGATACGCTGTATATTTCGTATCATTATGTTTTGCGTCAGATCAGCGTTCAAATGGAAAAAAAATCAGATTATACTGAATTCAAAGTGAAACAGGGCGAGAAAAAGTTCTTAACGGAAAAGAAAAGTCCTGCCGTATATATTGTGGCGGCGGTTCCATATTATGATATTGGCGGTGGTCAGAGATGTTCTCAGTTGGCAAAGACATTTAATAAGATGGGGTATAGGGTAAGATATCTGTATTCCAATTATTCCTGCGACAAAAAAGACAATAAAGTTTCCATTCCGCTGGAAGCGCATATGAATATCGATGACAGAGCACTTGCGTATGTGAAAGAGAGCGTGCAGAAGGATGATTTATTTGTTTTTGAAGCGCCGTTAGCGCAATTTGCAGGTTTGATTGATATCGCAATCCAATCCGAATGTAAGATTATTTATGAAAATATTGATAACTGGGAAACTTCATTGGGAAAAGATTTCTTTGACGAAGAAGTATTGAAAAAGATTCTGTCTGCTGCTCAGGTTTTGGTAGGCACTGCAAAGCCGCTGGTACAGCAATTGGAACAGTATCTGGAACGATTCGGTATCCCAAAAAGAGAAAAGCAGATTTTGTATTTGCCGAATGCGGTCGATGAAGAAATGTTCTGTGGCGCTCAGAAATGCAATCAGCCAGAGGATCTTGTGAAGGGTGAGCGAACATTTTTGTATTATGGCTCTCTGTGGGGAGAGTGGTTTGACTGGGATTTGATAATAGGTCTAGCAAAGCGTCATCCGGAATATTCTATTAATTTAATCGGAAATGCTACAAGCATACAAAAAAGAGTACAGGAATGCCCGGAAAACGTACATTTTTTAGGATTGAAGGCACAATTAGAGCTGCCAGCATATCTACAATATGTAGATTATGCACTTCTTCCATTTAAAAGAGGTGAAATTGGAGATTACGTGTCTCCGTTAAAAATATTTGAATATATTTCTATGTATACAAAGGTGCTCAGTACATCGCTGCCGGATATTGAAGAATATCCGAATGTCTATTTCGGTGATACCGTGGAAGAATGGGAAGCGGCGATTCATGAAAATCACCTGGTTGATAAGGATGCAGCGGATCGTTTTATTGAAAAGAATACCTGGTTCAGTCGTGTGTCTATGATGATTCAAAGTTTATATGCTGATACAAGAACATCTGCATTAAATGGAAAACTGGCGATTATCATCCTGAATTACAATAATATGAATGTGATTTTTAAATGTATCAATTCCTTGTTGATCTATAAAGACCGCTACCAATATGAAATTATTGTTGTAGACAATGGAAGTACGGATGGTTCCTATGAGCTGCTAAAAGAAAAATATTTGCCAGAGGACGTTGCTGTGTATCGAAATACGAAGAATGGCTGTTCCAGCGGACGAAATCTGGGTGTTTCTAAGACAGAGAAGGAATATATTATGTTCTTGGATTCAGACCAGTGGGTTACAAATCCATATTGGCTGAAGCCATATGAAGATATCATAAATACACATGAGGATTTTGGAAGTATTGGATGGGCGGCAGGATTTTTTAATTCTTCCGGCGGGGCGTGCTACACGGTAGATGCGTTCTCACATCGCTATATGCCGCCACAGATGCTTTGCCGTTCGGATATAGGATATTTGGGATCTGGCGGGATGTTGATGAAGACGAAGGATTTTCATAGCATTCAGGGATTTGATGTATACTATGATCCTACATGCTATGAAGATACGGATATTTCTTTGAAAATGAGGGACTTTGGAAAAGAGATATATTATTGTCCATATCTTGGCGTGATTCATTTGCCGCATCAGACGACAAATGCAGGGTCGGCTGAGCATAAAAAGCTGATCCGAGATAAAAAGACATATTTTATCGAGAAATGGGAGAAGAAAAATCCAAATCTGTTAAAATATACAAAATAAGCGCTGGAACAAAGCGGGAGGAACAACGTGAAAATTTTTCTGGAAGCATTTGTGGATAACAATTTTGGGGATAATCTCTTTGTTCACATTGTAGCATCGAAATATCCTGAGCATACATTCTATATGCTTGAGAAGGAAGAGTACAGAGAGTCTTATAAGATATTAAGTGAAAATGTAAAAAACGTATTCCTGATAGAGCAGAAAGAATCCTTTCTGGAACAGATGGATGCCATGTTTGTCGTTGGCGGAGATATGTTTGGGGATAGAGCAGACTATAGCACTATGCTAAAACAGATAAGGGCAATCAAAAGAAGGGGAGGTATAGTCGCCTTCCTTGGTATCAGTTTGTTTCAAGGCTATTCGAGATTGACCTGGTTTGATTTCAGGATACTATTCTCTCAGGCGGATATTATCGTTGTCAGAGAAAGTGCAACGTATCGTCAGTTGAAATCAAACGTACCATGGGCAAATATTATATCTTCAGCAGATATGGTATTTTCTATAGATGTAGCCAAGATAAAGAAAGTGCCTTCGCAGCGAGGGCTGCTTGGGATCTCTGTAAGAAAGAAAGTGCAGGCAGATTCAGAATTGTTTTATCCGCAGTATTGCAAGGGAGTTGCGGAGACTGCTTGTCGATACTTAGAAAAATCAAAAGAAAACAGAGTGAAGTTTCTTGCATTTTCCAGTGGAAAGTTTGATGATGGCAAGGTTGCAGAAGATATCATGAATTTATGTCCGCCACAATATAGAGAATACATGGATTGTGTGTCGTTTTCCGGAAATGTAAGTGACTATATGCTTGAAATTCAGAGATGTGACAAGCTATTATGTACGAGATTTCATGCGCTTGTTTTTGCTATCTTGTTAAAGAAGCCGTTTGTACCAATTGTTTATGAGGAAAAAATGAAGCGTCTTTTGAATGAGATAGGTTATGATGGGATTCGACCGGAATATGAAATAAAGTTTGATGCTGCACAAATCGTAAGTGGTTTTTCAGCAGAATCCTATTCAGAACATCGATTAGAGAGTTATATGGTCAAAGCGAATCAATTCTTTGATGGACTCGATGAGAAGATGAGAACTAAAAAAATAAATATTTGTGGCACTTTATGGAAATCGGTGTTATATAATATATATGTTGTGAAAGAGTTTTTGTTAAATAGAATATATAGAAAATATTTCAAAAAATAAGTACTTGGAGTGTATTTATGGAACGAATCAAAATATTAGATACTTATGTCGACAATTTGTCGATGTCTGAGACAGTTGAATATGTTGATACTTTTATACGCGAAAAGAAACCGTTACATTTGGTTGGAGTCAATGCTGATAAGATTAATGAACTCCAGGAAAATGCACAATTAAAAGCCATTGTGAATGGATGCGATATCATAAATGCGGATGGTGTCTCGGTCATTTTGGCATCAAAATTTCTAGGCATGCCTTTAAAAGAGAGAGTTGCAGGGATTGATTTGATGTGTGAACTGATGAAACTTTCTGAAAAAAGGCTGTATTCCGTATATTTTCTTGGTGCAAAGCAGGAGATCGTGGAAAAAGCTGTTAAGAATTCACGGAAGATGTTTCCGCGTCTTCGTGTTGCTGGTTATAGAAACGGTTATTTTTCGAAAGCGGAATGGCACGCAGTAGCGCAGAAAATAAAAGAATGTGCTCCGGATATCGTGTTTATCGGGATTTCATCCCCATTAAAAGAGTATCTCGTAGAATATATGCAGAAAGAGGAAAAAATGAATTGTGTCTTCATGGGAGTGGGTGGAAGCTTTGACGTTATATCGGGAGCGATTCCAAGAGCGCCAAAGTGGATGCAGAATATGGGATTCGAATGGTTTTTCCGATTTCTACAAGAACCAAAACGACTGGGAAAGCGTTACTTTTTTGGAAATATTACTTTCATACGTAATATTCTGAAAGAGAAATTTGAGAAATCAGACTGTAAGGGGAATTAGTATGAAAATATCTCTGATTATTCCATGTTATAATGAAGAAGAAAGTTTACCGTTTTTGTATAAAGAGCTATGTAAAGTTTCTGAGGAATTATCAAGTTATCTGTTCGAAATGATTTTTGTAAACGATGGTTCTTGCGACAGGACGTTAGAAATATTAAAAGAATTTTCCGCGAAAGATGATAGAGTGGTTTATCTGTCATTTTCACGCAATTTTGGAAAAGAAGCGGCTATGTATGCTGGATTTTGTAATGCGGATGGTGATTATGTTGCTGTCATGGATGCGGATATGCAAGATCCCCCTTCCTTATTGCCTGAGATGGTGAGAATTATAGAAGAAGAAGGGTATGACAGTGTAGCGACCCGCCGCGTGCAGCGTATAGGAGAACCTAAGATACGATCATTTTTTGCGAGAATGTTCTATAAATTGATCAATAAAATATCGGATGTGGATATTGTTGATGGGGCGAGAGACTTTCGTCTGATGAAGAGAGAGATGGTTGAGTCCATTGTTAAGATGGGTGAATACAATCGTTTTTCGAAAGGGATATATGGTTGGATTGGATATCGTACATATTGGCTGCCATATGAGAATGTGGAGAGAGTCGCAGGTAAGACGAAGTGGTCTTTCTGGGGTCTGTTTAAATATTCGATAGAAGGAATTGTAAATTTTTCATCTGTGCCCTTGTATATGGCGTCTATGCTGGGATTGATTTTTTGTGGAATCGCATTTGTCGCTATGATCGTGATTATAATAAGAAAGCTTTTGTTTGGTGACCCGGTAGCGGGCTGGCCTTCCCTGGTGTGTATTATCACTTTTATAGGGGGAATTCAGTTGTTCTGTATCGGAATCATTGGCGCGTATCTTGCTAAGATGTATATGGAAACGAAAAGCAGACCGATTTATATTATTCGTGAAAGTAATATCGAGGATCATGAAAGGGTTCACAATGAAAGAGGACGTTAAAAAATATTGGGAAATTATAAGTTATTTAATAGTCGGCGTGTTGACAACCGTTGTCAGCATGGCGGCTTATTATTGTTGCATTTTTACCTTTTTAAATCCACAAAATCCGATTCAATTACAGTTGGCAAACGTAATTTCCTGGATCTTTGCGGTGTTGTTTGCCTATTTTGCAAATCGAAAAATCGTATTTCAAAGTAAGAACAGGATGGTAAAAGAGGTCGTTGGATTTTTTGGATCAAGACTCCTTACACTGGGCTTAGACATGTTACTCATGTTTATATTTGTTACAGTATGCAAAATGGATGATAAAGTAGTGAAAGTTTTTGTACAGGTCATAGTAGTGCTGGCGAACTACATTGTGGGAAAATTTTATGTATTTCAGGATAGAGCAAAGAAAGATAAATAGTGGTAAAAATAGCTAAAAAAGGGGCTTGTATCTTGGTTAATGTGTCATTGACACTAAATATTGGAAATGCTATAATTTATGCAATTGTGTGGGAGTATGCTTATATGGATATTTTCGACAAGAAATTATTAAATATTAGTGAAAGAGGGAGAAAAAAATGAAAAAGTATGTTAAGAAGCTATTTGCAACATTACTTGTGATTGCAATGATAGCTACAGATGCTTTACCAGCTGCAGCAGCTAACGAAGCAGAGCATTCTCATGCTTCTCATGTTACGATGTCTGGAATTGACATGTCAGCATTAAGTGACAAGGCATTAGAATTCCTTGCTGAATATACTGCAAGTGAAGATGTGAAGAGTGCATTTGGTAAAACAGTGGAAGGTTACAACACAGAGGCTTTAAAAGATGCTATCTGGGAAGCAATTTTCGTAAAACGTGATGCCAGTGTAGTCAATTTTGAAGCATTAGGTATTTCTCAAGAAACAGCAGATGCGTTAACAGCAGAAGTATTAGCTGAATCGAATGCAGAAGAAGCAGTTACATATTCTGTTAAGAAAGATGCCAACGGTGATGCAACTGTTATGGAAGTGCAGATTGATCCTTTGTATGAAACTGCTTACGATGAAATCGATGCAGGTACTGCCAATACAAGAGAGTCAGAAGGTGCTTCTACATATGCCAGAACAGCATCTGTATCTGAAGAAGAAAATGAGATCATGGTTTTAGCAGAAGAAGGTGATGCTGCTGATACAGAAGGTTCAGAAGGTACAGAAGGCGAAGGATCTACTGAACAGACAATGGAAGATGCATACGCAGCTTTCGGCGAATATCAACAATTTATTGATGATAATCCAGACTATTTTGGTATCACAGTTCCATATACAAGTGTAAAAGATGATGCAAATGAAGGCGGAGGTCCAATCACATCATTGATTACAATTGCTAACTCTAAGATGATGGTAGATATGGATGGAGATGGTACAGCAGAAACTGAGACAACATTATTAGACATGTTCAAAGCAGGATATGTGCCAGCATCTGATATTATTCAAATCATTCAGATGTTCCATATGGGAAATCAATTAGCTGTTAATATGCTTGGTTCTGAATTATTAGCGACAAAAGATGAAGCGCTTGCAGTCGTACCAGACGATGCAACAGATGAACAGAAGTTGTTGATCTTAAATGACTGGATGGCTGATAAAGCTACATTTGATATGGCTAGTATTATGGAATTAGAAGCTCCAGAACCAGAAACTCCAGCAATCTATACACAAGTAGTTGGTGCTCTTCAGCAACAGGGACTTCCAGAAGCAGATGCTCAGCAGTTAGCTCAACAGCTTATGGGACTTTGGGGCGGTAACCAATTTGGGGTTATGACAGACAGCATGGGTCACAAAGGTGTATGTATGAGTTATACATACGCATATGCTTACCTTGTACAATGGGCATTCGATGAGGTTTACAAGAACGAAGATGGTTCTTGGAAGACAAGATTAGAATTGAACTACATTGTGAATCCAGATGATGCAGTGGCAGAAGAAGTTGCTTTAGTATCTGATGTAGAACCAGCAGATGGCGAGGAAGATACAGATGAAGACGCTTCAGCTGATACACATACACATGTTTATGCAGAACCAACAGATGCTGACTGGACATGGAGTGATGATAATACTTCTGCAACAGTTACAGTAGGATGTACAGTAGACGGCTGTGAAGAAGTTTATACAAAAACAGTAGCTGCAACACCAGCAACAACAAAGGATGCTACATGCCAACAAAAAGGCGAAATCACATATACAACAGAAGCAGTTACGATTAACGAACAATCATATACAGCAACAAAAACAGTAGAAACAGAATTAGGAAGCCATACATATGTTGACGGTGTATGCAAAGAGTGTGGCGAGGCAGAAGTAGTAGATGATGAGCATGTTTATGGAACACCTGTATTTACATGGGCAGATGATAATTTATCTGCAACAGCAACAGCTACATGTACAGAAGAAGGTTGTGAAGAATCTATTACAGTAGATGCACAAGTTCAAGTTACAACTACAGCTGCAACATGTACAGAAGATGGTAAGACAGAGTATGTTGCAACAGCAGTGATCAATGGAATAGAATTCACTGAAAAGAAAGAAGAAGTTATTCCAGCAACAGGTCATATTGTTGATGAGACAGCAGCTCCATCATCATGGACATGGGCAGAAGATTACAGTACTGCAAAAGCAGTATACAACTGTACAGTAGAAGGATGTACAGGAACTAAGGAAGTAGATGCAGCAGTTGCTTCAACAACTACAACAACATGTACAGAAGATGGTGTTACTACATATACAGCATCTGTTACTGTAGGTGAAGGGGAAACAGCTGTAACATACACAGATGTGAAAGAAGTTGAAACAGCTGCGACAGGACACCAATATGGTAAAGATGATGTTTGTACAGTTTGTGGTTCTGCACATTATGTATGGGATCCATCAGCAGCAGCTATGGTTGACTATGTAAGAATTACTTATGATACAGAAGTTACAATGTATGGTGAATCACAAGGTAACTTTGATTCTGACCACTATTGGAACGCTGTAAAAGTAAATGGTCAATGGTACTATGTTGACCCATGTTATACAGATATCTATGTTGAATGTATGATTCGTGACCGTGTAGAAACTGACGGAAATATGAGCCACTTATACTTCATGTTCAGTGATACAAATGCCCGTACATTATATGACGGAAACTTCTCTGGAATCGATACATTATATGAAAATATTGCAACAGATACAACATATGAAGATGCATGGTTTGCATTTGCAAGAAGTCCAATTTATAAAAATGGAAGCGATTACTATTACTTCTATGATTCAACAGATATGATCAGCTTAACAAGCGATAGTTTCAACTCTTATAATCAGGATACAGAATATAAGTTGGTATATCACGATGGAACAAAAGCTGATTCAGATGCTTCTTACACAACATTGATTGACTTTGTAGAAGGAGAAATCAGAGTTGTAGGTGAAGATGGTACAGCTACAATGCAGGCAAATGATTTAATTGCTGATTTGTATGCGGAACATGAAGCATATCAGGAAAAATATCCTTCTATCGGTATTTCATGCGATATGGAAGGTACAAGATTATACTTCAATATCTCTAATTGTATCTTATACTATGATATTGAAACGAGCGAAGTTGTAAAAGTATTCGAATACAACGAAGTAACAGCAGAACGTGATCTTTCAGAAGGATTAGGTGGTATTGCATTCTCAGTTATCAATCCTAACGAAGCAGAAACAGCTGCTGAAGCAGAAACAAGTGAAGAGTTAACAACTCTTACAGTTAAAAACAACCCAATCGCTTCTATGACAATCAAAGACGGTAACATGTATGTTTCTGTTGGTACAACAATCGGATTTATCTCAGGAAAAGAATCTATGAGTGAAGAAGATACAAGCATCGGATACCAATTCGAAGAAACAAACTATAACCCAGATTATACAGAATATATTATGAGCGAAGGCCAAATGGGTGAAGAAGAAGAAAACGATAACGACGAATTCATGTGGAGTGCAAACTTTGTGGATACTATTTCTATGGAACATATCACATCAGATGAACACACATATGAAGAAGTGTATGTAGAAGCTACATGTGGAAAGAACGCATACACAGAAAATCGTTGTACAGAATGTGGTGCTATTGAAGCAGGTACTCGTGTAGAAATCGAAGATACTGCATTAGATCATCATTTTGTAAAATTTGATGAACAGTACTACACAAAAGAAGGCGATGCTTGGAACACAGGTACATGTTATGTATGTACAATCTGTAAAGATGCAAAAGATGAACTTGAAGATGGCGATCATGTAGGACATGTATACACAGGATATGCAACAGCATGGAATGAAGATTATACAGAAGCTACAATGGATGTTGCTTGTGAAGCATGCTATGGTGTAAATTACGACTGTGTACTTGCAGATGATACAGTTGTATTAGCAGAAGACTTAACAACAACAGACATCACAAAAGAAAGAGCAACAGAAGTTGACGTAGTTGTAGATGAAGCAACAGGCGAAGAAACAGAAGTGAAATCTTACTATTGGATCTATACAGCAACTGTTGAATATGAAGATGTGGAATACACTGATTCAATCAAAGTAGCAAGAGAAGCTGATAAATACGATAACAATCCATTCACAGATGTATCAGAAGACGACTGGTATTGTGATGCAGTGCTTTGGGCAGCAGAAAATGGAATTACAGCAGGTTATGAAGAAGCAGACGGTACATATACATTCAGACCAACTGAATCAAGTACTCGTGCTCATGTAGTAACATTCTTATGGAACAAAGCAGGACAACCTGAACCAACTACTACAGATAATCCATTCTCAGATGTAGATGAAGATCAATGGTACTATAAAGCAGTGCTTTGGGCAGCAGAAAATGGAATCACAGCAGGTTACGAAGACGGAACATTCAGACCAAATGATATCTGTACTCGTGGACATGTAGTAACATTCTTATGGAACTCAGCTGGACAACCAGAAGCAACTGATACAGAACTTGCTTTCCCAGATGTAACAGAAGATGACTGGTACTACAATGCAGTACTTTGGGCAGCAGAAAACGGCATCACAGCAGGTTATGAAGATGGTACATTCAGACCAACAAAAGATTGTACACGTGCAGAAATTGTACAATTCTTATATAACGCATACGCTGAAGAATAGAATCTGATTCTATCAAGCATAATGAAAACCTCTCAGAGAAATCCTCTGAGAGGTTTTTTTGTCTTGTTTTGTGATATAAAAGAATGTATAATGCCAGTAGGTATGCAATTCATTATCGAAACAGGTATTTATATATAGGGGAGTTAAATAAATGAAAAAAATAATGTTAATCTTTG
>JBGVGF010000095.1:0-11950 GCA_045121495.1 Faecalimonas sp.
TGATGCCAATTTGGCTGAACAGATTTTGGCACTTAATAATGATGCAATTGGTGGATTCAATATTCTGGTTTTGAAATATTCTAAAGATAATGGATTTAAAAAATGGGAACAGGAGGATTTGTTTGATGAAAAAATAGAGCAATCTATACTAATGAACAATAATGCTGAAATAGAAACTAAAGATAGTTCAATAGTAGGATTAGAAGGCTGGGAAACAATTGACTAATGGAGGAAGTTGTTATGGCATACGAAACTAACCAGAATGGCAAGGAAACCTACGCAAAAAATGCGTTGGAGGATTACGTTAAGGATTGGAAAATTTTCATGGATACTTGTAGCATATTACATTTTGCAGCAGATAAATTTTGGATGAATATTCTTCCTCTCCTTCGACAATATCAAAATAAGGTGATTGTTCCACTGAGAAGTATTGAAGAATTGCAAAAGCATGAAGCTAATACTGGAAACTCTGAACTTGCCGAGAATGCAAAGAATTGTTTGAGAGTGTTGAACAAGTTAATTAAGGCAGGATTTGTGGAAATTAGAGGCGAACAGGGTGATAATTTTGCGGATAATGTTTTTCAAGTGGTATTTACAAAATTTAGAATGACACACAAATTATTACTTATTACACAGGATAATGATTTAGCTAAAGATATTATAGCACTAAATAGCAATAAATCGGTTAGAGCAAACCCTGTCCATGTCAAAAGAATTAATCAGTATGGTTTTTTAAGTAATTTCTCATGGAATACGGAGAATGTTAAGAACAATCGTTTTAAGAAAAACCAAAGAGTAAGCAATGAGGAGGATTTGGATGAAGATGAAGTTTTTAGAATTTGTAAAAGAGTAACAACACTTGATGATTCAAGACTTGCAGTAACCCATATCCCAACAGAAAATGAAATCGTGTATACGTCACGTGGTCCAATAAAATTGGAGTCCAAAGTTGCGGCTGGAGGAGAAGGTATCATTTACACTACTAATACTCCTTATGTTGCTAAAATATATAAAAGAGAAAATAATACTAAAAGAAAATATGAAAAAATCAAGCTAATGCTCAGTAAAAAAATTGAATGCGAAGGTGTGTGCTATCCGGTCGCAGCATTATATAATTCTAATAAAGAATTTATTGGATATATGATGCCAAAAGCAAAAGGAAAGGAATTACAGAAAAGCATCTTTATCAAACCGTTATTCCTTAAAAATTTTCCAAACTGGAAAAAGCGTGATACTGTAGAATTATGCATTACAATTTTAGAAAAAATTAAGTATCTTCATGATAGAAATATTGTGATGGGGGATATAAATCCGGCGAACATTTTGATTGTGTCTCCAAAGGAAGTCTATTTTGTTGATACGGATAGCTATCAAGTTGAAGATTTTCCTTGTCCTGTAGGTACCAATAATTATACGGCACCTGAGATTCAAAGAAAACATTTTTCAGATTTTTTACGAACAATGGGAAATGAAAATTTTGCAGTAGCTACACTTCTGTTTATGATTATGCTTCCTGGAAAGCCACCATATTCACAGCAGGGGGGAGAGGATCCGATTAATAACATTATTAAGATGGATTTTTCATATCCGTTTGGTGATAGTTCAAACAAAAAAACACCTGATGGTCCATGGCGTTACATTTGGAGTCATTTAACTTATGACTTAAAAAAAGCATTCTATAACACGTTCAGAAAAGGTGGTGATTATTCTACAGAAGAGACTCGACTCACGGTAGATGAGTGGCTTCCTATTTTTACATACTACCTTGAATTGTTAGATAGTGGAAAGTTCGGAAAACAGGATAAAATGTCGGAAGAATTATTCCCTACTCGTCATAAAAAGAATCCCAAGATAGAATATATTACTTGCAAATTATGCGGAAATGAAATGCCTGAAAACCAATGTCAAAATGGTATCTGTCGTGATTGCTTAAATAAAGGAGAAGTCTATAGATGTAAAAAGTGCGGTAAAGAAATTCTATATACAAATTATCAGAGGTATGTTAAAAATGCTAAACGCTTTGATGTTTGTCCTGAGTGTTTTGAATATGGAAAAAAAGTAAGGCTTAGGAAGAAGTGTGTTGATTGTGGGAAAGAATTTGAAATTACCAATAATCAGTACGATTTTTATACCAGCAAAGGCTTTGAAATTCCAAAACGTTGTAAATCGTGTCGTGATGCTAAGAAGAATTATTCGTATAGTTCATCTGACGGATACTCATCTCAAACAACAAGGCATACTTCATCAAGCGATAATAATTCATCGCCGATGAATTCCTTTTTTGATATTTTGTCAAATTTATTTCAATAATTTAGGAGGAAGCTAAAATGAATAGTAATTTATTGGTAAGATTAGAAGACTTAGTGAATAACCCGACAGCAAGAGTGCCTGTTTGTCTTTGCTTGGATACCAGTGGTTCGATGGGAGGAATGCCTATTGATGAATTAAATGAGGGTGTGCGTTTGTTTTACGAAGCTATTCGTGAAGATGAAACAGCATTGTATTCAGCAGAGGTCAGCATTGTGACTTTTGGAGGGGATGCGCAATGTATTGCTGATTTTGCAAGCTTAGAGGTGCAACCAAATGCACCAATGCTTACTGCTAATGGAATGACACCTATGGGAGAAGCTGTTAATATGGGTTTGGATTTGCTTGAACAGCGTAAGGATGAGTATAAAGACCGTGGAGTGGATTATTATCAGCCTTGGTTAGTTCTTATGACAGATGGTTCTCCTAATGGTGATTCATCAGAATTGTCTCGTGCAATAAACAGAACCGTGGACTTAGTTAATCAAAAGAAACTCACTGTATTTCCTATTGGTATAGGTTCTGACGCAGACATGGATGTTCTTGCACAGTTTTCTCCTAAAAGACCACCTCTAAAATTGCAGGGACTTAAATTTCGTGAATTTTTTGCATGGCTCAGCAAAAGTGTATCAAAGACTTCGCAGTCCACTCCGGGTGAAAGCGTGAAGCTTGATGTTGAAGGAATAAAAGGCTGGGGCGAATTATAGGGAGGAGAAAAATTATGAATAACAATATGCTTTTAAGGATAGAAGATTTAATAAATAATCCCACACCGAGAGTTCCAATATGCTTATGTTTGGACACCAGTGGTTCAATGGGGGCAGTTGAAGGAGAATGCGTAGCAACTGGTGAAACTGTTTATGAAGATGGTCGTACTTGGAATGTTGTAACAGGTGGAACAAGTAGAATTGATGAGCTTCAAAAAGGTGTTGAACAGTTTTATGAAGCAATTCGTGAAGATGAAATCGCTGTATATTCAGCTGAAATATGTATTGTTACTTTTGATAATAAGGCAACGTGTGTTTTGGATTTTGCAAATATTGAGAGACAAGAAACAATTCCTGAATTGCACCCAGAAGGTGATACTTCAATGGGAGAGGGAGTTAATCTGGCATTGGATTTATTAGAAAAGAGAAAACAAGAATATAAGGATAAAGGTGTTGATTACTATCAACCTTGGCTTGTGTTAATGACAGACGGAGTACCAAATGGGGATGTAGCAGAGCTGAATCGTGCAATACGTCGTACGACAGAGTTGGCTAATCAAAAGAAGTTAACTATATTTCCTATTGGTATAGGCAATGAAAGTGACATGTCTACACTTAATAGTTTTTCTCCAAAACGTCCTGCATTAAAATTGCAGGGAATGAAATTTCAAGAGTTTTTTGCTTGGCTCAGTAAGAGTGTGTCAAAAACATCTCAGTCTACTCCAGGTGAAAGCGTAAAACTTGATGTTGAGGGAATAAAAGGCTGGGCAGAATTATAAAAAATGATGAGTCTGACAATCCGGGTGTTTGTCAGACTCCGTTTTATGGAGGTATTTTTAGAATGTGGAATGTAATTCAATGTGCCATACAAGGTCGTGGACACATAAAGTCGAACACACCTTGTCAAGATAAAACATATTCAATGATTATAGGTAATATGCGAGTAATAGCTTTGGCAGACGGTGCTGGATCGGAAAGATTGTCTCAGTATGGTGCTGAAACTGTTACAAAGTTTATATGTTCGGAATTGTCTGAGAAGTTTGATATTTATTTTGCTGATAACGATGGTGCTGCTGTAAAACAGAAACTTATAAAAGGATTGTTAAAAAGTTTGAATGAAACAGCAAAACAGTTAGATTGTGAAATGAAAGAATTGGCGTCTACTCTATTGTTTGTAGCAGTTAAGAATGAGCAGTTCATAATTGCACATATAGGAGATGGGGTAATTGGATATCTTAAGAAAAACGAGCTTAAAATTGCATCTCAGCCGGAAAATGGTGAGTTCGTAAACACGACTGTATTTACTACGTCAAAAGATGCTATTATGACCATGAAGTTGATAAAAGGTTCTTTAGGAGAAATTCAAGGTTTTGTTCTGATGTCAGATGGAACTGAAGCAAGTTTATATAGTAGAAAAGAGCGTAAACTGGCAGATGTCCTAAAAAAAATAATGCAGATGTCCACGATTGTTCCTGCTGATAAAGTGGAAGAACAACTTAAACAAAGTTTTGAAAATGTAGTCATAAATGCAACAACAGATGATTGTAGCATTGCTATGCTGGTAAAAACGGATGCTGCTTTCAAAGGATATTTGAGATTAAATAATGAACAAAAATGTAAATTATTGAGAATTAATTCTGGAACACCTAAAAAGATAATAAGGAGATATGATGATATTTTGATTTATTTACAGAATAAACATTCTATATTACAGATCGCACGAATGATTCATCTAAAACCCAAATATACAAAAAAATATGTCAATAAACTTTGTATGCTTAATCTTATTGAGAAAGACGGTAGTTGTTATCACACCATAGTAGTTATGCATACAGGAAACGAGAAAAATATTGAGTAAACATAAAAGCCGAATGATACGACTATGTTGTTGGGTCAGCTATTCCTTATACGCTTGTTTATGCAGGAAATTTGACGGAATCGAGTAAAACAATGTATGAAGGCATTGGAATACGGATTAAATTAAGTTTTTGCAATATAGTATTGATTTCCTAAGCAAACTCGCTTATAATTTGAATCGGAACATATTGCTATTATCCACAGTTACGGAGCGAGTGTTATCAACACCGATAACAAACTGATAACATTAGCCCATATAGGCAGGATAATATGGATAAATCAAATAATTGAAAGAAAAGCGAACACGGCAACCAATAATCTCTAAACAAAATTGATTAGTAATTGTCGAGTTTGAATAAATTATAGAAAAAGTAAAAAAGAAACTCAAATTTTTGATTGAAATTTGAGTTTCTTTTTTAGTTTCTGGAATAAAGTTAAGAAAGTGATAGAATCTTAAATATAAATAGAGGAAACTAAAATGACGACTGAAGAATTATTGGAAAAATTAAATTTTATTCAAAAAATGAAGTGCAAAACTAAAATTCTTGAGTTGAAAAGTGCAGAAATAGGATACCCGAAACGTTTGTATGATTCATTGTCCAGCTTTTCTAACCAAGATGAAGGTGGAGTAATTGTGTTTGGTGTAGATGAGGAACGTGATTATAAAGAAGTTGGAGTTTATGATCCTCAAGATATCCAAAAGAAAATAAATGAGCAGTGTTTGCAGATGGAACCAGTGGTACGTCCATTGCTTACCGTAGTGGAAAAAGATGAGAAATTTTTTGTTTCAGCAGAAATACCAGGGATTGATTTGGTGGAACGACCATGTCATTACAAATACCAAGGAAGATTAAAAGGGTCTTGTGCTAGAATTGATGATAGTGATGAACCAATGACAGAATATGAAGTCTATAGTTATGAGGCATTCAGAAAAAAATATCAGGATGATATTCGAGAAGTTAGAAGAGCTACCTTAGCACCTTTAAATCAGGAAAGCAATTGTAAACGCATTGGTTCATAGAGACTATAGTATTCATACAGAAGGAATGCCGATCCAAATTATTATGTTTGAAGATAGAATGGAGATTCGCAATCAAGGAGGACTTTATGGTCGAATTCGAGTAGACCAGCTTGGAAAAGTACAACCGGATACAAGAAATTTTGTTGTCAAATTCTATAAAGAAGTGGTTATGAAAACAGATGCTTCTTTGACTCTGAAGGAAGTTGCTGTAACGTTCGGTTTTTATGACGAATATCATTTTGGTAAATGTTTCAAAAAGCATTTTGGCTATTCGCCGAAAAGCGTTGCTTTGTACAAGACAAAGGAAGTATAATATATAAAGAAATTGGAAAATGAAACTCTTATAGCACGAGTTTGGATAGGGGATATTATGATAAATTTTTCGGAAATTAGAAATCGAATCTCTGTGATAGGAATTGAACTCAAAGAAGATGGAAAAGGAAATATTGTTACTGCAATGGTAGATGGTGGAATGGCAGTAGAAAACGCAGTTTTTACTTCTATGGATACTTTACGTGAGTATGTTTTAAAAGACATGCAGAATTTTGATGAAGAAAGAATCAAAGAAGCCAATGAAGGTCAAATGTTTGATTTTATCATTCCGGCAGGAGAACCTTGCCCTTATGAAGGTGATATTCTTGTCAATTGTGACGATATCTAAGTAAATGAATCATGAGTCAGCAAACTACGGTTCAGGATAGGAAAATTTGGAAACCGAGGATGTAAAAATAATATATGGAACCATATTTTAATGAGATAGATGACGAAAAAGAATATCTTGCCCGCAGGGCAAGAAGAAAGCAGAGAATGCTTCTGGAAAAGAGACGCAAGAAAAGACGACGTCTTATCGCAATGATGATATCGTGTGTGGTGGTTGTCTGTATTGTGATCATTGCAGCTGTGGGCAGCATAGGGAAAAAAGTGAAAGCAAATTCAGAAAAGTCCCAGACACAGAATGAAAATACCATAGAACAGACAACGGAACAGGAAGTGACAGAACAGATTGGTGAAGTGGAAACAGAAGAACCAAAGGAAGAAATTCCAAAGGTATACAGCTTTGAATCAACTTCGGATACCGTGAACATTTACAGCGAAAATGTAATCAGTGCTCATGCAATCTTAATTGATGAAAGTACAGATAAAATTGTTGCTTCAAAGGCTGCAAAAGAAAGAATTTCACCAGCTTCCATGACAAAAGTTCTGACGGTTCTGGTAGCGGCAGAGCATGTTACGGAAGAACAGTTGGATGATCTCTTTACCATGACCATTGATATTACCGATTATTCCTATGTGAACGACTGCAGTAATGTAGGATTTTTGGTAGATGAAAAGGTGAAGGTACGCGACCTGTTCTACGGAACGATTCTTCCATCCGGCGGTGATGCGGCAGTGGGTCTGGCAACCTATGTAGCAGGTTCCCATGAAGCTTTTGTAGATATGATGAATGAGAAGCTGGAACAGCTTGGTTTATCAGGAAGTGCACATTTCACCAACTGTGTTGGCTTATATGATGAAAACCATTATTGCACAGTTTATGATATGGCAGTCATTATGAAGGCAGCATTGCAGAATGATTTGTGCAGAGAAGTATTAGCAGCACACGTCTATACAACAGAACCTACTACGGAGCATCCGGAAGGAATCACAATTTCCAACTGGTTTCTGCGAAGAATTGAGGACAAGGATACTGGTGGAGAGGTACTTTGTGCAAAAACAGGGTATGTTCTACAGTCCGGAAGCTGCGCGGTAAGTTATTATAGCAATGCTTCAAGTGGAACGCCATACATCTGCGTAACCGCAGGTTCCAGCAGCAGCTGGAGATGTATTTACGATCATGTAGAAATTTATAATCGATATGTGCCTTCAGAAAATGAATAAAAGCTGAGACAGATTTAATAAAAAATTAAGAAAAAGTTGCGAAAATGGATACCTTTCTGCATTACACTGAAAAAGTAATTGCGGAGAGGTATTTTTATGGACGAAAGAGAAAGAAAAAAGCATATGCGTGCAAGAAGGAGACGACGCAGAAGAAAGAAAATGATTCGAGCATTACTTTTAACATTAATGTTCATCATGGGGATTTTTATTATCGGTCTGGTTCTTTACATAGGAAAGTCATTGTTCGGTTCCGAGGATGGAGAAAGCGGAAAGTTTCTTTGGAACATGGGAAGTTTTGGAAAAGCAGATATTGTATTGGATGCTGGTCATGGCGGAAAAGATCAGGGTGCCAGTTCAGGAAATGTATTGGAAAAGGCCATTACTTTGGTAATTACTGAAAAGACAGCGGAAATCTTAGAAAATGCCGGATATGAAGTGGGGTTGGTCAGAGATGATGACACGTTTGTGGAATTAGAAGACCGTATAAAATATGGGAACCGAAAAGAAGCAAAGGTATTCGTAAGCATCCATTGCAATTCTGCGGAAGAGGAAGCAGATGGTATAGAGACTTTTTATGCAGAGTCAAAAGAAGAAAGCAGTCAGAAACTGGCCAAAATCCTGCAGGAGCATTTAATCACAGAGACTGGTGCCAGAGACAGAGAAGTAAAAACTGCAGATTACGCAGTGATTTTAGGAACGGAAATGCCTGCGGCACTGGTGGAAGTGGGATTTTTAAGTGATGCTGGAGAGCGTACATTGTTGCAAACAGAAGAATATCAGGAAAAACTGGCAGAAGGAATTGCACAGGGAATCATAGAGTATCTGAATCAGCAGCAAGTGAAGCAGGAACCTGATGAGTCTTTGTAATTGGAACTTGAAAAGATACTGCCAATGAGTATAAAATGAATTTATAAAAATGGTAAAATCTTGGGGGGAATGTTATGTATCAGGACGGTAAAATTTGGGTTGGTACATCCGGCGATGAAAAAGTATATATTTATCCGAAAATGGCGAATCGCCATGGGCTGATCGCAGGAGCAACAGGTACAGGTAAAACAGTGACATTAAAGGTTCTTGCAGAATCCTTTAGTGATGCCGGTGTACCGGTATTTTTGGCAGACGTAAAAGGTGATCTGGCAGGAATGTGTATGCTTGGCACAGAAAATGATAATATTAAAAAGCGTGTAGATGAAATGGGGCTTTCAGAATATGGTTATGATTTTTCTTCGTATCCTACAACATACTGGGATATTTACGGAGAAAAAGGGATGCCGCTTCGTACCACGATTTCAGAAATGGGACCTCTGCTTCTTAGCAGAATTTTGGACTTAAATGATACACAGTCTGACATTCTTACAATTATCTTTAAGATTGCAGATGATGAAAACTTATTATTGCTGGATACAAAAGACTTAAAATCTATGATTCAGTATGTTTCTGAACATGTAAAAGAATATTCTCTGGAATATGGAAACATGGCAAAACAAAGTCTGACAGCAATTTTGCGTTCAGTCATCGCATTGGAATCCGAAGGCGGTGACAAATTCTTTGGAGAACCTGCAGTAAGTATTGCTGACTGGCTTTGCACAGATTGCAGCGGCAAAGGCGCGATTCAGGTATTGGATTGCCAGAAGCTGATCAATAATCCGACAATGTATTCTACATTTATGCTTTGGATGATGGCTGAACTTTTTGAAACATTACCGGAAGCGGGCGACAGACCGAAGCCAAAGATGGTATTCTTCTTTGACGAAGCACATTTGTTATTTGACAATGCTTCCAAAACATTGCTTGCGAAGATTGAACAGGTAGTAAAACTGATTCGTTCCAAGGGGGTTGGTATTTACTTTATCACACAGAACCCTGCAGATATTCCTGACGGTGTTTTAGGACAGCTGGGTAATAAAGTTCAGCATGCGCTGCGTGCTTATACACCGAAGGAACAGAAAGGTGCAAAGGCGGCAGCTCAGTCCTTCCGTGAAAATCCGGAATTCGATACTTATGAGGCATTACAGCAGCTTGGAATCGGGGAAGCGCTGGTTTCCGTACTGGATGAAGAAGGTATTCCAACGATCGTAAAACAGTGTACGATCTTACCTCCGCAGAGCCAGATGGGTGCACTGGATGATGACACCAGAAAATCCGAAATCGTAAACAATCTGCTTTATACAAAATATACACAGGAGATTGACCGTGAATCAGCATATGAGCTTCTGACAAAGAAGGTAGCAGCTGAGGAAGAAGCAGAAGCAGCAGAAAAACAAGCAGCAGCAGAAGCAAAGCAGAAAGCAAAAGAAGAAGCTGCAGCTGAGAAGCAGAAAGCGAAAGAAGCTGCAGCGGCAGAAAAGCAGCGCTTGAAAGAAGAAGAGGCTGCGAAAAAGGCAGCAGAAAAAGAAGCTGCTGCAAAACAGAAGAAAGTGAAGAGCGCAGTGAAGAGTGTAGCAAGCAGTGCAACAGGTACCATCGGCCGTGAAATCGGTAAAAATATTGGTGATTCCATTGGTGGAAGTTTTGGAAAGAAACTTGGAGGTAATGTGGGCGCATCTTTGGGACGCGGACTTCTGAGCACATTGTTTAAAATTTAATCATTAGGTTTATAGAAAGATAGAGCCGTCGTACCTTGTGGGTATGATGGCTTTTTAACTAGAATAAAGGCTGTAATGCTTTGACTGCACTTTCTAAAACCCGAAGAATTGTTACCGGGGCCACATCCGGATTGCTGAGGCTGGCATTATAGGCTCCATGGATACAGTAAGAGAGTAAAATATTCTTTTCAATATCGTTCTCATATTCTGGATATTTTGCATAAATAATCTTTTTGATGATTGTTTCCATATGAGATGCCAGATGAGTCTGACGGTTACCGGAAAACATCACTCTAATCTCTGGCAGATGCCTTGCAAATGCGATGGTAACTTCTCTGGTAAAGACTTCCGGGTTTTCAAAAGTGTAATCTAAATCCCTTGGAATACTTGAGATGATCTGAAGAACCAGTTCATATTCCAATGCTTCTGATAATGCATGAATATCTTCGTAGTGCGAATAAAACGTAGATTTATTAATATATGCAAGGTCGCACAATTCTTTCACTGAGATTTTTTCCAAAGGTTTTTTTGCCCGCAATTCCATAAAAGCATTTTTAATAGATTTTTTTGTTTTTTCAATTCTTTTATCCATAGAGGCCTCCTATAAACCGACGATTTTACGAAAAAGTTGTTTATCCACCATATATTTGGAATTGTTGGTAGACAATATAAGCGGAGTGTTTTATCCTATTATAGACGGATAAACAACGGATGTCTATTATTTTTGAAAAAATTATTCGTCAAATTGACTGTTTATTGGAAATATTATAAAATAAACAGAGTATTATATGGAACTAGGGGGAAAGAAACATGGCATGGTATGATGAGGCAGTATTTTATCATATTTATCCACTGGGGCTGACAGGAGCACCAAAACAGAATTCTTATGGAGAGCCGGTACATCGGTTAAATACATTACTTCCATGGATTTCTCATATTAAGGAAATTGGCTGTAATGCAATTTATATTGGACCACTTTTTGAATCTGTAGGCCATGGCTATGAAACAACGGATTATAAAAAACTGGACAGCAGACTTGGTACAAACGAAGATCTGACAAATTTCGTAGCAGAGTGTCATAAACAGGGAATTCGAGTTATTTTTGATGGAGTGTTTAATCACACAGGCCGTGATTTCTTTGCTTTTCAGGATATTAAACACAATAGAGAAAATTCCCAGTATAAAGACTGGTATTGTAATGTGAATTTTTGGGGAAATAACTCCTATAATGACGGATTTTCTTATGAAAACTGGGGAGGCTATGATCTTCTGGCAAAATTAAACCAGCATAATCCGGCAGTCAAGGATTATATCTGTGATGTCATTCGTTTTTGGGTAAGCGAGTTTGACGTTGATGGCATTCGTCTGGATGCGGCGGATGTTATGGACTTTGAATATATGAAGGCATTGCGTCGTGTGGCGAATGAAGTAAAACAGGATTTCTGGCTCATGGGAGAAGTAATCCATGGTAATTATTCCCGTTGGGCAAATGGGGATACCCTTCATTCTGTAACTAACTACATGCTTCATAAAGCATTGTATTCCGGTCATAATGACCATAATTATTTTGAAGTTGCGCATACCATTACTTATGT
>JBGVGF010000096.1:0-4758 GCA_045121495.1 Faecalimonas sp.
GATTTTATCAAGGAACACTGTACAGGTTTAATAGATGTAGAGAATGTGACCGTGGAAAATCATCCACAGTTGCCGTTTTAGCATGCAATAAAACACAAGGCGATGGATAATTCTATACGGTGTCTTATTCATCGCTTACGAGTTAACTCCAAGCTGTACAATAAAAATATATTTATATGAGGGTGGATAAACTGTTACATTTAAAGGAGAAATAAGTATGGAATATAGAAAACTTCCCAATGGCAATGAAAATGAAAAATTCAGTGTACTTGGACTGGGGCTGGGTGGCATAGGTCAGACACCTCCCGATGAGATTGAAGCAATCATCCGTAAGGCAATTGATAACGGTATCAATTTTTTTGATATGTGTACCGCAGGAGCAACCTATGCTCCCTTTGGAAGAGCTATGAAAGGCTGCAGGGAAAAGGTGTTTTTGCAGGTCCACTTCGGTGCTGTGTACGATGAGAATGGCGAATATGGTTGGTGCAGAGATTTTGAAACGATTAAGAAAACGTTCCTGTGGGAGCTGGAAACGCTCGGTACAGACTATGTTGACTTTGGGTTCTTGCACTGCGTAGATGAAGATGAGGATTTTGATAAACTGGTCGAAATAGGTCTGGTAGACTATTTGAAAGAACTAAAAGAGAAAGGAATCGTTCGTCATATCGGATTTTCTTCTCACACCCCTTCTATTGCGAATAGGATCATCGATACCGGACTGGTGGATATGATGATGTTCTCCATCAACCCAGCTTATGACTTTGAAAAAGGTGACGAGTATGGTATCGGCAGCGTAAAAGAACGTTTCAATCTGTTTAGGCGGTGCCAGAAAGAGGGCATTGGCATTTCTGTTATGAAGCCATTTTTTGCAGGACAGCTTCTAAGGGCTGACCAGTCACCTTTTGGTGTGGCATTGAGTCATTATCAGTGTCTGCAATATGCCATAGACCGTCCCGGTGTTCTGGTAGCAGTTCCAGGTGTACAGACTATGGAACATCTGGATACGTTGCTGGGCTTTCTAACAGCGACTGACGAGGAAAAGGACTACTCTGTGATTGGCACATTTACAGCCGAAACCATCTCCGGCACTTGTGTTTACTGCAACCATTGTCAACCTTGTCCAGCAGGTATTGATATCGGATTGGTAAACAAGTATTACGATTTGGCTCTGGCTGGAGACACCATTGCTGCTAACCATTACACTAAGCTGTCTGTAAAAGCTGATGCCTGTTTACAATGCGGACATTGTGAAGAACGCTGTCCATTTGGAGTAAAGCAGATGACGAGAATGATAGAGATTGATAAGTATTTTTCTGATAATTATTAAATGAATAATTTGATGAACTGGGCGGCAAAACGCTGTAACGAGAAACATAGGCCGCTAAGAATACCGATTAGCAGAAATCGGTATTCTTAGCTTTATATTCTGCACCCCATGCCCAAAGAGCATCTAGCACGGGCTTTAAACTATACCCTGTTTCTGTTAGTGTATATTCAACACGGGGCGGAACTTCTGCGTAGACTTTTCGTATCAAAAGTCCCTTGTCCTCCATATCTCTGAGCTGGGCAGTCAGAACTTTCTGCGAAACATGACCAATCGATTTTTTTAATTCACCAAATCTCATTGTTCCATTCATCAGGTCACGAAGAATTAAAACTTTCCACTTATCTCCAATGATCATTAGGGTGGTTTCTACAGGGCAAGCAGGTAATTCCATATCTATATCCTCCATTAGTTTCTATCTGGTAACTACAGCACATTTTTGTGCTTACTTTACATTTGATACCATCGACCATATTCTAATAGTACGGGATGTATAAGTCAAGCACCCGAATACATAGGAGGTGTTCACAATGAACAAAGTTATTGAATTTCTGTCCGCCAATCCGGTTCAGTATCTTGCCACTGTTGGTCGAGATGGCAAAGCAAAATGTCGTCCTTTCATGTTCTGCTTTGAACAGGATGGAAAACTGTGGTTCTGTACCAACAATCAGAAGGACGTTTATAAGGAAATGATTGCCAATCCTGAAATTGAAATTTCTGTTTCCTCTCCAGAATATGCATGGATTCGTCTTAACGGAAAAGCTGTATTCGAAAACAACATGGATGTTAAGGAAGGCTGCATGAACAATCCGATTGTAAAAGGTCAGTATCAGACCGCTGATAATCCAATTTTTGAGGTATTCTACCTTGAAAATCCTCACGGTGTCATTGCTGATTTTTCAGGCAATCCTCCTTATGAATTTTAATAGGTGATGGACAGGTAGCCCTGCAGACATTTGACTTGCAGGGCTATAATTGTATCTAAAAGAAACCATAGCACCTGTTCGTGCCTACTTTTCTTTCAGAAGCAAAGCTGATAGCATTATATTAGGGTGATAATATGACGCAAAAAGAAAAACGAAAATATTTAATCAAACGCTTATTAGATGAAGATTCCCGCTATCGTGGAATGGCAGTTCCCGATAATGAACATGAGGAAAAACGAATCCTGCGTTCCTTATTCAATATCAGATTGCCACGAAGAATAGACAAGGACTTTTTAGAAATACAGAATGAATATTTACAAAATGAGTTGGAACTGTTAGGAATTATTGATGCAGAGGATTTGATTCCTATCCAAGATGACTTGTATTTATGGGAGGGAGATATCACAACTCTCCGCTGCGGAGCAATCGTCAATGCTGCTAACAGCGGGATGACCGGATGCTATGTTCCATGCCATGCATGTATAGATAATTGCATCCATACCTATGCCGGTGTGCAACTTCGTCTTGAATGCGCAGAACTTATGGAGAAGCAAGGACACGAAGAACCAACTGGTACCGCAAAGATTACCAAGGCATATAATCTGCCTTGTGATTACGTATTGCATACGGTTGGTCCTATCGTCAATGGAACGGTTACAGAATATGATGAAGAATTATTGGTTTCCTGTTATCGTTCCTGTCTGGAATTGGCAGAACAATACAATATCCGTAGTGTAGCATTTTGCTGTATTTCCACTGGAGTATTTCATTTCCCAAATCAAAGGGCTGCTGAAATCGCAGTAAATACAGTACAACAATATAAAAAAGAAACAGGAAGCAGTATAAGGGTAATATTTAATGTTTTCAAAGACATGGACTATGAAATCTACAGAAGACTTCTCACTGAAAATTGAAAAACTAAAAAAAGCAATCGAAACATCTGATGCTATTGTAATCGGTGCGGGATCAGGTTTATCCACATCTGCAGGGTTAACTTACGATGGTGAACGCTTCATGCGTTATTTTTCTGATTTTCATAAAAAGTATGGAATCCGTGATATCTATTCTGGTGGGTTCTATCCTTTTGATTCATTGGAAGAATATTGGGTATGGTGGAGCCGGCACATTTTTTATAATCGTTATGCTGTGCAGCCGGGAAAACCTTATTTTGATTTATTGGATTTGGTAAAAGATAAGAATTATTTTGTGATCACAACAAATGTAGATCATCAATTCCAGTTAGCCGGATTCGATAAAAACAGATTGTTTTATACACAGGGAGACTACGGATTATGGCAATGCTGTACTCCTTGTCATCAGGAAACTTATGATAACGAAGCTGTAATTCGTCAGATGGTTGAACAGCAAAAAGATATGCGTATTCCGTCAGAACTTATTCCGTATTGTCCAAAATGCGGCAGACCAATGACGATGAATTTGCGATGTGACAATACTTTTGTTCAAGATAACGGTTGGTATAGGGCAGCAAAAAGATATGAAGATTTTGTTCATAGACATATTAAATCAAAAATACTTTTTCTTGAACTGGGTGTAGGTGCGAATACTCCTGCGATTATTAAATATCCGTTTTGGCAAATGACTGCGCAGTATCCAAATGCCACCTATGCATGTATAAATCTTGGAGAATGTTATCTGCCGGTAGAATTGAAGAGCAAGTCGATTGGTATTGATTCAGATATTTCTAAAGTGTTAGAATCTATACGGAAAGACAATTGAGAAGTTCACTTATGCCTGATGCAACTGTTTATTGCTATGTATGATGAACTTCCGATGCCAAAGAAAAAGAAAGCTTGAATTTGTACATAAGCAACCAATAGTTGCGTAATAGTTGGTAGAAGAAATCTTATCATATATATTAGAATATGGTTACAAAATTTAATGGAGGTGGCATTATGACAAATTCAATAACAGGAACAATTTTATGTTATCTTGTTTTGTTAGTTCTGATATGTGGAATGGTGTATGCATTCTTACTCATCAAAAAATCAATAAAGAAATATATTGCTTCAGGTGAAATTAGAGAAGAAAAATCAATCATGAAAAAAACATTGGGTGAAACAATAAAAGAGTATAGAATTAATTGCAAAATGACACAGGAATTTGTTGCGGAAAATCTTGGTGTAAGTAGACAGGCAGTTTCAAAATGGGAGAATGGTACATCAGACCCAAGTACTTCAAATTTACTGGCGCTTGCAAAATTATATGGGGTTTCACCAAAAGAAATATTAGATAGAATCAATTAGGTAGATTTGTTGTTGAGAATTTGTAAAATTAAGAAAATCTTTCGTTGTCGTATCTGAAAGCAAAAGATAATATTGAAGTAGAAGAAAACTTGAATATTTCATACTTATTACATAAACACAACGGAGGTGCACTATTGAAAAAGAAAATTATTGCGGTGATTACAATTATCTGCATTTTAATAGGCGGTTTCTTAGTTGGTACAGGCTTTCAGAAAAGAACTGATGTAGTATTATTTGATTATGC
>JBGVGF010000097.1:0-2548 GCA_045121495.1 Faecalimonas sp.
TATTGTTTCTGATGAAGACTCTTGCGATGCCCTCTACCATTAACAAATGTTGATATATCAAGGCTGACTATATCAGAGTATCTTTCAAGAAGTGTTTCCAGATATTCAATTGCATACTCTTCACGAGTTTCGAATTTCACTCCTAACAGATGCAAAACTTCGCTATTCATAGAATTAATAAGCTCTGTGATTTTAGAAAACATTTTGTCTCTGTTTTTTATACAGGACTTCTTCCATACCCAGGTATACTTGTTGGCATTTGCTTCAATCTTAGTGCCATCAATGTATGTGTGGTCTAAATCAACATGATCTTCTTCAAAGATATAAGCATTAACATCTTTAAATATCTGTTCAATTGTAGTAGTAAGTTTATCGCGAATAAAGTTGCCAAAAGTAGCAAAAGAAGGTGTTTTCATATCATCAAGAAGATACATGTAGCGGATATCTGTTCTACACAATTTTTCAATTTCGCGGAGTGAGCAGAATCCATTCTCCATAAAAGCAAAGAGTATAACTTTAAGTAACTTCTGTGCATCACACTTTGGGCGACCTGTTTTGTAGTCCTTCTCTACAAAATATCTTGATAAGTCGATGTGATCCATGACTTCACAAAAAGTATATACTGGATCAGAAATATCAATTATTTTTTCAATTTCTAATGGTAATTTCAGCTGACGTGAAGTATAATTATCTTTGGTATTTTTGTTTAGTTGCATAAATATATTATACCAAAAAATAGCTCAAACCTCACGGTCTGAGCTATTTTTCTTTTAAGGAACTTTTTTTAGCTGAATTGGAATCCGAAATTCCTGTTTGCAAAATTAACTTCCGATTCAGCATATCTCTTGCAAGATTAAATTCCGGCAAACTAAAATTGCTTTATTTTTCTGGAAGTTAGTATTGCAAAATGTGATATAACTGGAAATTACCTTTCCAAACACATTGTTTTATATTTCAAAAGCTGTTATGCTTTTTTCGAGATGATTTTTCTGGAAAAAGAGCGTACGCTAACCAGAGGTCGAATTTTGCTTCCTTTTTTGCAAGATTAAATTCCACCCCTCTACGGTTCCATATTTGATCCGAATGGCGTCTGCTATTTTATTTTTTCAGCAACAGAGGTGTTAAATTAATCTCGTTAGCGGGAATAAGCTTAATATTAAGCTTTTCAAGTATTTCCCCGCTATTTAAGAAGCTGAACAGCTGGTGTGCGGACTGGTTGTTCAGCTTTTTTCTATTGTATGAATTGATATGGCTCATCATTAGATTAATGTCTTCTTGAACCAGATTATCAAACGATGTACCTTTCGGCAGAATACGGCGTATCATCTCATGTGTTACTTCGCAGCCACCTTTCTGGTCAGAGCGTTGAGGATCACAATAGAATATATGTGTTCTTCGCTCAGCATTTTCGTTAAACTCTACGGCTAGAGGATTTGTAAATTCACTTCCCCGGTCAGTGAGTATGACCTGAAATAAGCTGGTGAATATTTCATGCCCTAACAGTTCATACAGTTGATTAAATATTTCCGTTACTGACTTTGCTGTATTTGTGTCACGAATGAATGCCAGCATTAGGCTACTGTTTCTAAAGTAGATGGTGAGAAGAACCTTACCGCCTTTGCGTCCTTCCACAGAATCCATTTCTACAACCGGAATATCTGGATTGGCTGCAAGATAGGTTTCAAAATCTTCGTAAGTACGTCCAACATGGCACTGCTTATCAACTCTTACAGGCTTCTTGTGAGAACGGGTACGGTAACGGACTTTTCTTGGAAGGTCGACATTGTCAACAGATAAAAGTCCTGCATCAATGTAGTTATAGATGGTCTTTTCATCAAGCATGATATCATCAGCATTATTAACACAGATCATGTGTATCGACTGTCCCTGTTTCACAAGTGGTGAAATAATGCTGTCAATACGTTTCAACTCGGTTGGAGTGATTGCTATTCCCTGACGACTTTCAGAGCGGGTTGATTCGTATTCCTTTTGAGCCTTCTTGGCATCATAAAGATGACGCTCAAGTTTACAACGAAGGCGTGTATCGCAACCGTTGCAAACATACGGAGGTTTCATAAGTTTCTGACAGATCAGTTCAACAAAGTCAGGACAATGCTCATAACAATTTCGGTATGAGCAGCTTTTACACGAGCCATGATATGGGTGTTTGCAAGGTCTACAGGCTTTACCCATATGTGAACAGCTGGTTCTCTTGGCACAGGGATTATAACTCCCTTTACGGACTGGTTGACTATGGTTCTTAATTTCTTTTGAGATAGTAGAAGGATCTTTTCCCAGTTCCTTTCCCATCTCAGTAAAAGATTTCCCTTCTCTAAGGGATATTTCAATAGTAGCTCTATCATCAAGAGTTAAATGAGCGTTCTTTGCCATGGTAATTTCTCCTTGGAAATACGCCATCCGGACTCTGGTGCTGAACTACTAATATATCATATCAGAAGATTTGCAAAAGTAACTTCTGGTAGAAACTTTGCAATACTAAGTTCCAGTTTTGGGCTGAATGGACTGGAATTTAATTTTTCAATTCAGC
>JBGVGF010000098.1:0-2532 GCA_045121495.1 Faecalimonas sp.
GTTACTCCGGATTCATCGTTCTGACCCACCCAAAGGTAGCCGCCAATGCCATCATCGACACAATGAAGAACGATTGTGTAGCAGTCTTCATTCTCTTCGCGAGGTTCAAATCCACAGAGTACCCAGCCTAATCCCGCTTCCTTGCAGCTAAAGATCATCTGACACCTAGCATCATCTCCCTCTCGAATACAGCACTGGAAAGATTTGGGCAAATCAGACGATTTGCTGTTATAGCTACCATCCACAATCTTCTTTTCGTTTCGGAAGATAATTACCCGACCTCTAGAGTAACATCCCTGTTCATCTTTTCCTCCACGAGAAAAGGATGAGCCTTTCGTGAAGACCACTGACATATCTTCTTTTCCCTTTCGGAATCTTTCCAGCATTTTACCAACATTTTTTTGAGTTTTTTCGAGTTCCATTTTTATACCTCCATATTTTCTGCCTCACGGGTCTTTCCCTAAGTGCACTTTAATAATAACAGATGCACTCAAAATAAGTCACCGCCTACAAAACGTACTTTTCATGTCGTCTTGTACGTACATGCTTTCACGATTTGTCACATTCCTTTCCTCCTGCTTCAAGAAATTCACGAGCCAAATCCTTCAATAATTTTTTCTGGGATTCTTTTAGATGTTGATAACCATCAATTTCCAGAGCATTTTTCTTTTGATACTTATCTCCTTCAACCAATTCCTCCATTGATACCTCCAGTGCTTGTGCTATCTGGTAAAGGGTATCCCATCCTATATTTACATTTCCATTTTCAATTTTTGAGATTCGTTTCTGGTCCGTTCCGATTTTATTCGCCAGATCCGTTTGTGACCATTTTTTCTGATTACGATATTTCCTGATATGTACACCAAGCTTATCCGCAGGGCTTCCCAAGCCTTTCTTTTTCATGCCAAAAAACTCCCTTAATTCGTTTGTATTTTGACATGGCCATGTCATTGACCGTATTATATCAGTTCACCTTTCAGCAAATAATGGCAGTTCAAATTTAATTATTTCAACTTAAAGTCGTCGTTTTTTGTCACATCTTCACGCTGTTCATAATTTATACATTATTCAGAGAATAAAGCAGAAGGAGCTAATCCTTTTGGGAAAGGGATTAGCTCCTTCTGCTTTATTCTCTATTACTCATTTTGATTTGCATCTTCTGCTAACAACTCAAAATCAATTTTATATTCATCTTTCATTTTGTATAAGTTCGTTTTATTACCTTCTTCCCGAATTTCAAAGTCTAGCTCTTCTAGTTGCAAGGCAATTCTCGCATCCAAAAGTTCCACTATAGCATTTGTACAATTGAGACTACACCCTCTTCGTATTATAGCTATCGCATCTTCCAAGGATGTTGGTATTCCTGTTTTTTCTATGCCATCATCCAATACTCCTGCTTCTACAGCTTGTAGCCAAATGTTTTTTATGTATTCGCTCAAACAACATCTTACTCTTAAGTCAAACCACTCTTTGTCAAACTCACCTCCTGCAATTTTCTTCCGATCTTCTATATATGACCACGTTAACTTTAATGATTCAAATGCTTCTTTAGTTTTGTATAACTCTCCTTCAAATAGCTCCTTCCAACGTCTTTCAATAGTTTTTTGTTTTATCCCTATTGCAGAGTTCGCAACCAATGAGTTAAATCCGTCTCTAACCAGATTCTTCAACCATTCACTTGCTTCATAACTTCTTTCATTCTTTATTAACCACAAAATATCGTCATTGTCAGCTCTATCTTCATTGCACCAAAGCAAATACATAAAAAACTCTGCATTTGCTGAAGTCACATGAAATCGTCCTTTTGCTTGCTTTTTTTGTCGCAGCAATTCATGTGCATCGATACTTTTCAATTTCATTGGAATCGGTCCAACGACGGTGTCAATTGCATAATAAAGACGCTTTCGTAGCGCTCTCATAAACTCTGTTTCATCTGTTTCTTCTACTACGCCTCTATTGTCTAGATAATCCATTACCATTTTGCATGTTATTAATTTACTTTTCTTCCCACTTTCGCCTACTATTTTTCTGGATTTTTCATCGGGAATATCATAATCATCCACAATCCACTGTAATATTGCTTGATCAAGTGACATATCGTCTCTGGGATTGTATTTTTGCTTTCCTTTATTTTCCACAATTTTTCTCCTGCAATCTGCAAAAACAAACCCTCCCCGGCAAAACCATTCAGTTTCACCGGGGAGGGTTTATCATACGCTTATCTTCCCATGTTCTGCATGATTAGTGCATCTCCATGCAACAATCTTACGCTCTGGGATTTTTGATAGCAGCCTGCGCAGCGGCGAGGCGTGCGATAGGCACACGGAAGGGAGAGCAGCTGACGTAGTCCAGGCCGACGTTGTGGCAGAACTCAACACTCGTGGGGTCGCCGCCGTGCTCACCGCAGATGCCCAGGCCCAGATCGGGGCGGGTCTCACGGCCGTCGTGTGCAGCCATCTTGACCAGCTTGCCCACGCCGATCTGATCCAGATGCTGGAACGGATCGCTCTCGTAGATCTTGTTCTCGTAGTA
>JBGVGF010000099.1:0-25126 GCA_045121495.1 Faecalimonas sp.
AAGCACAGGCTGCCTTTCTTCTATGACCTGCGATTATCTCATACCCATCCCCATAAGGATTACTTCTTACAATCAGCGGAACCAACACTCCTTTATCCTCGATACTTCGCATCAGTTCAAAGAGCTGAATATCCTGCTCCACTTTAAACGGATGACCTTTAAAGTCGTGTAAATCACTGATTTTCACGGTTCCCGTTTGTAAACCAAACTCGTCATTCCCAAAAGAACACGTTGCTTTTGTTTTCTCCATTTTCTGCCTCCTTTTCATTTTCAGAGGTATCTCACAGAGTGCTGGCAGTGTTCTGAACATAAGAAAACCGCCTACTTTCCACACAAAAATGTAGAAAACAAGCGGTTTTCGCTTCGTTTCATTATTTAATTGTTGACCATAAGTTTCTGATATGTGAACGACTTACCAATGTGTCCACTCATACCAGTTCCATAACTACTGAGACGTTTATCTCGTGAAAAATCTCTTTTTTACGCCCGATTTCCGAAGTCTTATTGAACTTGAAAACCCGTGAAAAGTGCGTAAACTCAAGGATTTTTACTACTTCACCCTTTGTAGCAATGTGACGCATTCTACATGCGGTAAGCGTACGATAGCATACAGATTAGCGAAACTTTTCCCTTTGAAAATTATCTGATACAATTTGGCATTAATCTGCTATCTATAACTGCTCTTTCAGTTTATCCCGCAACCACTGTGGTATATTTATCCTTTCTCCAGTCATCAGTGCATCTACCAACTGTTCCGCATCTTCTTTACTCCAGAAACGATTTTTTATGTAACACTCATGACTGCAAAACTTCTGCTTTGAGTTTACCATTTCAAAGACCTTTCCGCAATACGCACATTGTGCTGAGGTTCGTGGTGTTGTCGGATAAAGCATATAATATTTGCGTCTGCACTGATCGCTGCAGAATTTACGTTTTCTTCCTGTTGTTGCAATCATATATTCTTTTCCACACCATAAGCAGGAACTTTCTTTCTATTCCGCATCCGCCTCCTCTTCTCTTGGAGTCCATCCCGTTTCTACAAGTTTGTTACGATAGTCAATAATATCCTGCTTTGATGCCAGTACGCATTTCAAGGTTTCTCGATATCCTGCACCGCCTGCTGCCATCTGGCGAATTTGTTTCTTCTGTTCTTCATTTAACATTTCATGTCCACCTTTCCATTTTGTTGTTCAGTAATCACTCTAAATTTTCAAAATGTCAAGGTGTTTCTTTATATGTAAAAGAAGACAGCCATTATGACCGCCTTCTCCATTTCATTTTTACAATACTTCTAAGAACTTCAGTATCTGAATACTATCTTTCAGTCCGGCAAGATACAAATAATGATAATTCGCACCTTCCTGTTCGTTGCGGGTATCACTATAATCTGTAAGTACCTTTCTTTGATTGTCACTGAGCGTATTCAGATGTTCTTGAACCTTATCCGAAAGCTTCAGAAGTCTTCGATTAATGTCTTGACATTCCTCACTCTCAGCTCGTAACCTTCGCAGATGTTCTTCCAGAATTTCATCAACGAACATGTCTACTGTTTCCTGCATTGACATTGCAATCACCTCCTTGTGGTGTTGCATGTTACAATACAATTTCGAGGATAGCAAGTTATATTTATCAGTATAATTATATATCTTTCAAAAGAGAAAACACCTCTTCTATAAACGTACTGTACGTCTTATAAGTATCCTGATTCAGCAGCTTTTTCTTCTCTGTTAATACAGTTACTTTCGCACGACGCTTCATGTCATCCTCAAAATCTGAATAATCCATAGTAGCCAGAATAACTTGTGGAAGCATTTCCATTTCAAATATTAATTTCAAAATCTCTTTACTACTTGTATGACTTGCTTCTTTTGCCCTTGGTGAATCTACCACAAACGGAAGTCTTATAGCATTACTTTTAAAATATTCCATTGTTTGGAACAGTCCTGCAAACTGAGCCAGAATAATTTTATTTTCTAGTGTGCCCTGTGCTTTTATCGGTTTAAGCAATTTAATATTTCCATCATAAGCAGCATTCCAAGCATCTAATTTTATAATATTTAATCGCACTTCTTCTACATATTTTTCTTCTACTTCTTTTTTATTAGGCAACTTTCTCAGTTCTTTATCAATTTCTTTAATTTGATTTTCGCACTGTCGCTGTTCATATACATTATCACCCAATTGTAAACTAAAATGATTCAAAGAATCTTTCAATCCCCGTTGTCTGATATAGACTTCATACGAATCCTGAGTCTCGTCAAATGCTTTTTCCTGGGCATCCAATTCTTCCATCAGTTTTACATATTTTTCTTTATATGTTCCTAATTCTACTGATATTGAATCGATAATTAGCTGAATTTGCTGACACATATATTCTTCATTATGTACATTATAATTTGAGCGAACAATTTCATAGATTTCTTCATCAAACATATATCCACATTTTGGGCACATATGCATTGTCTGTTCTTTTTCTATCTCTGCATTTGCTTTAATCTTTTTATACTCCCGGATAATTTCTAATTGATGCTCATGTTGACTCATTACAGTTTCTAAAGACTGTATTTTATTGCGTAATTCTCCGAGCTTTGAAACCAGAGCGGAAATATTCTCTTTAGGAATTTGCAAATTTCTTTCCAACTCATCAAGATCTTCCGCAGGCAATAGATTCTGTGTTTCTTTTGCTAACGCCTCTATTGTGATTCTGATTCTCTCTTCCTTTTCTTTAAGTTCTTCGATTTTTTCTCTAAGAGCATCTCGTTTTGCCATCAACTCTATTGTACTACGGTTATAAATGTTAAGATGATAATATAAAGACTTTATACGGTCATTTTTGTTGTATTGGTCAATATTTGAAAAACTATCGTATAATCCACTCCATCCCTTATCTTGATCAATGTAATATGGTAAGAATGTAAACGCTGGTGGTGCCATTTCTATTTTTTTAGATTTTTTATTAGGTAAATATACAGCAAAAGAAAATAATTCTTCATACTTCTTTGCCAAATCGTGTGAAACACTTTTCGTTATTAAAGCCAATTTTCCATCTTCAAATATTGCAAAATGTTTCTGAAATCTTGCTATTGTATAATTTTTATCGTTTATACATACTTCTACAATATAAACTTTTGTGTTTTTATCCCATACATTATCATAGTCAACCTCTGCACCCATTGCATAATAAAGAGACTTTAACATTGAAGATTTTCCAACGTGATTTTCTTGACTGGTTATTACATTAAATCCTTTTTCGAACGTTTGGAAACGTGCAGTACGATCTTTTATATCCGCTATCAATACACTTTTGAAATACATTTCATTCATCACAGTTTCCTCATTTCATTTATTATTATGCATATAACCAATACTCTTACATACAGCTGATTATAAAGAATTTTTACCATCGGATTTTCAGCATACAATTGGTCACAAATAATACCTGCATATTCCCATGCTGCTTCATCCGATTTTATTTCTCTGTTTTCAATTAAGGTTCGTACTTTTAAGAATACTTTTGTAAATGATTCTGATTTACCATGTGAATCAGTCATAATTCTTGTGTACTCATAGGATGCTTTATATTTATCCTCTGCATCCAATTGGATTACTTGCTGCACTTCGTCAAATGGTGGTATAGAAATAATCATTGCTTCATCTATTACTCTTTCAAAATCTTTTTTAGAAATACCTTTTTTCTGTCGAACTTCGATATACTCAGCATCATCAGACAACAATTCATATTGTTGTCTTCGGGACAAAAGATCTACCATTGCATTAAATACTGTTTTAACAGAATCCATTGTTATTCTTGGATATTTTGCATGTAAAAAAGTTCCCATTTCCTGTTCAACAATTTCTTTATGACAAGGTATTGAAAGAGTTGTTCTTATATGAACAAATTTAGATAAGTCCACGTCTTCCTCTTTTACTCCCTTTTTCTTTGCAATGTCCTGTTTTATTTTTTGTACTGTAATAGGATTAAATTTTTCAAAAGATGTTTTTTCTGCAGTATATGATTTTGTTTCTGTTTTTTTCTTGCCCCCAACATCTTTCATTGACACAGAAACTTTCAACGGACAATTTGTAATTAACCCTAATTCTTTTACAATCCATTCCGGACGTTCTAATTGCGTATACAGTTTTGTCAACCAATCTTCCTTTATTGCTGTATTAATACTGATAGACTCTTCATTTGTCTTCATTTGATAATAACTTACAATTTCTGGATTCTTTTCATCTTCAAATAATGTTATGTCATCGAAATAATCCATAACCAAGAGATAATCCAAACTATCATAAAGTTCGATTGCCATATGAAGTATCTGACTTACCTGCATCTCAAACCGATTATAAGACATACTCCCTGCACTAGTATCTACCGTAATTTCTGTTTTTTCACTCTTTTCTTCTCTTCTAACTAGAGCAGTAATATCTATAGGTTTATCCTGGTTAATTTCATTATCCTTCATATGCTCCACTCCCGTATTTTCCTCAGCATTAATACCTATATCTTATCACAGACGCCATTCATTTTCCATGTATAACTACAAGAAAAAGAGCTATGCTCCATTTGCATAACTCTTTACACCTTATAATTCTACAATCGTTCCATCCAAGTATCTCACAGAAATCTTGCCCGTTTCATATATTACAATACATTCCAGCGTCACATGCATCTGCTCCGCATCGAACCTCGGCACCTCTTTATCCGCATATTCCAGAAGTTTCTCTGCTCGGTATGCTTGCAACGGATTCTTTCCTTTCTGCAACTGCTGCCATTTCTTTATACATGCGTCTTTATTCTCCATCAATGCATTCCATGATTTTATAAAAACCTGTTCCAAGGTACTTTCATCAATATGCCTGTTAGCGCATCCCATGACACCTTTTTCTCTGTACCTGGCATTGCACTGCCAAACACTTCGGTATTCCCCTGGGCGTGGTCTCCATTTCTTTCTTCCAAACGCTTCACCGCATTCTCCACAAATAACTTTACTGGCAAATGGATTTTCACCAATATTTGAAGAAAATGCTTTGATGCGGTGTGCTTTCATGAATTCTTTTCTGCGTTTTTCTTCAAGCTGAACTGCTTCCCATACTTCGGGAGTTATGATTGCAGGATGACTGTCTGCCACATAATACTGAGCGACTTGTCCATTATTCTTTTCCCTCTTTTTCGTAAGGAAATCTACCGTGTACGTTTTCTGCAGCAATGCATCACCTTTGTATTTTTCATTATGAAGCATCTTCTCAATCGTACTGGCAATCCATTTAACTTCCCCATTCCAGCCAGGAATTTCAGCTTCATTCAGTTCCTTTGCAATACTGAAATAATTTCTTCCACAAAGGTATTTGTCATAAATCAATCTCACCGTTTCTGCCTGTTCCTCATTGATGACAAGATTTCCATTTTCATCCTTATCATATCCCATGAACTTTGTAGTGTTCACATGAAGATGTCCTTGCTCAAATCGTTTACGGATTCCCCATGTGCTATTTTCTGAAATGGATCTGGATTCATCTTGTGCCAATGATGATAATATTGTCAAAAGCACTTCTCCTTTTGCATCCAAAGTATCAATATTCTCTTTTTCAAAGGTTACGCCAATCCCCAGTTCTTTCAATCTTCGCACATAATTCAAACAATCCAACGTATTTCTTGCGAATCGGCTGATGGATTTTACAATAATTCTATCGATTTTCCCAGCCTCACAATCCGCAATCATTTTCTTGAAGTTTTCACGCTTCTTCGTACTGGTTCCTGTAATCCCTTCATCCGCATATACTCCGATGAGTTCGTAGTTCGGATGGTTCATAATATAATTTGTATAATAATTTACCTGATTCTCATAACTTGATAACTGTTCTTCTTGGTCTGTTGACACCCGGCAGTATGCTGCCATTCTGATTTTTGGCATCTCTTTCTTTGCCGTGTTTCCATCCGTCAGCTTTGCTGTCGGAGGAATAACTGTAATATTTCTTGCCATCTGCACTCACCTCCCTTACAACTACTGGTTCCGTAATCTGCCATTCATTCGTAACACTCTCTGGAATGCGAATCCCCCGGCAGGCTTCTTTCCCTTTATCGATATAAGTACCACATGCCCATATGTACTTTTTATATGCAGAATGCCTTCGCAATTTCTTCCCACAATATGGACAAATCAGTTTTCCTGTAAGTGCATGACGGTTTGAAAATTTCTCCGTATGCTCAGTTTCAATATTTCTTTCTCTTGCACGTTTTTCTCGGATACATTGTACAGCTTCCCAATCTTCCTTTGAGATAATCGGTTCATGGTTATCTGCAACATAATAACTCTGAAGTTCTCCTTTGTTGGCTACTGTTCCGCCTCCCACTTTAGGAACGTAATATTTCTGCAAAAGGCAGTCCCCTTTATACTTTTCGTTCTTAAGCATTTGTCGAATTGTACTTTCATACCAACGTCCACCCGTTACAGTCATAATACCGCTGGCATTCAAAATCTTTGCAATCCGATGCGTACCATTTCCATCAAGATACAGCCTGAAAATCATGCGGACAACTTCCGCTTCTGCTTCATTTATAATAAGATTTCCTTCTGCATCTTTATCGTATCCCATGAATCGGTTAGTGTTAACCATGACCTCTCCACGGGCAAATTTCTTTCGAACTGCCCATTTCTGGCTCTCACTCATGTCAAATGCTTCAGCCTGTGCAAAAGAAGCAAGTACTGTAAGCATCAATTCCCCTTCTGCTGATAAGGTATTGATGTCCTGTTCTTCAAAATAAATGCCTACTCCCAGCAGTTTCAATTCTCTTGATACTTCAAGTACCGTAACCGTGTTTCTTGCAAATCTGGAAATGGATTTTGTATGAATCAAATCAATTTCCCCATTACGGCAACACTCCAACATTTTCTGAAATGCCGGACGGTTATCGCTTGTACCAGATATCCCTGCATCAGAAAATACACCCACAAAATCACAAGTATCATCTTGTGTATATCTCCTTTTGAAATAGGCTTCTTGGTTTTCTAATGATTCCATCTGTGCATCCTTATCACTGGATACACGTACATAAGCACAGACACGCATTCTTCTTTGCTGCGAGTCTGCCCTTGTGTTTATCACACTTAATTTCATCGTCATCCCTCCTGGTATATACATCACTCATATGCCTCAGAAACGCAAGTTAATTCGGCTTATGTATAGGTAGAAAGTAATGCTCTTTTTCCCAAGAGGTTTTGTGTAATTTATGTTCTACTTATTATCATTTACAAGATGAAGGTGTGAAAATAAATCTCTTAAAGTATCCATCTCTACACATCTGGAATATTCGTTTTTAACTAACTGCTGCACAGCCTTCTGTCCATAATTATCCAATCGCAGATAATCATTGATACATTTAATAACATCCGCTTCCGGTTGTATATCGATAATCCTATCAATTACTTCTTCGTTATAGGCTTCATCACTATCATCATCAGAACGTCCCAAAATATAATCTATGCTCTTACCAAAGAAATCTGCCAATTTACATAATGTATCAAAAGTAGCTTCTCTCTTTCCTACTTCCCACATTGCAATTGTACCTTTAGAAAGCCCCATTGCTTCAGCTAATTCCACCTGGGTAATTCCCTTTTCTTTTCTCAACATCTTAATTCTCTCTGCAAACATAGTCACACCACCCTTTCTACCTAAAAATATCACGTTTCCTAAGAACAGTCAATATATTATTTTATATTTTTCTTATCTTTTCTAAGATTTTATCTTGTGTTTTCTTAGTTTTAGTGATATTATTTATGAACAAGAAACTAAATATGGAGGTTAATATTATGAAATGTAAGAATGTATCACCACCTCGGATGCTTACAATTCGTGAGATTTCTGAGACTGGAATCTTAACAGAGAATACTTTACGTCACATGTTAAAAGAAGGAAAGCTCCCAGTCATATACGTAGGCAAAAAGGCTCTAGTTAATTATGACAAGCTCTGTGAGCAGCTTTCCAACTTAGAAGCACCAAACCACAAACGTTAAAGAGAGGAGGCAGTGAACATGCCCGAATTTACAATCTATCATTCCAATTCCATCGGGAATAAAGCCAACTGCCTTTATCCCCACAAAGTAACCATAACAGATGAAACGTCTTTTAAAAAAGCTGTTAACAAAGATCATGTCTGTGCAAAATTTCAGAACAACTACAGAAGTGAAAAGAATTTCATCTCAGCAAACTGCATCCAAATGGACTGCGATAATACATTTTCCGATAATCCAGTAGAATGGAAATTTCCAGAAGATGTTGCAAATGCCTTTCCAAATGTAATGTTTGCAGTCTGTTACAGTCGTAACCATATGAAAGAGAAAAATGGAACAAAGGCTCGTCCTCGCTTCCACTGTTATTTTCCTACAACTGAATTTACAGATGCTGTGTCTTACAGGAATCTCAAAAAAGTAGTACAGAAACAGTTTCCGTATTTTGATGAGAACGCTCTGGATGCTTCCCGTTTCTTCTTTGGAACAGATAATCCAAATATTGAAATCATTTCTGGCACTGCACTTATAACGGATATGATTTCTGAAGGCATCGATGACATTGATTCTATTATGGAAGGTTCCCGTAACAGCACCCTCTCCCAAATTGCAGGAAAAATCATCAAACGATATGGAAATACAGAAGAAGCACACCAAAAGTTTCTGGAAGAAGCCGACCGCTGTGTTCCACCACTTGAAGACGATGAACTTTCTTCCATTTGGAAGAGCGCACAGGGATTTTCCAAATGTATCGCAAAACAAGACGGATATATTCCACCAGAATATTTCAATTACGAAACAAAATACAAGCCTAGAGACTACTCAGATGTAGGACAGGCAGAAGTTCTCGCTTCTGTCTTTGATTCAGAACTTCTGTATAATCCATCCAACGGATATATGCGTTACAACAGCATTTATTGGGATGAATCAAATGAAATGGCTCAAGCAGTCGCCCAAGAATTAACGAATCTTCAGATGGAAGAAGCGGAATTCTTGATAGAAAAAGCAAAACTGAATATGCAGAAAACAGAAGCCGCAGAACTCATTGCAAGCGTTGGAATCAAACGTGCAGAGAAATTGTTTACTCCAGACCAGAATGCTTCCTATCAGATGTACAAACAAGCCTTAGAATATCGCTCCTTTGTCATCAAGCGCAGGGATTCCAAAAATATCACTGCAACATTAAAGGAAGCCCGACCAATGTTGTATAAACCACCTACAGCTTTAGATATTGATGGCATGGTTCTTAACACACCAACTGCCACCTATGAGTTATCTAAGGGATTATTGGGAGTTAAAGAGCATCTTGCTGAAGACTATATTACGAAAGTTACTGCTGTTTCCCCAAGCGATAAAGGTTCTGAAATATGGCAGGATGCCTTGAACCTGTTCTTCTGCAATGATACTGACCTCATTCAGTACGTTCAAAGAATTGTCGGTCTGGCAGCTATTGGAAAAGTATATGTAGAAGCTCTCATCATTGCCTACGGTGAAGGACGCAATGGTAAATCCACTTTCTGGAATACCATTTCCCGAGTCCTTGGAAGCTACAGTGGAAATATCTCAGCAGATTCTCTTACGGTCGGATGCCGTAGGAATGTAAAACCGGAACTGGCTGAAGCCAAAGGCAAACGCCTTCTTATCGCAGCAGAATTAGAAGAAGGGACTCGATTGAACACTGCAAATGTAAAACAATTCTGTTCTACAGATGAAATATTCGCAGAAAAGAAATATAAAGATCCATTTAAGTACTTACCAAGCCACACGCTGGTATTGTATACGAACCATCTGCCAAAGGTCGGAGCAAATGACCCGGGCACATGGCGCAGACTTATCGTGATTCCTTTCAACGCAAAAATTGAAGGGAACAGCGACTATAAAAACTATTCTGAGTATCTTTTTGAGAATGCAGGAGAGGCAGTCCTCTCTTGGATTATCGAAGGTGCAAGAATGGTCATAGAAGAAAAATTTAAAATTGAACCACCGGAATGTGTAAAAAAAGCGATTGATTCCTATCGCCAGGATAATGACTGGCTCTCACAGTTTTTATCAGAACGATGTGAAGTCGGGGATAACTTCAAAGTCAAATCCGGGGAACTGTATTCCGATTACCGTTCCTACTGCATGACAACAGGTGATTACACCAGAAGCACTACTGATTTCTACACAGCGATCGAACTGGCAGGATTCTCCCGTCAGCGTGACCGCAACGGAAGGTTCGTCAAAGGACTGAAAATCAAATCCGATTTCTTAACTTAATATCATCAACAGCATGTGTGACAGTCTATGCCACTCATATATAGAACTATGTATAGGACTAAAAAATTTATTCCTTAGAGAGGTTTATACAATGACCGTCATTGAGTGACACACATCTGATGAAATAAAAAAACAGGAGGAAAGCTCATGGAACATTCAATTATGGAACGATTTCTATGGAATGGATTAGACCTTATAAAATATGAGGTCAGAAAAATCATTCCACAGAACCAATCAGATGCTGTGGTCATCATGCAAAGCCACATTCCGTCTGACAAACACTGGTGCTTGGAATATCGTGGAAGCGGACATTATTTCAGCACCTTCTCAGAACTGGAAACTTATTACAAACACAGATTCAAAAAAGATTTAATGGAGGATTTCACTATGAACAATTTTGTATTCCCTATCTACAAGAGCAATACAGTAAACGCCTACCGCAATACCTTCGGACAGTTTGATAAAGATTCATTAGAAAAGAAAGGAGACTTTGACTTCTGCCTACGAGAAGAAAAAAGCGGTAAATTCACTCTAGAACGTATCACTGAAGGGAAAATACCCAATGCCCATCGCATGACTGTCATCTGTCCGCATCACGACCAGCACAGAATGACTGCAATAGATAACCACACATTCATTTGCACTGAATGTGATCCAAGACTCTCATACTAATATAGGAGGAATTTCTTATGACAAGTACAATTTACAACCAAGCATTCCACGACATGATTCGTGGCAAGAAACGAATTGATTCAATCGCACTCAAGGAAGGATATGACGAAGGTTCTGACAGCTATATGATTCCTGTTGGATTCAACAAAGATTATACTGCTACCCTTGAAAAAGAAAACCTTTTCCGAAGATACGGTACAGTCGTAAAAGCACCAACTAGAGATGGATATATCCAGACAGTGGTATCTACTGCTGACGCAAAAATCACAGCAGAAAACATGGCATTCCCAGAAGACAGTGATACCTTCAATAAAATTTCATTCAATTCCTATAAACTTGCCGTTCTATCCAAACTGAACACTACTTTCATTGCAGATATGAACTTCCCTGTAGAAGCATATCTCAATAATGAATTTTCCAGACGTTTCGGACGAGCAGAAGAAAACATTTTCATCAATGGATCAGGTGTCGATGAACCAACAGGATTATTACAGACTGCTGAAATCGGTAAAACTACTGCTACTACAGATATCAGTTTTGATGACATCGTTGCATTATACCTTTCTGTAAAACCGGAATATCGTAAACATTCTGTCTGGATAATGAATGATGAGACAGCACTCACTCTTCGTTCCGTAAAAGACGCTGATGGTAATTATATCTGGAGACATAGCGATGATACCATCTTCGGAAGACCAGTCATCAGCACACCATATATGCCAAACATTGGAACCGGGGCAAAACCCATCGCTTTTGGAGATTTATCCTACTACTGGATTATGGAACGAAGACCACTTTCTGTAAAAGTTCTTCGTGAACGTTATGCCGTTGAAGGACTTATAGGTTTCGCAGCACATGAACGCCTTGACGGAAAACTCATCCGACCAGAAGCAGTCAAAACACTTACCATAGCGTAAGATACAAACAGGAGCCGGTGTATGCCGACCCCTGTGTACATATTTTTCTTATTAAAATAACCCTTTTTCGCCACAAAATATAGCTTTTTTTCAAATAAACTGGCGAAACTATTCGTAAAAACCTCTTATATATTCTAGGTTTTTTCACGTTTTCCCCTTAAACAGGGTATCCCCCCTGCTTAATTCTGCGAAAATTCACGTTTGAGGGGGCAACGGTCTTTCATCAGTAGATTGTAGAGATTTGATCCCCCCACCTGTATATTATGATGTCGCATTTTCCTTTTTCATTTCTTCAAACTTTTTCTTAGCCTCTTCCATTGTCTTTCCATCAATGTAGTATGCTATAGCAGCCTTTCCAATAGCTGATGTTCCACCTGCTGCTACTGCTGAACTTACTGCTGAACCAGAGCCAGGCCAAACTGCATTTAGGAATTTTGACGCCTGCTGAGCAAAAACTCTGAAAGCATAACCCATACCACCAATTCCCCCAATGCTGAATATAAATTCTCCAGCAGTTTCAAGAGAAATATCTCTCCCACTCAATGTAGCAATCAATAATACTAACACACTTTGAATCACAAGCAGCACATAAATATCTGATACCGGAATAGGTGTTAATGCAACAGTCGCAGATATCCCAGAAAAAACTTTGTTCAGATGTTTTGCAATTCTTTGTACTACCTCATTCAATCGAGCAGCCATCCTTAATCCCATCTGCGCCTCGAAATCCAGGATGGCTTCTTCCAATATATCAAGTAATTCCTCAATATTGTATCTTCCATCAAATGCTATCTGCAAATTATCGATATCATACTTAGGTAGATTTTCAATATCTTCCACTCCAATTTCAATTCCATCCGGAGTCTGCCAGTCAATCAAGGAAGAAACTCCAATAATATTATCTATTTTCAATCCATTCTTAACAATAATTGCCTTATAATATTGTATAACTTCCTTAATCTTATTAATTTTACTCTCTGGATATTCTGAAGGTGTCTTAAATCTTGTTGGAGCCATTTCATCACACTTGTTTACTACCACAACTATAGGAAGTCGCATTTTATTCGTATCAGCGTATGTCTTAGCAACTCTTTTTAAAAATTCAACATCAGAATTTACATCATCACGATGTGTACAATTTAACATTAAAATTGCAACATCCGGAGAAAACTCGTTAATTTCATTAATAAGCATATCTTCCGCAGAAATTGTGGCATCTAAATTTTCTGATTCTGCGATTCCTCTTGTATCGAGAATCTCCATCATTACCCTATCACCATCTTTGCACTGATAAATTTCTGCATTTTCTGTACAACTCTTGGTATCACTTACACTTGCTACATATGTCCCGCACAAGGCGTTAATCAAACTACTTTTCCCTACACCAGTTCTTCCTATTAAGAAAATTCTCGGAGGTCTATGAGAATCTATCCCATCCATTAATTTCTTAAGCTCTTTATCTCCAAGAATAGTTTCCTTAAGCATCGTTCTTGTTTTTTCTGGAATTGCCTCTGGAAGATTATCAATCAGCTCACCTGCCTTAATATAAAACTTTTTCATATTTTGCAATCGCTGTTCAATCTTCATCTTATCGTCTTTCATTTTTCTTACTCCTTTGTATATTTCAGTACCTCACTAGGTTCTATGACACACAGTCATATTTACCCACGTTTACAAAAGGATTTGTAATTTTCGCGTCTTATTTAGTCTTAATTTTTTCTTTATATAACATCATCAATGCAGCCACACAATCTGCCTCAGACATATCTTTCACAGAAAAACCATATGCTTGCATTACTGCTCGGTTATTAGCATTATGTGCTTTCTGCAATTCAATCGGCATTAAAGAAGGGTCATATAATTCAGCAAAACTGCTATCTGGATACATTGCACGTGCATCTAATATTTCTTGTGCTGTCTTCTCAATTTTTTCTTTTTGAGCATTTGATGGGGCAGGCCAAGGAAATGTATTATAAACAATTTCCTTAGAATACCTATAGTCAGCTTTTAACCTACCTGCGACGGTACGCATCCATGCCATATGGACATTTGAAGTTAATACTCCAAAATGATACAAAGTTGCATTTGGTACAATTTGAACAGCATCTGAAGAGATTACATTAGAATGCATAAATCCTATCGGTACATACCTTCTTCTTTCAGAAGAGACTCTCGGGATCATCAAATACTCCACATCATCTGGTTGCGTTATTTGTGCGAATAAATGTGGCACTTTAGCATATCCATTTGTGGTTTTTGCGCGAGAATCTAAGCGGAACTTTCTTACGGATTCTACTTTTTCATAAAGTATTTTGCTCTTTTTAATCTCGTTTGGTGAAATTCCTTTTAACCAAAGACACCAACGTTTTTTACCTTTAATAAACTCATCTGCACCAATATACGGATGCAACCATCTTTCTAGTTCAGGTTCTTTTTCTAATATTTCTTCCCTCTCATCTTCCTTAATGACATAAAAGCCTCCATCTCTAGGCTGATTTCCAAAATTCATCTTTGGTACATCACATATTGCATTTTTCTGTGCAACAACATACATATTATCTGAAGGAAGTAAATAAGGCCCTATATTACCAACAATTCTCTTTTCTGGCTCACTACGCACTGTTTTATATGTATACAATAATTTTTCTTGTCGATCAAATGTAGAAAATCCCACAATCACACAAAAAACCGCTGCATTTTCGGTCGATTCATTATCCCATCTAAAAGTCTGATGTGCATAATTTATATGAATATTGTAATTATCCAAAAGAACATTCCAAAGAATCGGTACTTGCGAGCCTTGGCAAATTGAATTTGTAGACACAAGTCCTACTTCAATATTTGTACCTTGTATATATTCAGCAGATTTTTTATACCAGCACGTTACATAATCGAGATCTTGAACATCTTTTATTTTCCCAAAAATCTTTTCCACTTCTAATTTTTGAGGACTCCCCTGATCCATTTGTCTTGCGCCGATAAATGGTGGATTACCCATAATATAGTTTAACCTTGTATTTTGAACCACATCGTTCCATTCTGTAGATAGTGCATTACATTCAACAATATTTGTATAAGATTTCAATGGCAAGAAATCTATATTCATTCGAATAACATCTTCTGTTTCTTTAATCATTTGTGATTCAGCAATCCACAACGCTGTCTTAGCAACAGTTACTGCAAAATCGTTTATTTCCATGCCATAAAATTGCTGAATAGACACTTCAATCGGATTATCATCTTCCCATCCAAATGAAATCTGTCCTGCTGTGTCTTTTTTGTTAAGTGCTACTCTTAATTTTAAAACTTCATTTTCTAATCGGCGTAAACACAAAAATGTTTCTGTCAAAAAATTTCCAGAACCACACGCTGGATCTAAAAAAGTAAGACTAGCCAACTTTTTCTGATATTTTTTTAATTGTTCTCTTTGTGTACGAACAACTGAATTTGCTTTAATATTTTCTAATTCCTCTTTTAAACCATCTAAAAATAATGGGTCAATAACTCTGTGTATTTTCTCAATACTAGTATAATGCATTCCGCCAGCACGACGAGTTTCTGGATTTAAGGTAGATTCAAATGCTGCTCCGAATATTGTTGGACTGATACTACTCCAATTAAATTCAGCACTCGCATCTTTCAAAATCAGATCTCTTATTTTCTCTGTAAACGGTGGAATGTCCACTGTATCATCAGAAAACAATCCTCCATTAACATAAGGAAATGCTGCAAGTTCTGGTTCTAAAAATTTATATCTATCCTCAGGTTTTTGGTCTAACACTTTAAACAATGACCTCAAAGCCATATGCATATGATTTGTTTTATAATCTTCTAAATAATCATGGAACATTGCATGTTTTCCAAAAAGACCTGCATCTTCTGCATACAAGCAAAAAACAATTCGTACACATAACATATTCAAACTTTTCAAATCATGCTCTGATGGATTTTCTCCATACTGTTTTAACAATTCATCATACAGCTTTCCTACTAATTTACCAGCCTTAATAGAAACGTCCATTTCCTGTGTAGTAGACACTCGGTTTTTCTCTACTAAAAAATCAAGACGATATATCTCATTCTGTAAATTTTCCAAACTTAATTTTGACGGTTCAGGCACTTGTGCATTCATATCGTAAATCCATATTTCAGCAAAATTTGATACTACAATCCAACGTGCTTTTTCATCAAAAGGAAGATTATCATTATATCTTTTTGCTTGTTCATATGGAGTTAAATCTATGTCTCCAGATTGATGGATTTTTTGATCAAGCTTTTTCCCTAAACTTTTCTGTTCTATCAAAACTTTTGTTTCTGGTATATATGCATCAATCCTTTTAGTATGACCATCCACAATGACTCTTTTTTGAAATTCTATATAATCTGTAACTTTTGTAACGTCAAAAATATCCTGCAGAATATCAATCCAAAAAGATCTATCATCTGCATCCTCTTGTCCCCGACCATACCATTTATGATAAAACTGTCTAGCAGCTTCTCTTTGTTCTGCACCTGTCATAACAACATCCAACCTTCCTTCAAAGTATCATTTTCTTCACTCATAGGTGGGTATTTCTGTTCCCGTATACTATCTATAATATTACCCTTTTTGTCTTTTCATTTTAAGGTCAAAAAAAGCGAAGTCAAAACTCCGCTTTTCCGCATAAAATCAAGTTTTTTGCCCACCCCTCTTAGGTTGCAAAGTTCCCCTTTATTATAACGTATTTCTACCTTTTTGCCAAATAATTATTTCACTCTACTCAGCAGACATACCGTCTCCACATGCCCCGTGAATGGAAACATTTCTACTGGCTGTATCTTTTTCACTTCGTACTTATGCTTCACCATGTATTTTAAATCTCTCTCCAGCGTCACCGGATTACATGAAATATACACCACTTTCTCTGGTGCCAGTTTTACTACCGAAGACAAGAATTTCTCATCGCTTCCGGCTCTTGGCGGATCCATGAATACCACATCCATCTTCTGCCCTTTTTCTGCCATCGCCACCATGAAATCTCCTGCATCTCCCTGACGAAACTCAATATTTGTCATTTTATTTTCTTTTGCATTCATACGGGCATCGCGAACCGCATCCGCATTCAATTCGACACCGATCACTTTCTTTGCATGCTTTGCTGCAACCATCCCGATCGTACCGATGCCGCAATAAGCATCGATCACTTCTTCCTTTCCAGTCAGTCTAGCAAAATCAATTGCCGTCTGATACAATATCTCTGTCTGAATCGGATTCACCTGATAAAAAGATTTCGGAGAAATACGGAACGAACATCCACAAAGTTCGTCTCTGATAAATCCTTTCCCATAAATCGTAGATTCTTTCTCTCCCAGAATCATACTTGTTCTTTTGTCGTTCACATTGAGTACCACTGTCGAAATCTCAGGATGGGCCTTTCTAAGTGCCTTTACAAAATTATTTTTTGAAGGCATGATTGGCGACCCGAGTACCAGAACGACCATAATCTCTCCCGTCTTGAATCCGCGGCGAACCATCACATGACGGAGAAGTCCATACCCTGTATCTTCATCATAAGTCTTAATTTTGAAGGACTTTAGCATTCCTCGGATGGTATGAATGATTTCCTGGCACTTCCTGTCTTCAATCAGACACTCTTCCACCGAAACAATGTTGTGTGTTCCTTGCTGATAAGTTCCAGAAATAGCATTTCCTTTTCGATCTCGACCAAATGTACGATGTACTTTATTTCGGTAATAATATGGATTTTTCATACCGATAATGTTTTCTACTTTACAGAACTTCTTCAGTAGATTTTCTTCTATACTCTGTTTCTTCTTCAACTGTTCTGCGTATGCAATTCCCTGATACTGGCATCCGCCGCATTTTTTTGCTGCAGAACATTTTTGCTGCGTTCCCTGCATTTTCAAACCCTCTCTACTTACCTTTTAAACTTCACTACGAATCGCCCATCTCATTTTTGTGCATTTTGCGCGTCCGTTTTTCACGCATTCTTCTGCGGATGGCCGAATGACATCCTTAGAAACCTCGCTGTAGAAACCTGCTTTTTGCAGTTCTTTAAAGGAACGTTTTACCAGACGGTCTTCTCCCGAATGAAATGTCAGAATCGCAACTCGTCCATTTGGTGCAAGCACCTCTGGCAGTTTTTCCAAAAAGGCATACAATACTTCAAATTCACTGTTCACATCGATACGAAGTGCCTGGAATGATCTCTGACAAGATTTTTTTACTGCTTCTTTTCGCTCTTTTTCCGGTACAACGCGCAGCGCTTCTTCGATAACTTCTTTGAAATGCGTCGTCATCTCAATCGCTTTGCCGCGTTTTCTCCAGTTCATCACTGTCCTTGCGATTTCTTCCGCATATGGTTCATCAGCATTCTCTGCAAGCATCCCAACCAGTTCTTCATAGGACACCTCTTTCAGTCTTTCTGCTGCACTCTCGCCTTTTTGCGGATTCATACGAAGATCCAGCGGACCTTCCACTTTATATGAAAATCCTCTGTCCGGATTGTCAATCTGCATCGAAGATACGCCAAGATCGGCAAGAATAAAATCGAATTTCTTTCCAGTTTCTTTTGAAACCAAATCAATATCCGCAAAATTCTGTAATCTTACCGTTAAGATTTCTTCTCCAAATCCTTGCTTTTCCAGACGTTCCTTGGTCTTTGCTGACTCAATTGGATCTACGTCAAGTGCGTAGATATGCCCCTGTCCCTGAAGACACTTCAGCATCTCTTTTGTATGACCGCCATAACCAAGTGTCGCGTCCAGTCCCGTCTGTCCTGGTTTTATCTGTAAAAAGTCCAGTATCTCTTTCACCATAATAGAAATATGCATCCCTGCAGGAGTGCTCCCTTTTTGAATTACCTTTGCAATCGTATCTGCATATTTTTCCGGATTGTGTTCTTTGTATTTTTCTTTATAACTTCTTGGGTGTGTGCCCGAATAACGTACACGGCGTTTATGTGTCTTTTCCTGATTTTCCATAATATTTTACCTCACAATTTCATCACACCATATAATATAACACACACTTTACAAATTACACAACGTATGAAACAAATAGGATGCACCTAAGCGCATCCTATTATATGTGTTATTTCATTTTATTCAAAAAACAATGTGTCTACATCCAGTTCTTTCTCGATCATGCCTGTTTCAAACATAAAATCGGCTGTCTTCTGGAATCCTCGTTTATCTTCCTCTGTAATTTCCGTAGAGAAATTGTAATATTCATACATATCTTCTACAGCAGCCACTTCAAGATCCAGAGCAGATGCTACAATTTCAAGTGCTTCTGCCTCATTTTCTTTAATAAACTCTGCGATTTCCTCTTGTGCCTGTGTCAGTTTCTCGATTATTTCCGGATATTTATTATAGAATTCCTCTGTAACTGCCACGGCAATAATTGCATCGATAAGTCCCTCTCCGTCTGCAATCAGGTGATATCCCTGCTGTTTTGCCTGGTAAGCAGTTGCACCTGCCACCAGTGCGGCATCAATACTGCCTCCATCCAAAGCTGCTTTTGCTTCTGGAATAGACATATTTACATAGTTGACGTCATTGATCGTCATATCTGCTGTTGCAAGGTAGGCAACCAGCAGTTCATGCAAATTTGTACCTGCCGGTCCGGCAATTGTTTTGCCTCGCAAGTCTTCTGGTGAAGCAATGCTTTCATTGCGAGCATACAGACAGAATGCCTTTGGAGAACGGCTGTACAGATTCAAAACCTTGATATCTGCATCGTTTGCCGCAGATAAAATGACAGATGATGCACCTACTGCATAAAGTACGTGAACATCACCGGATGCCAGCGCCTGTGTCTGATCCGCTCCCGATGTCAGTTCAGCATAATCTACCGCAATATCCATGTCTTCAAATGTACTTTCAAAAATACCTTTTTCTCTTTCAATAATTGTCGGTACATTCAGTGGAGCAGTTACATAAGTAAACACCAGGTTTTCCGGAAGTGCCTCTGCCTTAGAATCTCCACATCCTGTTAGAACTGTTGCAGCAATACATGCTACCATTATCAAGCTTAAAATTTTCTTTTTCATAATAATCTCCTAAAAATATTTTTATAAATTCAATTGTTCAATGATGTTTCTCTTCCATTCAATAAACTCAGGAGCAAGTAAGTTGCGCTCTTTGTTATTTGATTCTACAAGAAACTCTGACTTAATCTGACCATTTTCTATCACAACTATCTTGTGTCCAAGAAGCAGTGCTTCATCAATACTGTGGGTGACAAATAAAATGCTTGCCCCTCGGTCATGCTGCAATCGGATCAATTCCTTCTGCATCTGATCACGTGTAAAATAATCCAAGGCTGCAAATGGCTCGTCCATCATAATAAAAGAAGGATCATAAGCCAGAGCTCTGGCAATCGCCACTCTCTGCTGCATACCGCCAGAAAGTTGATTGGGATATGCTTTTTCGAATCCACTCAGTCCCACAGTATCTATTATATTTTGTATCATCTTATGATCGCATTCCTGTTTTTTTAGACCAAATCCGACATTCTCCCAGACATTCAGCCAGGGCATCAGACGTGCCTCTTGAAAAACAAAAGCAGTTTTGTGCGCTACATCAAATGTAATCTCGCCTGCATCAGCGTTTTCCAAACCACCTACGATCCTCAAAAGAGTAGTCTTTCCACAGCCACTTCTGCCAAGAATGACTGTAATACTATTCTCGGGAATCTGCAGATTGATGCCATTCAAAACATCGATTGAGCGATTCTCCACGCTATAAGCCTTTTGTATGTTTTTCAACTTAATCCCAGCCATTCTCACCGGCTCCTTTCCATATTTTTTTGATAATCATTCCAAAAATCTTATCAGTCACAAGACCAACGATACCAATGATAACAATACCCACAATGACTTTATCTGTACGAGACATTTGCTGTGCAAATAAAATCATATGACCAAGGCCTGTGGAAGCTGCAACCATCTCGGCACCAATAATGGCTCTCCAGCTATACCCCATCCCAATACGCATGCCAACAAGAATATCCGCCGAAGCATACGGAAGGATAATATGTGTAAATTTTTTTACCCGGGTATAACCAAAGACGTCTCCTACTTCCAACAAATGTTTATCACAGCCAGTAAAGCCTTTTACGATGTTTAGGTACATAGGAAAGAAAGAGGCCAGGACTATGATAACAGTCTTTGTCGTTTCCCCAATGCCGCACCACAAGATGAGCAAAGGTATCATACTCAGCGGAGGTACATTTCTAAAAAACTGTAAAATATATTCATAGTATTTTTCTATGCCAGGTCTAAGAATGCGATAAGTTCCCATAGTAAAAGCCAGAACAAATGCAATAAAAAAACCTTTCAGCACACGTCCAAAGCTGATCGCAACGTCCACAAAAATCTCACCAGATTGCAGCATTTGCAGAAAAGTGCGAAATACTTTTTCAGGTGCCGGCAGGACATAGGTGCTAAAAATCTCAAGTCTGCTTACCACGAACCACACACCAAGGACAATACATATACCTACAAATTTTTTCATTCTTCGCATCTTTTTATGCCGTCACCGTTATGGCATCCTCCTTCGCAAAATAACATTTCAACAAGCTGCACCTCATTCGGTACACCTTTTTCAAAATAATTCCGTATTTCCTCTTCACCAGTAATGGAAACCGTTTTTAGCCCCAATTCGTCAAAGAATCCTGGCGGAATGGGACTTTCTTTGGGCTGGAGACACATCGGCCGGATCCCAATCGTTTTGGCAAATTGGTTCCACGGCACAAAACGGGTATCTTTCAGTTCAAGTGAATTTCCCATATCAGCAAGTGCCTGGCAGGGAGTTGTGATAATTTTTTCTTCCCCACGCAGTTCCTCCTGGCTGCTGCATTCCAGTCCACAATGGATGAGAATCGGTTTAATCTCAGGTATGCTAATATTGCCGGTAACTCCTATTTCCTCGAGCAATTCCCTGATTTTCGGACACCTCATATCCATAATCGTATTCATTGTCTGACAGGCAGCTAACCGATATTTTTCTTTTACGATAGAAAGCCAATCAATGGATGTCTCAAAACGTTCATAACCATGGTGACGAAGCTGCTCGTTCAGTACATCCGTTTCATACATACTGTCTGTCACTGGATTGATCCATATATATGCCATAAAATTATCCTTTCTACTCTTTCATCAAGTCTATGCGGCGATACAACTTTCAGCACAATGTTAGAAATACCTAACCGCACTTGGTCAAAGGTATCATACATATCTGTGCATGTCAATCTATATGGCCACGCCAATTTCTGGGAATAACTGTTCTTTCACTTTCCTTTCCACAGAAAAAGCCTCCAGAAGATTTCTCCCCTGAAGGCTCTCTTGATTTTATTTTTTGCAGATTCTATTCATATACCAAATCAATGCAGCGGCAACAGCCAACACAACCGTGGTAATTATACTTGCTTCAATACCATATTCGCCGCCGTTCCATATATTTTCACCTACGGATTGTATATCAAATATGGCTGTAACAGTTTCGTCATTACCACTTAAATTCAGTCCAAGGACGCTATACAAAATTGCGTTCCAAAATGAGTGCAGACCACAAGCCGCCCAAATGCTCTTGAAGCGGATCGTCAAAAGTGAGAAGATTATCGAAATTAAGACAAGGTTTACAACGCCAATAACACCATAAACCGTACTTCCTGCAAATAAAGAGGACCAATGCGGTATAATAAACATAACCGTACTGACCGCTATTGCAATCCAAACCGAAGTCTTTTCTTTTAAAGCGTGTAATACAATTCCTCGGCAAAGGATTTCTTCTGTTGCACCTTGAATAATAAAGCCGCCGATTAAAAGAAGAATCATAAGGATATCGGTATTTTCGTAGATACCATGATATTCGATGTTGCCCGTCAAAATGATAGCAGCAACAGAAAGGGCAAGCAAAAGAACACCTGCAATAACACCAACAAAATAATTTCCAAAATGCTTTGTCAATCCCATATCAGACAAGCGCTTTTTCTCGATCAGTTTCCAATAGAGCAATGCAACTCCTGTCACAATGATATACCCGTAATATATAATAAGCGTTATGGTTTGCGCGTCAAAAACATCACCTACCAACATATTTTTACCAAGTGCAAAATGTAAAATTATGACAGCACCTTCAGCAATAAATAGTCCCGCTATGTAACAAAGCCAAAATGCAAGAATTTTCTTTACAATAAATAATGCTGTTGGCATATCTGTTCGATTATTAAATGGACTTATGTTTTTCAATAATTGTTTCATTATTCTGTTCCTCCTTGTAAATTACGAATACCATTTAGTATCGTGTTCAATGCAAAATCAAAAGTTTCATCTAGAGGTGTTGGATTTCCGTATCCTCCATGGCTTTCAATGGAAGAAAACCCTTGCAGGAATCCACGGAGCATACGAACAATATGCACTTTCTGTTCATCAGTCACCCCATAGGCTTCAAGCACTTGAAACATTACAGACACCGTTCCCTGCGTTGCTTGCAGATGTTCCTCGGATTGATACATATTGTACCATTGCATAGCTTCAAACAAGCCTTTGTGTTCGGCAACAAACTTTCGATAGGCATAACAAATCGCTATGATTGCATCGTCTTTTGCTTTTCCTATGGCGGCTCTTATAATTTCGGTTTCCAAAGAACGCCAACCGTACAACATCAGTTCTTTGTTCAACTCGTCAAGTCCACCGCTGAAATGCTTATACAATGATGGGGATTTTATTCCCAACTCTGTTGCTAATACTTTCAATGTAACATTAACAATGCCTCTTTCATCTGCCATATTAGCTGCAGCTTCGATAATTGAATTTTTATCTAACCCTGCTTTCATTTCGGCTACTCCTTTCGTTTATCTGGCTAATTCAATTAGCTATTATAGATTATTTGAAATAAAAATTCAAGCAGGTAAATCGTTTAATTTATGCTTTTTCTACTTTGTCTTTATCTGTATGGCATAATAAAATGTCATAAACAAACTTGTGCCAAACATGGACATCATTCTTAATTTATGTACATCACTTTCATCCTTTTTACCCATTATAATTGCATGCAGTAACATTGGAACCAAAACGACTAATACGCATATATCCGTTCCGATAAAAATGGGTGCCTTCATATAGGTATCTCTTACATATACACCAAACCCACACATTAAAATTTCTTCTCCATATTGATTCACTGCATAAAAACTAAGCGTAACAAGTTACTCATTAAGCATAGTACTTGTTACGCTTTTGTTAATTACTTTGTAGCTATTTTTTCACAAAAGTTTTTATCATGTTCAACAAATTATAATTACCATCCCAGTTCCAATAGCCAGTTATTTAATAATCTCTCCCTATCCTTTTCTTTTGTCTCTAAGTCTTTAGGACTTATATACTCGCCCTTAATGTTACCATCTACAATATACAACACTCTGGAACACTTTGCGGCTACCTTTGCATCATGAGTTACCATCATAACCGTTGTTCCTTCTTTGTTTAACTTTACCAGTTCCTCCATTACCTCATTTGACGCAGTTCTGTTCAAAGCTCCCGTAGGTTCATCCGCAAATAAAACCTTTGGCATATTAATCATACTTCTACAGATGCAGGCTCTCTGCAACTGTCCACCCGACACTTCATTGATGTCATTATCGGCAATGTCAATAATACCCAGCTTACGCATTAAGTCCTGTCCACGTAAAGCCGTTTCCTTACGTGTTTCGGTATTCTTCTTAGATTGTACCGCAGGAAGAATAATATTGTCGAGAACACTCAGATTTTTAAGCATATACATCTGCTGAAAGATAAAGCCCATTTCATCAAGACGTAAGTCTGCAAGCTCCTTTTCACCCATTTTTGCAATGTTCTTTCCACAGAATTTTGCTTCGCCTGCGGTAATCGAATCCATGCCCGAAACGGCATACAGGAGAGTTGATTTACCGGATCCTGACGGACCCATAATGGCTACCATTTCGCCTTCCGAAACGGTAAAATTTACATTTTTCAAAACGTTGTTCTGGCGTTTGTTTACGATATATGTTTTACAGAGGTCTTTTACTTCTAAAATATTCATAATAGTTTCCTTTCTTATTCAATGTTAGCAGTGTCAGATGACTTAATTTTTCTTGTATAAAGTGCTGTAAAGAATGCACTTAATGTTATTGTTGCAAGTATTATACCCGGGAATGTCAGGAACATTTCTATCGGATTAATACTGAAATTGACTCCAATTTCCATACCCATCATTTTAAATATCGGGTTCATACAAAGC
>JBGVGF010000100.1:0-5222 GCA_045121495.1 Faecalimonas sp.
AGAAAAGATCCAGATCTAAAGTTCATGGATTCAGAGCAAGAATGAGCACAGCAGGCGGAAGAAAAGTATTAGCTGCCAGAAGAGCAAAAGGAAGAAAACAGTTATCAGCATAGGCCGCGTTTATGTGGCCTTTTCTTCTATTTAAAAAGGAGAAAAAATGAGAAATTCACAATCACTGAAAAAAAATGCAGATTTCCAGAATGTATATAAATGCGGCAAATCTTTCGCAAACAAATATTTAGTGATGTATGTGAAAGAGAACGATTTAGGTTTTAATCGTATAGGGATATCTGTTAGTAAAAAAGTTGGGAATAGTGTTGTCAGACACAGACTAAAAAGACTGATATTGGAAAGCTATCGATTACAGGAAGACATATTCAATAGTGGTTTGGATATGGTAATCATCGCCAGGTCTACTGCTAAGGATAAAACATATCATGAGATTGAAAGTGCAGTGATACATCTGGGAAAACTTCACGGTATTGTATTATAGGAAATTAGTATGAAAAAAATATTGATCACTATGATTCGATTTTATCAAAGATATTTATCTCCTTTAAAATCCACAAAATGTCCTTATTATCCATCCTGTTCAGCGTATGGATTAGAGGCGGTACAAAAATACGGAGCTTTTAAGGGAGGTATTTTAGCTTTATGGAGAATTATTCGTTGTAATCCTTTCTCAAAGGGAGGATACGACCCGGTACCTTAAAGGAGGAAAAATAATTGTTAGGTTTATTAGCAACACAGCATACAGGAGCAATTTTAGGACCTGTTGCAAAAATATTGGGTTGGATCATGAATGCTATCTTTAATTTAATGGATAGTTTATTTGGCATTCAGAATGTTGGTTTAAGTATTATTTTATTTACAATTGTTGTTTATATGTGCATGTTACCATTAACTTATAAACAGCAGAAATTCTCTAAAATGTCTGCAAAAATGAATCCTGAAATTAAGGCAGTTCAGAAAAAATATGCTGGCAAACAGGATCAGGCATCTATGCTGGCTATGCAGGATGAAACAAAAGCAATTTATGCAAAATACGGCGTTTCTCCTTCAGGAAGCTGCGTTCAGTTAATTATTCAGATGCCAATTTTATTTGCATTATATCGTGTTATTTACAATGTACCTGCTTATATTACAAGTGTAAAAAATGCATTTATGCCATTGGTAGATAAGCTTCTTATGATGGATGGTGCTGTAGAATATATGACAGAAATCGGAACAGGTTTAGGTGTCAGCAAGAAGTTAGATTTTACAGCTGCAAATACATTTGTTGATGTATTAAATAAGTTCCAGTCCAGTAACTGGATAGATTTATCTGCAAAATATCCGGAATTATCTGATTTGATTTCAAATACTCAGGCAGAAATTGATCATATGAATACATTCCTTGGAATTAATATTGCATATTCACCATCCAACCTTTTAAAGACAGGTTCTGTTGTATTAATGATCGGTGCAATTGCAATTCCTGCATTGGCAGCATTAACACAGTGGTTAAATACAAAATTAATGCCGCAGGCAGCTGCAACTGAAGGCGGAGATGATGCAATGTCTCAGTCTATGAAACAGATGAACGTAATGATGCCATTAATGTCAGCAATTTTCTGTTTCACATTACCATCTGGTATGGGTCTGTACTGGATTGCCAGTGCATTGGTAAGATCTGTACAGCAGCTTATTTTAAACAAACATTTTGATAAAGTAGATTTAGATAAATTAATCGAAAAGAATCTTGAAAAATTAAACGAAAAACGTGCAAAACAGGGCCTTCCACCTCAGAAACTGAATGAAAAAGCCATCAGAGCAGCACAGGTAAAACCAGTGGATGAAGCAAAAGCAGCAGCAAAAAAAGCAGCTACTCAGGAAAATATTAAAAAGGCAACTGCGTATTATAATGAAAATGCAAAACCAGGCAGCCTTGCTTCAAAAGCCAATATGGTGAAAAAGTTTGAGGAGAAGAACGACAGAAAATAAAGGGGAGGATTTAAAATGGATTACATTCAGGTAAGCGCAAAAACAGTAGAAGATGCTGTTTTAGAAGCAGCGATGAAACTTGCTACAACAAGAGAACATTTAGAATATGAAGTAATTAGCAAAGGCAGTGCAGGATTTTTAGGATTTGGTGCAAAAGATGCTGTAATCAAAGCAAGAGCTCTCACAGATGAAGAAATCGAAAATGCTGAAGTAAAAGCAGAACCTGTTGAAGAAGTAAAACAGGAAGTTAAAAAAGCAGAGCCTGTAAAAGAAGTTAAGGTTGAAAAAACTGAAGAACCTGTGAAAAAAGCAGTTGCTGCTGGAAAAGAAATTTCTGCAGAAGATTTCTTAAAAGATGTTTTCAAAGCTATGGATATGGTCGTAGATATCAAAGTGACTGAAAACAAAGAAGAAAACACATTAGATATCGAACTTTCCGGCGAAGAAATGGGTGTTTTAATCGGTAAGAGAGGACAGACACTTGATTCTCTTCAGTATCTTGTAAGTTTAGTTGTAAATAAATACAGTGAAGAATACATTCGTGTAAAAATTGATACTGAAAATTATCGTGAAAGAAGAAAAGAAACTCTTGAAAACCTTGCAAGAAATATTGCTTATAAAGTTAAGAGAACAAGAAAAACAGTTTCTTTGGAACCAATGAATCCATATGAAAGAAGAGTAATTCATTCTGCTCTTCAGAATGACCGTTATGTTACTACCCACAGTGAAGGTGAAGAACCATACAGAAGAGTCGTAGTTACATTAAAAGACAATCATCATCACCGTAATTATCATAAAAAAGGGGAACGCTAATGCGTTTCCCTTTTGTTATCGCTTAGATGTTTTCAGAAAATGTGAGTTTTTCAACAAGCAGAAATGAGGAATAGAATATGATTAAAGATACGATTGCAGCAATTGCAACAGCGATGTCTTCTTCAGGAATTGGTATTGTTCGAATGAGTGGTCCGGATTCCTTTGAAATTATAGATAAAATCTTTCAGCCGAAAAAAGCTGGTAAAAAATTAAGTAATGAAAAGGGATATTCACTTCACTATGGTTTTATTAAAGATGGCGAAGATTTTATAGATGAAGTGCTGGTTCTTGCAATGAGAGGACCCCATAGCTATACAGCAGAAGATACTATTGAGATTGACTGTCATGGTGGCATTTTTGTTGTGAAAAAGATTCTGGAAACAACGATTAAATATGGTGCCAGAGTGGCAGAGCCTGGAGAGTTTACAAAACGTGCGTTTCTAAATGGAAGAATTGACTTATCTCAGGCAGAAGCAGTCATTGATGTCATTAATGCGAAGAATGAAATGGCATTAAAGAGTTCTTTAAGTCAGTTAAAAGGTTCTGTTCATACAAAGATTGTTTCTTTAAGAGAAGAAATTTTATATGAAATTGCTTTTATTGAATCTGCATTGGATGATCCGGAACATATCAGTCTGGATGAATATCCGGAAACTTTGCTTCCAAAGGTCCAGAAGATTAATCAAGAATTAAAGAAGCTTCTTTTAACTTGCGATAATGGCAGATTTTTAAAAGAAGGTATTCAGACAGTTATCGTAGGAAAACCAAATGCGGGAAAATCTTCTTTAATGAATGTTCTTGTAGGGGAGGAACGTGCAATTGTTACTGACATTGCAGGAACAACAAGAGATATTATCGAGGAGCATATTTCTTTAAATGGAATTTCTCTGAATATGATTGATACTGCTGGTATTCGAAATACAGAAGATGTAGTTGAAAATATTGGTGTATCAAAAGCAAAAGAGTATGCAGAAAAAGCGGATCTGATTCTTTATGTCGTAGATGGTACAAAGAAAATGGATGAAGCGGATGAAGAAATCTGGCCGATTTTAGAAAATAAAAAAGTTATCATCTTGTTAAATAAGTCAGATTTAGATAATATGATTACGAAGGAAGAATTAGAAGAAAAATTTGATTTTCCGGTAATCCCGATTTCTGCAAAAGAAGAGACAGGAATTAATTTATTAGAAGATACGTTAAAAGAGATGTTCTTCCAGGGTGAATTGTCATTTAATGACGAAATATATATTACCAATATGCGTCATAAGGAAGCAATTCAGAATGCATATGAGAGTATGCAGTTGGTAGAGGGCAGTATTTTAGATGGTATGCCGGAAGACTTTTTCTCTATTGATTTGATGAATGCATACAAAGCACTGGGGATAGTCATTGGTGAAGAGATTGAAGATGATCTTGCAAATGAGATTTTCAGTAAGTTTTGTATGGGTAAATAAAGGAGCATGAATATGCCAGTAGTTGAAAAATACGTAGACGTAGTCGTTGTAGGTGCGGGACATGCAGGCTGTGAAGCAGCCCTTGCCTGTGCGCGACTTGGGTTAGAAACAGTGATTTTTACAGTCAGCGTTGACAGTATTGCGCTGATGCCATGTAATCCAAACATCGGAGGAAGTTCAAAAGGTCATTTGGTAAGAGAAATCGATGCTTTGGGCGGAGAAATGGGTAAGGTCATAGATAAGACCTTCATTCAGTCAAAAATGCTGAACAAATCCAAAGGACCTGCGGTACATTCCCTTCGTGCGCAGGCGGATAAGAAAAATTACAGCAATACCATGCGTCAGGTGCTGGAAAATACAGATAAATTAACAATCAAACAGGCTGAAGTAACCGAATTGATTGTTGAAGAAGGTGTTGTAAAAGGTGTTAAGACATATTCTGGAGCAACCTATTATTGTAAAGCTGTTGTTTTGTGTACCGGAACTTACCTGAAATCAAGATGTATCTATGGGGATGTAAGTAATTACACAGGGCCAAATGGTCTGCAGGCAGCGAATTATCTGACGGATTCTCTGAAAGCAAACGGCGTGGAAATGTTCCGTTTTAAAACGGGTACACCGGCTCGAATTGATAAGAAAAGTATTGATTTTTCCAAGATGGAAGAACAAAAAGGGGATGAAAGAGTTGTACCATTTTCATTTTCCACGAATCCGGAAGATGTGCAGATTGATCAGGTGTCCTGCTGGCTGACCTATACAAATGAAAAAACACATGAAATTATTCGTGCAAATCTGGACCGTTCTCCATTGTATTCCGGTATGATTGAAGGAACTGGACCAAGATATTGCCCTTCTATTGAAGATAAAGTTGTTAAATTCTCTGATAAACCAAGACATCAGGTATTTATTGAACCAGAAGGATTGAATACCAATGAAATGTATGTTGGTGGTATGTCAAGTTCTCTGCCGGAA
>JBGVGF010000101.1:0-26394 GCA_045121495.1 Faecalimonas sp.
TATTGCTAAACTTAGAATACATAATATTATTAATAAAAATAAAATTATCATAGACAAATGTTCCTTTCATGGTATTGCTGCAGAAGTCGCAAAATGGGGTAGCTCCATTTAGATAAAGTCCACCTAGATGATATGATAGCATGAGATGAAATGGGAGTAAAGAATTCAACTTTGACCCTTTAACCTGATGCGGATAATGCCGCCGTAGGAAGTCATAGTTGATTTTTTTTCGGAGATACCGCATTTAGGTATCTCTTTTTTTAGTTTCAGAAAGAATGTAGTGAAAAATCCCGATAATTCGGGCGGACAGAGGGGGAGCGATTCTCTCCGCGGCACTAATTGGAACTTTGAAAAAGACAGGGACACTAAAAATGTTTATGGAGATGTAGGAGGAAAACAGATGTTAAAAGAAATGCTCGATAATGTTAGAAAGACTTGTCCATTGGTACATAATATTACCAATTATGTGACAGTAAATGATTGTGCCAATATTTTGCTTGCCTGTGGAGGTTCACCAATCATGGCAGATGATGTTGATGAAGTAGAAGATATTACTACTATTTGTGGAGGATTAAATATTAATATTGGAACTTTGAATCAAAGAACGATTCCTGCGATGCACAAAGCAGGAAAGAAGGCAAATGAGCTTGGACATCCAGTTGTACTTGATCCAGTGGGTGCCGGGGCATCTTGCCTTCGTACCAAAACAGCAAATGACCTGATTGATCAGATTCAATTTTCCGTCATTCGCGGAAATATTTCTGAAATCAAAACACTTGCACTTGGCAGTGGAGATACGAGAGGTGTGGATGCTGCTGTTGCAAACAGTGTGACGGAAGATAATCTTTCTCAGGCGATTGCATTTGCAAAAGCGTTTGCACAAAAAACAGGTTCGGTGATTGCGATTACAGGAGCAATTGATATCGTAGCAGATGCCAAGAATGCATATTGTATTTATAATGGGCATCCGATGATGAGCAGTATCACAGGAACAGGATGCCAGCTATCAGCGATGGCTGCAGCTTTTGTGACTGCGAATCCAGATACTCCACTGAAAGCTGTGACAGCGGCAGTGTGTGCAATGGGAATCTGTGGGGAAAAAGCTTATGGTCGATTGACGAAAGCAGATGGCAATTCATCATATCGAAATTATATTATTGACGCCATCTATCACTTGGATGGCGAGGAATTGGAACGCTGTGCCAAATATCAACTATATTAAAAGAGGTAACTAATCATGAAATGTAACAAAGAATCAATGCTGCTCTATGCCGTATCCGACCGTGCGTGGGCAGGAAAACTCACACTGATGGAGCAGGTAGAAGAAGCCATAAAAGGAGGCGTGACCTGTGTTCAGCTTCGTGAGAAAGAATTGGATGATGAAAATTTTCTGGAAGAAGCAATAGAAATGAAAGAACTATGTGCTCGTTACAATGTTCCATTTATTATTAATGATAATGTAGACATTGCTATCAAGTGTAAGGCAGACGGAATTCATATTGGACAAAAGGATATGGAAGCAGGAAATGTTCGTGCACTTGTTGGAGATAAGATGATGATTGGTGTCTCTGCTCAGACGGTAGAACAGGCAATCGCTGCAGAATACGCAGGTGCAGACTATCTTGGAGTCGGCGCAATGTTTCATACGGAAACAAAGCGGGATGCCTGTGAGGTTTCATATCAGACATTAAAGGAGATCTGTGAAACGGTATCCATTCCGGTGGTAGCAATTGGAGGAATCAAGAAATCTAATATATTGGAGCTTGTCGGAACGAAAGTGGATGGTGTGGCACTGGTTTCTGCCATTTTTGCGGCAGATGATATTGAAGCAGAGTGCAAAGAATTACGTTCCCTTTCAGAAAGGATGGTACAGGCATGAAAACAGCATTAACAATTGCTGGAAGTGATTCCAGTGGCGGAGCAGGAATTCAGGCAGATATTAAGACGATGACGGTAAATGGTGTGTTTGCAATGAGTGCGATCACGGCGCTCACAGCACAAAACACAGTGGGAGTACAGGGGATTTTTGAGGTAACTCCAGAGTTTCTCGGAATGCAGATTGACAGTGTATTTACAGATATCCGTCCAGACGCAGTGAAAATCGGAATGGTATCATCTTCCAAATTGATCTCCATGATTGCCGGGAAATTAAAGGAGTATCAAGCAGAAAATATTGTAGTGGATCCTGTAATGGTTGCGACAAGTGGATCTAAGTTGATTTGCGATGATGCAATTTTGACATTAAAAAAAGAACTTTTACCGCTGGCAACTGTAGTAACACCAAACATTCCTGAGGCAGAAGTATTGGCAGAAATGAAAATCGAAAATGCAGAAGATATGGCAAAAGCTGCTGAAGTAATCAGTAATCGTTATCAATGCGCAGTGCTTTGTAAAGGTGGCCATAATCTGAATAATGCAAATGATTTGCTCATCCATAAAGGGGAATTACGATGGTTTTATGGAAAACGGATTGATAATTCAAATACGCATGGTACTGGGTGTACCCTTTCCAGCGCAATTGCATCAAATCTGGCAAAGGGGGAAGACTTATCAGCTGCAGTGAAACATGCAAAAGAATATATTTCAGGTGCTTTGACAGATATGCTTGATTTGGGGGCTGGAAGCGGACCGATGAATCATGCGTTTATGTTGAAATAAACAAATTTTTCCGAAATACACAAAAATAGGAAAAACTAAGTTGAGTAAGTCTTGACAAACTATGGAAACAATGTTAAGGTTTTAATGACAAAAATCCCATGAGGGAGTAGCAAGCGTATCAATTACGTAGCAAGTCAACATACTGACTGTAAGGTCTGGCTTGTTTTAAATTGCGAGACTCATGTATATCTGTGAAGCTATACATGAAGTCTGTACATTTTTAGTCATATACCCAAGTATAGCTTTAGAGTTGTACTTGGGTTTTTTTGATTAAAAAAAGGAGATAGCATGTGATGGCTATCGTAGAATTTAAAAATGTAACACGAATTTATAAAAGTGGAGACCATGTGCAAAAAGCACTGGATGGAGCAAATTTCAGTCTGGATGAGGGGAAATTTGTTGTAATTCTTGGTCCAAGTGGAGCCGGTAAAAGTACGCTTCTTAATATGCTTGGGGGACTTGACAGTCCTACTAGTGGAACGATTAAAGTAAATGGAAAAGATATTTCTACACTAAGCAACAATGAACTTGCAGATTATCGTGCAGCCACAGTAGGATTTGTGTTTCAGTTTTACAATCTGATTCCAACGTTAACTGTATATGAGAATGTGGCACTTGATTCAGAAACTGGTGTGCTTGTTTTAAAGCTTCTGCTTTCTATGGCAAGAAATTATGGAAAGGCGATTGTAATTGTGACACACAATCAAAGCATTGCTAAAATGGCGGATGTCGTGATTCGAGTAAAAAATGGTAAAATCAGATCTTGTGAAGAGCAGGAAAACCCAAGGAACGCAGATGAAGTGGAGTGGTAGATTATGTTGATTAGAAAATTATTTCGTACTGCATGGAAATACAGATCACAGTTTATTTCCATGATTATCATGATTGCCATAGGTGTTGGGGTTTTTCTTGGATTTAATATTGAATGGAAAAGCATAGTGAAAAAGGCATCTGGTACTTCCAGATATGAAAAGATTGTCACTATGATTGAAGAATCAGAGAAATTAAAATCTTCTGTAGAGAGCAAAGCGGAAAAACTGGCGGAAAAGAAAGTTATAATAGGAAGTTATCATTTTGTGTTTGATGACGAAGGATGTCAGTTCAGGGAAGAATATCAGGAAAGATTTGAAAATCTTCCAAGAGAGTACTCTCATTTATATATGGCGATTGAAGGAGTACTTGCAGCAGTCATTTGTATTGAAGACCCGTTACGTCCAGAAAGTACACATGTCATTCAGGCATTAAGAGATGCGGGATTCAAGAAAATTGTGATGATGACTGGAGACAGTAAACGTACAGCAAAAGCCGTTGCAGAAAAAATAGGTGTGGATGAATTCTATTTCGAAGTACTGCCAGAGGATAAGGCAAAGTATGTGGAACAAGAAAAGGCACTTGGCCGAAAAGTTCTAATGGTAGGAGATGGAGTGAATGATTCACCGGCGTTATCGGCTGCTGATGCAGGTATTGCGATCAGTGATGGAGCAGAACTTGCGAGAGAGATTGCAGATATTACGATTGTGGCAGATGATTTATATCAGCTTGTTAAATTAAAAAAATTAAGCAATGCTTTGATGAAAAGAATCAATAGTAACTATAAGAAAATCGTCGGAATTAATACAGCATTGATTTTGTTAGGGGTAGGAGGTATCGTGCAGCCAACTACATCGGCAATGCTACATAATGTATCGACGCTTACTATCAGTCTACAGGGAATGCAGGACTTATTGAAGGATAGTTAATAAAATAATGATAAGAATAGAAAACGGTTTTGATGAAAGTTATAGCAATCATCAGAACCGTTTTTTTTATTTCACAGGAAATCTAAGAAAGCAGTATTGAGAAAAAGATAAGTTTTGTGTTATATTTTGATATGATGTTAGTTGTAACTAACAAAAAAGAAAGACTTATTAAGATCAAGAGGTAGCAGGATGAAGATTGAAAATGAAAATTACACGATATGGACGATTTCGGATGAAAACGGAAAAGTGAGCAGTAAAGTATATCAAGTATTTCAGGGGATACAGCTTATTTTCACAGAAGCACATATGCAAAGTTATACATTTGGCGATAATGAAAAATGGTCCGACGATGTGTTTGAAATTACATATTGCAAGGAAGGGCGTATTGAATGTGGAATAAATGACGAATTTTGCTATCTGGAAGCAGGAGATTTGGCAATTGCTCATTCTAATGGCATTTCACGGGAATCTTATTTTCCACTGTGTCATTTTCATGGAGTATCGATACGAATAGATGCGAGGCTGGTATCAAATAGTTTATCACACATTTTGGAGGATTTAGAAGTAGCACCAGATGAGCTGATGAAAAAATTCTGTAGGAATAAAAATGGTTTTATTGTACGCTCATTTTCTTCGGTAGAACGTATTTTTGAAGAATTATATTCTGGTTCACATAAATTTCAAAAGGGATATATGAAAATAAAAGTGTTGGAATTACTGCTGTTTTTAAGTGTATTTGAAATTGAGGAAAAAAAGATAGATACTCGTACATATTCGAACACACAGGTAGTATTGGCAAAGAAAGTAGCAGAATATTTAATGAAACATATGGATAAACGCATTACATTAGAACAGCTTGCAAAGCAGTTTCATATATCAGGTTCACATCTGAAAAATATATTTAAAGCGGTATATGGCGTTTCTTATTATTCTTATGTTCGTGCTCAGAAGATGCAGTCAGCGGCATATATGCTTGAATATACAGATAAATCTATACTACAGATTGCGGGTGAACATGGATATGATAATGGCAGTAAATTCGCAAATGCATTCCGCAGTGTAATAGGAATGAATCCAAATGAGTATCGAAACAAGAATAAAAGTATCTAAATGGAGTCTTTTACCACCATTTTGGAGTGGTATGGACTCCATTTTATTATGTATACTTGTCAACGTGTTAGTTAGAAGAAGCTAACACAAGTTATAGGAGGCTTATCATGATTAAAAAATATTATTCTACCATAATATTGTCTTGCATTTTACTGATTATTTCAGTTCTATCGCTGTTTGTAGGAGTACTTAATTTAGATATCAACTCACTGCTCTCAGGAGATGTGAAGCAATTGGAAATATTCTTGATCTCCCGATTGCCAAGACTCTTAGCAATCCTCTGTACAGGTGCAGGCATGAGTGTTGCAGGCCTTATTATGCAGCAGCTTTGCATGAATAAGTTTGTGTCACCTACAACGGGCTCCACCATTTCGGCAGCAAAGCTTGGTATTTTGATAGCCCTCGTTTTCATGCCAAATTCTACTATTTGGAGCAGAGCGCTTTTTTCGTTTGCTTTTGCGCTTTTAGGAACATGGATTTTCGTATGGTTTATTCAAAATGTCCAATTCAAAGATACGATTATGGTACCACTGATTGGAATTATGTTTGGAAATATTATTGGAGGGATTACAAGCTTTATTGCTTACAGATTTGAAATGACGCAGGCACTTACAGAGTGGGAAACAGGACATTTTTCATTAGTGCTTCGTGGAAGATACGAAATTGTATATCTTGTAGTGCCGTTGCTTATTGTGGCTTTTATCTTTTCGAATCATTTCAACATAGTAGGTATGGGAAAAGATTTTTCTCAAAACCTTGGGGTGAATTACAAAGCAATCCTTTTTATGGGTCTTACGATTGCGGCTGCCATTACAGCCAGTGTGGTTGTAATTGTAGGTTCGATTTCCTACATAGGATTAATCATACCCAATATTATTGCAATGTTTAAGGGTGATAAGATACGGGGAACACTTGTTGATACCGCTTTAGCAGGAGCGCTGTTTGTGTTGGTGTGTGATATCATTGCAAGAATTGTGATCGCACCATATGAATTACCAATCGCACTAATTATCGGTATTATTGGAAGTATATTGTTTATCGGAATTTTATTCCGTCGCCTGAAATATGGTAAGAAAGCGATTCGGCTGGAGACAGCATCTGATGCTCCATGTACTGCTGCTGTAAATACAGCGTCATCACAAGGAGGTGACAGATAATGAAGAATACAGCTTATAGAAAAAATGTAAGAAAACTTTTGGTTTTAACTGTATTGATGATAATTGCAGTTGTGCTTTATATGACTGTCGACGTGAATTTCGCAAATCCAAAGTTTCTTCAGTTTTCCATGAAGATTCGTGCACCAAAATTATTGGCAATGCTTGTTGCAGCTTTTGCTATAGGTGCTGCGTCGATTATTTTTCAATCTATTATCAATAACACAATCGTTACACCTTGTCTTTTAGGAATGAACTCGCTTTATACACTACTTCACACGGCAGTATATTTCTTTTTGGGTTCTGCAAGTTTCTTGGCGACAAATGCAAATGCAGCCTTTATTGTCGACTTGTTGTTGATGGTTGTGGTGGCTACGTTTATCTATGGATTTTTATTTAAGAAAACAAATTATAATGTTTTGTATGTGTTGCTTATTGGTACTGTACTTAGTTCCTTTTTTGGTTCTATACAGTCCACATTGGTTCGCGTGATGGATCCAAATGAATATGATGCCCTTCTTTTAACGCTGGTCGCAGGATTTGACAATATCAACGGAGAAATCATCGGGTGCTGTGTATTGCTGTTGTTATTGCTTACATACGTTCTTAGAGAAGATTTGAAATTATTGGATGTAATTACTTTAGGAAAAGATCAGGCAATTAACCTGGGAGTGGATTATGACAGATGCATTGGAAGATTATTAGTAGGTGTTACGGCATGTATCGCCGTTGCGACTGCGATGGTAGGTCCAATTTCATTCCTGGGTCTTATCATTGCTAATCTGGGGAGACAGATTATGAAAACTTACAGGCACACGCACTTAATTCTGGGAGCAGCTTTATTTGGAATGATGGCTCTTGTTGCAGGTCAATTCCTTGTTGAGCATGTATTTGCTTATGCTGTACCGGTCAGTGTGTTTATCACTCTGGGAGGCGGCATTTATTTCTTGTATCTGTTGTTGAAAAAGAAGAGTTAAGAAGAAGGAGTGAAATAATGAATGTAGAAAATCTAATTAAAAAATATGACGGAAAAGCAGTTGTAGATTCTGTCAGTTTTGAAATTCCAAAGGGAAAGGTCATCTCTTTGATTGGACCAAATGGTGCTGGAAAATCAACGGTAATGGGGATGATTTCCAGATTGATTGCAAAAGACTCTGGAATTATTAATTTTGAAGATAAAGATTTGTCAAAATGGAAAAGCAAAGAATTGGCCAAACGTCTTGCTATCTTAACTCAGCACAACAACGTGCAAATGAAATTGACAGTAAAAGAACTTGTTTCTTTCGGACGTTTTCCATACTCTGGAAGCCATTTGACTTTAGAAGACCATGAAATAATTGATAAGGCGATTGCATATATGGAATTGGAAGAATTCGAGAACCGCTTTATTGATGAACTTTCAGGTGGACAAAGACAGAGAGCATATATCGCGATGGTTATTGCGCAGGATACAGAATATGTTCTTTTAGATGAGCCTACTAATAATCTGGACATTTATCATGCAACAAATATGATGAAAACTGTTCGAAGACTTTGTGATGAATTAGGAAAGACAGTGATTCTTGTTCTTCATGAAATTAATTACGCGGCCTTCTATTCTGATTATATTTGTGCTTTCCTTGATGGAAAGATTGCAAAATTTGGAACAGTGGAAGAGGTTATTACAAAAGAAACGTTGTCTGAGATTTATAAGGTAGACTTTGAAATTATGAATATAGGCGGCAAACCGCTGACTATATATTATTAAAATTCAAACAAAAGGAGAGACTTTACATGAAAAAATTACTTACACTTTTACTTGCCATGGTTATGGTATTAAGCATGGCTGCATGTGGCAGCAATGAAGAGAAAAACAATACAAACAATGCAAGTAATGAAGAACAAAAACCAGAAACTATCACAATTACATGCTTGAATGGGGTTTCTGAGGAAATTGAATTAGAAGTTCCTTATGATCCACAAAGAATTGTAACATTAGATGCTGCTTCTCTGGATATTCTTTCAAATCTTGGTTTAACTGATCGTGTGGTTGGGACAACTACACCAGAAGCATATTTAGAAGAGTATGTGACAGAAGCTACAAATGTAGGTACTGCAAAGACGTTTGACGCAGAAGCAATTATGGAATGCGAACCAGACATCATTTTTATGGCGGGTCGTGGCAGCGACTACTATGATACACTTGCAGAAATCGCCCCTGTAGTTCGTTTGACAGTTAGTGGTGCAGTTGTAGAAGGTACATATGCAAATGCAAAAACAATTGCTTCGATCTTTGGTATGGAAGAAGAAATGAGTGAAAAATTAAATGCTTATGATGAAAGAATCGCTGCTCTTCAAGCAATTGCTGAAGGTAAGAATGCAATCGTTGGTATGTGTACAAGTGGTTCCTTCAAGCTTCTTGCCAATGATGGACGTTGTTCTATCATTGGAAATGAACTTGGTTTCAATAACATTGGTGTAGAGGCAAATGTAGATACATCAGCACATGGTAATGAAGCATCATTTGAATATATAGTGGATAAGAATCCTGATTATATCTTTGTATTAGATCGTGATAAAGCTACAAATGCAGAAGGTGCACAATTAGCAAAAGACATCATGGAAAATGATTTGGTGATGTCTACTGATGCTTACAAAAATGGCAACATGATCATTATGGAAAATGCAGGTGTTTGGTATAAAGCAGAAGGCGGATTTACTGCTCTTGGCATTATGTTAGAAGACCTTGAAAATGTTCTTTTAGCTAAATAATTGAATAATAGATAGCAAATAAATAGACGGGAACTATATCCCGTCTATTCTTTTATCGAATCTCAACAACTCTATATCCTGCTTCTTTGATTGCAGCGATAATTTCATCATCGTTTACTTCTTTTTCTAAAGATACAATTGCTTCTCGTTTCTTTAGATTCACCTTTGCGGAAGCACCGTCAATATTGTTAATGCTTTTTTCGACCCATGCTTTGCAATGCTCACATGTCATACCGTCAACAACAACGGTCTTCTGGGCGATGATTTTTTCTAATTTTTTTTCTTCTACTTGAATCGGCTTACTACTGCCACCACAGCATCCGCCTTCACCTTTAAAATGTTTCATGGTAGAACGAAGGCCAATAAGAACTGCCACTACAATAATACCAATAATAATTACATTTTCCATTTTGAAATTCCTTTCGTTAGTGAATACTAACTTTAGAATACTCTTTTCGGTAGAATTTGTAAAGGATTTGTAAATCTTTCAATTACAGAAAGGATTATCTTGACAGAATACAATACAAATGGTAAATTATACGTAGTTAGATAAGGCTAACACAAGGCAGGTGTATAAAACCTGCATTTTTTAGAAAAAGGAGTTAGATAGAACTAACTACTGGGATTAAGGAGGTACACTATGAGTGTTGTAATTATAGGCGGGAATGAATGTATGGTCTGTCAATATGAAAAAATCTGTAAGGATTATGGATGCAGAGCAAAGGTTTTTGCAAAAGAACGAAGTGGATTCAAGAAGAAGCTGGGTTCTCCGGATCTGATGATTCTATTTACGAATACAGTTTCGCATAAGATGGTCACAAGTGCAGTTGCAGAAGCAAAGAGAAACAATATCCAGGTAGCGCGTGCTCATTCCAGCAGTGCAGCGGCACTTATCAGTGTGCTTGAGAATCACTGTAAATAGAAAGACGGAGGAATATCATGAAACAAAATAGTAAACTAACGATTCCTGATTTGATTTCAATCGGTGTATTTACAGCACTTTATTTTGTGCTTGTAACGATTGCAACATTTGGAACAGCTGCAATTCTCCCAGGATTGTCCTATGTACTTCTGCCAGCAGTATCGGCTTTGCTTTCTGGCTGTGTATACATGCTACTTGTAGCAAAGGTACAGAAATTTGGAGCAATTACGATTATGGGACTGGTGATGGGAGCATTCTTCTTTTCTTCAGGACATTTTATACTATCATTTGCAGCAAATGTAGTATGTGGCATTTTAGGTGATCTGATCGCAGATGGAAAATTAAAAAACATGTGGTGGTATGCAACAATGTGTGATAAAGAAGCTACAAAATTGCAGAAATGCAATATTGTACGAGCATTGCATAAGCTGCCTGTTATATAAAATTGAGATTGTGCGAAAGCACAATCTTTTTTTGAAAAAAATTATCGACTTCACTATGAGGGTGTGTTATACTAACAAAGGTTAGCGAAGTCTAACAAATGTTACAAAAGACAAATTTAGCAAAGGGTTCCGGGGAGAATGAAAATGGAAGAGAATATGTTGTTTTCGAATGCGATTCAAAAAGAAGATGCATTATCTTGTCTTCAAAAGAAAGGCTTTCGTATTACAAAACAGAGAAGAACATTGATAGATGTAATTTTTGATGGGAAGTGTAGTAGCTGCAAGGAGATTTATTATCTTGCTTCGCAGAAAATGCCGGAGATCGGTATTGCAACGGTATATCGTATGCTTGATGTTCTGGAAGATGTGGGAGCGATAAAACGACGCGGGGCGTTTCAGTTTTGCTCATGTGAAGGTCATGAGCTACATACGTGTGAAATTTATTTAGACAATGATAGAAAGATACAGTTCGATCAAGAAACATTGTATATGATTCTGCAAAAAGGGATGGAATCCTATGCATACATAGGAAAAGAGAAAATAAAGAAAGTGGTGGTAGAAAACTAATATGATGATCAATAAGAGACTGATTGGGATGGTCAGTGAAAGTAAAAAGTACATAGCAGGCAATGTTGCAATGCAATGGTGCAATCTTGCTGCAAATATTGGTTTGATGTTTACTGTTTCGAATGCGTTAGAAAAAGTCTACAACAGACAGATGGAATCAAAGGACTATGCTGTTTTATGCGCGGTTTTTGTAGGAGCGTTGGTTATTCGTTTTGTCTGTGAAAAGGGTGCGGCGAAGATGAGTTTTGAAGCATCGCATTCAGTGAAACGCAAACTACGTGAGAAAATCTATGAAAAGCTTCTGAAAATTGGAGCTTCTTATAGTGAGAAAGTCAGTTCGGCGGAAGTAGTACAGGTGGCGGTAGAAGGAGTGGATCAGTTAGAAACCTATTTTGGAGCGTATCTGCCGCAATTCTTCTATAGTATGCTGGCTCCGTTTACGTTATTTCTTGTGTTGAGTTTTGTGGATATTTTATCAGCACTTGTGCTTTTGGTCTGTGTGCCAATGATTCCGGTTACAATTATTGTGATTCAAAGGTGGGCCAAGAAATTGCTTAGCAAATATTGGGGGCAATACACAGCACTTGGGGACACATTTTTGGAAAATCTGCAGGGATTAACAACGCTTAAAATTTATAAAACGGATGAGATGAAGCATCGCAAGATGAACGAAGAATCAGAACGTTTTCGAAAGATAACAATGAAAGTTCTGACGATGCAGCTAAACTCTATCACGGTCATGGATTTGGTGACTTATGGCGGAACAGCACTTGGAATGATTCTGGCAGTGCTGCAATTACATAATGGCAATGTTTCTCTTAGTGGGTGTCTTGCAATCATTTTGTTATCAGCAGATTATTTTATTCCAATGAGACGCCTTGGAAGTTTCTTTCACATTGCGATGAATGGAATGGCTGCCTGCGATAAGATTTTTAAATTGCTCGACATTCCTGAAACTGGCGAAAAAACGGCAGTGATAGGGCAAGATAAGAATATTGAAGTGAAAAATCTTACATTCTCTTACGAAGAAAATCATGAAATTCTGCATAATATTGATTTTTGTATTGGAGAAGGAAAGTTTATTGCACTTGTTGGTGAGAGTGGGTGTGGAAAATCTACGATCGCAGGACTTTTGTTGGGGAAAAATAAAGGTTATCAAGGTAAGATCACAATTGGTGGTGTGGAATTTTCTGAAATTCAGGAAGAAAGCCTGATGGAAAATATTACTGGAGTGAGCCACAATAGTTATCTATTTAAAGGAACTGTAAGAGAAAATCTTCTTATGGGGAAACCAGATGCAAATGATGAAGAATTACTGGAAGTACTTAAGAAAGTAAAATTATATGATTTTCTTATGGAAGAGCAAGGACTTGATACACTTCTCTTAGAAAAGGCTTCGAATCTTTCCGGAGGACAGTGTCAGAGACTTGCATTGGCAAGAGCGCTTCTCCATGACACACCAATTTATATATTTGATGAAGCTACATCGAATATAGATGTAGAAAGTGAAGAAGCAATCATGGAACAGATTTACTCGCTGGCAAAAGAAAAGACAGTGATCTTGATATCTCATAGACTTGCAAATACTGATTTGATTCTTCGTGCGGGGATGGGATATATTCTGGTTGTACCATTCGGAACAACAGGAATCTGGATGTCATGGCCAATCGGATGGACCATTGGAACAATTATGTCTCTGGCGTTTTATGCAAAGGGTGTCTGGAAAGTAAAATAGGGATTTGTTTGAATGATAGGAATAGAAGTAGTCAAAAATGTAGAATGCATTTATGGCTACTTTTTTCGTGGGGCTTTTTGTAGCGCAGAGCTTGCTGTAAATTGCGTGGGCGTATCCGAGAAAAGTTCAGCTTGCTGTAAATTGCGTGGGCATATGTGAGAAAAGTATAGCTTGTAAGAAATGCCCTGGGTATATATAGAATTTCGCAAATCCACTGCCCAAAAAAATTGCTTAAAAAGACTCAAAATAGTCAGATTGGACGTATGTATAAAAACAAGTGAATGCTACCGTCACTTTTACCGAATTCATGGGCAGTATTAGTTCCTTTTTTTACATTTGGAAAAAACACATCGTTTAGAGCTATTTTTAGCAAGTTTTTTTGACAGTGAACTTGAAAAATTCGATATATACCCAGGGCATTTCTTACAAGCTATACTTTTCTCACATATGCCCACTCGATTTACAGTAAACTATGCGCTACAAAAAGCCCCACGAAAAAAGTAGCCATAAATTGACTACTTTTATTTCTATCACTTAGACAAATCCTTACTTAAAAATCAATCCTCAAATATTTCCATCTTTCCTTCTACGTTTGCGAAGTAACATTCTTCTAGTATTTCCATCACAGCCTGTCCGTTTGTGCCTTCTGTGATTTCAGCCATGACTTTTTCTACTACTGTCTCTGGAAGAAGTACTTCTAATACAACTTTATCTGTATATTCAGAATTTAGTATTGTAAGACCTTTTTGCCCTAAAATATACTGTATTTTCCCAAGGCCAGTATAATCTGTTTGAATTGAAATTTTATGCCCATACATTTTTGTAATTACAGTACTTGCCTCAAGACCCGCTTTCGTAGAACTTTGATAAGCTCTTACAAGTCCTCCCGTTCCTAAAAGGGTCCCTCCGAAATATCGGGTTACCACAACTACCGTATTGTGTATTTCTTCTCCTATCAAAACATCCAACATTGGTTTTCCTGCAGTTCCGCTCGGCTCTCCATCATCACTGCAGCGCTGTACTTGGAAATGTTCTCCAATCACATAAGCAAAACAGTTATGCGTTGCATTCCAATATTTCTTTTTGAGTGATTCTATAAAACTAATAGCTTCTTCCTCGCATTTCACTGGTTTTACTGTCGCTATAAATCTGGATTTTTTTTCTATAATCTCGGCTTCTCCACCTCTATAAACAGTCTTATACTGACTCAACATTTTCTTCACCTTTTCCTATATTTTTTATTACTATAACAGTTTTTCATCATTATTCACAATATTTTCTTAAGAATTTCCTTAGAATGAGTGAACTTTTCATTTTTAGCTTTATTTAACACATTAAGTTTGCTATAATGTTACTCGATAAAGGAGGCAATATTTCATGAATTATGGAAGAAAAGACGCTTCAAAGAAGCAGAGAAAACTCTCCTCAAAGGCTGCCAGAAAGAAAAAAAGGATGGGGGTACGATTTTTCAAAGCATTCCTTATTATATGCCTGATGATCGGTATACTTGGCATCATTGCTGGAGGTATTCTTTTAAAAAAGATTATTGATGATACACCACAGATTACAGTAGATGACATCAAACCTAACGCCTATACCACAACGCTTTATGCTAACGATGGAACTACCGTGATCGACACTTTAAAAGAAGCCGGCTCAAACCGTATTTATGCATCTATTGATCAGATTCCTGAAGATCTGCAAAATGCATTTATTGCTGTTGAGGATTCCCGTTTTCGCGAACACAATGGAATCGATCTAAAAGGAATTATACGAGCTGGGGTTACTGGTATCACTTCTGGTGAATTTTCTCAAGGTGCCAGTACCATTACTCAACAATTAATTAAAAACAGTGTCTTTACAGACTTTGTAAATGAAACCAAATGGGAAAGTGTGCAGCGCAAGATTCAAGAAATCTATCTTGCTATTCAAATCGAAAAACAGGTGAACAATAAAGATATTATCCTGGAAAACTATTTGAACACAATTAACCTTGGCCAGAACACATTAGGTGTACAAGCTGCTGCAAAACGTTATTTTAATAAAGATGTAAGTGAGCTTACCTTATCAGAATGTGCTACGATTGCAGGGATTACGCAGAGCCCTGGTAATTTGAATCCGATTACCAACCCAGAGGCAAACGCCAAACGTCGTCAAAAGGTTCTTGATGATATGATGGAGCAAGGATATATCACACAGGAACAATACGACGAAGCGATGGCAGACAGTGAAACTGTTTATGAACGTATCGCCATCGCAAACAACGAATATACAGAAAATCTTACTGTGAGCTCATATTTTACAGATGAAGTCGTAAAACAAGTTAAAAATGACCTCATTAATGAATTGGGTTATACAGAGACCCAGGCACACAATGCGGTTTACAGTGGTGGTCTTGATATTATTACAACACAGGATGTCAGAATGCAGGATATCTGCGAAGAAGAACTCAATGATGATGCTAATTATCCTTCTTCTATAAAATGGGGAGTAAGTTGCGCTATCTCGATTATTCACGAAGATGGTACTCAAGAACACTATGATCATAACACTTTGAACACATATGTTACCACAAAATATCCTAAATATGGCAAATATGGAACTACGTTTGATTCAAAAGAAACTGCCAATGCCATGATCGAAGAATATATTGAAACATTAAAGACATCTGAATCAGATACAGTAATGACTAACATTACATTATCTCCACAACCTCAGGCTTCTATGGTCATTATGGATCAGTATACTGGTCATGTGAAGGCGATGGTCGGTGGACGTGGCGAAAAAACTTCAAGTATGAGTTTGAACCGTGCGACACAGTCAACTCGTTCTCCTGGTTCTTGTTTTAAAGTGTTATCAACTTTTGTTCCAGCATTAGATGTTTATGGGGATACACTTGCAACTGTAATAGAAGACGCTCCATTTGAATATGAGGGTGGAAAAAAAGTCAGCAACTGGTGGGGTAATTCCTATAAAGGTCCACTTACAATCCGTGAATGTATCATTCGCTCGGCCAACGTATGTACAGTTAAGAAACTTACAGAAATTACACCTGCTCTCGGTTATCAATATTTGACAGAAAATTTTTCTATTTCAACATTGACCGCTGCTGATGATATGTATCAACCACTCGCACTTGGTGGTACTTATCACGGTGTATACAATATAGAGCTTACTGCTGCATATGCTGCAATTGCCAATAAAGGAGTATATACAGAGCCAATTGTTTACACAGAGATCTATGATCACGATGGAAAGTTATTATATAGTAAAACACCTGAAACTCATGTTGCCATGAAGGAATCTACAGCTGCATTGATTACAAATGCAATGGAAGATGTTCTTACAAGTGCTAATGGTACTGGCGGCGCAGCAAATTTCTCAGGAATGGCAATCGCTGGTAAAACTGGTACATCTCAAAATTCATGCGACTTATGGTTAGCTGCTTATACACCTTATTTAACAGCTTCTATCTGGACAGGTTTTGACGATCAACAGCCTATGGAACATTTGAATCAATCTTTCCATAACAGACTTTGGAAGGCAGTTATGTCTCGTATACATGAAAATTATGAATACAAATCATTCTCAATGCCTTCTTCGATTGAACGTGCAACTGTATGTTCTGTAACTGGCAAGAGGGTAAGCTGTGAATTCTGTAAAGGATACACGGAATATTTTGCACCTGGAACAGCGCCGTCACAAGCTTGTAATGGTCATGCAGAAGAAATTGAAGCGGCTAAGAAAGCAGAGGAAAAAGAGCAAGAACAAGAGCAAGAAAATGCTGAAAGCGGAAATCTTATAAACAATCTTCTAAATCAGATTTTCCAATAAAATATACAAAAAGTGGTTTGCAATGCAAACCACTTTTTATATGTCATACTTTATTTATTCTTATAAAACTAATTTTGCTGCTCCGTAGATACCAGCGTCATTTCCTAATTTAGCAAGAGCAAATTCTACTTTCTTATTTGCAAAGAATGCTTTTTCCATATATGGCTCTTTAATATAGTCAAATAAAACTTCTCCAGCCTTTGATACCCCGCCACCGATTACGTAGATAGATGGGTCAATTAAAGCAGAAATGTCAGCTAATGCACGTCCAAGATATGTACCAAATTGTTTTGCGATTTCAATTGCTACTGCATCGCCTTCTTTTACAGCATCAAATACATCTTTTGCAGAAACTGTTTCTGCACTTAATACTGTAGCCTGATCACAGTTTGCCAATGTCTTTTTTGCAAGACGAACAATACCTGTAGCTGATGCATATTGTTCCAAACATCCTTTTCCACCACATCCACAGCAATCTGTTTCTTCATGGTTCATTTTAAGATGTCCGATTTCTCCACCTGCTCCATTTGTTCCAATCAAAATCTGTCCATTGATAATGATACCACCACCAACACCTGTTCCAAGTGTTACCATAACAAGGTTTTTGTGACCAACACCGCCACCTTTCCACATTTCTCCAAGAGCGGCAACGTTTGCATCGTTTCCTACCTTTACAATAAGCCCTGTCAGTTCTTCCAGCTCACGTTTTACTTCTTTGTATCCCCAGCCAAGGTTCGCTGTCTGCTGTACAATTCCGTCCTCATTTACAGGTGCTGGTACTCCAACACCAATTCCTACAACCTCTTCCTTTACAATCTTGTGTTGCTCTAATTTTTCAGATAATGAAGCTGCAATATCTGGTAAAATAGCTTCTCCGCCATTTTCCGTTCTTGTCTTAATCTCCCATTTTTCGATTACTTCTCCTTCTGTACGGAAAAGTCCAATCTTAACTGTTGTTCCTCCGATATCAACTCCAAAGCAATACATTCTCAATTTCCTCCTGTTTCTTAGTATTTTTATTTGAATTTTATATTACTTTCCTTATAGTTAATCTTTTTTCTTTGTCAGACTTTGCTGTACACGTCTGTAAAGTTCTTGTGCCGCATTATAACCCATTTGTTTTTGTCTATGGTTAATTGATGCTGACTCAACGATGACCGCAACATTTCGGCCCGGTCTGATTGGTATTGAATGGCATACAATCTTATTACCTAAAAACTCTGTATAATTGTCTTCTAAGCCAAGACGATCATATTCTTTGTCTTTACTCCATTCCTCCAATGTGATAACCAAATCAATTGTCTGAGTTTCTTTCACACTTTGAACCCCAAACAATGTCTTGACATCGACAATCCCGATTCCTCGAAGTTCGATCAAATGTTTCGTAATACTTGGTGCTGAACCAATCAGCGCATCATCGCTGACTTTTCGGATTTCTACTACATCATCTGTGACAAGTCGGTGACCACGCTTAATCAATTCTAGCGCTGCTTCACTCTTACCTATACCACTCTCTCCCATAATAAGAACCCCTACACCATATACATCGACTAATACTCCATGAATTGAAATACATGGTGCAAGCTCTACATTTAGCCATCGAATTAATTCAGCCTGAAATGGCGATGTCTTTTTGTCTGTAGCGAATACTGGTATAGCATGTTTATTCGCTTGTCTTAATAATTCTTCATCCGGGTAAATCTCTGTTGTATAAATCAAACATGGAATCCCATATGAAAATAATTCCTCATATACCTGTTTTTTGCGTTCCTCCGTCAGTGTCTGTAAATAGGTATATTCTACATATCCTATAATCTGCACACGCACAGAATCAAAATGATCAAAATATCCTGTCAACTGCAAGGCCGGTCGGTTAATATCCGGGACTGTAATCACTTTATCTGTCAAATCAATGTCTGGGGTAAGATTCTTTAAATCCATCCTTTCCACCAGCTTTGTAATTTTTACTCCTGGCATGTTTTCTACCTCTTATTTTCATATTTTCTTATAGTATACCACTAATGAAAAAAACTGTACACTTCCTTTGCAGATTTTTCATTCATTGATGGTAAAATTTTTAGTTCATCAACTGTAGCATTACGTATCTCGTCTATGTTTGCAAAGTGTTTCATTAGAGCTTTTCTTCTTGCTGGTCCGATTCCTTTAATCTCATCAAGCACAGAATGTACCTGCCCTTGACTGCGTAGCTTTCTATGAAACTCAATCGCAAATCGATGTGCTTCATCTTGAATTCTTGTAATCAATTTAAAGCCTTCTGAATGTCGGTCTATCGGTATTTCTACATTATTGTAATACAAACCTCTGGTTCTATGTGAATCATCTTTCACCATACCACAAACAGGAATCTGTAAATCCAACTTTTTCAAAACCTCCAACGCAATATTCACCTGACCTCTGCCACCATCCATTAAAATCAAATCTGGGAAGGATGTAAAACTTCCAATCTCTTCCTGATTTTCCATCTCTTCCAATCCATGCTGAAATCTTCGTGTCAATACTTCTTTCATACTTGCATAGTCATCTGGTCCCTGAACACTTTTAATCTTAAATTTTCGATAATCATTGCGTTTTGGCTTTCCTTTTTCATATACAATCATAGAACCTACAGATGCAAATCCACTTGTATTGGAAATGTCAAATGCTTCCATTCGTACAATATTGGATAATCCCAATAACTTTTCAATCTCTTTTACCGCTCCAATCGTTCTTCCTTCTTCACGTTTTAAACGTTCTTTATCTGTATTTAATACAAGTGCTGCATTTGTTCTGGCAAGTTCTACTAGCTTTTCCTTCTCTCCTTTTTTAGGAACTTTGATATGCACGCGATGTTCCTTTTTCTTTGAAAGCCATTGTTCCAGAATATCTCGTTCTTCTATTTCTTCCTGTAACATCAATTCTGATGGAATAAACGGCGTTCCTGAATAGAATTGCTTAATAAAACTCTCCAAAATTTTGCTTTTTGATTCTTCTGATACATTTCGCAGAAAGAAATGATCTCTGCCTATCAATCTTCCTCCACGGATAAAGAATACTTGTACAACCGCATCTTCAGCATCCTGAGCAACTGCCAAAATATCTCTGTCTTCTCCACTACTGTCTGTAATTTTTTGTTTCTGTGCAATCTGTTTCACACTATTTAACAATTCTCTATATTCAATCGCTTTCTCAAATTCCATATTTTCAGATGCATCAAGCATCTTCTGCTCCAGATTTTTCAAAATTGAATCATAATGACCATTCAAGAAACGCAGTGCTTCTTCAATTGATTTTCGATAAGCTTCCTCCGAAATATATGCCTGACAAGGTGCTTTGCATTGTTTAATATGATAATTAAGGCAAGGCCTCTCTTTTCCAATATCCTTCGGAAGATTTCGATTACAGCTTCGTATATGGTACAATTTACGAATCAAATCAATCGTATCCTTCACTGCTGTTGCACTTGTATATGGACCAAAATATTTTGCTTTATCTTTTTTCATCTCTCTCGCAAGCATAATTCGTGGATAAGGTTCATTTACCGTTACCTTGATAAAAGGATAGCCCTTATCATCCATCAACATTGTATTGTATTTTGGTCTATGCTCCTTGATAAGATTACACTCTAATACAAGTGCTTCTAATTCAGAATCTGTAACAATATACTCAAATCTACGTATATGAGTCACCATTTGGTCTATTTTAGCGCCTTTGTTACGACTCGCTTGAAAATATTGTCTAACTCTATTTTTAAGACTGATTGCTTTTCCCACATAAATGATCTGATCTTTTTCATCATGCATCAAATACACCCCCGGTTTCGCCGGAAGTTTTTTTAACTCTTCTTCGATAATAAACATACATCCAAACTCCTCTTGGATTATGATAACATAAAAACGGGTTTTGTAAAACACAAACCCCGTTTTCTTTCATAGCTTATTCTATTCGATGATTACTTCAAATTCTGAACCAACTTCTTTTGTAGTTACTTTTTTGCCACGATCTTTAGCAAATTTTTCTACATTTGTTTTTTGATGAGGTTCACTTACTAATACCTTAATTGCCCCTTTTGCTACTTTTAAAGCATCTGCTGTGAGCATTAAAGGTTCTGGACAAGATAATCCTCTTGCATCTACTTCATACATCTAATTACCCTCTTTCTATTACCTCTATTTTGCTGTCTGTCTTTTATTTCCAACAAAACCAATTACTAATAATACTACAATACAAATGATAACTGCCACTTTACCTGCTGGTGTAGCTGCACCTGCAACGATTTCTCCTGTTTCAGCATTTGCAGCTGTTCCACTTGAAGCAAGTCCTAAGTTATGACAAAGTGCTGCACCTACAAACATACCGATTACTGTCATACCTGCATCTGAAGAACCTTGTCCTGCTAATACCAATTGACGAAGTGGGCATCCACCTGCTAATGTAGCTGCAAAACCTACTGTATACATTCCAAGCAGGTTCCATAAATGATCTGCATGTGCGATTACACCTGGTGTTGTAAAGCTTAATACGAAGTTTTGTGTTGCTATATTATAGATTAACATAACTACAAATAATCCACCGATTACTGAAATTAAATCAAAGTTTTTCATGAGCATTACATCACGGATACTTCCAGCAAAGCACATTCTAGACTTTTGAGCTAATGCGCCAAATAAAAGTCCGCCAACCAATGAGATAATAAGTGGAGCATGTTTGCTTCCTGGGCCAGATTCACTAACTGCCAATAATGTTGTTGCTACAGATAATACTAAAATCCCCGCCATGATTACTGGTAATACTGCACCACTCATCTTGTTAGTTTCATGAGATCGTCCTAAACTAAACCCTTTTTTCAGAGCTAAAATACCTGTTGCAATACCAAGAATAAATCCAACAAGTGCCACATAGGCATTCAAATCACCTGCTGACATACGGATTACCATACGTAATGGACAACCAAGGAATACTAAAGAACCAATCATAATGATGATTCCAAGTATAAAACGTACCATTGGTGAAGAACCTGATGTAGAACGATATTCTTTTGTTGCAACAGCAATAATAAATGCTCCTAATACGATACCAATTGTTTCTGGTCTTGCGTATTGAACGACTGCTGCCTGATGCATCTTAAGTGCGCCTGCTGTATCACGAATAAAACACGCAATACAGATTGCCATGTTTGCAGGGTTACCGAAAAATGCTAATGCCGCTGCAATAACACCACATAACGCACCTGCAAGTGCTAATTTTTTCTTTGAATCTGATAAATTCATCTTCAAATTCCTCCTTTGTTTTCTCTCATAGGAAAATTTTAACACAATGGTATACTGCAGTCTAATCGATACTTTTTATGCAGTTATAGGCAATTTCTATCAAAACAAATAAGGAGGGAAAACTCCCTCCTTAGAATAATTATTCTTCAGTTCCTTCGCTTTCTATCACATCTTGATTTTCTTCGATTCCTTGAACTTTACGGAAAATTTCCATAAACTCCTTACCTGTGATAGTTTCTTTTTCAATCAGAAAATCTGCAATCTTGTCTAATGCTTCTCGATTCTCAGTAAGCAGACGTTTCGCTTCTTCATAAGCTTTTTTTAGCATCTGCATAACCTCTTTATCGATTTCACCTGCTGTCTCTTCACCGCAATTCATAACAGCTCGACCATCCAAATATTTGTGTTGAATAGACTCTAATCCCATCAAACCGAATCTTTCAGACATACCATACTGAGTAACCATTGCCCTTGCAATTTTTGTTGCACGCTCAATATCATTAGATGCACCTGTCGTAACAGTATCAAATACAATTTCTTCTGCCGCACGTCCTGCCAAAAGTCCTACCAGCATTGCTTCTAACTCACTCTTTGTATTAAGGAACTTTTCTTCTTCTGGCGTCTGCATTACATATCCCAATGCTCCCATTGTTCTTGGTACAATTGTAATCTTTTGAACTGGCTCTGCATCTTTTTGAAGTGCACTTACAAGAGCGTGACCAACTTCGTGATAAGAAACAATACGGCGTTCTTCTTTGTTCATGATACGATCTTTCTTCTCTTTGCCAACCAGAACAACTTCCACTGCTTCAAAAAGATCTGACTGCGATACTACATGTCTTCCGTTTTTAACAGCGTTGATCGCTGCTTCATTGATCATGTTCGCCAGGTCAGAACCAACCGCACCTGAAGTTGCCAATGCAATTGCTTCTAAGTCAACAGTCTCATCCATTTTTACATTTTTGGAATGAACTTTCAAAACATCAATTCTTCCACGTAAATCTGGTTTATCTACAATAATTCTTCTATCAAAACGTCCTGGTCTCAATAATGCAGGATCCAAAACTTCTGGTCTGTTTGTTGCAGCAAGTAATAAAAGACCTTTATCTGTAGAGAAGCCATCCATCTCAGATAAAATCTGATTCAATGTCTGTTCACGTTCATCATTACTTCCCAATGCATTGTCACGACTTTTCCCAATTGCGTCAATCTCATCAATAAAAATAATGCATGGAGCCATAGACTGTGCCTGCTTAAATAAATCACGCACTCTCGATGCACCAACACCTACATACATCTCTACAAACTCAGAACCCGATACCGAAAAGAACGGTACTTTAGCTTCTCCTGCGACAGCTTTCGCAAGCAATGTCTTTCCTGTTCCTGGAGGGCCGACTAATAATGCTCCTTTAGGAAGCTTCGCTCCAATTTGAGTATATTTCTGAGGATTATGAAGGAAATCGACAACTTCCTGGAGAGATTCCTTTGCTTCATCCTGTCCCGCTACATCTTTAAAAGTAACTCCCGTCTGCTGCTCCACATACATCTTGGCATGACTCTTTCCAATTCCCATCATACCACCTTTTGTCATCTTCTTCATCAAATGATTCATACAGAAAAAGATAAGTACAAAAGGTAAAATAACCGTAAATATAATGTTCCAGAAGACTGCACCTGCTGTATCAGGAATCTCTGCTCGCACATCTACTCCTGCTTCTTCCAGTCGCTTCACCAATGTCTCGTCTTCAACTATACCGGTATAGTATGTGACATCAATATTACTTAATAAACTATTTTCATCTTCTTTTGCTTTCGGTTTAATTGCAATCTGTTCGCTTTCAATAATAACCTCTTCCACTTCGCCCTTATCAACCATAGTAAGAAATTCTGTATAACTAATCTCTTTCGTACTGATACTTGTCGAAAACTGCATCATGCCAAGTACTAAAAATGCTGTAATTAAAGTAGTAGCTATTACAAGCCCCCAGCCTTGCTTGTTATTTTTCTTGTCATTATTATTTTGATTTTTATTATTCTGGTTAATATCCATCTTTATCCTCCTAGTCACTACTTTTTATATTATAAATATTGCTATTCTATAAATCAATAAAAACATTTATAAATACATTCCTTCTTTATTAAAGTTTTCTAAATTTACCAAATTTTATTTTCTATTAGGACTAGATAAACTTATACACTTTGTAGTATACTATTTTGGTAATTTATTATTCAGGTTCCTAGACGAACCCAAACTTGAGATAGGGATGGATAAACATGAAAATTGGATTTGATAATGAAAAATATCTAAAAATGCAGTCAGAGCATATTAGAGAAAGAATCAATCATTTTGACAACAAATTGTATTTAGAGTTTGGCGGAAAGCTATTTGACGACTATCATGCATCCAGAGTGCTGCCTGGTTTTGCTCCAGACAGTAAATTACGTTTATTAATGCAATTATCTGATCAGGCAGAGATTGTTATTGTAATTAGTGCTGGTGACATCGAAAAAAATAAAGTAAGAGGCGATTTAGGCATTACCTATGATTCAGATGTTTTAAGACTCATGGATTCTTTTAAAGAAAAAGGGCTTTACGTTGGAAGTGTTGTAATTACTCAGTATTCAGGACAAAACAGTGCTGATTTGTTTAAAACACGTTTGGAAAAACTGGGAATCAAAGTTTACACTCATTATAGCATTGCAGGATATCCTTCTAACATTCCGTTAATCGTTAGTGATGAGGGTTATGGAAGAAATGAATATATTGAAACTTCGAGACCACTTGTTATTATCACAGCCCCTGGACCAGGCAGTGGAAAGATGGCAACCTGCCTTTCACAGTTATATCATGAACACAAACGTGGAATTCGTGCTGGATATGCTAAATTCGAAACATTCCCAATTTGGAATATTCCTTTAAAACATCCTGTCAATCTTGCATATGAGGCAGCTACTGCAGATTTAAATGACGTCAACATGATAGACCCTTTCCACTTAGATGCATATGGCATTACTACTGTAAACTATAATCGTGATGTAGAAATTTTCCCTGTATTAGATGCAATCTTTGAACGCATTTATGGTGAAAACCCATACAAATCACCTACCGATATGGGTGTTAACATGGCTGGAAACTGTATCTGTGATGATGAAGCATGTAAAGAAGCTTCAAACCAGGAAATCATCCGAAGATATTACGACGCATTAAAAAGACTTGCAGAAGGAACTTCTCAGGAAGACGAAGCATTTAAAATTGAATTATTAATGAAGCAAGCTCATATCAGCATTGATGATAGAAAAGTAGTGAAAGCTGCATTGGAAAAATCAAAAACAACCGCTGGACCTGCAGCCGCTTTAGAGCTTCCAGACGGTCAGATTATCACTGGAAAAACAACTCCTCTTTTAGGCGCATGTGCTGCATTACTATTAAATGCACTGAAAGCACTTGCAGGATTACAAGACGAATTGCACCTGATTTCTCCAGAAGTAATTGAACCAATTCAAAAACTCAAAACAGAATATCTTGGCAGTGTTAATCCAAGATTACACACAGATGAGATTTTGATCGCACTTTCAATCAGTGCTGCTACTGATGAAAATGCTCAACTCGCATTAGAACAGATTCCTAAATTAGCTGGTTGTCAAGCTCATACATCTGTAATGCTTTCTTCAGTTGATATCAAACAGTTCAAACGACTAAATATTCAAATTACATCAGAAGCAAAATACGAAAACAATAGAATATACCATTAGAAAAGAGGCGAGAGATTTCGCCTCTTTTATTCTATCACTGCCTCTGCAAAAATACTGGTAAATAGAATCATCTATTTCTGTAAAGGCAAAAAATATTTCCATCGCACTATCCTTACATACCATCTCTTTGTGGTTCTGGCATTCTCTCTTTGGATCAACTTCGTCACATACCATTTTGACATACAAGCCTTCATTTTCCAGATACCCAACCCAGCCATATGTTTTAGGTTCTATTTTACTATTCCACATATATTGATTGATGTGAAACAATTCACAAGATTCTATTTGATCTCTATTATTAATTTTATGAACGTGATATCTCATATTAATCTCCATTCCGCCGCCTTTCAGTTGGCGGCACAAATAGTCATTAAAGATTTTCAACTGCCTTCCCTTTTTGTAAAATAGACTTTAGAAGCTATACTACAAAGCACGGGAGGAGGAGTTGTAAATTCTTTCTC
>JBGVGF010000102.1:0-84968 GCA_045121495.1 Faecalimonas sp.
TGAATTCTTAGAACAATTAGCTCCATGGAGTGACTCAGTAAAACAAGAACTCTCTGCTAAAACAGATATAACTTGCGAGAATTAAATCAATCATATGTGAATTGTCAAGGTGCTCTGATCACACAAGATATGTGTGGTTGGAGCCCTTTTTGATAGGTTATTGTAGTAAAAAACTATTTTCTATCAAACGGTCCCAAATTAATCGCTTACTATTAGAATTTTCAACTATTGTTTTTCTGCCATAACTCTCAAATACTATTAATAATAAAAATTCAAACTTATCTCTCCAACAATATGGGGTATTGTTAGAGCGCCGTTTCTCTACATCGTTTTCAAATACTCTTCTACATTCATATATTGAATATCGTCTATCTTCATACTTTCTCCACGATAGATTACATATTTACCCTCGATATCTCCATATCTATGAGTTGTCAAAGCGCATTTTTGCTCATCTTTTAAATGGCGATATTGTTCTGGCACCTGTTCCTTACTGTATTTTACTTCATATATTTTGCAACTGACTTCTTTTGGATCATAAACAACCATATCATATTCACCAATTGCGAACTGAAGTTTAAATACTTTTTTATCAGGATTCGCGATTTTTGTTTCAAGCAGAACGATATCCTCCATCATCCTTCCCCTGATTTCATTTAACAATCTTTCTAAGATTCGTTTTCTATCTTTTGCAGACAGTTCTTGGAATTTAGCATCAAGAAGCATATTTTCAACAATCGTACTTGCTTGAGCATATCTCATACCTGGTTGTGTAATAACCGTTACCTTTCCACTTCTATTTACTGCAGGTAGAAAAGTGAGTTCTATTTCCATAATGAGATCTAAAAGTATCAAATATTCCTTAATCTGAAGCATATGACTATCTTCAATATCTACACTCTGCTTTTCTTTATTAATGATATCCAGCATCTGCATAATACCGAGAGTTACAGTATCTAAATCCATGTGTTCTTTTATATCGATTGGATTTTCTCGATCTCTGAGCAGATTAGATGCTGTTACAGAAATATCATGAGACTTAAAAGTTCTTTCAACAACGCTTCGTGTAAAACTATGATTAATATTTTCTACTACACGATTTATTACATTGGTAAGTTCACCTTGCTCATATAAATCTAATAACTGACGGAAATGACCACCATACTGATACATCTTTAGCGAGTGCTGAATATTCTTTGCAATAGCAGTATCGATATATTCTTCAGCACTCTTTGAATTAGAAAAAGTAGTTTCCGCATTATAATTAATACCGCTAAGGCTCATCGTTCCTCCATAGCGGATATATTCGTCGATTCCTTTTATTCCTAGTACTTCCTCAAATTCTCGATACGGAATAAAAGTGGTATGGAGCATAATGCATCTATCATAAAGCTGTTCTTCTTTAGAAAATGCAAACCCCAGCGAGTCAGTTCCTGATAATACAATTTTCATGCCGCTGCTTGCGTAGATATCAGAAAAGAGTGCAGCTCCCCCAATAAAATCTTCCATCAACGTAACTTCGTCAATAAACACGTATTTATATCCAGTCTGCTCTAGCAGTTTGAGATCGGCAGCTATGTCTGCCATTGTATCTTTTACCTGCACCTGGATGAATGCTGCTTTTTTAAACTCAGACTCCGAAAGTTCTGTGAGAATCTGACGAATCATAGTTGTCTTTCCAGTCCTTCTAAGTCCGTAAATAATAAACACTTTGTCCTGTGGCGCTCCAAAAACATATTCCCTAAGTGCACTAAAACACTTTCTTTTCTTATACTTCTTGGTGATAGCGATCTGAGACATAAGTGGTTTTCCAGTTCTTACTATGGTCTTGAAATCATATTGTGGTTCAGCTTCGTTCTCTTTTTCTGGTACGATATGCGACTTCAGTTGTTTTAGCTCTTTTTCTAGCTCTTTTCGTTTTTCAATCTTTAATTTAAGCTCCGGTACTTCTTCAAAACTGATATAATTCTCAACTCTTTTTCCGTTTCTAGTTATTCGATGATAATAATATTCTTTGTCCCTTATCTTTTTCTTTGTAACGCTACCTTCTGGTAACATTGCTATTTCTCGTTCAATTTCTACTATTTGATTCATTAATTCTTCTTGTCCCATGAGCAGCCTCCTATCTTATCCGTTATACCCATTATACCCACTTTTCATTTTATATTCAAGGGTATAACAGGTATAACCAATTTAAACGTTAAATATTTCCTCAATCAACCCAACAAACACCAAATCAGCTCTTCGGCTTTTACCCGCTATCATATCCTTCCAAGGCTAGTAATATCTTTATTATGTACACCACCAGCAGTAATAACAATACATTTACTCAAAATCTACATCTTCCATTTTCTTCAGCCTTTCCTTCTTCACCTTCAGGTAACATCTATCTACTTCATTCACACAGTCATGCAGATTCTGCTATATATGCACCATATAATATCTCACCATCGAGATATACGTTGCAGCTTCTGCTTCCGTACCTTGGTCTTTCAATTTTTCGATCACACATACTAAATTCTTTACATTACCTGAAATTTCGGTCAATACATTCAATACTTCATATAATTCATCCATTTTATTTTCTCCATATTCTCTTTATTGATTTGTATTAACCACATTTTCGTCCAATTTTTCTCTTACACCAATTCCTACACCAAATTCGTAAGAAAATATAAAAATATACAAGAATTTATAAGACTTTTGAAACAACAAAAAAACCCTTAAACTCTAGCATTCACTAGGATTTAAGGGTTTATGTCATATTATTTACAAATGACTAACGAATTAGTCTTGTACGTATGGCATTAAAGCAATATGTCTTGCTCTCTTAATAGCTACTGTAAGAGCTCTTTGGTGTTTTGCACAGTTTCCTGTGATTCTTCTTGGAAGAATTTTTCCTCTTTCAGAAACATATTTTCTTAATTTAGCCACGTCTTTGTAATCGATTTCGTTGTTTTCTTTACCGCAGAATACACAAACTTTTTTTCTTCTACGTCCGCCTCTTCTCTTCATTGGAGAATCTGCTTTGTTACCTTTATCAAAAGCCATTGTCAATACCTCCTATTTTATTTCTCGAACATGCAAGTTCAGATTCTAATTTCATACTACACGATCAATCGGTTTAGCTGAATGGTAATTCTTCATCAATTCCGTCTGGAATATTCATGAAACCATCGCCAATATCAACGCTTGGTGATGGAGCAGGAGCTGACTGATAACCGCTGTTAGATGCGCTCGCTGCTTTGCTTTCAGCAAACTCTTGTTCCTCGATCACTACATCAGTTGTGTATACTCTTACGCCATCTCTGTTTGTATAGCTTCCAGTCTGGATACGTCCAGTAACTGCAATCTTCACACCTTGACGTAAATATCTTTCAGCAAATTCTGCTGCTCTGCCAAATGCAACACAGTTAATAAAATCTGCTGATTGTTCTCCGTCACGTTTAAAACGACGGTCAACTGCTAAAGTATATCTCGCAACTGCGCTTGCGCTGTCACCTTGTGAATATCTAACTTCTGGATCTCTTGTTAAGCGTCCCATTAAAATTACTTTATTCATTCGATTTCCTCTTTTCTAATAATGCGCTTGTATCAAATGCGCAAATCTTATGCTTCTTTTACGCATAAAAATCTGATCACGTTTTCCATGATACGAAGTCTTCCTTCGATTTCAGCTGGAGCTGTAGCGTCAGATTCGAATTTGATGAAATAGTAGAATCCTTCTCTCATCTTTTGAACTTCGTAAGCTAATTTTCTCTTACCCCATTCATCAACGTTAGTGATTGTACCACCGAAACGTGTAATGTAGTTTTGTACTTTTTCGATTGTAGCAACTCTAGCGTCATCTTCGATTTTTGCATTGACAACAACTGCTAATTCATATTTGTTCATGTCGTTTGCACCTCCTCTTGGTCTCTGGCCCCTGTTCTTCTTTTCAGGAGCAAGGAATAAAATAATATATCACAATTTGGTATGATAACATATTTACAAATTAGTTTCAAGCTTTTTTTCTTAATTCTTTTGTGTTTTTTTCAACTGTTTTTCGATCAATCATAATCTGATGTCCACACCCCTGGCACTTCATACGAAAATCTGCTCCAACTCGCAAAATTTCCCATTCAAAACTGCCACACGGATGCTTCTTTTTCATTTTTACAATATCACCGACTTCGTATTTATCAGCCATTGCTATTCTCCCACCATCTTCTCACTTATCTTTACACCGTGCACCAACAATCTTTCATCATCACTCACATTGGTACAAGTGGAAAGGCTCACAATTTTCGAATCCTTATTCACCTCTACCCCCGTCTGATAAAGTGATAAACTTTGAATATTTGCTAAGTATTCCTCATATTCAGCGTCATCAAAAAAATGCTTTGTATAACTATCAGAAGTATCCTTTACAACCGTAACAGAAAATATCTGATAAGCAGATTCTTTCCCATCTGGTGTATAAATATAAAAATAAGGATTTTCCTTGTAAAAATCGCTTGATCTATATTTTTTCAACTTTCCGAACATAGAACCATTTTTCATATTATGACCATAGATAAAAGTATTTTTGTCACTGAAATCTTCACGGTTACTCATATCAATAAATAATGTGCCCGCCGCATTTGCATTTCCTTCAAAGGTCGTATTCAGATATTTTTCATTGTCGATTCCCAAAACAATAGGATAATTAATTTCCGAAGGTTCTTCAAAACGAATCCATGCCACTGTGTCCTGATTCATCTCTTTCAGCTTCTCAAAATCTACCTCAAAACCTACTTCCTCTCCCTCTTCATCAATGCTTTGTACCGAAACGACTATGTTTTGTATATCATCGTATTCATTCGTGCCTTTTTGATATTCCTGAAAGATGTTCCACAAATTAAACGCTGCATACACAAAAACTGCAGCTGCTATCACAATAATAATGTTCGAGATCAGATTCTTTGTCTTCTTTTTCCCGCGTCTGCCTCTATGATGTTTTGTACGTCTTGTTTTTCTCTCCTCCATCCATTTCCTCCCTTCTTCACTTTATTCCACGTGTCCTTTATTTTTCATGATTTCTACGATCACTTTTTCTGTTCCAATCATTCCAGGTGATGCAATGAGACCCATGTTTCTCATAGTTTCTTCAGCAGTCACGCCGTTGATTCCATGTACATCATCTACACACACATGATTCATCGCCATATTAACAGCCTGAAATGCTGCATCAACCGCAACGATACCTTTCATTATGCAGCCCTGATTGCCGCCATCACAAATCATCCCCGTAATGCTAGACGCCATATTTTGGATTACCATCGCCATCTCCTCCGACTTACCTCCCTGCAAATAACACAAACCACATGCCATTCCAGTACCGGCAGCAATTCCACAGCCACAAAATGCAGATAATTTTCCAGAGTATTCTTTGATATACATTGTAATCAGGTAACTTAATGCTGTCGCTTTCAGTAGCTTTACATAGGAAATTTTATCGCCATGACACTGCTGATATGCATACAATGGCAATGTTGCAATAATGCCATGCGCACCGCTTCCAGTGATACTCATTGCTGGCTTACTAAGCCCAAGCACTCTTGCTTCTATAGCGCCATTGCATAAAAGCTGCGCTGATGCCCTTGCATCTTCTGAAATATACTTTCCGCCATTCATTTTTAAAAGAAGCGGTCCGAAGGTTGTCTTTGATGAACGAAGTCCTTCTTCCAAAAGTTCCAGATTCATCGCAAATGCATCTCCGATAAACGCTATTTCCTCTTCGTTTACATCCTGAAGATATTCATAAAAGTCCTGCAATGTATACTTGTGAATCAATGCTTCTTCTGCCTCTTCGCTATCTCCGGAAATTTTTCTTTCTTTTTCAAAAATAATCTTCTGATTTTTTTCTATGTAATATATATCCGTATGGCTTCCAGAAATCTTCACTATACACTCATCTTCTGTTGTTTTTACCTTTGCATCAATTGTAATCTCAGAGCCAACATGATCCAACACTACTTTAACCTTGCCCTGCGCTACAAGTTCTTCGGCTTTTTCATTATCCTCATCCGTCACGTCTTCCAAAGATTCTAAACCTTTTTCCGGATTGCCCGCAACAACCCCCAATGCAGCCGAAAAAATATTGCCTACTTTGTCCGAATTTGGTATTCCACACGTAAATGCATTTTTGTACATTCCAGAATTCAGCGATACCAAAACATCTTCCACTTCACCTCTTGTATAGCTTCTGGCTGTCGATACTGCGAAAGCAATCGCACCTGGTTCTGTCACTCCCAAGGCAGGTTTCATATCATTTTGAATCAATCGTGTAAATGTATGCATGATTTTCTCCTTTTACAAATTAACGCAATAGAGTTTCTTAATATATTCAAACAGGGTGGGCAATCACACCCACCCTGTTTTACTTTATTAGCTTACTTTTAAAATAAACTTTTTAATCTCTTTTTCACTGGAAACACGTTCAATCATTCCACCAAGTGAACGCAATTTTTCCTCGAATCGTTCATACCCTCTTTGGATATAAACAATGTCATCCACAATTGTAATACCATCTGTGGCAAGACCTGCAATACAAAGTGCAGCTCCTGCTCTTAGATCCGGTGCACTCACTCTGGCTCCTGAAAGCTTTTCTACACCTTCAATTGTAGCAGAATTGCCTTCCACCTTAGTAATCGCACCCATACGAGCCAACTCATCTAAATATTTGAAACGATTTTCAAAAATACTTTCTGTGATAATACTTGTTCCCTGGCATAATGCAAGCGTCACACCAATCTGTGGCTGCATATCTGTCGGATATCCAGGATACGGCAACGTCTTTACGTGTGTGCTCTTCAAACGTTTCTTCGCAACTACACGAACTGCATCATCAAATTCTTCTACTTCACATCCAATTTCAACAAGCTTTGCAATTGTTGCTTCTAAATGCTTTGGAATTACATTGAGCACAGTAACATCACCCTTTGTTGCTGCTGCCGCAAACATAAATGTACCCGCTTCAATCTGATCTGGAATGATGGAATATTCTGTTCTGTGCAGTTTCTGTACCCCTTTAATCTTAATTACATCTGTACCGGCACCTTTGATGTTGGCACCCATACTGTTAAGGAAGTTGGCAACATCTACTACATGTGGTTCTTTTGCCACGTTCTCAAGAATCGTAGTTCCTTCCGCCATTGCTGCCGCCATCATAACATTGATTGTAGCTCCAACAGAAACTACGTCAAAATAGAGATGGTTTCCTTTCAAGTGCTCTGCTTCAGCAACAATCTTTCCATATTCGATTTCCACTTCTGCACCTAATGCGCGGAAACCTTTTAAATGTTGATCGATCGGTCTGCTTCCAATGTTGCATCCGCCTGGAAGTGCTACCTCTGCTCTATGGTATTTGCCTAACAACGCTCCCAACAAATAGTAGGAAGCACGAATCTTTTTAATATAATCGTACTCAATACATAAATCACCGATTCCTGAACCGTTGATTCGTACGGTATGACGGTCCACTCTCTGTACGAGTGCACCAATTCCGCTGAGTGCTTCTAATAACACATTTATATCGTTAACATCTGGTAAATTTTCAATTGTAACTGTCTCGTCTGTCATAATTGCTGCTGCCAAGATTGCCAATGCTGCATTCTTCGCTCCGCCAATTTCTACTTCCCCTACTAGTGGCGTACCACCTTTGATAATATATTGTTCCATATCACACCTCAATAATGGTTTTATAATCTATTTCCCTCTTAATATGTCCTAAAATAAGTCCTAATAACCCAAGTATGTTATACTCTTTTGTCATTATAGCATAAAAAAAGATTTTGTAAAATGTTTTTATTCACATACATCTTTAATGTGCAAATTAAAATAAGAGGTGCGACATAAACACCTCCTATTTTCCAAACAATTCCAATACCTTATCAATAGTCTCTTCCAGATCCAATCCTTCTTCTGATACAATATAATCTGCATATTGTTCAAACAATTGTGTTCTTTCTTTATATAAGTCGTATAATGTCTGACCATCTTTTAACACAACACCGCGATTTTTAGCGTTACTGATTCTTTTATTGATTGTCTTAAATGGTACTTTCAAATATACGATGGTTCCAATTTCTTTGTAATGTTCCATTGCTTCTTTACAATATACAACACTTCCGCCTGGTGAAATTACAGCTTTCTCTGCTTCCACCTCACGATTCACTTGATTTTCAATTTCCAAAAATCCATCATTTCCTACTTCGGCAATGATTTCCTTCAACAATTTTTTTTCTTGTTTTTGAATCAACAAATCTGTGTCAATAAATTCATATCCTAGACGTTTTGCAACAACTACTCCCACAGTACTCTTTCCTGATGCCGGCATCCCGATAAAAATAATATTCTTCATTTGTACTTCGCCTTTCTAAATCCTTTTATTCTATAGGTAAAAATTTCTTCTTCTTTTCCTGCGTTCACATCTGCGGCGGAACAATTCGTGGAATAGAATCAATTGTACCATATCTTTCACAAGATTGTCTTCAGAATTTTCCGATTCTTTTACTTTATCATAGATTCGATTGCACATCAAACGAATTTGAAGCTGATCAGGATATTCATCAAAAATCACGCTTCCCTCATAAGACATACGATCGCATTCATCCTCCACATATGGCAAAATCTTCTTTGCAAGTGCCGGATACATACTTTTCATATAATCAAAATCCATACGTTCCACTTTGTCATCATCATATTGAAATGGCATAGGGTACGCCATGTAATACGGCAGGCGATAGTCCATAGTTTCCACTTCCCATCTTTGAACATTATAGTTATAAGATATGCAGTTTTTCTCATTTTGCCAGAAAAAAGAGGCCTGATTTAAAAAATCAAACCTCTTATCATTTATCTTGTTATTTTGCTGTATTAAGACGTGTCATCGCTCTTTTCAATGCTGCTTCTGCACGCACTACATCTAATCCAGCTTCTTTTCTACGTAAACGTTCTTCTGCACGCTGCTTTGCCGCTTCTGCACGTTTCACATCGATTTCTTCTGGCCATTCCGCAACTTCTGCCAGGATTGTGATTCTTTCTTTTTGGATTTCGATAAAACCACCAAGCACTGCTGCTTTTCTCTTTTCTCCACCTTTGTGAATACGGATCACTCCTGAATCCAGAATTGTTGTAAGCGGAATATGGTTCTTATAGACACCCATCTGTCCTTCTACAGAGGTAAATTCTAAGAATTCCGCCTCTCCTTCAAAGAACATTCCATCTGGTTCAATAATCTTTAATTCAAATAAGTTATTATCTGCCATACGCACTCACCTCTACTTTACACGAGCGAGTACATCATCGATATTTCCTGCATTTAAGAATTGACCTTCTGGAATATCATCGTGTTTTCCTTCGAGGATTTCCTTAAAGCCTTGAATTGTTTCATTGATTGGTACATAACGTCCTTCAAAACCAGTAAACTGTGTAGCTACGAAGAATGGCTGTGATAAGAATCTTTGAATCTTTCTTGCACGAGCAACTGTGATCTTATCTTCTTCAGAAAGTTCATCCATACCAAGCATAGCGATGATATCCTGTAATTCTTTGTATTTCTGTAATACTTCCTGTACTCCACGAGCTACGTTGTAGTGTTCTTCCCCTACAATGTTAGGATCCAACATACGAGATGAAGAATCAAGTGGGTCTACCGCTGGGTAAATACCTAACTGTGTGATTGCACGAGAAAGTACAACCTTCGCATCCAAGTGAGCAAATGTTGTAGCAGGTGCAGGGTCAGTCAAGTCATCGGCAGGCACGTATACAGCTTGAACTGATGTGATCGATCCGTTCTTTGTAGATGTAATACGTTCTTGCAGTGCACCCATCTCTGTTTGAAGTGTTGGCTGATAACCTACGGCTGAAGGCATTCGTCCAAGAAGCGCTGATACTTCGGAACCAGCCTGTGTGAAACGGAAAATGTTATCGATGAATAAAAGTACGTCTTTACCACCTTTATCACGGAAATATTCAGCCATTGTAAGACCTGTAAGACCTACACGCATACGTGCTCCAGGTGGCTCGTTCATCTGACCAAATACCATGGCTGTTTTGTTGATAACACCTGATTCCATCATTTCATAGTAAAGGTCATTTCCTTCTCTTGTTCTTTCACCTACACCTGTGAATACTGAGTATCCACCATGTTCTGTAGCAATATTTGTAATCAATTCTTGAATTAATACTGTTTTACCTACTCCGGCACCGCCAAACAGACCAATCTTACCACCTTTTTGGTATGGACAAAGTAAGTCGATTACTTTAATACCAGTTTCAAGTAATTCTGCTTCTGTTGATTGTTCTTCAAATGAAGGAGCCTTTCTGTGGATTGGCTCATATTCTACATCTGTTGGAGCTGGTTTTTCGTCAATTGGTTCACCAAGTACGTTGAAAATACGTCCTAATGTATTTTCACCAACTGGAACGCTGATAGCTGCACCTGTAGCAACAGCATCCATACCACGAACAAGTCCGTCAGTTGGTCCCATGGCGATACATCTTACTACGTCGTCACCCAAGTGCTGCGCAACTTCTACTACCAACTTAGTTCCATCTTGTCTTGTAATCTCGATGGCTTCGTTGATTTCTGGAAGCTGGCTTTCTGCGTATTTCACGTCCAATACGGCACCGATAATCTGAGTGATTTTCCCAATATTTTTGTTTGCCATTTTTTCTTTGTCACTCCTTATCCGATACATTATATCTGATATTTTCCGGTCATAGTGATTAGAACTTTATCCAATCGCATCTGCACCGGCAATAATTTCTGTTAATTCTTGTGTAATAGCTCCCTGACGGGCTCTATTATATTTTAATTCCAAATCACTAATGATTTCTTCTGCATTATTCGTTGCGGAATCCATCGCCTGCATACGTGCGCCATTTTCACTTGCAACTGCTTCTACAAAAGCACCATATATAATACTTGTTACATATTTCGGAATCAGAAGCCCGATCGCTTCTTCTTCACTTGGCTCAAAATTCATAAGTGTAAGCTTATCCATTGCATCTGCTTCTGCACCGTCTTCCTGAGTCTCTTCAGCACTGACTGGAAGCAGTTTCATCATTTTTGGAATATGGCTTACTGTATTTTTAAATTCTGTATATGCCACATAGATTTCTCCGATTTCTCCTTTTGAAAAATCTTCAAGAAGTCTTGCTGCAAGATGTTTTGCATCTTCAAAAGTAGGTTCTTCGATTACTTCCGGATAATCAGCTACGATTTCATAGCCTTTTCTTGAAAGCATTTCATTTCCCTTTTTACCGACTGTGTAAAGACGTACTTTTTCTTTTTCGATACCGCTCGCCTGAACAAGTCTTGCAATATTTGCATTATAGCCGCCTGCCAGCCCCCTATTTGAAGTAATTGCAACAATCCCGACTTTGTCAGAACTGCCGCTTTTCAAATATGGATGGTCTATTGTACCGGCTTTTGCAAGCATAGATGTAACTGTCTTGTACATATACTGAAAATATGGTTTTGAGTTTTCAGCGCGTTGTCTCGCTTTTTGTAGTTTTACAGTAGAAACAAGTTTCATGGCTTTTGTAATCTGCTGCGTACTCTGAATACTTACGCGGCGTCTTTTAATCTCTCTCATTGATGCCATGATAGCTCTCCTCTCTTACTGAGCAGCTTTTTAAATTAGAATCCCTTTTTGAATTCTTCTTTGTACTCTGTAATAGCTTTTACAAGTCTTTCTTCTGTCTCTTCAGTAATGACTTTTTCTGTCTTGATTGATTCTGGAATATCTGCATATTTTGTTGCGATAAATTCAAATAATCCTTTTTCAAAACGAAGAATATCTTCTACTGCAATGTCAAGCAAATGCTTTCTTGTCGCTGCATAAATAATGATAACCTGATATTCTACTGGCATTGGTTTGTACTGTGGTTGTTTCAGCATCTCTTTGATACGGATACCTTGTGCCAAACGTTCTGCTGTATCTGCATCTAATTCAGAACCAAATTGAGCGAATGATGCAAGTTCACTATACTGAGCAAGCTCAATACGGATAGGTCCTGAGATTTTCTTCATCGCTTTGATCTGAGCTGAACCACCAACACGTGATACAGAGATACCCGGGTTGATAGCAGGTCTGAAACCAGCGTTGAACATTTCTGTTTCAAGATAAATCTGCCCGTCTGTAATAGAAATTACGTTTGTTGGAATATAAGCTGATACGTCACCAGCCTGTGTTTCGATGATTGGAAGTGCAGTCAATGATCCACCGCCAAGAGCATCTGAAAGTCTTGCAGCTCTTTCCAATAATCTTGAGTGCAAATAGAATACGTCACCTGGGTAAGCTTCACGTCCTGGTGGTCTTCTAAGGAGTAAGGAGAGTGTACGGTAAGCTGTCGCATGTTTTGACAAGTCATCATATACCACGAGAACGTCGTCACCGTTTTCCATCCATTCTTCACCAATTGCACATCCTGAGTATGGAGCAATATATTGAAGTGGAGCAAGTTCACTTGCAGTAGAAGAAACTACTGTTGTGTAATCCATTGCACCGAATTGTTCTAATGTTTTTACGATATTTGCAACAGTAGACGCTTTTTGTCCAATTGCAACGTAAATACATTTTACACCTTGGCCTTTTTGGTTGATAATTGTATCAATAGCGATAGCAGTCTTTCCTGTCTGTCTATCCCCGATGATTAACTCACGTTGTCCTCTTCCGATCGGAATCATAGAGTCAATCGCTTTGATACCTGTCTGAAGTGGTGTATCTACTGATTTACGAGTGATAACACCAGGAGCAACTCTTTCAATTTGTCTGAATTTTGTTGCTTCAATTGGTCCTTTGCCGTCAATTGGCTGGCCTAATGCGTTTACAACACGTCCAAGCATACAGTCCCCAACTGGAACTTCTACTACTCTACCTGTTGTTTTTACAGTATCGCCTTCGTTGATGCTTTTTTGATCTCCAAGGAGAACAACACCAACATTGTCTTCTTCAAGGTTAAGTACCATACCATATACTTCGCCTGGGAACTCTAAAAGTTCACCTTGCATCGCATTTTCCAGACCGTGGATACGAGCAATACCATCGGCTACCTGAATAACCGTACCAACGTCAGATACTTCTAACTCTGACGCATATCTTTTAATCTGTTCTTTGATGACAGAGCTGATTTCTTCTGGTCTTAAGTTCATGGAACGAATCCACCTTCTTTCTAGATTTTTATAACTGTACTTTACGAAGCTCGCGTGTCAGTTCAAATAATTTTGTCTTAATACTGCTATCTACCACACGATCTCCGATGCGGATGATCATACCGCCGATAATAGAGGTATCTACAGAATAATTCATTTCAAATGCTTTATAACTTGTAGTCTCTAATAATTTGGCTTCCACTTTTGCTTTTTGCTTTTCATCAAGTGGAACTGCGGTCACGACATCGGCTTTTCCGATTTTCTTTTCTTCTTTCACAAGATCGATAAAGTAATCAAATACGGAAAGCATCGAATCGGCACGTCCCTTTGATACGAGGAGTGTCATGATACCTACGATTTCTTTTGGCACCTTTCCTCCAAATGTCTCTTCCACTATTTTCACTTTATCTTCTTTCATGATTTTTGGATGATTCATTAATTTACCGAACTCATCGTTCGCACGCATCACATCGGCAACGACTTTCACTGCTTCAAAAAATTCATCCATACGGTTCTCTTCCAAAGCTACTGCAAACAATGCATCACCATATGTTTTTGAAACTAATTTTGCCATGTACCTTCACCCATTTCTTTTAATGTTTCGTCGATTAGACTTGCCTGTACATTTGTATCAATAGAAGCTGCTACCACTTTTCCAGCCATCATAGATGCGATAGTGATTATCTCTTGTTTCATATCGTCTAATGCACGTTTCTTCTCTAATTCGATTTCAGCATTTGCACGTGCGATAATACGGGCTGCTTCTTCTTTCGCCTCAGCTACAATCTTAGCTTCATTCTGTTTTGCTCTCTTGCGAGCTTCACTTAAGATTGCTTCCGCTTCTTTATCTACTTCTTTTAATTTTTGATCATACTCTTCCTTAAATGCAATTGCGTCAGCTTTTTCGCGTCTTGCAGTTTCCTGATCATCTGCCACTCTTTGCTTACGTTTTTCCAGCATATCTCTGACCGGATCAAACAAAAGATACGAAAGCAGTGTAAACAGTACCCACATGCTGAGTGCCAAAACCACACAGTCGAAAAGGAATTGTGCGTCAAGCGTAAATAAGCGTTCCAAGGTTCAGCCTCCTTCCTTTACTTATTCTTCTAAAATATTTCTTCGTAAGTTTTCTTTATACGTAAATTTTATAATTTTCCTAATAATGGGTTCGCAAATAATAGGATCAATGCGATAACAAGACCATAAAGACCTGTTGTTTCGGCTACGGCTTGACCAAGTAACATTGTAGACATGATGTCCCCTTTTGCTCCTGGATTTCTACCAACTGCTGCAGCACCTTGTCCTGCTGCGTGACCTTGTCCAATACCAGGTCCGATACCAGCGATCATCGCAAGACCTGCACCAATTGCTGAACAAGCTAAAATTAAACCTTCGTTTGTAATATTACTCATAATAAAATTCCTCCTAAATTCAAAATATTGTTTTTAGACATCTTCTGGTATTTTCTGAGTGATCCATACCATCGTCAACATACAGAAAACGTATGTTTGAATTGCGCCTGAGAACAGGTCAAAGTATGCATGTAAGATACCTGGCCACAGAATTGCAACTTTGCTAAGCAGCCCATAAATAAGTGCCATAATAACCGTTCCTGATACTACGTTACCAAATAAACGTAATGATACAGAAAATGGCACTGCGATTTCACCAATCAAGTTGATCGGGAATAAAAATGGTAACGGCTTAAATAAATCAGTGAGTGCTCCCATCTTGTTCCATTTAATATTGTTATATTGAATAAGAACAAACGTGATTACACCGAGTGGAAAAGTAACACCATAGTCCGCAGTAGGTGGTCTGAGTCCTAACAACCCAGAAATGTTGCTTATCAGCAAGAAAATAAATAACGTACCTATATAGTTACGATATTTGACTGCGTTTTTTCCCATGGAACTTTTCACCATGCCGTCTAACATTTCGACGATCAGCTCTGCTGCATTCTGTAATCCGCTTGGATGTTCTGTGTCTTTTAGTTTACGGTTTACCACAAAAGCAAACAGAATCAATCCCACGCAAACAACCAGCAGACTGACATGTGTCGTTGTGAGATACACTTCCTGCCCAAATACATTAAGTCTCATCAGACTGTGTATCATGAAGTCAGCATCTGAAGCTAAAATTCCTGCCACTTGTTTAACCTCCTTTTCTTATTTAGTTTTCTTTTTTGTTCTTTGTTCTTCCAAACATAGAAACAATTTATGCATATGCGGCTGTAAATACGCCGATATTTTCAACGGGAAAATCCCTAATACTAAAGTAAAAGGATTTCCAAGGTTGAAATAAATGACAATTCCAATCACAAACAATGTTACGACCATGCGTGTCGCATAGGCTGATCTGGCATGCTTCTGGGCGCCCTCTACACCTAAGTCCAATGAGTCTTCAATTGAGCGTTTTAAATGAATTGCCATAAAACATGCAACTGCGATTCCACTCCATAATCCAATTGCATTATATAAATAATCCTTTGAAACAATAATGCAGGCAATCTGCATCACGATGCCCAAAAGAATTATCCCGATAAGTAATTCAGTCAATATACTATTCTTCTTCATCTAATTTTTCTTCTTCAATCCTGCTATTATCAATTTGTTTTCTGATCTTCCAGTAATCATCTTCATCTTCTTCTGATTCCATCACAGCAGTTGCCTGACGCACCAATGCGTATACGTTACGCGCCCCTGCCAGGATTCCCAGAATAATCATCGGAATCGTAACTGAAGTCGAAAACTTTTCATCCAGCTTCATTCCCACAAATGTACATAAAAAAACCGGAACGATCATGCTGATTCCAAGTTGTGAAATTAATGCAAATGTAGTATATACACTTTTCTTATGTTTCATAATCAGCTAATCATTCCTCTCTAAAACCTTATTTTTATTTTATAATATCCACTCAAACCTGTCTAGCAGTTTTATCATAGTTTTTGTCTATAAATTCTTCCAATTTGTTCATTTTGACAATTAGATAACAAAGAGGGACATTAGTCCCACTCTAAACGGTGTAAATGCCCCTCTTTAGTCATTCCATTAAAATTATTTTGTCTGAGTGCCTCATATAAAACAATTGCAACCGAATTTCCTAGGTTGAGTGAACGGATGTCGCCCACCATTGGAATTCGAATACTGTCTTCTTTATGATGCACTAATATCTCTTCCGGAATGCCTGCACTTTCTTTTCCAAACATAATATAACAGTCTGGTTCAAATGACACATCTGTGTAGACATTCGGCGCTTTTGTTGTTGCCATATAGATCTTAGCCCCTGGATTCTTTTCCATAAAGTCATTGAAATCTATGTATGTTGTCACATCTAAATCCTGCCAGTAATCCATTCCGGCACGCTTTAATGATTTTTCGTTCAATCGAAATCCCAAAGGTTCGATCAAATGGAGTCTTGTACCTGTAGCCACACAGGTTCTGCCGATATTACCAGTGTTTGCAGGGATTTCCGGTTCAAATAATACGATATTTAACATGTTTTTTCCTCTCTCAGACGAGTAATAAATCTTTCAAAACGTCCAAGCGCTTCTTTCAAATCTTCAAGTGAGTATGCATAAGAGATTCGAAGGAACCCTTCACCACATGCTCCAAAAGCTGTACCTGGAACTACCGCAACTTTCTCTTCTTTTAAAAAACGTGTTGCGAACTCATCTGAAGTCATACCAAATTCCTGAACACTTGGGAAAATGTAAAATGCACCAAATGGTTCAAAACATGAAAGTCCCATTCGTTTGAATTCATGCACTAGAAATCTTCTTCTCTGATTGTATGCTTCACGCATTTCCTTTACTTCAGCGTCACAGTTACGAAGCGCTTCTACTGCTGCATATTGACTGTTTGTTGGGGCGCACATGATTGCATACTGATGAATCTTCACCATCTGTGTGATGATTTCCTTTGGTCCGCATGCATATCCAAGTCGCCATCCAGTCATAGCATAACCTTTTGAAAAACCATTAATTAAAATAGTACGTTCCTTCATACCTTCAAAGCTTGCAATTGAAACATGTTCTGCCTTGTATGTCAGCTCTGAATAGATTTCATCTGAAATAACAAATAAATCATGTTTTTTCACCACTTCCACGATTGGTTCTAAGTCCTCTTTTGTCATAATAGCGCCTGTAGGATTATTTGGAAATGGCATAATCAATATCTTTGACTTCGGTGTGATCGCCGCTTCTAATTCTTCTGCTGTCAGTTTGAATTCGTTCTTTTCCTGTAACGGAATTGCAACAGGAACTCCATCCGCCAGAACTGTACACGGATCATACGAAACGTAACAAGGCTGTGGAATTAAAACTTCATCTCCTGGATCAAGCATTGCTCGAAGTGCAATATCAATCCCTTCACTTCCTCCTACCGTTACGATTACTTCGTTATTATAGTTATACTGTACATTGCATTTTCTATCTAAGTATTTGCAGATTTCGATTTTTAATTCTTTTAAACCGGCATTAGATGTATAGAATGTCTTTCCTTTTTCTAAAGTATAAATACCTTCTTCGCGGATACGCCATGGTGTATCAAAATCAGGCTCTCCTACTCCAAGAGAAATAGCATCAGGCATTTCGCTTACAATATCAAAAAATTTACGAATTCCTGATGGAGCAATGCCAGTTACTTTTTGTGATAATGGATTTCTCATTATAGTGTCACTAACATCCTTTCTGATTCAGATTTTTTTGCAAGAATTGTTCCATGGTCTTTGTATTTTTTCAAAATAAAATGCGTTGATGTACTGATTACTGCCTCTACTGGAGATAATTTGTCAGATACAAACTGTGATACTTCTTTTAATGTTTTTCCTTCTAATGTTACAAGTAAATCATATCCGCCTGAGATCAAATATACCGCATTTACTTCAGGATAGTTATAGATGCGTTCTGCAATTCTGTCAAATCCCTGATTTCTTTGTGGAGTTACACGTACTTCGATAAGCGCTGTTACTGATTCCACTCCTACTTTATCCCAATCAATCAATGTGTGATAACCACAGATAATCTTTTCTTTTTCCATATCTGCGATTTCATTTGCTACTGTTATCTCATCTGTTCCGAGCAAGATAGCAAGTTCGCCTAAATCTACTTTACTTTTCTTTTCGATATACTTTAAAATCTGTGTTCTCATAGGACCTCCTAATTTCATATAAAAATATCTAACATTCTGTTTTCTCGTATATTTTCAAAAGTTCATCTGGAGCCGGTCTGTCTAAAAATCTCTTTTCTTCGCCTCCAAGGATGACTCTTGCTGTGTCAACAGTCGTCTTTCCAAGAACAACTGCCATGGCTCCTTCCTCTGCCAATCTTGCAACCAGTTCCTCCCCATGGTCTGTAAAAATCAGCACACTTCCTGTCGAAGTAAGCTGATAAGGATTCAAATGACAAAATTCACATACTTCTACTGTCTCCTGTTTGATTGTCATCTTTTTTAAATCCACTTCCATCCCGACATTCGAACTTTCTGCAATCTCCCAAAGTGCAGCCAAAATACCGCCACTTGTAATCTGATGCATCGCTGATACACCAAACTCTTTTGCAATTGCAAGTTCTTTTTCAGAAAACAACTGTGGTTCCAAATTCTTAATCTGATTAAGGAACGTTGGCACAAATCGCTTCGATAGTGCTTGCTCTCTTTCTCGCATAATACGAAAAGTTCCTTCCAAACCGATCCATTTCAATAACACAATATCCTGATCTGGTTTTCCCATTCTGCTTTGAAGAAGTTCACCTTTTTTCAATACGCCCACGCCGTTCACATACACGATTGCTTTGCTGATCACAGGGCTCACCTCTGCTTTCGCGCACATAATCTGAACCGCATGTGCGCTACCGGCTCGTTCCACATACTCTATCATCGCTTTTAATCTGGATTCATAAGCATATGGCGGCAGCATAATGTGAACACTTGCTCCAACTGCTTTCGCACCTCTTGTAGCTAAATCATTGACAACCTGAGCCAATGCAAATACTCCAAGATCTTTCTCATCGCCATACAGAACAGCACTTGTGGCAAGCAGCTGTTCGTCTTCCTTAAGCTCTATTCCAAAGCACATCTCTTCTACTGAAGGTTCGATGATCGCTTCTTCCCTATGAAATTGTAATGGTTTTAAAATCGAACGCTTCAATACGGTCTGTGATACTTTGCCTACTTTCATATTGCCTCTATTTCTTAATTATTCTGTCTGAGCCTCTCCGCTCTCTTCTCCAGATGTGTCTGGAGTCTCTGATGTACCAGGCTCTTCTGGTTTTTCCGGAGTTTCTTCTGGTTCCGATGGTGTGACAGGTGTCTCTGGTTTCTGCGCAGCCGCTTGCTCTTTTGCAATAATATCCTTTGCCTGTGCAATCGCGGCATTGATCTTATCTTCATTCTGTGATGCAATTGCATCTTTTACAAGATTGCTTGCTGTTTTATTGGAAGATGATGTTCCAACAGATACTGTTGCATCCGAAGAACGATAATTGCTTGTATTAAACACCTCTCGGCTTACTTCTTTTCCGTTTTCATAAACTACTTTCCAAAGTTGAGCATTTATGCCTGTATGTCCTGAATCTACTGTGGATTTGCTTCCAAGTGATGCATCTGACGCAACAAATGTCTTTTTCGGTGCGGTAGTACTTAATGTCTCGCTGATAAACTCTATCGTACGGTTCTCTGGTCTTGTTTCTTTTCCGTAGATTCTAAATGTAATATATCCACCTGACACATAGCCCTCTACATAGATTGGAGTCTCTGTATTATTAACAAACTTCAAATCTTTATAATCTCCAGCAATTGCTGCATCCATAGATGGATCAACATAAGCTACCGTCATAGAGTGTGCCTGTCTCTGTGTAATCTCCAATTCAGCTAAAATACATGCATTATATAATGTACTTGATACCTGGCAGATTCCTCCACCCATACTTTGCACTACTTTCCCATTTTCATAAGAACCCGCTTCTGCATATCCATTGTCGAATGTATATGGTCGCATAGCAGCATCCGCTGAAAATTCTTCACCCGGCATAATAACGGCTCCATTGATCAGCTTTGCGCCTGTCTCAATGTTCTGGACTCTGCCTCCGCCTGTTCCACAGTATGTTGTATATTTACCAAGAACATCCTGAATCTGTTCCAATTGTTCTCTCGTAATTTCTGGTTCTTCAATTTTCGTCACAAGTTCAATTGTCTCTGATGTTTGTTTCCATTCCTTATTCAGAAATGTTTCGATCACTTTTGCAGACTCTTTTGTCTCAATTGCCACTCCCTTTTCTGCATCTGTGATCACAAACTGACCATTTTCTCGTGTGATTGTTGCGTCTTTTGCTGCATTTTCTAATTGTGGCATTTTCTCGTCAATTGCAGCAGCAACCATTTCCTCGTCGATCACATAAGTTAATTCAAACACTTTGTTTTCTTTTTCTAAGTGTTTAATTTGTGCATAACGGCTCCATACACTGCCTGATTTTCCATATGCAAGAGCCTTTTTTACAATCTTCTCTGTATCCTTTACATCGAATCCCAGATCAGCCAATGCAATCTCCGTGCTGGCTTCTTCTGCCTTCAGTGTCATAGTCATCGCCTGATACTCTGCGGCTTTTTGTTCCAAGGCAGCTTGTGCTTCGCTTGCATCCATTCCGGAAACATCTACTGTTCCAATAAATACATTGTCGCAAATCTCATCTGTTGGAACTTTGCTTACAATTGATTTTAATCCAAAATACGAACATAGAACAATGACCAGCACAACCCCGGCCACAAGCCCGCCTAACAAAAACATTCTCTTTCTTTTTTCTAAGCGTCTTTTGGAACTAATGTGTTTTTTGGAATCAGCGATTCTCCTGGTAGTACCCTGAGAAGCTTTCTTCTTCGAAACTGCTTTTGGGGATGCAGACTGCTTCGATGCCGTCCTTCTACCGTTTTTTCTACTTTTACTATTTACATTTTTAATTGACTTTTTTGTCTCAGTCATAGCTAACCACCTCATCTTCATTAAAGAACTCATTCTATTGAGAACTACATCAAATATGGGAGCACTGATGTTGCAATCATCGCGATCACTAAAATGATGATGACAGTTGCAACAGCTTTTCTTACCTTTTTATTATAAAAATTCATTTCATTCACCTTACTTTCCAGGTTTCGAACTATTATCAGTCCATTGTAAACGTTTTGTATCGTTTTTGCAAGATTCTATATCATAAATGTGGATGCCTGATGAGTCAATCTGTTTCTATTTTCATAGTCGAAGAGTACAAGCAGCTCACAGGGCTCACAAGAATCCATAACATCAAAGCAAAACTTTTCTATGTGAGTCATCTTTCGAAGCTGTCTCTTATCATATCCTTCGTATCCTTTCAGAAACTTATGTTCCTGCGCCTCTATATCATAAAAATCATTCAGCTTTTCTTTTTCTACCTTATATTCACCTGCGAAATCTGGTCTGTTTTTCACGTTTTCTCGTAGGTAGAGGTCAAACGTCAGCAGTTCTTTGTATAACTTCTCATCTAAATTCACTAAACTTCGAATAAATCCCAGTAAAATTTCATATCTGGTAATCCTTGAGTGGCTCATAAGATGGAGTTCATGTTTCTCATAATACTCACCTAACGCAAGATATAGTTCAAATGGAGAGGAAAATTCCTGTTCCAAACGGCGTAAGGTATAAGTAAACTGGCCACTGTTATAGTACACTTCTACCATTTCCTCTACCAGTTTCAGTTGTAAAACTTCTTCATAAGAAAGCCAGTTCGTGTAAAGTACTTCATATGGAGGTCTGCTTTTATAAACAAGACCATAGGCCTCTTTCATCTCTTCCATATAAGAACCCTTCAGTACTTTCAGAAAACCCAGCTGTAATTGTTCCGGATGCAGACGATACACATCATCAAACGACTTTTTGAAACTTTCCAATCCCTCATATGGAAGTCCTGCAATCAGATCCAGGTGCTGATGTACGTTTCCCCCTTGATTGATTCTGTTTACGATCCTTGCCACTTCCGAAAACTTCATCGTTCGTTTAATTTCTCGAATTGTTTTCTCATTCGTAGACTGTACACCGATTTCCAGTTGTATTAGTCCTGGTCTCATAGTTTCAATCAACTGTATTTCTTCTTCATTTAACAGATCTGCTGCGACTTCAAAATGAAAATTGGTGATTCCTTTGTCATGCTCCACCAAATATCTCCAAATCTCCATTGCATGTTTGTGATTGCAGTTAAAGGTCCTGTCCACAAACTTTACTTGTGGAACTTCTGCATCAATAAAAAACTGCAATTCTTTCTTCACCAGTTCCACATCACGGAATCTTAAACATTTGTCTACTGACGACAGACAATAGCTGCACGAAAATGGACATCCTCTGCTTGATTCATAATAAATAATCTTATTCTTAAAATCAGCCATGTCATGATATACAAACGGTACAGTGCTTAAATCAATCGTCTTTCTCCATGCATTTTCAACTATCTCGCCGCTATCCGCACGATATGCAATCCCCTCGATCTGCGCAATAGATGACTTCTTTCCATGGTAAAACTCTACTAGTTCGAGGAATGTCGCCTCTCCTTCTCCAAACATTACACCTGTTACTTCCGGCATTCTTTGAAGAACGTCCTTCGCATCATAAGATACTTCCGGTCCTCCAAGCCAGATTGGAAGATGCGGAAAAATCTTATTCACTTCTCTCACCAATTCCTCCACATATGTAAGATTCCATAAGTAACACGAAAAACATAATACATCTGGTTTCCTCTTATATAAATCAGTTAAAATATCGTCTGATTGCTGATTGATTGTATATTCTGCAATCATAATCTCATCCTTGTAAGCCTTAGCGTAAGCTCTAAGACTGTACACTGCGAGATTCGAATGAATATACTTTGCATTGATCGCTGTTAAAACAATGTTCATGATAACCCTCCTGTAAATCAAAAAAGATGCTATTGTATCATCAGTTTTCACAACTAGTAATGCAATAACACCTTTTCTTTGCTTCTGCTATTTTCTTTTTCGTGCGTTGCATTTCGAACTTCCTCCCCAGACGTTACCTTTGTAGTTAACTCAGCCCAGGCACCCTCACGGCACCCGGAAGGTTCTACTTAGTGCTGCTTCGTTCCCGACCTGACACGGTTCATAGATTTCCGTCGCGTGAGACCCAAACATCTACGCCACTTTCAAAGGGCAGCTCCACAAAGCAAAGCCCTCCATGCAACATCACCCCTACTATAGCGGATTGTAGGTACAAGGTACCGCTAACACCCCGGCTGCACGGTTACTTATTATACTATTACTTTTATGAAAATGTCAAGTGTTTAACGCTTTTTCTCTCTTAATTCTTTAAAAAAATTTTTCATCAGACTACTGCATTCTTCTTCAAGCACGCCAATTTCAAGTTCTACCTGATGATTAAATGCCTCTATCTGAAGTAAATTCAATACAGAACCTGCACATCCTGCTTTGGGATTCATACATCCAACTACTACTTTTTTCATACGAGACTGCACAATTGCACCTGCACACATCTGACATGGCTCCAATGTCACGTACATTGTACAATCTTCCAGACGCCAGTCCCCTAATTTTCTACATGCTTTTCGTATTGCCATCATCTCAGCATGTGCGATTACATTTTTATCAATGGTTCTTCGATTGTAACCTCTTGCAATAATTTTCCCTTCATAAACAATCACACAACCTATCGGTACTTCTTCCAAAGCATATGCTTTTCTTGCCTGCTTAATGGCCTCTTTCATAAACTTTTCATCTTGATTCATCATTTGCTCACCCATCTACTATCTGTCGATCTGCCGACACCAATATCCAAAATCTTCATATGTATTCTTTTCTTCTTCTGAAAGCTCAAGTTCCATATCCGTAAGTCTTCGAAACTCAGAAAAACCAAAAGCATTCGCTGCCATTTTTTCTTTCTCATGAAAAATTCCAGGAACACCAATCCAAACTTGCCCATTATCTTCTATATAAAGTAGATGATGATAATTGTAATATCCATGAAGCAAGAAACTATTGTTTGCAAGGCGCCATTCTTTTCTTGGAAGTCTGGATAAATCCTGACGCTGTATTTTTTCAAACCGGCTTGTGGAAGGAGGTGTATAATCTGCGATCTCTTCTTCTATCTTCATCGGTTCTATCTTCATCGGTTCTGTCTTTGTCGGCTCTGTCTTCGTCGGCTCTATCTCCACTGCCCCTTGTCTCTCAGTCTTTTCCTCTTTGGGCACCTCTTGCATTTCTGCTTCTTCCTGCTTGGCAGCCTCTTCCATCTCTGCCTCCCATGCTGCATAATATTTGCTTCCGTCTTCTCTTTGGAACTGGATTCCTTTCACTTCGTCAATCTGTTTCGAATAAATCTGGATAATGCTCTTATCCATCTGCTTTTCTACTTTCATAAACCCCAGATTCCGAATGCGCTTTCCATTCTCATACTCATACAAATATTGAATAAATTGTGTCATGTTTTCTCTCCTAACCTTGTCTTTACATTCCACTATATTCTTTTTGATATGTATTTAGAACAAAGTATGATTCAAACTAAATGATCGCATTCAATTCCTGATATAACCTTTTTGCATAGCTGTCAGTCATTCCACAAATGTAATCTGTCACTAAAAGCAATCGCAAATACAACTTTTCAGCTTCACTCTTTTCTTTTGCCTGATTATGATAAGCTGTTTTATAGTTCTCTGAAATAAATGACACGAGACGTTTTTCAATTTTGTTCATTTCTACGTCCGTATCATAATAGATAACTGCATTCACAAATTTATTCATCAGAAAATCCAAAATCACAGATTCAGCAACTTCCATTTTGAAAATATCCGGAGTGGTAAACACTCTTCGATAAGCCATATCTCCCAAAAGATCCATCAGTTCTTCGCCATAGGTTCCACGGAAAATATCATACGGATAACTTCCTTCCATGATCGCATCATAATTGGATGTAAATCCATATGTAGCACAGCTGATCAGATATCCCTGTACCTGTACGATCCAGTTCTTTATCGCATATTCTTCTGGATTTTTTACATTTCGTCTGACTCCGCTCTGATATTTTCTTTCAAGTTTATCCATTGCCGGAAAAGGATTATCTGGATTTTTTTCCTGAATCACTCGGAGTTCTTCCTTAAGCTGTTGATAGGAAATAAAACCTTTTACAAAAGCATCTTCAATATCTGCAGTTTTGTATGCAATATCATCTGCTGCTTCCAAAATATATGTTAATGGATGTCTTTTTCCTTTTGTACCTGTCGCAGAAACAATCTGCTCATAAGTATCTTGATCTGCAAAAAAATACCCCATCTTTTTATCTTTGATGTTTCCGGAACGTTTGTCAATTTCCATGGATGACACTGGATATTTTATAATCGTATTTAATAATGCATAAGTCAGATTCATACCATGCTCATCTACAAGATAGTGCAGCTTCGTAACCAAACGCAGGGCCTGCGCATTCCCTTCGAAATTGTAGAAATCCTGCTGCATCTGTTCTGTCAGAATATCTTTTAGAGCACTCCCCTTGTATGTTAACGTCGATAGATTTCTTTTAAACCAATCCCGGATCGCATATTCTCCAAAATGGCCAAACGGAGGATTTCCAATATCATGGATCAATCCTGCACATTGTAAAATGCTGCAGATTTCTTCTTTCAGTCGTGGTGTAAAATCTTCATCCTTCTTATAAGTTAGAATATATTCGCCGATGTTTTGCCCCAGTGATTTTCCAAACGAAGACACTTCCAAAGAATGTGTCAGCCTGGTTCTGATAAAATCACTCTTGTCCAACGGAAATACCTGGGTTTTATCCTGCAATCTTCGAAATGACGCACTGCCTATGATACGGTGATAATCTTTTTCAAATTCACTTCGCAAATCGTTCTGAGAGGTAGATGTTCCAGTAGTCCCCCTCGGTCTTTCTGCCGCCAACAATTGTTTCCAATTCATAGATATCCCCCTTAGTCCAAATAAATCGGTGGTTCATAATCCTTTCCAAGCAGTCGTTTCTTGCGCTCCTGATATCCAAGAAATGCCCATTCTGTCATATCGGTCCATTTGTGCATTTCCTGATCGTAAACCTGTACATAGCCTATTCTCTTCGGGTGCATTCGTACGCTGTTTGTTTTATATTCTTTTCCCGTATAAGGATTCACTTCTCCCAAAACACTATCTTTCTTCTTCTTTGACTCTGCCTGCGGAGTTACCTGTTTTCTAAAATAACCCATAACCCCTTTTCGAAGAAGTTCTCTTTCTTTTGACTCCTCGATACTATTTATATCAATGACTTCTTCCTTTTCGTCTGTCATCTCAGTTTCTGAAGCACACATATCCAATAATTCTCCAACCGTAACTTCTCTTTCCAGAGTAGGCACCTCTTCTTCTGTCTTTCCTTCTTGGACCTCTGTTTTCGGTTTTTCCTTCTTTACGACTGGTTTTGCATCCGGATCCATTTCCATAATGCTAAGTTGAAATTTACAACCTAAAATTTCTGCAATAAGACGCATATCTTTTTCTTGAAAATTATCCCTGCCCAATCGCTGTGTCAGATTTTGTCTTGACATTGATTTCCCTGTGTGCTGTTCAATTAATTCTGCTAATTCTTTGATAGTCATTCCTTTTCGGCTCAGGATAATCTTAACCTGTTCACCAAATGTAAGGTTGATCATGTTGCTTCCTCTTTTCCGATTTTAATAATACTCCTCTAAATATTCTTCTAAAGTAATTCCAAGCTCCATAATTTTCGTAGCATCTTCTACCCCAACATAACGATAATGCCATGGTTCGTAAATAATACCGGTAATCTCCGTCTTTTCTGGTGGATATCGTAAAATAAATCCATATTTATGGCAGTTCTGGGCCAGCCACTGTGCTTCCTCTGTTTCCTGCTGTTTTTCATCTAATCCCATATAATCATTTGAGATCAAATCAAGTGCAAGACCCAATGCATGCTCACTCGTTCCAGGCTCGGCCACACTCTGTCTCGTTTCCGCAAATGCATCCCAATAATCCAATCCACTGTTTAAACGATCCTGAAGTGATGTATTAAAGAGTTCTTCCTGTCTCCCCACAGAACGGTACGCCGAACAAATGATAATCTTCATTCCATCCGCTTTCGCATCCTGCAGCATCTGATTCGCCGCTTCTGCGATTCTGGAATCGACACTATATCCAGGCTGTAGATCTGTAAATGAAGGAATCTCATAATCCTCATCCATAGGATTCTTGTTATTAACAAGAACAAGGTACCAAGGGAGTTCTGTACCTTTGTTATCATTTCCTTCTTTTGTTGTATTGGCTGCTTCAAGCGCCTTATCTAATTCTTCTTGAAGTTTATCTGCCTGCGCCTTTTCTTCTTCCTTAATCTGAGCAGTCACTTCCACCAGTTCTTTTTCGGCACGTTTCTTCTCAATCAATCCGCCAATTTTTCCTCCAATAACCAGTCCAACTGTGAGCGTCAGCACACAATAAATCAACAGACGCTTTTTCTCGCGGCTCATGTCTCTAAACGTTTTTCTCATTCTATCTGAAGAATAATCAAAATATGAATTGTAACTTCCTCTATTCATAGTACTCCTATCTTTTTCTTAAGAAATATTTCCGTTTCTTCTTCTGTCAAAAACAAAGTGTGCTTTGCACACTTTTATTTCTTTTACTTTATTAATTTTCCTCGAAGTTTGCTCCAGACAGCTCCCTGAAAATAGCGGTATGCCTGGTCAAAAATAAAAACTGCCACCTGTCCGGCCAAAAATCCTATTATCATTAAAGATTTACCCACTTCTTTTGCAAAGATCAGATTGGGAAATCCGATCAAAATGGGAATATACATCATATTAAAAATTACATATTTTCCAATCCAAAGTGTCAGGCTGCGATTTTTCAAGTCGTTTTTTTCTGCAATTTTCTCCCATAGTCCTTCACTCAACAGAAGATATAAGGCCATTGCAGCAAATGTTGCGCAATAAACCTTGTTTGGAGTGACGATAAGATTGACCAGAAAGCTCGCCGTAAAATAACCAACGCCAAATGTAATCCCCCATTCACGGATTACAATCCCTACACAAAAAGAAGCTGCCGCAATGAAAAACAGACTGCTAGACTCAATCGTTGCACTCAAAACCATAAGAACTGCAGAAAAGGCTGCCAGTAAGCCAGCAATCGATAGTTGCTTTGATTTTACATGCATGCGCACAAATCGCCTCCCATACATTCACACAATGTATCTGCACACCACAGGTCGCAGCATAAATTTCCTGTTCCATAATTCTGGCGACCATAATTATAAGCCGAAGTCTGATAACGCTGACCGCGGAACTGCATCTGATTTGCATAATTCACATATTCCATGTTGCCAGGCTCAAGCGCTGCTGCCTGATTTGCATGATCAACTGCTAAAATATTATTGCCAATTCCCATGTTTGCAATGGAACTGTAGTAATACCATCTTGCATTTCTGTTCTGAATATTTGCCAATAAACTCAATGCTTCTCGAAATCTTCTCGCATTAATATAGCCGCGTACATTTTGAAGTTCCATGGATTCCTGTCCATAACCAGAATACTGTCCTTGTCCTCCATAATTGTATCCGCCTGCTCCAGAAGTCCCACTATAGTAACCACCTTGACTGCTTCCACTATAACTGCCGCGGTTCTCACGCTGCTTCATAATCTGATCATACGCTTCCTGAACCTGTTTAAATTTCTCTTCCGCCAAATCTGCAAGCGGATTGTTCACATAAGAATCCGGATGATACTTTCTGCTCAATTCTCTATATGCTCTTTTTACTTCATCGTTACTTGCATTAGGTGAGACCCCTAATACCTCATAAGGATTTACCATTCTATTTCCCTCTTTTATTCTTGTTTATCATTATCTTGTTTCTTAAGTTTCTTATCAAAGCCGCTCCAGACTCCTGCATAAAGAATATTTCTTAAGATTTCTACATCCTCTATGCAAGGCAGTTTCTCGAACTGTGATGCACATTCTGCCAAAACCAAATTTAGCATCTCTCTGCATCTGTCATCGAACGCTTCCTCTTCCGACGCCGGAATCAGAGCATTATAATTCCCTTGCTCCTTATCCTTTTCTATATCATCATACGCATCCATGATATAAATAAATTTTCCAAGATAAAATCCCATCCTGCGCAGCGTCTTTTCCCACACATCCTGCTTGTATACCAGAAGTTCTCCCATCAATTTCCCAAAATATCTGGCTGCGACATCAATATCTGTCTCGCCCCGCTTCTCACATTGCTCCAGTAAAGAAAGGCATTTGCGAATCACAAGACACTTGTGTGGATATTTTTTTTCTAACTCCAAATAAGTTTTTCGAAGCGCCCGAAATCCAACGAGTCCGGCTTTGCTCCTTTCATCCTTCCAATCATCTACAAAGTGAAAGTAAGTGAGTATGATATTCATATCTGCTGCATATTCTGTAATCTCATTCGAAAGCATCTTTTGCTTTTTCATCGGATGAACCACACATCTGCTCTCTCTCATCTGCGTCTCACTCTCATAAAGCGACGTCAGCAAAATCACAAGAAATGTCATATCATACGTAAGCGTCATCTGGCCCAGAAATCCGTATTTTTCACGAAGTACCTTGCACAAACCACAATAATACGCCTTATATTTGTGAAATTCTCTCATCTTTAATTCTGGCTTATTGGCAACAACATACCCAAACACAGAAATCTCTCCTTATCCCTCCACGATACCGTAGATTTAAAACTTAATTCGGCTCATTATAGCATAATCTTTTTTTAATTTGTAGATTTTCCAGCATTTTAATAAAACCTTTAGAACTTAATAGCCTTTTGCAGCTGTATTTCCAGCCAATAGTGCAATAAGTCTGCTCGTTCCAAGTCTGTCTGCCCCAAGTTCAATGAACTTTTCCGCATCTTCTGCAGAACTGATTCCTCCCGCTGCTTTTACCTTTACCCATGTACCAACATGCTTTCTCATCAAAGCGACATCTTCAAAAGTTGCTCCTCCTGTCGAAAATCCTGTCGAGGTCTTAATATAATCTGCGCCAGAATTTGTAACCACCTCGCACATTTTAATCTTTTCTTCGTCCGTCAATAAACAGGTTTCAATGATTACTTTTAAAAGTTTTCCACAACAAGCTTCTTTTATTGCTTGGATTTCCACAAGAACCTTCTCATAATCCCCAGCCTTCACATCGCCCACGTTGATCACCATATCGATTTCATCTGCACCATTTTTCACAGCATCCTCTGTCTCAAATACCTTTGCTGCCGTTGTCATATTCCCGTTCGGAAAACCGATCACAGTACAGATTGCCACTTTTCCCTGAACATATTCCTTTGCTCTTTTCACAAAACATGGCGGAATACAGACAGATGCCGTCCGAAACTCCATGCCTTCATCACAGATTTTTTGAATCTGCTCCCATGTGGATGTCTGTTTTAGTAATGTATGATCTAATTTTCCTAAAATTTGTTTCTTATCCATTTTCTCTACCTCTTATAATAATTTTAAAATAGAAGTTCCGATTGTGCCCTCCGGCATAGGAATCCCAAAATTGTCTGCAATTGTTGCACCGATTACTGCAAATGTCTCCTGTTCTTTCAGCATGCCGCCTTCTTTCATGGATGGCGACCATGCAATAAACGGAACCTTCTCTCTCGTATGATCTGTTCCTGAATAAGTAGGATCATTTCCATGGTCTGCCGTCAGGATCAACAAATCATCTTCCTTCAATAACGGAAGAAATTCTCCTAATTTCACATCAAATTTCTCGATTTCCCGGGCATATCCCGTTACGTCTCTTCGATGTCCCCAGAGCGCATCGAAATCCACCAGATTCGTAAAGCATAGTCCCTCAAATTCACGCTTTGCAATCTCAATCGTCTGCTCCATACCGTGTACCGACGATTTTGATTTCTTGGACTCTGTCAATCCTTCCCCAGCAAAAATGTCAAATATCTTACCAACAGAGATTACGTCATATCCGTTTTCTTTTAGTACATCCAAAACAGTGTCCTGGCTTGGACTTAAAGCATAGTCATGCCGATTCGCAGTTCGTTTAAACTCGCCCTTTTTCGTCCCGATATATGGTCTTGCAATGACACGCCCAACCTTCCATTCATCTTTCATGGTAAGTTCACGTGCAATCTCACAATAATGATAAAGTGTATCCAGTCCCATGATATCTTCATTTCCACAAATTTGTAAAACAGAATCTGCCGATGTATAGACAATCAAATGTCCTTTCTTGATTTCTTCTTCTGCAAGCTCTTCGAGAATCTCCGTTCCACTTGCGCTTTTATTTCCAATAATTGTTCTGCCTGTTCTTTTTGAAAGCTCCTCAATCAATTCCCTCGGAAATCCGTTATCCGTAAATGTCTGAAACGGCTTTGTGATATAAAGCCCCATCATTTCCCAATGTCCTGTCATCGTGTCTTTCCCGAGACTCATCTCGTTTAGTTTCGCTAATTTCCCAAGAGGTGCTTCCACTGGTTCAATCCCTTGAAGCTTACATAGATTTGCAATGCCAAGCTTCTGTAAATTAGGGATTTTGAAATTCTGCGTCCGTTCCGCGATATGTCCTAATGTATCTACACCAACATCTCCATACTCCCAAGAATCTGGCATCTCACCAATCCCCAATGAATCGAGTACGATCGTAAAAATTCTTTTAAATTTTCTGCTCATAATTACCTCCTTTTATTGTCTCAAATTTGGTAAATCGTAATCTGATAAATCATGTTTACTAAATTGTAGTTTACCCGTTATGAATTATCAAGACACACTCGTTTAAATATTTCAAATAGTAAATTCAACTTTATAAATCTACTTTATTCATTTATTTTTGTCAATAAACGAGCATTTTTCGTCTGCTCATTGTATAATCAAAATTAGATTTTACGATATCACCTGAAAGGAGCTTAGTATATGGAAACACCAACTGTTTACTGCGAAATAGAACATCACGCCATGTTATTTGCATTCTTTGCAAAGCATGCGATTGAAATCTGCGGGGAATCGGGAAAGGAAGCAATTCTTGCTGGCATGACAATCTACGGCAACGAACGAGGCGGCCGTATGGCAGCCAATGCACTGGCTCACGGAGATGAGCTAACTACGATGACAAATCAAGCATATGGGGAATGGAAACCAGACTACGCCGGCCAGATGGAATTTGGACAAATCCGTATCCAGCCGACACTTCAGACGTACATTGCGAAATGTGCCTGGTGCGAAGCGTGGAAAAAGCACAATATCACAGAATATGGAAAATACTATTGTGTCAACGTAGACAATGCGGTATATCAGGGTTTTCGTTCTGACTTCGTATGTACTCCGATTTCTCCTGCAATGAGCTGGGGTGGAGACTGCTGTCGCTTCGACTGGGGACATCCTTTGACTACGGAAGAGAACGAACAGCTTGCTTCTAAGAAGAAAGAACTCGGTACTTCCTGCATGAAAGACTTTAATTTTCACACCGCACATTTAAAATATACGATCAGCAAAACTTTAATTGAAAGTCTTGGTACGGATGGTACCCAAATTGTTGAACTTGCATTAAAAGATTTTGCTAACACCTTTGGTCAGGAATATCTTGACGTTTTAGAAGGTCTTTATCCAATTAAATAGGAGGTTCTTATGAATACACGAAAAACTACAAACATAATTGCTGAGTGGATTGATGCACATGAAGCTGAACTGATCGAAGCAGCCGATTATATTTTTGCTCACCCAGAACTCGCATATCAGGAAACCCTTTCTTCCAAATATATTGCAGCATATTTGGAGAAAAATGGATTTGAAGTTACATATAAAACAGCAGGAATTGATACTGCTTTTACTGCTGTTTGGAGAAACAACGAAAGTACCGTCGATGAAAAACCGATTCTTGGATTTCTTGCAGAATACGATGCTCTCGCTGAAATCGGCCATGCATGCGGCCACAATCTGCTTGGTACGGGTGTCTGCGCAGCGGCATGTGCGTTAAAAGCAGATATGGAAGCCACAAAGGCACCTGGGACGATTTATGTATACGGATGCCCTGCCGAAGAAATTATGTCTGGAAAAATTGTCATGGATAAAGCTGGCGTATTTAACCATTTGGATGTGGGTATTATGTGGCATCCATTTGACCGCAACAGGGTCAGCAATGATATCTGGCAATCTCAGGATATTAAAAATTACACCTTCCATGGACTCAGCGCGCATGCATCAAAAGCTCCGGAAGCTGGTCGAAGTGCTCTGGATGCTGCAGAACTCATGAATATTGCTGTGAATTATTTGCGAGAGCATGTAACAGATGATGTAAGAATGCATTATGCCTATATTCATAATGGAATTCCAGCAAATGTTGTTCCCGATTTTGCAAAAACAAATTATTTTATCCGTTCTTCCAAACGTGAACGCACGGAAGATGTGAGCCGTCGTGTAGACAATTGCGCCCGCGGTGCAGCATTAATGACAGATACAACGGTTGACATTGAACTTGTAAAAAGCTGCAAGGAAATGAAAGTGAATCGTGTTCTTGCAGAAGTCTACTACGATGCAATGACCAGAATCCCTACACCAGAGTATACGAAAGAGGAACTGGCACTTGCAGAAGAAATCACAAAAGAAGCTGGCCTTATAAATGGAGGTACTTATTTCACCGGATTAGAACCATTGGAACCAGAACCGATTTCGCTTCCAATCGGAACTGATGCGGCAGAAGTAAGCCATACGATTCCGCTTATCACTTTAAGTGCTGCAACCATGTGCAAAGGGACTCCGCTTCATCACTGGGCTGCTGCAAAACAGGCTGGTATGAGCATTGGTCACAAAGGGATGCTTTACGCTGCAAGATGTATGGCAGAAGGAACTAAATTACTAATCGAAACACCAGGCGTTTTGGAACGTGTATGGGAATTTCATAGAAACAATTAAATCAGGAGGAAATAGATTATGGGAATCACAAAGAAAATCGGATTTATTGGATGTGGAAATATGGGCGGCGCCATTCTTTATGGTGCGCTTGAAAGTGGCGTGCTTTCAAAAGAAAATGCATATGTATATGATATCAGTTCTGCAATGATGGAAAAGGCGAAAAGCTGGGGTGTGAACCTCTGTACAGATGACGAAGATGTATGTTTGAAATCTGACATCATCTTACTTGCTGTAAAACCACAAAATGCAGCAGAAGCACTTGCAATGTGTAAGAAAGCGCTCGATGGCAAGGCAATGATGTCAATCGTCGCAGGAGTTACCGTAGAAAGACTTCAGAATATGATTGATGGAACTCCTAGAATTTTAAGACTTCTTCCAAACACACCTGCCATGGTATTTGAAGGTGCATTTGCGATATGTTCTGACAATGATTTTACAGAAGAAGAATTGGAGATTGCAAAATCTATCTACAGTGCAATCGGTGTTATCGAAATGATTCCGGAAAAACTGATTGATGCTGCATGTGCGCTCAACGGCGGCGGTCCTGCTTTTGTGGCAATGTTCATAGAAGCCATGGCAGATGGCGGAGTAAAACAGGGCCTTCCAAGAAAAACAGCATATCGTCTAGCAGCACAGACAGCTCTAGGAACAGCCAAGATGATTTTGGAAATGGGAATTCATCCAGGCGAGATTAAAGATATGGTTACTTCTCCAGGCGGAACAACTATCGAAGGCTGCGAAGCACTCGAAAAAGGCGGCATGAGAGGTGCTGTAATTGATTGTATCAATAAGGCTACTGAAAAATCAAAAAAACTGTGATTTGTTGGCCTCGGACAGGTTGAATTAATTTCTCACTAAAGATAATAAATATTCCAACGCTTCTGTCGAAGTCTTAAAATTCTTATCCACTTTATCCGGTTCTTTTACATTAATACCAACCGCATGACCTGCATATTCAAACATAGGATAGTCATTCACTCCGTCTCCGACTGCAATCGTCTCCTCTGCCATGACTTCGATCAACTGTCCCAGGTACTGAATTCCTGCTTTCTTATCGATTCCACACGGAGTAATATCAAAAGAATCTATATGGCGATATACAACTACATCTTTTATAGCATCCCTCTGTTTTTCTAATATTGATTCAATCTTATCAAACTCTTCCAGCGTTTTAGGAAAAGGCGTCAGACCAACCTGATTTGGCTGAAACCACATATCGGAAAATTGTTCCTTAATCTTCTCTTCCAACAAGGCTATCGATTGCTTTGCTTCCACAGAATACGGTAAAATATAAAACTGTTTTGGCGGCAGGTCCACTCCAAACTGGATCACTGCACCGTTTTCTCCAATCAATACTGGGTGCTCAAGCTCTATCTGACGCAGAAATCCGCAAAGATAATATGTCGGCTTACCAGAACAGATAGCAATTGTGATCCCTTCCTTTTCAATTTCTCTCAGTAACTCCAAATCCCCTTTAGTGATTCCCTTTCCAAGTTTGGCCAATGTATTATCTAAATCAAATACTATCAATTTAACCATATTAATCTCGTGCCTTCTCTCTAATCCTTTACTTATATCTTTTTACAAAACAAAAACACTATCGTTCTGATAGTGTTTCTAAGTGCGCCTTCAGGGGCTCGAACCCTGGACACCCTGATTAAGAGTCAGGTGCTCTACCAACTGAGCTAAAGGCGCATATGCAATTTGTAACGCAAGAGTTATTATATAACCCTTTTCGTACAAATGCAAGTGTTTTTTTAATTTTATTTTTAATTTTTATTTTGATTATACTCTTTTCTTGTTGAAAATCCTTTCCCAACAACCTCTTTCACTTCATTAATCACAATAAACGCATTTGGATCAATCTCTTTTATCATCTGCTGAAGCACCACCAGTTCACGATTTGACACAACAGTCATAAGTGTTTTCATATCTTTACGAAGATATCCCGTCTCTGATACAAAAAATGTAGAACCGCGATCCAGTTTTGTATGAATCAATTCATTAATCTCATCACAGTAATCACTAATGATTTTCACCTGCATCTTTGACTTTCCATTTACCAAAACTTTATCCATCACAACTGTATAGATCAATACCAAAATAATTCCGTACAATGTTCTTTCTTTATGCCGGAAAAGAATCTGCCCCAATAAGATTGAAAAATCACATACATACAGTCCGATAGAAACCGGAATTCCAAATTTCTTATTAATTATCAATGGTGGAATATCAACACCACCCGTTGAGGCTCCAGCCCGGATTACAACACCGATTCCTACTCCGATTAATAATCCGGCACAGATTGTTGCAAGAAGAGGATCTGTTGTCATTCCCTGTAACAATTCAACTTTTTGCAGCACACCCAAAATGATTGGATAATAGAACGTACTTACCATTGTCGTAAGCGCAAAAGAGGCTCCGAGGATCCACCAGGCAAGACCAAACATTAAAACATTGAACACAGCAGCAAATAATTCAATCGGAATCTGAAAATAATGATTTGCAATAAGTCCAAGTCCCGTTGTTCCTCCTGTTATCAACTCCAGAGGCAAGATAAACGCCACAACCCCTATACAATAAACGGTATTCCCTAATATTACCCACATAAGTCGTTTCAAATCAAATACATTTTTTAGTTCCTGCTTCCAATCTATATGCATTCTTCCACATCTCCTTTTTATCATGTTAGTATGGTAAAGAATAAAAGAAAAGCAAGCCAAAGTGGCTTGCTTTATATCTCTTTATTTAATTGAAATCTGCACGTACTTTCCAGTCGCATCTTTTTCACCAATGATTTCCTTCTTTTTCATAAATCATAGTTAATTATATCACTTTTACAAAAATCCTTCAAGAAAATCTCACAAAAACAATGTTTCAATTCGTTGATAAAATACCTTTTCACCTATCATGCCAGCCATGCGCCCAATCTCAGAATCACTCTGATAAAGAATAAATGTTGGCACGATTTCTGCACTGTACTTTGTCATTGCATCCGGATTCTCTTCAATATCAATTCGTATTACCTGTAATTTTTCCCCGTAGTAATTTTCAACTTCATCTACAATTGCCATCATCATATTGCATTTCGAACACCAATGTGCATACAGCACTATCATTTTCGCTCCCATACCGCACCTCCTTACGCACGAACTATGTACGTCAGAATCTGCACTTGCGGTTTAAAATAAAATACACTTCTCGAAAAGATCTCTTAAGTCTTCTTAAACTACAATTTATTTTAAAATCACAAAATCCCATCGTGTCCATCACCACTTTATATCTTATTATTTAAGATATGCAGCTTATTTTCTTGTTGCTATCAATTTGTGAATTGGATTTCCAAGACTTGAAAATTTTTCTTCGTACTCTGTCATAACATTGCCTGCATTCATAATTTCATCATGATGCAGATCAAATGTGTGAGCCACCAGTTTCCATCCTGCTTCCTCTACCTGTTCTAAAGAAAATTCAAACAATCCTCTGTTATCGGTTTTAAACTCTACAACGCCTTCCTTTGCCAACACTTTATCATATTGCGCAAAGAAATTTGTGGAAGTCAGTCTTCTGCTGGCATGTCTTGCTTTTGGCCATGGATCCGAGAAATTCAGATAAATCTTAGCCACTTCACCATATTCAAAAACATTCGGCAGTTCAAATGCATTCATACAAATAAAACGAATATTCTTCAACTCACAAAATTCTTCCGAATCAAACTTTTCAAGTGCACGAAGCAGTACACTTGAATAACGCTCAATTCCAATATAGTTCACCTCTGGATTCTGCTTTGCTAACTGTAAGAGAAATTGACCTTTCCCCATTCCAATCTCAACATAAATCGGATTTTGATTTCCAAACACTTCGTTCCATTTTCCTTTATATTGCACTTCATCTTTAATTGCAGTCGGATGTTTTTGAATCACATCATGTGCACCAGGAATATTTCTTAATCTCATACTTTTCCCTTTCTAGACATCTATTTTAAAATTCAAAAACTGCAACTCCATATGGCGGTAAATCATATTCAAACGAATACGGTTTTCCATCGCACTCCTGTTTCACTGCTTTATATACTTCAGGGCGTTCTGTTCCCTTTCCACCATATTTCAATTCGTCACTGTTAAGAATCAATTTATATTGCTTTCCTTTAGGAACACCTACACGGTAATCTGGTCTTGCTACTGGTGTAAAATTACATACAAATACCAGGTTTTTCTTTTGGTCCTTTGAATGTCTCATAAAACTGTAGATACTTCTGCTTGTATCATCTGCATTGATCCATTTAAATCCGTCAGGTTCACAATCACATTCGTATAATGCTTTGTTTTTCCTATATAATTGGAGCAGATCCTTGGTGAAATTCTGCATCTGCTGATGTTCTTCTCTTGCAAGAAGGTTCCAGTCTAGTTCTCGGGCTTCGCTCCACTCTCTGACCTGTGCAAAATCTTGTCCCATAAACAACAATTTCTTACCTGCATAACCCATCATAAACGCATATCCAACCTTCAGGTTTGCAAACTTATCAAATCCAAGTCCCGGCATCTTTGTAAGCATAGACCCTTTTAAATGTACTACCTCATCATGAGATAGGGTCAGAATATATTTTTCACTATATGCATAAGTCATACCAAACGTCATATTATAATGAGAACCTTTTCTGAAATATGGATCCAGCTTCATATACTCTGTAAAATCATGCATCCAACCCATATTCCATTTCATTGTAAATCCAAGTCCTCCCTCTTCAGGAGACGCAGTGACCTTTGGCCATGCAGTAGATTCCTCTGCAATCATCATAACTCCCGGATTTCTTCCCAGTACTTTCGAATTCAAATGCTTGAAAAATTCTACCGCATCCAGATTCTGATTGCCGCCGTAAGCATTTGGTACCCATTGTCCATAACTTCTGCCATAATCCAAATATAACATTGACGCAACTGCATCCACACGCAGACCATCCACGTGGAATTGTTCAATCCAGAACAAGGCATTTGCAATCAGGAAATTTTTCACTTCCTGCTTTCCAAAGTCAAATACTTTCGTTCCCCATTCTGCATGTTCTCCTTTACGAATATCTGCATATTCGTAAATAGGAGTTCCGTCAAAATTAGCCAAGCCATACTCGTCTTTTGGGAAATGAGCCGGTACCCAGTCTAGAATTACGCCTATCTTATTCTTATGGAAATAGTCAATCATATACGCAAAATCCTCTGGTGTTCCATAACGTGAAGTTGGTGCATAGTATCCTGTGACCTGATATCCCCACGAACCATCAAATGGATGCTCAGCAATTCCCATCAATTCAACATGAGTATATCCCATCTCTTTAATATATTTTGTTGCTTCTACTGCAAATTCTCTATATGTATAAAAAGCTTTTGCATCCTCTCTTGACGGATGCTTCTTCCACGAACCAATATGTACCTCATAAATTGACACAGGATTCCTGTTCTGATCCCATGTTTTACGAGCTTCCATCCAGGCATCATCTGTCCATTTCAAATTACTGATGTCTGTGACCACAGAAGCATTACCTGGCCGCAAATCTGATGCATTTGCAAAAGGGTCTGCTTTCATCACTGTCTTGCCCGACTTTGTCTCGATACAAAACTTATAACGGCTCCCTTTTCTCGCTTCTGGAATAAATGCAGTATAGATGCCCAAAGGTTCCTCTCTTGTCATTTTATTTGCTTTTGTGTCCCAATTATTGAAATCTCCTACCACAGACACAGACGCGGCATTTGGCGCCCATACTGCGAAATACACACCTTGCTCATCCCCTTTTTTTACAGCGTGTGCTCCCATTTTTTTATAGATTTCATAGTGATTTCCTTTTCCAAAATAATATTGATCAAGTTCACTAATCTCATAAACCTCTTTTACTGCTGCCATTCTTTCCACCTTCTCAATTACTACTACAACTTTTTTAACTTTACTATTATACTTTACTTTATCCCATAAAACAAGAGCTTGGATTTGATTCCCAAGCTCTTAAGTTGAATGTATATATTTTATTTGAAGTCTTCTTCTCTTAAAATGATTCTTTCGGAATCATCTGTATTTTTTCCAAATACTTTCTTCATGAACTTCTTCAAACTAGCTCTTTGTGAATTCTCAATCGCTTCATCGAGAATATCTTTTACGTCAGAAACAGTCACAATATGCTCATTTCTTTGCATCATATCAATACGGCTGTATAATGCAAGGATTCCCATCTCATCAATCTTGTATCCGTTTTCCTTTGCATAAGTTTGTCCAAATGTTACAAGTTCATCGTTAATAAATACTGGCAGTTCCAGACGTGATGTGAATTTCTTCTTAAACTGTGGATATTGTTCAAGCAGTCTTTCTAATGGTTTTCTCTCATCTTCAAGTACTACAAGAAGCTCTCCAGTCTGGCCTTCCATTACGTCACACATATCTTCAATCGATCTGCGGCTCAAATGTGAAGCTTTTTCAATAATGATCGCTCCACCGTGCAGCTTTGAAAGAATCTCTGGTACATCTTTTTTATTCAACGAATCAGCAGTCACAATACCTACTTTACCTTGTTTTAATTTTCTCGCTTTTTGGATTGCTTTCACAACATCAACCGCAAGAACTGTTTTTCCTGAACCTTTACGTCCGATAATTAATAAGTTACCAATTCTGGAAGTACCATATCTTGATCTGCATTTTTTATCATTTTGCAGCACTTCTACAAGTTGCTCACTCATTCCGTGTACTGGAACAAAGTAAGAGAATAATTTCTTCTGTTCTTCTGTAAGTCCTGCTTTAAGTCCTACTTCACTCTGGGCATCCAAGTCATAACGTCCCTGCACAATAAATCCTGTATCATAAGGATTTTGTCCCCTTGCTCTTACTCTTGACTTAGGTACTTTCTTCACTTGATCTTCTGGAAGCTCCACTTCTACGTTATTCTTCAATGCCTTTGCAACTGCAGCCATAGATTGTGTATCACCAAGCTTAATTCCAGGTGCTTCTTCTACAACGGAAGGTTCATAATTATGCGAAACTACTCTTTCTAAATTTTCTTCTTCAAATGGAATCTGTAAATCAACTGCTTCTGCTTTTTCAATTTCAGCAACTGCTTCTGCTGCTTCACATACGTCAGCAGCCTCTTCCTTCACATGTTCTTCCTTACCTGTAAAATCACCTAAAATATCCATTGATTTGATCTGTTCTGCTACTTTTTGGATAAGAGGCTTGTCTTCTGCTTTCTTAGATGCTTCTTCATCCATCATCAACCAATCGTCGATATTCTCTTCTTCGACAGTCTCAGCACTCTCTGTTTGCACTGCCACTTCCTGTCTTGCCTTTTGAGCCGCAATATCAGCAGCTTCAGATTCCAGTTCTTCCATAAGCTTTCGGATATCATCTGGAAGTATACTTTCTTCTGCTTTTTCTGATTTTTGTGCTTCGTCCTGTGCCTTTTCCTGTTCTACTTTTTCGAATTCTGCCTGAATCAACTGCGCATTTTCTTTTTGCTTTTCTTCCCATTCAAGAAGCATCTCTTCAATGCTAAGTGCAGGCGCCTGACGTTTCACCTGACTTTGTCCAACCGTATTTGTTACCGTTTCTTCCACAACAGGTTCTTCGACTATTTCTGCCTCGTCCTCTAAATCTTCTGATTCTTTCACTAAAGGCTCCTCAGTTAAGATTTCTTCTGTTATAGGCTCTTCTACTGAAATCTCTTCTGTAACTTCTTCTACAGCTTCTTCAAAAGCGGATTCTTTTGTGACAGCTTCTTCAACAGCAGATTCTTTTATAGCAACTTCTTCAACAACAGGCTTTTTCACAACTTCTTTTATAGTAGATTCTGTATCATTCTTTAAAGATGCTTCCTCTTCCGTCTTCTTACTACAAAGGTTGTATTTTTCCTGCTGTAATGGTGTCAGTGGCTTATATTTCATCTTAAGTTCCATTGCTTTGCATACATACTTGCCTTCACTGAACCAGAGAATCAAATCATCACATTCTTCCAAACATTCTGAAGCCATACCAGCATTGTGATATAAGCAAGCCAACTCATATGCCCATTTCTCCACATACTCTGTTTCCTTAAATGCCTCTAACACTTCGATCTGTTGCTCGATTGGAGCTTTTTTGCTCTTTAAGATTTTATACATTAAGATGTATTGATTCGGATCTTTTGGAGCTAGTTTCACAAATTCTTCATAGCAGTCATATGCTTCCTGGACTTCGCCCATTTTTAATGCTAAAGTACCGAGACGATAAATAATCTTTCTACTTTCTGGTGAACGTTCATATGCTAGGAATAAAATATCGCGACTCTTTTCATACTCGCCATTGTATTCGTAAATCTCGCTCACCGCACAAAGCATCGAAACATTCTTTACTCTTCTCCAGTCAATTACATCAGCAATATCACTGGCTTGCTTATATGACTTTTGACCCATATATTCCAGCATTTGTTCTGTTTTTGCACGATATTCATGTTTATCCATCGTTCTCACCTCTATATTTCTAACTATCAAATTTCATACTTATTTCATTGTAATTATTTTTCATTCTATCACACGACTCTATCAATGTCAAAAACATGTAACAAATATGTAACAGAAAATACCTTAAGATTTTATGATGTTCGAAAAATAATGAGCAAAAAAAGGTAGCCACTATACTTTCTATAATGACTACCTCTCTATATTATATTTTCTTTATTCATTTTTCACTTTTCTTTCTATATTTATTTTTATATTTGGAGGATTCTAATGACTTAACCTGTTAGCCCTTTTTCCGTTTTCTATTATCCGGATTATTAAAGTTATACGATTATCATCTGATTAAATAATGTTTCTTTACACATCTTTTTAATTAAATAACTTTAATCTTCGTGGTATCTATTCAATATGTTTGCAAATATATCATTTTATTTTTTCATCCAGATTATTTATTACTCTCCAAATTGTTTTTCTTATTTTCATATCTGTCTGGAATTATTATCTATGGTAAAGGCTCTCTTCACAGGTATTTACATTTGCCATACCACTAACATATTGAGTTTTAAATTCGAATTTGTCCATTGGATTCAAGCCCTCTCTTTCTTTTTTATTCTTAATGGAAATTCTTTTTCTTCAAATCTACTCTTTCACATTTTCTTACTTTTGAAATTTACTATTCCCATTTCGGATGATTTGTGAATTTTGTTTATTTCCTTTCTCGTCAGAAATAAATAATTCTTATCTTTTCGTACTTGAGAATATGAAATTTGTTTTTCGGAAATTTCATCTAGAGTATTTTTTAAGAAAATTCCTCTTTCCGTAAGTACCTTTTTTTAAGTGTTGTGTTGTTTATTTGTTGATATTATAATAACATTCAGGTTTTAATTTGTCAATACTATTTTATAATTTTATTCGAATTATTTTTCTTTTTATTATTTATTATTAAATTGTCTGAATTTTCGTTCTTGTATATATTTTCCACACTATAGAAAAGATTGTATATTACCATAGTACTCTTGCACAGATTTAAGATTTAAAAAGCACCTGACGCCATACGCGCCAAGTGCCCTGCAAATTTTATTAACCTTTATAATAATTAATCAAACAGCCTTTTAAGATGATTTCTCTTTCATTGTCTGTGAGATCACCAAGTTTTAATGTAATCTCCTTCAATGTATCACCAACAACAAATGCTTTGATTGTATCTTGCTTCTCTTCCACTGCTTTTCTTACATCCGGAACAAAGATATAGTCTCCATTCTTGAAACTAAGTGCTGTATGTTCTTCCTCTGTGATAAATGGAAGCATACCCCAGTTGATTAGATTTGAACGGTAACGCTTTGTTGCATACTCATTTGCAATGTTTGCCCAGCCGCCTAATACTTTCTGGCAAGATGCAGCCTGTTCACGAGCCGAACCATCACCTGGTTTCACTGCAAAGATTGTACTTCCTACACCAATATTTCCTTCTCCTACTTCTGGATAAGTTTCACGAATTACTGCCATTACTGGTTTTAACTCTTCTAACGCTTCCAATGGACATGTATTTGCTTCGATTGCTTTTTGTGCTTTTTGCACTTCTTTTGCACGACCTACATATGCAGGATCTTTTCTAGAAAGAGCAAATTCCGCAAGTCCAAGTGGATTTGAACGGTATGAAGAAGTTTCTCCCGAAGGAATCAGCTCATCTGTAGTTGTAACAGGGTCGTGAATTTCCGAAACCACCTTTAATACTAAGTTTTCAGGAAGCGCTGACATTGCTGGCCAGTCTTTGATATTTGGACCAAACTGAATTTCCACACTTGGATCAGCTACGCCTTTGCTATCAAATACGCGGTTTGCATAGATACTGCTGTCAAAATGATATTTTGGAGCTTTGTATTCGATATCCATTACATCTGCCGCAGATGTTAAGAAACCTTTGTTTGCTGCCGTTGCTGCAATAGAACGAGCATCCATAAGCGCAACAGACGAAATCTGTCCACTTTGTAACTTAGAACCTTCACGGTTAGGGAAGTTTCTTGTAGAATGGCGAATACTAAATGCATTATTTGCAGGAGTATCTCCAGCACCGAAACATGGACCACAAAACGCTGTTTTTACAACAGATCCTGCTGCCATAAGGTCTGCCACTGCTCCATTTTTTACAAGTTCCATAAATACTGGTGTACTTGCTGGGTATACACTAAGTGTAAATGCGTCAGAACCGATATTTTTACCACGCAAGATGTTTGCTGCCGCACAGATATTTTCAAATCCACCACCGGCACATCCCGCAATAATACCTTGTTCTACATAAAGTTTTCCATCACGGATCTTGTCTTGTAACGAATAGTTCACCGCACCATCAAGACTTACTAATGCACGTTGTTCCACATCATGTAAGATATCTTTTAAATTTGCATTCACTTCGTCAATTGTATATGTATTACTTGGGTGGAATGGCATAGCAATCATAGGTTTGATTTTGCTAAGGTCAACATAAACTACACCATCATAATAAGCTACTGCACCTGGATTTAATTCTTTATAATCCTCACTTCTTCCATGAATATCATAGAATTCTTTAATTGTATCATCTGTTTTCCAAATAGAAGAAAGACATGTTGTTTCTGTTGTCATAACATCGATACCAATACGGAAATCGGCACTCAGTTTTGCTACACCTGGACCAACAAATTCCATTACTTTATTGTTCACATAACCATTTCCAAATGTTGCCCCAATAATTGCAAGCGCAACGTCCTGTGGCCCTACACCGAGTGTTGGTTCTCCATCTAAATAAATAGCAACCACACCTGGCATCTTAATATCATATGTTTTATTAAGTAATTGTTTTACAAGTTCTGGTCCGCCTTCACCCATTGCCATTGTACCAAGAGCACCGTAACGAGTATGACTGTCTGAACCAAGAATCATCTTACCGCCACCTGCAAGCATTTCTCTTGCAAATTGGTGAATAACTGCTTGATGAGGTGGTACATATACTCCACCATATTTTTTTGCACATGTAAGACCAAACATGTGGTCATCTTCATTGATCGTTCCACCTACTGCACACAAACTGTTATGACAGTTCGTAAGAACATAAGGAATCGGGAATTTTTCCAGTCCTGAAGCTCTTGCTGTCTGGATAATTCCTACAAATGTAATATCATGTGATGTTAATTTATCGAACTTAATCTTCAAGCGTTCCATATTTGAAGATGTATTATGAGCTTCTAAAATACTGTATGCAATTGTTTCTTTTGCTGCTTCTGCTTTATCCACTGTCTTTCCAGTTTTAGCAGCGATCATTGCTTGTGCTTCACTTGTATCTTCAATAAGTTCTGTGCCATTTAAAAGATATGCACCTTGTTCATAAAGTTTAATCATATCTCATATCCTCCAGTTTAAATTAATTTGACGCCCATTATATCACAACTTTCCAGTTATTGCACGGATTTCATGTGTTTTGTTACCATTAATGCAATTTTAAATGTGAGAGCATCATCAAAAACACGTACATCCAGTCCTGTTGTTTTCTGGATTTTCTCCAAACGATAAACCAAGGTATTACGGTGTACGTACAATTTTCTAGCCGTTTCTGAAATATTCAGACTGTTTTCAAAAAATAGATTTACAGTACTAAGCGTTTCTTCGTCAAACTGTTCTAATGCGTTTCCATTGAATACTTCTTTCAAAAACATATCACAAAGCGAGATTGGAAGCTGGTGAATCAAACGACCAATTCCAAGTTCGTTGTAAGCAAGCACGTTTCGTTCAGCATAGAAAACTCTTCCTACATCCAACGCCATTGTCGCTTCTTTGTAGGATTTTGAAACATCTTTCAAATTATCAACAATCGTACCATATGCGACACGAACACCAATCATAACTTCTGTATTCAGCATATCTACAATTGTTTTTGCAATATTATTTAAATCTTTATATGTTTCTGTATTTTCAAGATATTTCACTAATACAATATGTGCTTCGTCTACAGATGTAACATAGTCCTTTGTCCCTGTTGCATAAAGACCACGCATCGTTTCCAAAACAAGACTATCTGCCTCCTGCTTTGGCTGAATTGTAAATACACATCTTCTTGCTTCTGTATCTACGTTAAGTTTTTTTGCCTGGTTGTGAATATCAACCAAAAGCAAATTATCTAATAGTAGATTTTGAAAGAAACGGTTTCGATCAACACGTACTTTGTACGCACGAATTAAGTGTTCGAACTGACAAACACATAACCTTCCTGTCACATCGATATGATCTGTTGTCTCATGAAATGCGAGGATATAGCCAAGTTCTTCATCATCTCGAATTACAAAAAATGCACCTTTTTTTGTAATTTTCTCTTCTATTTCAAAATCCTGCAAAAACTTCTGCACCTTTTCTTTTATTCGTGTATTTTCACCACAGGTGCTGACAAGACATTTTCCTTCCATACTCCAAACTGAGCAGTTAATATTTGTTATTCTATATATATCAGCAATGATTCTGTTAAGTACTTGATTCGATAACAATGGCTGTTCCTCCTTATGTACATAAAAACCAAAGCTGCTGATTCTCAGCAGCTCTGGCTATGATTTTACTATAATTTCTCTAACGGCTTCTCATAGTTATCTATATTTTAACAAATGTATCTATGATTATCAAGCCAAAAACTCTTCTAGTATCGCTCGGATACGCATTTCTTGTTCCATTCGTTCTCTTGTAGATTCCGTTTCTTCCTTAATTTCAGGTTCAGAAGGCTTGATTTCTTCCACTTTTGATGCCGACTGACTCGCTTTTTCATAACGGTGGATGCAGACATTCTCCAGATAATCCACCATATAATTTTCTGCTGCTTCCAGTCTTATCTTCTCGTCTGTCAGCATATGTATCAGCAATAGGAGGGTCGTTAGAATGCCTGTCCAACTAATATACTGAAATGTCTGCTCGTTCATTCCCTGCAGACTATAACTTGCAAATCCTCCGATAATTCCTAATGTTGCCAAAATCCAGACCGCCTTTATCTGGATTCCCTGCCAGGTTCCAAGCCTCATTCCCAAAACTTTGTATTCGTATAAATATTTCTTCACGAAAGCTTTTACATTCTGTACCTTATCACTTACCATACTTGCATGTTCAAATTTTGCTTTGACCAGACGCATTAGTTTATGCTCACTCTTTTGTATTTCACTGGCTGCCATCACCATTCTTCTTACCGTAATATGAGAAATCACCTTTGCAAAGACTCCAATTCCCATTGTGATTCCCATTGCATAAAAAATAATACCATGTCTTACGATTGCTTCTAACATAAAAAGTCCTCCTTTTTTTCTTTACCTGTATTATACAGGAAAATAATCGGGAGGACTCAAAAACCGTTTTACAAAAAACTACATGTCGACTTGTATCTCTGGTTAAATTTTGTCGATTTTTTCTTTGGGATCATATTAAATTCTAGGGAGTAAATTCTGTACAAGCCTTACAGAATGCTCGATTGCTTTCTTTTCAAATGTTGGATAATCCATGGTTGCACTATTGTCGGCTTTATCCGAAATTGCTCGGATTATGACACACGAAATCTTGTTAAGATATGCTGCGTGGGCAATTGCTGCACCTTCCATCTCTGTGCATTTTGCCTGAAAATTTGTAACCAGTCTTTCTTTTACTTCTGATGAAGATACAAACTGGTCACCACTTACAATTCGTCCTGTAAATGTCTGGATATCTGGATTTGCCTGCATATTTGCCTCCTTTGCTTTCTCAACAAGCACAGGATCTGCTGGAAATGAGAATGTATCCATTCTTGGGATTTGACCAACCGGATCTCCAAAAATAGATGCATCCATATCATGCTCAACCAGATCTGTAGAGATCACCATATCCCCAATATCGATTGCAGCATCTAATGAACCTGCAATCCCAGTATTAAGAAGTACTTTTACCTGGAACTTATCTACTAAAACCTGAGCACAGATTGCGGCATTTACTTTCCCAATCCCACTTCTTACAATAACTACATCTTTCTCGCACAATTTTCCTTTACAAAATGTCATACCCGCATATTCAACAGTCTCTTGTATCTCCATTGTCTCTTTTAAAATGGATACTTCTTCCTCCATTGCGCCAATAATTCCTATTATCATAGCTTTCTTCCTCGCTTTTTATTCTTTGTCTGAGTCTTTTTCATTCACATTTTAACACGCAGTAAATTCCTTGTAAATCCATTCAAAGTGTTTTATATATGACTAGTTTTTTTAAATATATTTTGATATAATAGACTCGGTAAAATAGTTTACACAGGAGGAGTTAGTTATGCAATACAAGACAAAGGGAGTTTGCGCACGCGAAATTCAATTTGAGATTGAAGATAACAAGGTTAAAAACGTAAAATTTATCGGCGGATGTTCAGGTAACACGCAAGGTGTTGCTGCTTTAGTAGACGGCATGGATGTTAATGAAGCAATTTCTCGTATCGAGGGAATCAAATGCGGTCCACGTCCAACATCATGTCCTGATCAATTGGCTTGTGCTTTAAAATCAGCTATCGCTCAATAATTTTAAAAATAAAAAGGAATGGTGGAGAATCCATTCCTTTTTTTCTAATTTGGGAAACTACTGTCACCACTGTCATTCATGGATTAATACTCTCCCGAACAAGGCTATCGGTGGTTTATAAAATAGAAAGTATACATTCATAAGCAAATTATATACAGTGGTGACAGTAGTTTTCCAGGAAAATGTCTTTATTAATAAAACACATTTGTTGTAATAATCTGACGCATTTTTTACAAAAAATGTATAAAAGTTTAAAATTTCATATTTCTTGACCTTTATTCAAATACTGTTTAATATAATATAAACTGATATATATTAATTTTCGGAGGAATGCTATGAAACGTATTATCTTAACTGGCGGCGGTACAGCAGGCCATGTTACACCAAATATTGCTCTTTTACCTCGCTTGAAGGAACTTGGATACGATATTCACTACATCGGTTCTTACACAGGAATCGAAAAGGAACTCATCGAACAATTTGGGATTCCATATCACGGAATCTCTTCTGGAAAGCTGAGAAGATATTTTAGTCTTCAAAATTTCACTGATCCTTTCCGTGTATTAAAAGGATTTTCTGAAGCCAGCAAACTGATCAAAGAATTAAAACCAGATGTTATTTTCTCAAAAGGCGGTTTCGTTTCTGTACCTGTCGTAATGGCTGGAAAAAAACATCATGTTCCTACTATTATTCATGAGTCAGACATGACACCTGGTCTTGCAAACAAACTTTCCATTCCTTCTGCTTCAAAAGTATGCTGCAATTTCCCAGAGACATTGGAACATCTTCCAAAAGAAAAAGCAGTACTTACAGGTTCTCCTATTCGTCAGGAATTGATGACCGGAAGCAAAGAAGCAGCTTTAAGACTTTGTGGTCTTACCGGAGATAAGCCTGTCATTCTTATCGTAGGTGGGAGCCTTGGTTCTGTTGCTGTTAACAACGCAGTACGTGCCATCCTGCCAAAACTTTTAAAAGATTTTCACGTTGTTCATTTATGCGGTAAGGGAAAGATAGACGAATCCCTAAAAGGATTAGATGGATATGTTCAATTTGAATATATCAAACAAGAATTAAAAGATATTTTTGCTCTTACAGATATCGTAATTTCAAGAGCGGGTGCAAATGCTATCTGTGAACTACTTGCTCTTCATAAGCCAAATCTGCTGATTCCACTATCTGCAAATGCAAGTCGTGGTGACCAGATTTTAAATGCACGCTCATTCGAACGTCAGGGATTTAGTATTGTTCTCGAAGAAGAAGAATTAAACGATCAGGTATTATTAGATATGATTCACAAATTGTACAAAGAAAAGGACGCCTACATATCGACAATGAAACAATCTTCTCAGCAAGACTCGATCAATACTATTATCGGTTTAATCGAAGATGCTGCCAGATAAATCATTATCGTGGCACTTATATGATTAAAATTACAAAAAGGTGTCTTTCCGACACCTTTTTCTTTTCCCTTAGGCCATATTGGTCATCTCTTCAAATTCTTTTTCATAATGTCTTCGTACCCATCTTTTGGCCCTATGTATTCTGCTATATAATACTTCTTTTGTTATTCCTAACTCGTGCGAAATCTCATCATGTGTTTTATCATCAAAATACATCATACTAAATATTTTATACCAGCCTTCATTTTCTTTACGCATATTTTCTAAGATGTTTCCACTCAGTTCGGCTTGCATTTCTCTGCGTCTTTCTCTAAAATATTCTTCTTCCAGACTTTCTGTCAGCAATTTTTCACGGTGAGTATCAACTACTGCAACATCTGTTTTTATTTCTTTTTTCGTATCCCTTTGATAATTATAGAATAGATTTCTGGCTATACGCATCAGATACGCCTGCATATATTCCGGACTAATATCTTCAAAATGATTATAACACTTTATAAATGTTTGCTGTGCAAGATCCTGTGCCGTGTCACGATCCCTTGTAAAGTACAGACAAAGCTTAAAAACATCATCCGAATAAGACCGATAGATACTGTCAAACCTTTCTTCTTTCGTTGATGTACAGTTCACAATAAATATCCTCTTCTTAATTTCTTTTTATTTTATCATAATCTGCCTACTATGATTGGCTGATTTTTAATAGAATTTCTGCTTTTTCTTCTTCCGTCAATGTACCACATGGCCAGCCAATTTTCACAGTGTCATCTGAATATCTTGGAATCAAATGCATATGGAAATGAAATACTGTCTGTCCTGCTGCTTCTCCATTGTTTTGTAAAACATTGTATCCATCACAACCAACAATATCTTTCAATACTGTAATCATCTTTTTCGCAAGTACGAATGCTTTTGATGCAAGTATATCGTCCAATTCATAAAGATTTGCATAATGTTCTTTTGGTAAAATCAGTGCGTGTCCTTTTGAAGCTGGAGCTACATCTAAAATTACCCTGAAGTCGTCATCTTCATACAATGTCGCAGATGGAATATCTCCTGCTGCGATTTTACAAAAAATACAATTCTCGTCTCTCATAATTCATCTCTCACTTTCTTAAATTTTATCGTAATATTCTTTGTCGAATTGTGTCACTTTTTGTCACATGATTATATTTGAATCAACCCTCTGGCAGTGATACACTTGTGTCGAAAGGTGGTATCTATATGACATTTAATAAAGACACTGAGTTAATGCTCAGTAGATTTTCCCATGAGCTTCGTAACCCGCTCACAACATTATACAGCACAATTCAATTTCTGGAAATGAAGCATCCCGAGGTAAAAGACTTCCAATACTGGTCTACACTCTCTCAGGATATAGAATATATGAATTTCCTTATAGATGAATTATCAAGCTTCGCTAAATCCGAACGCCTAAACCTGACAACTTTTGATCTACATACCCTTTTAGAGCAAATTTCTCTCTCATTTGCTGCATCTATCGCTTCATCTAAAATAGAATATACTTCTAAAATCGATTCTTCCATTCATCAGATTACAGGAGATAAAACGAAATTACAAGAAGTATTTTTGAATCTACTAAAAAATGCTTATGAAGCGATATCACCTGATGGTTCTATCTTTCTTACCGCTACACAGCATGATGAGGATATTGAAATTCTCATCAAAGATACTGGATGTGGTATTTCAGAAGAACAGCTTCCTACTATCTTCGAACCTTTTGTCACATACAAAAAAGATGGTAACGGATTAGGTCTTTCAATCTGCAAACGAATCATCGAAGCTCACGGTGGAGAAATTACAGTCGCTTCATCAGAAAATGTTGGAACAGTCTTTTCTATATTGCTGAAGACTAATAATATAAATCACTAGAAATCCACAAAACAATCCACCCAAGTGGGCAAAATTATCTACGCCCTCACTTACAAAACCATTATATAAACTGATTCCTGCCATAAGAAACATTCTTTGTGTTGAAATTGCAGGAATCTTTCCATGATTTAGAATGGTCAGACAAAGCAGAGCGCCGGTGAGTCCAAATATAGCACCGGAAGCTCCTGCCGAAACATAATACTCTCCTGAAAAAACTTCACTTGCAATTGACAATGCACTGCCACCTAGCCCACTGATAAAATATACGGCTAGAAACTTTCCTTTTCCGATTACTGGTTCTAAGTACCTTCCAAGAATTCCTAGTGTAAGCATATTATTCATCAAATGATCAAATCCAAAATGTAAAAACATACAGGAGATGATGCGATAATATTCTTTCCCTTCCAAAAAATATGGTACATACATAGCCCCATGTTCCAACATGTAATAGCCATCTTCTGTCATACCTCCAAACGATAAATATAGAAATACAACAGCATTCATCACAATCAACGAGATTGTACAAATCATATTATTATATTTTCCCATAATGTTTTCCTTTCCTAACAGATCATAAAAACATTATAGAAAATTTCAAAATTGATTACAAGTCATCTTCTTCAATATGTATCTCGTCCCAATACCCCCATTTTTCACGTTTTTTTCTATCCAAAAGTGATTTTACTGGTTCCCAAAAGTCCGGTTCCTCAGCAATTGCCATATTGTCATCTATCTTTTCTTCCATTTTTTCTTGATAATCTACAATGGGTTCTTCTTTTTCGCTTACGATCTCTTCCATGATTCGTTCAATACTATAATGTTCTTCCATCGTTGCCTTATGGAGTGTATATGCAAGATAGACGCCATCCTTGTCACGATAATCTACCTCTTTCACAAAAAATTCCGTCAGCTTATGGAACTCTTTTTTCATTTCAACTTTATTTGGCGGATAATAACAAAATAAATATTGTTGTTTTTCACAATAAATGTATTGTGGGTCAAGTAAGATTCCTCTTCCTTCCAGCATATATTTCTGTATTCCTTTAATCGTGCTTAACAGCTGCTGAATCAGTCTCTTGATATCGCCTTGCTTTAATTTTTCTTTTTCGTGTCTCATTTTCAAAGAGACTTTTCCACTGATGTCGTAATAATAATGACTAATATTGTCCATATATCTTACTTTCGTTTTTAATAATCCTGGGATTTCATTTTCCTGCAGCATCATTGCCTGAAAATCCTCTTCTTCGTCTTCCTCACCTGTCAGAATCAATTCTGCCTGTTTCAGGTTATTTTTATAATATGCCTTCATTTGCTATCTCCAATCTGATTTTCTATTCGTTCTATACTGCGCATGTTTCTAATATTTTTTTCTGGATTTGTTCTGCTCATACAAATCTCTATTTCCAAAACCATTCCATTTCGAACAGCCTTGCACTGCATTATCAAATCCTTTTCTTCTATTTGAATACTAATATGAATCTTCCTAAATAAGAGCAGTTTCCTGTCTACCCGTTCCTCGAATTGTTTGCCCAATTCCTCCCGGGTAATTTCTTCCTCAGAACTGCCTACAGTCGCTACTTCATATGCTGCTCCTGTTATTATAATCTTGTCATGATAATAGAAAAGTACTGTAATCATTCCAGCAAACATAAGAATCACCATTGGAATAATTACTGCTGCCTCTATTGCCAGATTTGCCTTCAGTTTTTTCGTCAAAATAAAACCACTCCCATATACGCCGCTGCCATAAACGGTATAAACGGTATTTCATGTTCTCGTCCCCATCCATTTCGTATGCAATATATAATAGAAACAATCGCAGTTCCAAGGCTTGCCAACAATACAATTTGAATCACTTCAAAACCTCCGCAATAAACTCCGAGCATCAGTATTATCCAACAGTCTCCATAACCAATTGCCTCTTTTGTAACTCTCGCCATAGCGAAAAAGAGTAATCCAATCACAATGCCACCTACCGTCGCTTTCACAGAAACATCTACGATCAAAAGCCGAAAAAGTAAAATACACAGCCCCATCTTAATTAAAAGCAGCAAAGGAATCTGTTTTGTCCTCCAATCTATCATCCCCGCCAGTACCAAAAAAATCATAATAATTCCGTCTGTTATTTTACACATTTTGAACATCCTCCCAATCCAGATACCTTCGATAATGGAATCACATAGATATTTCTGTCGATACCACTACATTCCAGGGAAGTATGGTATCGCGTTCCATAATCAGTTATGTATACGTTTTTCTGATTTTCTAATTTATCGCCGCACACTTCGCACGGACTATACTTGCCGCCATTCTCGTTTCGAATTTCGGATATGTTTTTTACAGGAACTGTATTAATTGATAACTCAAGATATGTACATGAAAGCTCTTTATGATATACCGTTCCTCGTTCTGTTACATACACCATTTCCCGCTTCTGAGTAGAAGCATAAGCCTCTTCTTGACCGCTCCAGCCTTTTACCCGAATAATTTCTTCTCGAGCAATGATTGGTATTCGAAACATAAATACCGGAATTTCAATCTGATAATAAGCACATAGGTCCATAATCGTAGTTCCACTGTACATTTTTGACGCTGAGCAATCGATTCCCTTGCTGCCGCCCACAACCATGCTGTTTTCTAATCTATCTGTACCTACTGTTTTCACAATCTCATTTTCTACCTTACTTGGAAAAAGTAACGGATTCCAATAAGCCTCTACTGCCATTTCCTTTCCCACAGAATGCATCGCACTTTTTATTTCAATTTGCAGTGCCATAATTTCGAACAGGCAGATAAGACACATAATCGCTATAAAGAAAAAACTGACAGAAAACGCTGCTTCCACCGTTATACTTGCCTTTGAGGTGAATGCAGATGTCCTTTCCTTAAAAGAGTGGGAGAAAAAATTGTTACATCGTGCCATAAAAGAGTCGCTCTCCTTTCGTATATAATATGGGGTAATATTTATTTGTGAAATTTGTATAAAAGATGGAAAGGACATCTGCATTCACCTCATTTCGTTTTATTTGTATTTATAATTGGTCTGAAACGTGTATGTCACACCTCTTTGAAGCTGACATATACTTTGAATTTTGAGCTGTGTAATACATCCATCAGCTTGGATTCCTGTATTTAGCTCTAATAAGTCCAACGCACGCATACAAAGTGTTTCTCTTCTTTCTGCAAAAAGAAGTACTTTCAAGTATTCTCTATACGTTATACCATCGCTAAGCTCTGCTTCTTTTCCAATCTCTGCATTTGATTCCAATTGAAAAATGTTTGAAAGCTGTAATTGCCATGTTTCCGAGGTTTTTACAATAGGAACCCTTTCTCCCTCCATAAGTGAGCGAAGGTCTACAATACTTTCCCCGTAAGACCATGCAAACAATAATGCCTGTTTTACCATGGATGCCGCCTCTGGAGCTGCAGCCAGTGTACTAAGCCCCAGTGCGACTGCTTCTGCTTCCATCTGTCTCGTTTCATCTGTAAAAAGATACGCGTAGTTCACTGCTATTCTAAATTTCAGGATCTTCTCAGCAACATATTTTAAATTTTCCTGATCACTTGACTTTCCAGCCAACAGATACTCCACTTCATAGACGAGAGCATGCTCTTGTGAATTGTCTAGCATATCATTGAAATGCTCCGTCAGATACAAGGCAAACAATGTCTGATTTTTTACACTGTCTTCCGACTGACTTTTGCTATATCCTACACCTTTTTCCAATGTACGATGAGACGCAAGACCTTCCAGTTCAATATTTCGATTGGATAATTGTTCCTGATTTGGATAGATTAAAGATAATAGATTTGATTGCCTTAATTGATTTACCTCTGCTATCGGATTATTTTCTGCCGGAAGTTCTAAGCCTTCTTCCTGTAAAAATTTGTCCAACACTTCCACTTCATTTTCTTTCGCTTCACTCATTGTTTCTGCAGGGATGCTAATTGTTTCCGTAGTTCCACCCATACTTGCAACTGCCTGCTCATAAAATGCCTGTCCATTTAAGTCTGAAAGCAATGTCGATTCTATAATCTCGTGTTGCGTATTCACTATTCCATAAAACTCCAGACGTTCTTTGATTTTCTGTTCATCGTTCCCTTCCCTTACAAACAGTTCATAATCCTGAAGCAATTCCTTATGATACTCTGCGAACAAATTCTCCAGCGCAAGATTCATTTCTGCTCGCTTTATACTTTTACTGGATTGTATCGAGGCACTCTGTATCATCGCTCCTACCAAAGCCAGAAGAAGTATAAAGACCAAGCTAAAAAATGGAGTAATTCCTCCTTTAAATGCGAATTGCTTCTCGTGTAATCTTTTCAAAAATATCCCTCACCAAATCTGTTAATTGTGATTTAAAAATTACAACAAGTGCAATCAGCACCACTAATACAAGAATAGCTTCTACCATAACAGAACCTTTTGTCTGTTTTTTACAAATCCAGGTTCCCCACCATTTCATTTGATTCATAATTTTCTCCTTTCCTTATATCTGTATCGATAAAAATGCAGGTACGATTACCATAAATAATACAACTGCCAACATTCCAAACATCGGAAACATCAATTTCGTACTTGCTTCTTCTCCTGCTTTCTTTGCAATACTTTTCCTTTCTTCAAACGCCTGCATTGACTCCATAGAGAGTATTTCCGTCAAACCCTTATTCCCTTTTTTCAGATTTTGTGACAGCAGTGCACTAAATTTCATATAGGGGATAAGGCCAATACGTTGTCCGAATCTCTCATATGCCTCTTTTTCCGTAATACCACCCTGCATTTCTCTGCCTGCAATACACATTTCTTCATATACTTCTCGTATCCCTGTATGCTTTTTCTGTTCCTCATATGTCTGTATAATCTTTAACCAGACCGCTTTCAGTGTCATACCAGTGCTCAGAAGTAATGTGAATTTACTAACAATTTCCGGATAATCCCGTAGCATTTGCTCCTGCCTTTTTTTCTTCTTTTCTTGCTCATCCCGTTTCTTTTTTATCAAAATAAAACAGACTGCAACGATTCCAAGAACAATTACATAGTATCCGGTTGTATCCTTTTCTTTTTGCCATTTTATTTTCTTTCCATGAATAGACTTCGGTAAAACAAATGACTCTTCCTGCCGGGTTTCTTCTTCTTCATATTCAATCACTTCCATAATCTCATCTAAAAGCATTTCTTTTGCGCTTTTCACTTCTGGAAATATCATAGCATTTGCCGTATAAACCGCCTCCATTTCCAGATACATAATTGTTCCCCTCAGTTCAACCAAGGTGCCTTCTTTCGTATTGTACTCTTCCAGAATCGCTCCTTTTTCGTCTATTACATCATAGCAGCTTAACTCCCAATTGATTTCCACTGGATATTCCTCAAGTACACTTACCAGCTTCAGATCATGCTCAATCTTATCAAAACTCTCATTTTCACCAAGAATCACCTCGTCCAGTGCGTCTATGACTTGTGCAAACATTTCTTTTGTCTCTTCCTGGGTATATTCTCGCTCTTTTACCTCTACCATAATTGGTTCACTTTCAAGTTCCCCTTCCAAAGTTACTTTAAATGTTTCTTTTTTACTGCCCTCGCCATATGTGTTGCGAACAACTTCATTCTCACCGGACGCCTGTTTCCAATTTAAGACAAAGAGAACAAATGCCATTAAATTACTCAATATAAGAATCAAGAAAATATATCTGATTTCTTTTCGCTCCAGCCCTTTTAGCACCTTCCCCTTCTTATATAAGAAGAACAAGATACCAATACCTGCCGTCATCATCAAACAAATTGCCATTTTACACCTCAATTTCTATGATCCGTTTTCCAATTTCATAAGCTGCCAAATATACCAGAAGACAGATAGTCATAATGAAAACACCGAGTAAATTTCCATATAGGACCTCCATAAATTCCGGAAAACTGATTTTTAGGTAACAAATCATTCCCATCGGAATGATGCTCATAATTTGAAATTCCAGTTTCTTGGCAGTCATCATCGTATTAATCTCACGCTTTACATCAATCTTTTCACCGATCTGATTTGCTGCATTGTGGATGATTGAAATCATGTCTCCACCGCTCCTTTTAGCCATAGTAAAGACTGTAACAAATAATCTTACATCATCCACATTTGTTCTCGCTGACAGTTCATTTAAGACTGTCTCCACCGGGATATTCATTTCCAGTTGTCGAGTCATATACTGAAACTCTTTTAAGATTTTTTCGTCTTTCTTGTATATTAGCTGGAGATCTTTCCATGCTTCCCGCATTGCGTTTTCCACAGAATAGCCCACAGCAAGTGCTGCTGATAAAGATTGAATGGCTTCTTTGAACTGTTCCTGAAATTCTTGTCTTTTCTTTTTGATAATTTGTTTTTCCCATGATTTAAAATATCGGATCAAATAAGGTGATAATAGAATTGCATATAGAAATTTCCCGTAAAACAAGTAGGAAATAATAAAGATTAGCAGTATTCCCTGAAATATTGCTTTTAGATATTCTTTTTTACTGATATCCCGCTGCCAGTAATTTTTCTCTATTTTGTATTTCATGTAATTGTATCCATTCTCCTTTTATCCTCCCATCTATCATAGATTTTTCTTGAAACTCGAATAGCGTCTGTAACTGAATCTCTCCATTTTCATATCCGAGCACTTCAACGACCTTCAATACCTTTCTGCTCTTATCTCGTAATCTGCCTAAATGAACAATAATATCAATTCCTGAAGCAATCTGCCTTCGAATTGCTGAAAGCGGCATCTCCATCCCCATTAAAACCATTGTCTCCAATCTGCTAAGCATATCCTGTGGGCTATTTGAATGCCCGCTGCTTGCTCCACAATGTCCGGTATTAAGACTTTGAAGCATATCGATTGCTTCACTTCCGCGAACTTCGCCGACTATAATGCGCGATGGTCTCATTCTAAGTGAACTTTTCAGCAAATCCCGTATCGTAATCTCTCCAGTTCCTTCCACGTTAGCATTTCTCGCCTCCAGGCGCACCAGATTTGGTATTCCCTTAATCTGTAGTTCCGCACTATCTTCAATTACAACAATTCTCTCGTCTCGTGGAATGTAGTCAGATATTGCATTTAAAAATGTCGTTTTACCCAGAACCCGTACCGCCGCTTACGAAAATGTTATATCTGGCAATCACCAGACGTTCCAATAAACCCGCAACTTCCTGGTTTATAGACTCTCTTTTTAAGAGCTCTTCCATCGTCATCACATCTTTTGGAAATTTACGAATTGTAACTATTGGACCGTTAATCGCAACCGGAGGCAAGACAACGTTTACCCTGGAGCCATCCTCAAGTCTTGCATCTACGATTGGTGATGCTTCGTTCACGATACGATTGGCCCTTGACACAATCTGCTGAATTACATCTTCCAGTTTATTTCGTGAAACAAATCTTTTTTCTAACTGGAGCAATCTTCCTTCTTTTTCTATAAAAATATGATCAGTCCCATTAATCATAATCTCTGTAATCTCTTCATCTTCTATCAATTCCTGCAAGATGTCCAGTTTACGGAATGCATTAAACAATTCTTTTCCCAAAAGCGCTTTTTCCCGCAAGGAAATCGGTACTTCCTGCGACTTTTCTTTCAACACCTTATGAATCAACTCCATAAGCTGTTCATCATCCAAATCTTTTGACAAGTCCAGTTCTTCTAATATTCTTCCATGTAATTCTTCTGCCTGTATCATATTACGATTCCTCCTTTACCAGTGTCCTTCCATATTCCTCCATATCTTCCACAGCAGCAAATTGATATGTTTTTTCTAAAATATCTGAAAACTGAAGATGTGCTAGATTCTCTTCATAACGACGTAACTTTTTTTCTGATATATCATCCGTTAGAATCGGCATATAAATCCTGTCACACAACCGTAGTATCTCAAACAATCCCTGCATACTTTCACTTATGTCCAAAAGAATCGTCTCATACATACTCTCTTTCTGAATTTTCCCAATAAACTCAATCCATTCTTCCCGGGTGACTTCTTTTAAATCTACACTACTGTTAATCGGCGATACATAATCCAGTTCCGACATTTTCCCAACCATTGACGCCAGGCGCAGTGTGAAATTTCCCTTTTCCTGCCGCATATAATACAACAGATCTCCCAGGTTTCTTCCTTCTGTACCTTCAAATCGTCCTCCAATATCAGCGTATTCTTCGAAATTCAGATACAATACCTTTTCATTTTTTGCCTTTTCTTTTCCAAGTGCCAATGCAAATGTCGTCTTGCCAAGTCGATGAAGCGGCGAATAAACAGCAATTAGTCTGTGCTTCCCTTTTCGAAAACTTTTTAAAATGTTGTCTTTCGTATTTTCACAGTATATTTCAAAAACTTCTGCCAATATTTTGTCTGCACTTTGATATTTATAGATTTCTTTTTCGTTCTCCTGCAAATCCTTACACTTGTCTTTCGTCAAGACAAAGATCTGATCTGCCTCAATCTCATTTCGATAACTTCCTGGAAATCTTTCATCAATGATCAAGATATGTATTTTCTTTCGACCTTGAAAACGTAAAACCCTGTCAATATTCGTACAGGCATATACTTTCACTGCAAATTCGTTACGAACTGACACATTTTCGGCAAGACCTTCTGCAAAAAGGAACTCTTTATCACATATCATTACATTTTTTTCACTCAAAACTATCCTCCTTGTACTTTTTCTAATTTTGTTTCGCTTTGGAATATTTGCCGGAATCGGCATTGATTTTTAAGAATATTAAGAATAACTAACTTGTACGTCGTATTATAATCATCAATTTTTTAATTGTCTAGTGGTTTTTTGAAAATCTTTTATTTTTGTGCAACTTCTATAAAATTTGAAATACCATAATCCCATAAAGCAATGCGACCCCAGGAATTCCAAGGATTCCAGATGTCAAAAAGCTGATCGGATTCATTCCTACATACACAGAGATATCCTGAGAAATCAAATATTGATTAATGCCATAAATCAATAGCATTCCCAAAACTGCTCTTCCTAAAAATCTTTTCATATAATTTTCCTTTTTTTATCACCTTATGCCAAACCTAAATAAATTATACAAAAAACACAGATTTTGGTATTATATCACCATTTTCTGTCTATACTTTCAGTAATAGGAATGATTGAGACCACAGGAGGTTCATATGCATTTATTCAAGAAAACAACTCCCAATCCAACTATGGATTACGAACTTCTAGAAGAAATCGAGCGAGTAAAAACGCAGATTGATATCGCTTATCACAATTTTCAAAATGCCATGGATCCAGATTTAATTGACTGTTATATTTACGAAGGCAACGCTGCCTGGAAAAAATACCGTTTTTTATTAAGGCAAGCCAAATCCATGCAAATTTAGAGGGGACGCAGCATCAAACTGTGTCCCCTATTGTTTTACTCAATTCTAATAATTTTTCTTTTGTATTAAGAGCTGGATCTTCCAAAACCATTTCTAATAACGTGTTTAGGACAATTCCCATCTTCTTTCCTGGTTTCATCCCTGCTTCTATCAAATCACTTCCTGTAACAGCAAGCGCCTTCAATGTCACACATTCCGCTTTTTCTAAAATCTCTTGATAGCAGATTTCAACTTCTGCAAGATTTTTTAATTTTTCTTCTCGCATATATTCACTCTGCGCCATCACGTCTGCTTTTCGCACTTCCAGATAATACGGGAATAAATCTTCTCCAATTTTGTTCATTGCTTTGCGTACCGTGATTGGAGTCGCCGCAATACGGTAATCATGATATTGTACCAGTTTCGTCACTTTCCCTAAGGTATCGTTGTCAAATTTCAATCGTTTTAAGATTGCTTTTGTCATCTCAACTCCCTTAATATCATGAAGTTTGAAATGGGCTGTCCCGCCTTCATCAAATGTCTTCGTCACCGGTTTCGCGATGTCATGAAATAGCATTGCCAAACGTAAAATCTTGTCTGCGCGTATTCCTTCAATCCCTTTTAATGTATGTTCCCCTACTGTATACATGTGATGTGGTGTCTCCTGCGCTGTCTCCATCATTGCATCAAACTCCGGCAAAATGACAGCTGTCACGCCAAGATCGTATGCTTTTCGAAGCAGTCCTGGATTTGGCGAAACCAGCATCTTAATCAATTCAACCTGAATTCTTTCTGCGCTGATATTTGCCAGCGTCTGGGCAAGCTTTATAATTCCCAGCTGTGTGCTTTCCTCGATCGTAAATCCCAGTTGTGCCGCAAAACGAATTGCTCTTAGGATACGGAGTGCATCTTCACCAAAACGCGCCTCTGCATCTCCCACGCATCGTATCGTCCTATTTTCTAAATCTTCGATTCCGCCGAAAATGTCTACAAGCCCTTCTTTATCATTGTATGCCATAGCATTAATTGTAAAATCACGACGAAGCAAATCCTCTTTCAGAGATCTTGTAAATGTCACTTCCTTTGGATGGCGGCTGTCTTCATATTTTCCATCTACACGGTATGTTGTTACTTCGAAACCATCCTTCTCCATCATAACAGTAATCGTTCCATGCTCAATTCCCGTATCGAATGTTCGTGGAAACAACTGCTTAGTCTCTAAAGGCGTAGCTGAAGTCGTAATGTCCCAATCATCTGGAACTCTTTCCAGAATAGAATCACGAACACATCCTCCTACTGCATATGCTTCATAACCATGTTCCTGTAGTGTATTGATAATATAGCTTACTTTTTCTGGCAGTGGAATCTTTATCTGACTTTTCATAGTAGGGCACCCTCCTTCTTCATTCGCTTCTTCTCATGTCGTCATATTATATCATATTGAAAAAGTTTCCTAAAGTATAAAAAACGTAGTAAAATTAATTTTCTCAATTAATCTTACTACGCTTTGATCTATCTTACCTGTTTCAAATTCTAGTATGCTTTACCCCAGTAAGCCATGTGTTTCGCTGGTTTACCACAGAAAATACATTTGTCAGAAATAAATTCTTCGTCTTCAATCAAGCAACGTGTAGCTGCTCCACCTGTAACGTATTTCACTTCGCCTTCACATTCTTCATTTCCACACCAGCAAGCTTTTACAAATCCACGGTTTGTTTTGAATTTGTCAATCATTTCATCTAATGTTGTAGCTGTATGAATGTGTGATTGTAAGTATGCTTCTGCTTTGTTGTACATGTCTGATTGAATTGTTTCTAAGATGTTGCGTAATTCTGTTGCAATGTTATCTAATGAAACAACAATCTTTTCACGGTTATCTCTACGAACAACAACAACCTGATTGTTTTCGATATCTTTTGGTCCGATTTCGATACGTGTTGGGATACCAAGAATTTCCTGTTCAGAGAATTTCCATCCTGGAGTTTTATCTGAAGCATCGATTCTTACTCTGTATCCAGCTTTCTTTAATTCGTCAAGTAATGCATATGCTCTGTCAAGTACACCTTCTTTGTGTTGAGCGATTGGGATAATACGGCATTCAACTGGAGCAATATGTGGTGGAAGTACAAGACCATCATCATCACCATGAACCATGATAAGTCCACCGATACTTCTTGTTGATAATCCCCATGATGTTTCGTGTACGCTTTGAAGTTCATTGTTCTTGTCAACGTATTTGATATCAAATGCATCTGGGAATCCGCTTCCGAAGAAGTGGCTTGTTGCAGCCTGTAATGCTTTTCCATCATACATTAATGATTCTACTGTATAAGTATCTTGAGCACCTGCGAATTTTTCATGTTCTGCTTTTCTACCAGATACAAATGGCATAGCCATTGATTCTTTGTAGAAATCCTGGTAAACTTTGAGCATTTGAATTGTACGTTCTTCTGCTTCTTCGTATGTTGCATGGATTGTGTGTCCTTCTTGCCATAAGAACTCTCTTGAACGTAAGAAAGGTCTTGTTGTCTTTTCCCAACGGAGAACTGAGTTCCATTGGTTCCAAACTTTTGGAAGGTCTCTGTATGATTGAACTGTTCTTGACCATAAGTCACAGAATAATGTTTCTGATGTTGGACGAACACATAATTTTTCTTGAAGTCTTTCCATACCACCATGTGTTACCCAAGCTACTTCTGGAGCAAAACCATCAATGTGATCTGCTTCTTTTTGTAATAAACTTTCTGGGATCAATAATGGTAATGATACGTTTTCTACTCCTGTATCTTTAAAACGTTTGTCAAGGTCTGCCTGAATCATTTCCCAGATTGCATAACCGTTTGGTAAGTAATTCATACATCCTTTTACGCTTGAATAATCCATTAATTTTGCTTCACGTACAACGTCTGTGTACCATTGTGCGAAATCTTCATCACGAGAAGTAATCGCTTTTACTAATTTTTTTTCCTTTGCCATTTTTGTTTCTCTCCTTTTATTTTGTTTATATAAGGGATTAAACGAGTCGTTAAAAATAAAAACGCCGGTCTCTTTTCATCCCTCCAAAAAGGGACCGAAAAGCTCCGGCGGTACCACCCTAATTAATCACATGCTTGTCAATTGAAAGCTATGATTCTCTTTCAGACACCATTAACGCTGGTTCTACGCTATGTTTTCACACAGAGCTCCAAGGTAGGTTCCATACATTTCTTGCAAAAGCCTTTCACCAGATGGCTTTCTCTCTGGGGCGCGTCCTGTATATACTAGTCCTCTTCACAGCCGATTTCAATAATTGCCCTTAATTTTATTAAAGTTTTCTAAATTTGTCAAGACCAAAAGTTGTCGCTTCCATAGTATTTCTTTTATATCGGAATGAGATCATCATACCTATCCCTGCAACAATGATAATCACAAAAAGATAGCTCATTCCTCCTATCCCCGAGGTCTCTTTTGTTCCACAGACAGTGCAAACTCCCTCTTCGAATGTATGTGATTCTGGATCAGAGACTAACGTATCATTCCCAAAAGAATCTCTGTGCTCTACACAGGCGCGCCAATGCTCTTTTTCATCTTTTCACACCATCCTTCTCATTTTGCTTTATCATGGTTAACCAATCTAAACGAAAGCATTCTAAAACCCTCGCCTTCCGGTTCAATTTCAAAGTTCATCTTTTTCTTTGTTTTTGGATGCACAAATTCTAATCTATATGCGCAGAGTGCAATCTGCTTCCACACGTTTTCCGCATCATCCTGCACTCCATATTTTGTGTCTCCCCAAATCGGACAGCCCATATGTGCCATCTGCACACGAATCTGATGATGGCGTCCCGTTTCCAGTTTCACTTTCACCAGACATTTGTCTTCTGACTTGGAAAGCACTTCATATCCCAAAACAGCTTTCTTTGCATCTTTGTCATTCGGTAAGCAGACTCTGGAAGTGTTTGTTTTTCCGTCTTTTATAAGGTAATTTTCAAGAACTCCTTTGTCTTGGCCTGGAATTTTGCAAAGTACTGCTTTATAATATTTTCCAAATCCCGCTCCCTGCTGCATTTCTTTATTCAATTCTCTCGCCGCAAACGGCGTCTTTGCAAACACCAAAATCCCTTCTACCGGCTGATCCAAACGATGAATCACGGCTACATATGGTTCTTTTTTCTCCTTTTGATTCTTATACAAATAATTTTTCAAAAGACTCACCATGTCAACTGCTCCAAGTTTGGCCGTCTGCGTTGGAACTCCCGATGGCTTGTAGCATACGATAACATATTCGTCTTCAAATAAAATGCGTAAATTCACTTCTTCATTCTCCCTAGTTTGTAACTTATTTTTTTATTATAACAAAACATAATCTTCCCTGTAAATAACAAAGGGGTCTTCTCAAAAACGGTCAACGCTCTATAATGTTAATTAACCGAATCGGTCAACGGAGGTGCTCTCATGAACGAAAAATTTTTCAATTTACCAAAAATGAAACAACAAAAAATTATCAACGCCGGATACCGCATTTTCTCTCAGAATTCCTATAAAAAGAGTCCGATGAGTGAAATTGCCGACTCCGCTGATATCAGTAAATCTCTGCTTTTCCATTATTTCAAGAACAAGCAGGAACTCTATCTTTTCCTCTGGAAAAAATGTGCTCAGATTACAATTAAGCATATGACCAAATATGGATGCTATGAACAGACTGAGCTGTTCGAAATGATGGAACGCGGCATGAAAGCTAAAATAGAAATCATGAAAAAATATCCTTATATGGGGAGTTTTGTGATAAAGGCTTTTTATGAAAAAGATCCTTCCGTATGCTCTGCTATTCAAAAAAGCTACTACAAATTTCTAGATTATAAAGCTAACAAAACACTCGTAAATCTTGACCCAGATCAATTTATTCCAGGACTTGATTTAGAAATGATGTATAAACAAATGTATTGGGCTTCAGATGGATATCTACGCGAAGTGCTGCAAAATGGAAATGGCAAAATGGACATCGAAAAGATGGAAAAAGATTTCACAAAAATGATAGAATTTTGGAAACAAATTTATCTTAGAAAAGAGGAATGATAATGGACGCAATTAAAACATCCAACCTGACAAAACATTACGGAACAAACCGTGGGATCATAGACTTAAATCTGACAGTAAAACAAGGCGAGTTCTTTGGATTCATAGGGCCTAATGGGGCCGGTAAAAGCACAACAATCCGCACGCTTCTTGGCTTAATAAGCTGCAGCAGTGGCGATGCAGAAATTCTGGGCATGGACATTCAGAAAAACCAACAACAAATTTTGTCCAAAATCGGCTATCTGCCTTCCGAATCTGTTTTTTATAATGGAATGCGTGTACGTGACGTTCTTAAGCTTTCTGCTGACTTAAGAAAAAAGAACTGTTCTGAAGAGGCTGCCAGACTTTGCGAACGCTTGCAGCTGGATACTTCTCGCAAAGTAGATGAACTTTCTTTTGGAAACCGAAAAAAAGTTGCCATTGTCTGTGCACTGCAACATAAACCAGAACTTCTTATTTTGGATGAACCTACTAGCGGTCTCGACCCGCTTATGCAGAAAGAATTTTTTGATATTCTCCGTGAGCGCAATCAGGAAGGTACTACCATCTTTCTATCATCACATATCTTGTCCGAAATTCAGCGTAATTGCAGCCGCGCTGCCATCATCCGCGAAGGTCGCTTGATCGCATGTGATACGGTAGAAGCACTTGCAAAGACTGCTGCCAAACGTGTTACTGTTCACGGGAATCCGGATCTGTCTAAGCTGCCAGGTGTGCGCAATATTCAAACTGTCGATGGGGAAATCAGTTTTCTTTATGGAGAAGACATCAACAAACTGATCCATTTTCTTTCACAGAATCCGATTACAGATTTGTCTGTATCTGAGCCAGACCTTGAAGAAATCTTTATGCATTACTATACAAACGGAGGTGAAATATAATGACGCTCATAAAGCATGAACTTAGACAAGAGAAACTATCGCTCGCAATCTGGACGATTTCTATTTCTTTTTTATTAGTAGTCTGCATCTTCCTTTTTCCAGAAATGAAAGGAGAAATGGACGGAGTCAGTGATGTATTTGCATCCATGGGAAGTTTTACTCAGGCTTTCGGTATGGATCGACTGAATTTCGGAACACTGATCGGATACTACGCAATTGAATGCGGGAACGTACTTGGACTTGGAGGCGCATTTTTCGCAGCACTCACAAGTGTGTCGATGCTTGCAAAAGAAGAGAAAGAACGTACCGCAGAATTTTTACTGACACATCCTGTGAAACGATCACAAGTTGTAACAGGAAAACTCATTGCTGTTTTGGTGCAGATTGTAATATTAAATGCCCTTGTACTTGGTCTTTCCATAGTATCTATGATTTTAATAAAGGAAGACATTCCATGGAAAGAACTGCTTTTGATCCATCTTGCATATTTTCTGGTGCAGATCGAACTTGCCGGAATCTGCTTCGGAATCTCTGCTTTTTTAAAACGCAAAAGCGCCGGAATTGGACTTGGAATTGCTACGGTTATGTACTTTTTAAATCTGATCTCAAATATAACAGAAAGTACTGAATTTCTGAAATATATCACTCCTTTTGGATATGCGGAAGGAGCCGATATTGTGACAAATGGGAATTTGGATATGACTCTGGTTTTGATTGGAATGGGATTTGCCATTATCGGAATCGGAAGTGCATATTGGAAATATTGTAAAAAGGATATTCAATAAACAGAGCCATCCGTGAGGATGGCCCTTTTATTTTATCTATTCTTCTGTTTCTTCTTCCTGCAGCGCTTCTTCGTATTTTGCTAAGATCATACTTTGAATGCGTTCTCTTGTTCCAGAATTGATTGGGTGTGCAATATCGCGATATTCTCCATCAAGCGCCTTTTTACTAGGCATAGCAATAAAGAGACCTTTTTCTCCTTCGATTACCTTAATGTCATGTACTACAAATTCATCATCCATAGTAATTGATACCACTGCCTTTAACTTTCCTTCTTTTGCAACTTTACGAACACGTACATCTGTGATTTGCATATTTCTTTCCCTTTCTCTAATACGGCGGCCTTGCGTAGGGGCTCTAGAATCCGTATCTTTCACCTTTCTCTATTACTACTTTAATTTTTCCTTCTCCAACATGTCTTGTATTTGCGCGAATGGTATCACGACTCTCCACAACACAGTTTTCAATATAGGTATTGTCACCTAAATAAACGTCATTTAAAATAATAGAATTTCGGATTACGCAATTTTTTCCAACAAATACCTTTTTAAACAAGATGGAATTCTCAACAGTCCCGTTAATAATACTTCCACTTGCTACTAAACTATTTTTCACAACTGCTCCCGGATTAAATTTTGCCGGTGGCAAATCGCTTACTTTTGAATAAATCTCAGGATATTCTTTAAAGAAATGATTTCTCATCTCTGGTTTTAAGAAATCCATATTCGTTTTGTAGTAAGCATCTACCGTTGTGATATTGCTCCAGTATGTATCAATCTTATACCCGTAAATCTTTTTCAGATTCTTATAACGAATCAGAATGTCCTTTACAAAATCGTATCTCTCATCCTCTACGCACTGTTCCACTAAATCAATGAGCAAACGTCTGCGAATGACATAAATACCGGTAGAAATAATGCTGGATCTTGCAAACATTGGCTTTTCTTCAAATTCCTGAATACGATTATCCTCGTCCATCTTGAGAATACCAAACCTTCTTGCGTCCTCTCCGTTCTTCAATTCTTTACATACAACGGTAACATCTGCTTTTTTTGCCACGTGGTATTCTAATACATCATTGTAATCCATCTTATACACAGCATCACCCGATGTAATAATTACATATGGTTCATGACATTTCTTCAAAAAATCCAGATTCTGATAGATAGCATCTGCTGTACCACGGAACCAGAAGCTGTTTTCCGCCGTAATCGTTGGAGTAAATACATATAATCCTCCCTGCTTACGTCCAAAATCCCACCATTTGGAAGAATTAAGATGCTCATTTAAAGAACGCGAGTTGTACTGTGTCAATACTGCGACTTTAGCCACATGCGAATTAGACATGTTGCTAAGTGCAAAGTCAATCGCTCTATAACTTCCGGCAATTGGCATCGCCGCAGCTGCACGCTTGCGATTCAGCTCCTTCATCTTGTTGCTGCTTCCGCCTGCCAGAATAATCCCTACTGCTTTCATGCCTGCTCACCTGCCTTTATCAATGTCTCTCCGCTTCCCAGTACACCGTCCACATAATCTTCTTTCACAGTGTATCCGCTGATTGCGGTATTCTTTCCAATCTGTACATTTGATGGAATCACCGAATTCTCACCAATTGTAACAAGACCACATGCATAGATATCCGGTTTCCATTTATTTGGAATGTCCGCGCCGATTCCCATTGTAACACTGTCGCCTATCTTGATGTTCTCAGCAAGAATGGCTTTATCGATTACACAATTTTCGCCAATCACAGTATCCTGCATAATGATCGAATCTCTTATCACAGATCCTTTTCCAACCGTAACACCCGCACCTATGACAGAATTATGTATCTCTCCATAAATTTCTGCTCCATTGCAGATGATACTTCTCTCCACCACTGAATTTTCTGAAATATACTGTGGCGGCAATGCTCCATTATTGGTATATATTTTCCAGAATTCCTCATGCAAATTAAACTCAGGAACCACATCAATCAATTCCATATTTGCTTCCCAATAGGAACCCAATGTGCCTACATCTTTCCAATAACCATTAAATTCGTATGCAAACATTTTTTGTCCCTGTTCAAAACAATATGGAATCACATGTTTACCAAAGTCACATCCTTGCTCGTCCTTCTCTTTTAGAAGTGCATTTTTCAGCACAGGCCAGCTAAAGATGTAGATGCCCATAGAGGCCAGATTGCTTCTTGGATTTTTTGGCTTTTCTTCAAATCCCGTGATACGATTGTCCCCATCAGTGATTACAATTCCGAATCGACTCGCTTCTTCAATCGGAACTGGCATCGCTGCAATCGAAACGTCTGCCTCATTGGCTTTATGGAAATTCAGCATCTCTTCGTAATCCATCTTGTAAATGTGATCGCCCGACAAGATCAATACGTAATCTGGATTGTAACTTTCCATAAATTCGAGATTTTGATAAATTGCATTTGCTGTACCAGTATACCACTCACTGTTCGTACTTTTTTCATACGGAGGCAACACGGTCACCCCGCCCACATTACGATCTAAATCCCATGGGATTCCGATACCTATATGTGCATTCAGACGCAGTGGCTGGTATTGAGTTAAGACGCCAACTGTATCTATTCCTGAATTAATACAATTGCTGAGTGGAAAATCGATAATACGGTACTTTCCACCAAAGGCCACTGCTGGTTTAGCAACTTTTGCAGTTAGAACCCCGAGTCTGCTGCCTTGTCCCCCTGCTAATAGCATAGCTATCATTTCCTTCTTTTTCATGCCTTCACCCCTTCTCAGTTTTCTAATGGTAACATTATATCATACCCTTAAGATTACGTGAACAATTTTTACAAAATATTTCATTATATTAATTTTCTTTTGGTAAATTGTCACAAAAACAAACCTCTTGGTTTTTTCACTATATCTGTATATAATATATAAGTAAGAATTCAAATTTATGACAGGATGTGTATTTATGTATAAAATAGATTTTAAAAAACCAATTCATGTACATTTTATCGGCATTGGCGGAATCAGCATGAGCGGCCTTGCCGAAATCTTAATCAAAGAAGGATTCACAGTCTCTGGATCCGACGACAAACGTTCTGCACTGACAGAACATCTTGAAACACTGGGAGCTGCTGTATTCTATCCGCTCAAAGCTTCCAACATTATCGCTGGCATTGATGTTGCAGTTTACACAGCAGCGATTCATGAAGACAATTCAGAATTTGCAGCTGCGAAAAATCAAAACATCCCTATGCTTTCACGCGCAGAACTTTTGGGACAGTTAATGACAAATTACGCTACACCAATTGCTGTTTCAGGAACACATGGAAAAACTACTACGACTTCCATGTTGTCTCACATTTTACTGGAGGCAGAAAAAGATCCGACAATCTCTGTCGGCGGCATCTTAAACGCCATCGGAGGCAATATCCGTGTGGGGAATTCTGACGTATTTGTAACTGAAGCCTGTGAATACACCAACAGCTTCTTACATTTCTTCCCAAAGATTGGAATTATTTTAAATGTTGAAGAAGACCATATGGATTTCTTTAAAGATATCGATGATATTCGTTCTTCTTTCCACAAATTTGCCGCTCTTCTTCCAGAAGACGGGGCACTTGTAATCAACAAAAATATCGAAGAACTTTCTTCTATTATAGAAGGATTAGATTGTAAGGTGATCACATATTCAGAATGTCAGAATGCTGACTATACTGCTTCAAACATTGCTTTTGATGAATTAGGAAATGCTTCTTTTGATTTGATCCGTTACGGAGAATATGTTGACCGCATCACACTTTCTGTTGCCGGAACACACAACGTTTCTAACGCACTTTCTGCAATTGCTGTTGCAGACCTTCTTGACATTCCACTTGACTCGATCAAGAAAGGGATTCTCTCATTTGGAGGTACTGTGCGTCGTTTCCAATACAAGGGAGAACGAAACGGCTTTACAATCATTGATGACTATGCGCACCACCCAACAGAAATCAAAGCAACTTTGACTTCTGCACAAAACTACCCTCATAAAGATATCTGGTGTATTTTCCAGCCACATACTTACACAAGAACAAAAGCATTCTTCCATGAATTTGCAGAAGCTCTGTCATTGGCTGATCACATAATCCTTGCCGATATCTATGCAGCTCGCGAAACAGATACTTTGGGCATGAGTTCAGAGGCTCTTGCCGAAGAAATCAAGAAATTAGGCGCAGATGCATATTATTTGCCAAGCTTTGCGGCAATCGAAGAATTTGTCTTAGAAAAAGTTATCCACGGTGATTTGTTGATAACTATGGGTGCGGGAGATGTTGTAAACATTGGAGAATCTCTGCTTAAATAAAAGTTATCCACGTTATCAACACTTTCCACATTGGTGTTATCCACATAACTATCCACAAAAAAGGCTGAGATATCCACGGAAATCTTCTTTTGACCTTTCATTTATAGTGCTATAATACCCCTACCAATGGGATAAAAGGCGGTAATATACTATGAAAACATTAACACTTCGCAATCGTTTTCAATGCAATAGCACTATTGTAGAAAACGACTTTATAGACAATTATATGGTTAAGGCAAATGGGGAATATGTAAAAGTATACCTTTTGTTGCTGCGTCATTTAAATACACCAGATAGCTCCCTGACTATTTCAACTCTGGCAGATTATCTGGAGTGTACAGAGAAAGATATTATCCGAGCATTAAACCACTGGGCAAACGAAGGTCTTCTGAAGATAGACTATGATCAGATGGGGGCGATTTGCGGTATTGCAATCGGAAAGAGTTTTGAGAAAACTTCCAACCCGGCAGCTCCTGTTGTCTCAGATGAAGTTGTCTCAGACATTGTGACTCCTGTCGCAGCAGAGTCAAAGGTTCAAGAGACACCTGTTTCCGGGACACCTGCTTCGCAGCAAGAAGATCTGCGTCAGCTATACTTTGTGGCTGAACAATATATGGGGAAACCACTTTCTGTTACAGAGATACAGAAGATCAATTACTTTTTTGAACAATTACATTTTTCTATAGATTTAATTGAATACTTGATTGAGTACTGCGTAGAGAACGGTCATAAGAGCATGCACTATATAGAATCAGTTGCTCTTGCCTGGTCCGATGCAGGAGTTACGAATGTGACGGAAGCCAGAACCAACTCAGCTTCTTACAACAAGACTTATTTTGCAGTCTTAAAAGCATTCGGAATTAAGGGAAGAAATCCTGCTCCTATTGAAATAAGCTATATCAAAAAATGGACAGAGGAATATGGATTTACTCTGGATATTATCTTAGAAGCCTGCAATCGTACGATTTCGAACACATCAAAGGCTGACTTCAAATATGCAGACTCCATCTTAAAGAACTGGCTGGCTAAACAGGTTCATCACATGGCGGATATTGCTCGTGTCGATCAGGCATATCAGCAGGAGAAAGCAGCACGAAGACGCCCTTCTCCAAAACCTGTACAGGCAAAACCAGTTGCGAACAATCGTTTCAACAATTTCGAAGGACGTTCTTACGACATCAGTTCGTTGGAACAACAGCTTCTTAATACACCGTAGCTAGTCTTGAATGCTAAAAAGGAGATCTATCGTGGCTATAAATAACGCTCAATATGATGCAATTTTTCGTAGTTTTGAACAAAAACAAGTATATAACCGAGATTTATTGGACAAGCGACGTAAAACCGTGTATAATCTGATACCGGAATTGGAAAAAATACACAATAGTATTTCATTACTAAGTGTAAGTCAGGCACGTAAATTATTAAACGGTGATGACAACGCACTGCATGAATTAAAAAATGAACTGAAAAGGCTGACCGACAGAAAAACGGAATTACTTGTATCTGCCGGATTTCCTGCTGATTATCTGGAACCAATTTATGAATGTGAAGATTGTAAGGACACAGGTTACATTGGCAATAAGAAATGCCATTGTTTCCAGAAAGCAATTATCGATCTGCTTTATACTCAATCCAATCTGAAGAATATTTTAAAAGTAGAAAACTTTGACACATTTTCATTTGCATATTATTCCGATAATCATATAGATCCTGTGACAGGACGCTCTTCATTGGCAAATATTAAAAATGCTTACTGCATAGCCCAAGAGTTTGTTACATCCTTCACAGATGAATTTCGCAATTTATTCCTTTATGGAGATACCGGAGTAGGAAAGACTTTCCTCTCCAACTGTATTGCAAAGGAATTAATTGATAAATCTTTTTCTGTAATTTATCTTACATCGTTCGAACTCTTTGACACCCTTGCCAAGAGTAAATTTGAGAAAGAGAAAGCAGCCGAGTCAATGTGTGAACACATTTTTGACTGTGACTTGTTAATTATTGATGATTTAGGAACAGAACTTGCGAATTCATTTACAATCTCGCAATTATTCCTCTGCTTGAATGAGCGATTGCTTCGAAGAAAATCGACCATCATATCAACTAATCTTTCTTTAGAATCGCTCGTTGATATTTATTCAGAGAGAACATTTTCCAGAATCACAAGTAATTATACAATGCTAAAGTTAACTGGTGATGATATTCGCATTAAAAAGAAACTAATGAATTAAAGAACCAAGAAATAGGGAGGAAAATCAATGTTACACCGCACAGAACGTACTTTAGAAAACATGCCTGTAGGACCACTTGGGTTTATCCCAGTAGATGGATGCCAGGAATTAGGAAAAAAGGTAGATGATTATCTTGTAAAATGGCGCAAAGAAAATGCCGACAAAATCCAGGATGACATCGTATTTTGCGATTATTCAAAAGATTCTTATATCGTAGATGCAAGAGTTCCTCGTTTTGGTTCTGGCGAAGCCAAAGGAATCATCAACGAGTCCATCCGAGGAAAAGACGTTTACCTTATGGTGGATGTTTGTAACTACAGTTTGACATATAAATTATCAGGACATATTAACCACATGTCACCAGACGATCATTTCCAAAACTTGAAAAGAGTGATTGCTGCAATCGGAGGAAAAGCTCGTAGAGTCAATGTAATCATGCCATTCCTTTATGAAAGCAGACAGCATAAGAGAAGCTCAAGAGAATCTTTGGACTGCGCACTTGCACTCCAAGAGCTTGTTCGTATGGGTGTAGACAACATTATTACTTTCGACGCTCACGATCCACGTGTACAGAACGCCATTCCTTTAAATGGCTTTGAAACAGTGCGTCCAACATATCAATTTGTAAAAGGTCTTCTTAGTAAATATGATGATCTTCAAATTGACAGCAAACACATGATGGCTATCAGCCCTGATGAAGGTGCTACAGAACGTGCTATCTATCTTGCAAACGTTCTCGGTCTTGATATGGGTATGTTCTACAAACGCCGTGACTATACAAGAATCGTTGATGGACGTAATCCAATCGTTGCTCACGAATTCTTAGGTTCTTCTGTAGAAGGAAAAGACGTTATTATCATTGACGATATGATTTCTTCGGGAGACAGTATGCTTGATGTAGCAAAACAATTAAAAGAAAGAAAAGCACGCCGTATTTTCGCTGCTTCTACTTTCGGACTTTTCACAAGCGGACTTTCAAAATTTGATGAAGCTTATGAAAACGGCATTCTTCATGGTGTACTTACAACAAACTTGATTTATCAGACACCTGAATTATTAAGCAGACCATGGTACATTAACTGTGATGTAAGTAAATACATTGCTTTAATCATCGATACATTAAACCACGATGGTTCAATCAGCAGCATCTTAGATCCAACTGCAAGAATCCAAAACATCGTTAAAAAATACAACAACGGTGAAAAAATCGACTAATACAAAAGAGATTGCGTTTTGCGCAATCTCTTTATTTTATTCCTATTCTATTTAAGATTTCCTGCTCTCTTTTCTGGCATGTAAACAAAATTACCTGTTTTCGATTCTTCGCAAGCCATCGCAGGGTATTTTCTAATCGTACATCATCATAGTATACGAATGTGTCATCCAGTATCACGGGATATTCTTCTTCATGCAGAATCTGGCTGGCTGCCATACGAAGTGCAAAATATATCTGCTCAATCGTGCCACGACTTACTTGCTCCAATGAAATTCTCCTGTTTTCTGTATAAAGGCTCATTTTCAGCTTTTCATCAATAAAGAGCATCTCGTATTTACCGTTTGTAATCTCTTTCAATATTTCAGATGCTTTTTCATTGAGTTTTACACTAAGTTCCATTCGTACGTCTTCCGATAATTCCATCAGACGCTTCACCGAAAATTCTAATGCCTTTCTTTTTAATTCTTTCTTCTTGTGCTCTTCACCTAGCTCATCCATCTCTTCCAGCTTTTCCTGTATATTTCCATAAAGCGTGCGCTTTTCTTTGAGTTCGCCCAAAAGCCGCTCCTTTTGCCAATTCAGTTTCTGAAGTTCTAGCTGCGTCTCCTCTAAAAGCTGTTCTCTCGACTTCTTTTTACCATCTTTCAGACGATTCCATACTAAAAGAGCTTCTGCCAGTCCTAATACAATCGCCAGAAGGTAATTCCATGGTCTAGGCAATATTGCAATAACCAAAAGCAGCGTTGCCAGAACAGCTAAAAGTTCACTTGGATGCACACGCCATTTGCTAATATTCTGTGCCTCTATTTCATCATACAAATTGTGCGCTTCGTCTATCTGCTTTTCAACCTCTTCCAGATCCTCCTCCATACTATGGATATCGCGCCAGATGTAGCTCTTTTCCTGCTCTATCTCGTATTTCTTCTGTTGGTTTTCCTGTATGATGACTCGGATCTCTTTTTCAATCTCTTTTTTCTTTCGATTCAATTGGCTGATGGCACCATCCAAATCAATTTCACTATTTCCAGTTGAATAATAATTGGTTGCGAAATTCTGCAATTCTGCTGCCAAACTTTGATTCGTCTCAATCTTCATCTGTCCGATTGCTACTGTATTTTCATAATTTGCAGAATGGAGTCCATTTAAGATCATCTCCAGATCACCGTGTTCCAAAGAAAATTCTTCTCCATCATCCTCACAAATGAGACTTGCACTTTTTGCATATTTATCAAAATTTCTCGTAAGACAAAAGTTTTTGCCGCCACTTTCAAATTTCAAAATTCCCGCATAATAATTTGGATTTTCCCATGGTTCATAGATACTAAACGTATCGTTAATAGAAGCTCTTCCTCTTCCTCGCTCCAATCCAAATAACATACTTTTAATAAACGTATGCATCGTCGTCTTTCCAGACTCATTTTCCCCATAGAATACGTTTACGCCATCTTTAAACACAATTCTTTTGTCCGAGAACTTTCCAAAATTCTTTAAATAAAGTTCCCTTATCTTCATTTCTAACTCCTCTTTGTCTCAAGCAGAGCCTGTACCCCTTCATACAGAGCCTCATACTCTATACTTCCCTTTTTGCTGTCTTTTAAACTCTCAATATATCTTCCAAGAAGATTGTCCTGATGCTTTTCCAATAAAGCATCAAAATCATAAGCAATCTCTGATGTGTCTACGATTTCAAAAACATTCCCAAACACCTTGGCACTTTCCAGTTCGAAAACAATATCTGCACTTCGAAAACCGGTCAATGTAAACTTGTACATATGCTCAAGACCATATTCCTGAATCAGACCTCGGATCGTATCCTTAAGGGCACCATTTGTGGTCGCTTCATCTACTTCAATGAGCATGTGTACATATTCTCTCTTAGAACATGGAACAAATCTTGTCTTAATTCCAGCTTCTGTTATCTCTCCATAAATATATCCATGCTTTCCTACATCATTGACATCGATTGGTTCCAACGCTCCTGCATAAATCGCTTTATCTGGAATCAGCGCCTGTGGCTTATGAATATGCCCCATGGCAATATAATCATACCCAAGTTTTTCTAATGTATCTTTTTTCACAGGAATATGTTTCTCATCTCCGCCATGCGCCAACAAAATCTCGTATTTCTGCTTTCCAGGTGCAAACATTCGATCATAAAGGGGTTCACAAATCTCCCTTTGATGGTAACTAAATCCATAAACCGTCGTCCCTAGTTTTTCAAAATCAACACCACCTTTGTGACCATTTAGCAGAGGATGCACATTCTCATTCCACACAAATGTGTGATAAAAAGAATCCTGCTTTAGATAATCATGATTTCCAACAATGAACACAACCTCTGTCTTAGTTAATTTTGAAAACATAAAATTAAGCTCTTTTAATTCACGCAAAAGTGGCTGACGGTGGAACATGTCTCCTGCAATTAGCAGAAGATCCACCTCTTCCCATTCGCACACGTGCAGCACCTGCTCCAATGTATCCCAGATTTCTTTTCCCCGGGCTTTATTTCCTGCTTTTAATCCTTCTGGTTCTGCCCCCAGATGGACGTCCGCTATGTGAATGAATTTCATTTTTATTTCCCTCTTCTTTATCCGGCAGAATTACGATAAAACGAGTCTCCTCCACATCACTTTCTGCACGAATATTTCCCCCATGTAATTCTACAATCTCTTTTGCAATCGCAAGTCCCAGTCCCGCTCCTCCAGTTTTACTGTGTCTTGCCTCGTCTAAACGATAAAACTTTTCAAAAATCGTATCCAGCTTCTCCGATGGAATCTGTTTTCCACGATTCGAAAAGATGATCTGATTTCCCTCTTTTCTTCTCGCTGCCTGAATTCGAATCGTTGAATTCGCATCACAATAAGAAACTGCATTTCTTAAAATATTGTCAAATACTCTGGCCAGCTTATCTGCATCTCCATAAACTTTCAGACTCTCTTGCGCATCAACTTCGCATTTCAAGTTCTTCTCCTGCAGCACACCATAGAATTCATCTGCCACCTGTTCCAGCATCATCGTCAGATCCAACTCTACTGGTTCCAATACGATATCCTGAAGATTGAACTTGGTGATTTCAAAAAACTCATTGATCAGCTCTCCAAGTCTGATCGACTTTTCCAACGCAATGCGCGTGTATCTTTCACGTTCTTCCTCCGGCATATCCTTGTATGTATCCAGCATCGTAAGATATGCTACAACAGATGTAAGCGGAGTCTTAAGATCGTGAGCCAGAAAAACAACCAGATCGTTTTTCTTTTTCTCGGCCTCTGTAGCTTCCAGTTCTCGTTTTTTCAGAGTCTTTTTAATCTCTGTCAAACGGGATTCGATTGGCTTTAGTTCTGTTATCATCTCGATGGATTCCTGAGAATCTGATGCAATATTGTTGATTCCATCTTCCACCTGCTTTAAATATGTTACCATTTTTGAAAGTGCAATGTAAAAGAAAATAGAAAACAGACACAAAAAACCCACTACCAACACTACGTCTTTATTGTTACCCAAAACAGTCCAGTACCAGTGCCTTGCAGTTTCCTCACTGACATGTGTAGATGCAGTCAGCATATTTACAAGCCCATTCGATGAATCCTCTAAAAAATACTCCAGAATAAATCCGCCAACTAAAATTGTAAGTGCAGTTACAAATACAGCCTGCAGCATAATCGTCAGCTTCAATTTGCGATAATTATTCTTCAACTTTGTATCCCACTCCCCATACTGTCTTAATAAAATCAGACTTTCCAGTTGGTCCGCTCATCTTCTCGCGCAAATGTCTGATGTGAACCATGACTGTATTGTTGCTGTTTTTATAATACTCTTCTTTCCATACCTGTCGGAAAAGTTCTTCAGAACTAATTACCTTTCCTCTGTTTTCACAAAGGAGCCATAAAATATCAAATTCCAGCGGCGTAAGCGTAAGCTGACGTTCATTATAAATACATTCATGAGAAGTTCGATTCAGAACAAGTCCCCCAAAATCAATTATATCTCCCGTATTTTTCGCTCCATCATTGTATTGTGTATAACGTCTGAGCTGCGCCTTCACTCTTGCAATCAATTCCATCGGATTAAATGGCTTTGGAATATAATCATCTGCTCCAAGAGTCAGTCCCGTAATCTTATCTGTCGCATCAATCTTTGCCGTCAACATAATCACCGGAAATTTGTATTTTGTTCGAATTCTACGCAAGATTTCAAAACCATCAATATCTGGAAGCATAACATCTAATATTGCAAGGTCAATGTCTACCGAATCGATACATTTCAATGCATCTGCCCCATTATAAAACTTGTACACCTTATACTCATCACTCTGCAGATACAACGCAACAATATCTGCAATCTCTCTTTCGTCATCCACTACTAAAATGTTCATAGTTCTGCCTCCCCTTTTGACTTAAGCTTTTCTTAATATTTAAAAGGCGTGAGAAACTAAGTTTCCCACGCCTCTTTCATCCTATAATTCGCAGTTGTTTACTGTTCTTGGGAATGGGATAACATCACGGATGTTAGACATTCCTGTCAAGTACATTACGCAGCGTTCAAAACCAAGTCCAAAACCTGCATGTCTTGTAGAACCGTATTTTCTAAGATCTAAATAGAACTGGTAATCTTCTGGGTTTAATCCCATCTCGTTCATACGAGTTAATAATTTTTCGTAATCATCTTCTCTTTGGCTGCCGCCGATGATCTCACCAATTCCTGGTACTAAGCAGTCAACTGCTGCAACTGTTTTATTGTCATCGTTCATCTTCATATAGAATGCTTTGATATCCTTTGGATAATTTGTTACGAATACAGGACGTTTGAATACCTGTTCTGTAAGGTAACGTTCATGTTCTGTCTGTAAATCACATCCCCATGAAACTTTATAATCGAAGTTGTCGTTATTCTTTTCTAATATCTCGATTGCTTCTGTATACGTTACACGGGCAAAATCAGAATTTGCAACGTTGTCTAATCTTTCTAATAAACCTTTATCCACGAATGAGTTGAAGAACTTCATCTCTTCTGGAGCATTTTCCAATACAAAGTTAATGATGTATTTTAACATAGATTCTGCAAGGTTCATATCGTCTTCCAGATCGGCAAATGCAATCTCTGGTTCGATCATCCAGAATTCTGCAGCGTGACGTGTTGTGTTAGAATTTTCAGCACGGAATGTTGGTCCAAATGTGTAGATGCTGCGGAATGCCTGTGCATATGTCTCACCATTCAACTGACCACTTACTGTAAGGCTTGTCTCTTTGTTAAAGAAATCTTTTGTGTAATCTACTGTGCCGTCTTCGTTCTTTGGAAGGTTTTCCATATCTAATGTTGTAACACGGAACATCTCTCCAGCACCTTCACAGTCACTTCCTGTGATAAGTGGTGTATTAACATATACAAATCCTCTGTCCTGGAAGAATTTGTGGATCGCATATGCTGCTAAAGAACGTACACGGAATACTGCCTGGAATGTATTTGTTCTAGGACGTAAATGTGCGATTGTTCTTAAATATTCGATACTGTGACGTTTCTTTTGAAGTGGATAGTCTGGAGTAGAAGCTCCTTCTACTACTACCTCTGTTGCCTGAATTTCAAATGGCTGTTTTGCCTGTGGTGTTGCAACTAATGTACCTTTTACAATGATAGCTGCACCTACATTTAATTTTGTAATCTCTGCAAAGTTTTCCATAGTGTCATGGTATACAATCTGTAATGTTTCAAAGAAAGAACCATCATTTACAACGATAAATCCAAATGCTTTGGAATCACGATTGCTTCGTACCCATCCGCCTACTGTAACTTCTTTGTCAAAATATTGTTCACGGTTTTTATATAACTCTTTTACTGTTACTAAATCCATGTCTCTCAACTCCTTTATGCTATATTTTATCCGTCTTTCTCCGACGATTATTCTCACTATCTCTATAGTATAACGTATTTTATGCATTGTCGCAATTGCAAAGTTCATCTTTTTAGTATATACTAGAAATGCAATTTTATTAAAATACAAATGGGGACGAGTATAAAATGAATAGGAGAAAACGAAATCGAAGAAAACGAATTTTAATTGCCTATGCGGCAAGAACGCTCTGTGCTTTGATCATCATTGGAATGGTTGTACTTATGGGATGCGGATGTTTATATATATATGAACATGCTTTCCAGAACAAGAAGGAAAGCACACAAAAGGATGAAACTCAAAAAGACACGAATGATAATGCAGAGGATAACAATTCTGATAATCAAGGAGAAGACAGCCAGAACCCTGAAGATGGAGATGCAGCTGCTACATCCGGAAGCATTACACCTTTCACTTATCCAGATGCATCAGGGCTTTACATTGTGTTAGATGCAGGTCATGGCGGCGGTGACGGTGGAACAGTCGGGGAAAATGCCGTTGAAAAAGACATCAATCTTTCGGTTGTCTTAAAGATGAAAGCACTCTTAGAGGACTGTGGTGCTGAAGTTTTATTGACACGAGATTCTGATGAAAGAGTCAGTCTTTCAGATCGAAACTATATCGCAAACCAGACGAATGCTGATCTCTTTGTAAGCATTCACTGTAACTCTTTTGAAGACGATGCAACTATTTCTGGTATGGAATGCTATTATCATAAGAGTTCAGAGACAAGCAAGACATATGCACAGCAGTTGATTCAGATTGCGCAGCGTATCGGCAATATTGAGACAAGATATGAACAGGAGCAGAACTATCAGGTACTTCGCGACAGCAGTGTGCCGGCTCTCTTAATTGAGATGGGATATCTGTCAAATACAACTAACTGCCAGAATCTCCTTGATACAAACTATCAGGATACCATGGCACAGACACTTGTAGAAGCAATCGTTGAGATTTTGAAAACAGATAATGCTGCTACAACTTCTTAGAATTGATTATAATCCAGGAAATTTTTATGCTGTAGATAATTTTATGGCTTGAATAATTTTGTTGCGTGAATAATTTTATGGCTTGGGCATAGGTAAGAAAAATGACTTACCTATGCCCAACTTGTTTCTATATGCTGGGATTTCTTCCATTTTGACGGTAGGAAAGCAAGCTTTTCCCAGATATAGCCAAACCGTATGTAATTAGCCTGTTTTTTCCATTGTTTTGAACTAGTTTTGACTAGTTTTTTCTCATATAGCCAACAGGATTTTTCGGTTCTTTATTCGTCTATTTTTCGAATCGAAGGAATCAGCATACAGCACAATGCTGCAATCGTTACAATTGCTCCTGCTACCAGAAACCAATTCTCTTCTCCAAAATAATCCGCAAAAATTCCAGATACTACCAGCGCGAGCGGTCCGGTAATGAGTCTTATACTGCCTGTGATAGACATGACTCTCCCCATGTATCTCTCTTCGAATTTTTCCTGCAGAAGAGGTGTATACATTCCCCAGTAAAATGGTCCCGAAACACCCATAAGCCACGCAAAAAAGCAGAATACCACATATCCGTTTGAAGGCAGAATGCCTGAACCAAAAAGCGAAACTGCCATCATAACATAAGACAGCACAATCGTATAAATCTTATTCTTCGTGCCTCCCCATTTTCCAAGAATCAATGACCCAGCAAAAAATCCCAACGAGAAAATGATTTCCACGACACTCGCATGCGTACTGGTTCCGCCAAATCTCTCCATACTCATTAGTGGAAATAAAGCGCTTACCGGCATCAAAGCAATCGTATACAGGGAACTTACCAGCACAAGCCCTAGCATCCCTTTCTTTGTCCGAAGGATGTTCCAGCCTTCCAACGCTTCTTTTATCACATAAACCTTCGTTTTATTTTCTGCTCCATCGTGTTTTGGAATCTTGCAGAACATTAAAAATGTTACTGCAATCAGAGCTCCAATCACATCCAGAAAGACAATTGCCCCAAGATTCCATGTGCTGTATAGAACTCCTGCAAGCGCAGGACTCAATATCTGCGATACAGATTGAAGTGATTGTGTGTATCCTGCACATTTTGTCAATTCTTCTTTGGGAACTAACTGTGGCGTCACCGCCTGCAAGGTCGGTGTATGAAATGCTGTTCCGATTGCACGCACAAGCATAACCGCCAAAATCAGCCATATAGGTGGTTCGCTCGAAAAGCTGACAAACGCCAAAATAAGACTCACCCCTGCGATTACCAGATCCGATGCCGCCATCAGAAATTTGCGATTCATACGGTCAATGTACACTCCGATAAATGGTCCAAGCAATCCTTGTGGCAAATAGCCTACCAGCATCGCCATCGCAAGAATGATTCCAGATTTCGTTTTATCTGTCAGATACCACACGATCGCAAACTGTAAAATTGAGCTGGACAGCTGCGAAAACGCCTGTCCAACCCAAATCGTATAAAATGTCTTCTTCCAATTTTTCTGCATAAACTAAACCATCTCCAGAACTTCTCGGATATCATCAATAGCTTTATATGGATTTTCTACCTGCCCAAATCCGTATTTGGCAAATACAAATGGAATCCCTGCAGACACTGTCGCATTGTAGTCGCCAATTGTATCTCCCACATAAATGGCATTTTCAATTCCATTGCGTTTCATCAGAAGTTTGATATTTTCACCTTTACTAAGAAGAGTATCTCCATAGCATTCCGTATCAACCACATATTGCTCAAGATCATTTTTCTTTAAGAAAAGTTCAATATATCCTGACTGACAGTTACTTACTACACCTACTTTACATTTCTTTGAAAGTGCTTCAAATACCTCTGCCACCCCCGGATATAAAATCTCTTCTGAACATCCTTCTAAAATG
>JBGVGF010000103.1:0-8830 GCA_045121495.1 Faecalimonas sp.
CCGTCTCCCATTTAGAAATTGTTTTATCTGAAACATTCAGTTTTTCAGCAAGTTCCGCCTGTGTAAAATGATATTTTTCTCGCAATTCTTTAATAATTGCTCCCGTTACATATTGATTCACTTTTATGCACCTCCTATAAAAATATCATAATCGAAGAGAGGATCATTTACTACCTACGCAAAGTAGAGCAATAACATTTGACACGATTCGTATCATGTATAAAAAACTGCTTCAAATTTATCGCAATTGCAAATTTGCAATTTTCCACCCATCAGTTATTGCTAAATTGCAATCGCCGTGAATATCCAAGGTACCTCAAAAATCCATGTTATCCTCGCCTTATCAAAAGAGCAGAAATTGCTCTTGCACCTTGACAATCAGAGAAACCATAATCGGCGGTAAGCACATAATGACACTCACATCTAATAGGTGAAACTCCTTGGGGTGGCTCGGCAACCAACGGCGAGTTATGGATTCGTCCATAAGAGGAACGTAAGAAATCGTTCGCCAAAGAAACTGGAATCTCGGCTAATCGACAATGCTGCAAATGGGACTTGCAACAATAGGAACTGGGCTTCATAAAATAACGATAAGGCAGAGGGGATGTGATAACACTTGAGTAAACCAACCTATTATCTTTGGAAAAACGATTTTTCATCAGAAAAAGAATATGAAACAGCAAAGGATAAGTATAGGGAACTGGGATTTCGAGTTGTCACATATCTGGATGGACAGAATGATAAGAATATTCACGATGGATTAAAGGCTGTTATTAAGAATCATTTTCACGATAGCTATGAGCCATGCCGGATGTAAATAATATACGGACACTGAGAGCTTGCTCACAAAGGGTCGTATATTATTTGCAGACGATAGGGCGATGACCGTGACCGAGATGAAACGAAGTGGAATCGAGGTTGCATGACTATAGCACCTTTCGATTTTTAAAATATATATTTATTATTTACATTATTCATATTAATATATTTCATATACGAAAAGGAAGTGATTCTATGAATGCTGGATATGTACGTCTATCAAGAGATGATGACAAACGAAATTACGTTTCTATCGAAAATCAGAAATTAATTATTAACCAATTTGCGGCAGAAAGTAATATGGTTATTGACCGCTGGTATGAGGATGATGGGGTATCTGGATATAAATTTGACCGTCCAGGCTTCAATCAATTAATGGAAGATTTAGATAAAGATGTAGATCGAGTATTTGTCAAAGATTTTTCCCGTCTCGGGCGTCACAATGCCAAAGTGCTTCTTCTTCTCGATGATTTTCAGGAACGTGGAAAACAACTGATTGTAATAGATGATAATTATGATTCTATGCAGGCAGATGATGATACGATAGGTATCAAAACATGGTATAATGAGAGATATGTAAAAGATACCAGTAAAAAAATCAAACGTGCTCTTGGAGCTCGTCAAAAAGAGGGAACACTCATGACTCAGCCACCATTTGGATATAAACGAAATGAAAAAGACAAATCCATCATAGAAATCGTACCTAAAGAAGCCGAATATGTAAAAATGGTCTACGATCTTTATTTAAAAGGTTCCGGCTATCGTATGATTGCCAACCATTTGACAAAAAAGAAGGTTCCGACTCCTTCCATGGTGCGTCACGAACGAGAACTGAAAGAAGGAAAAGTTACCAAACGTCAGATTGCTACAGAATGGTCTGATTCTATGGTAAAGGATATGCTTGGAAATGATTTTTACATCGGTACGCTTCGTCTGCGAAAACGTGCACGTTCTACTGTTCACGGAAAAGACAAGCGAGTGCCAAAGGATGAACAGTATGTTTTTGAAAACAATCATCCTGCTATTATTGACAGAGCTTCTTTTGATCTGATTCAGGATATGAAAGAAAAACGTGTAAAGAATAATTATCGTGGGAGCCGTGGACAATGGATTGGTTCTGAAATACCAAATCCATTTGGAAGTTGTCTGTTCTGTAAGGACTGTGGAAGTCGTTTAACTCCAATTAAAAGAACTACTTCTAGCAGAGAACGTAAGTATTATATCTGTACCACTTACAACACCAAAGGCAAGCGTTACTGTTCCAAAGTTCATCTGATTGAAGAAGATGATTTAATGGAAGACGTTGTAACTTATATTAAACTATGTCGTAATGCTTTATCAGAAGTCATTGCAACCTATGATATGAAAGACTTTGATTCTGAAAAAAGAACGGTTGAAGAAAAACGTACTGAAATTCAAAATAATATCTCAGAACGAAAAAAACAATTAAAAGTTCTTTTTACACAGAAAGTCAGAGATTTATCCAATGCTCATGGCAATGAAGATATCGTAAACGAAACCTACGATGCTCTGCAGCAGGATATCTTTTCTCAGATTCACGGATTAGAATTGCAGTTAAAAGAATTAAATGATACCAGTCTGGAAAATGAAGATGTAAAAGAAAAACTGGAAAACGCATTACAGGTGGTTGATAAAATTATCGACAAGGGTATTCTTGACCGCAAAGATATCGAAATTTTAATTGAGCGTATCGAAGTGGATGAAGAAGGGCTTCCGGAAATCGAATTAAAATATGGTCTGTCTGGACTGATTCAATATAGTCCGGCACAGGAAATGAACCGCAGAGAAAACGAAATCATTTACCAGACCATGCGACTCATATATGAAGAAGAACGAGGTTACACCTCTGCAAAATATTTATCGAAAGCACTTACAGATTTGGGATATCCTAAATCCAAGAAGAGTGTATTGCCTTATATCGGATTAATGATGGATATGGGAATCATAGAGCCAAGTGATAACTCATTGAAACCATACACGATTGTGAAAAGCAAGAACGAATTCCAGGAGATTATGAATAACTTCTTCTGTGAAAACCTTGCTGATAACACAACAAACTCAGTATATGACCACGATTTACATGGATTTGGTGTCAACAGGCGGCATGCCGCAAATGGTATTTGAATATATATTAAAGCAAAATGGTATTGATCCTGAAAAAGATCTGGAAATCAACCAGAATATTGATTTCGGTTCGACTGCTGCTGCTTTTTCTGAGGGGCAAGGGGATTTCACTGTTGAATTCGAGCCACATGCAACTTCCCTTGAATCTGCTGGCAAAGGTTATGTAGTGGCATCACTGGGAGAAGACAGTGGCTATGTACCATACACCGCATTTTGTGCAAAACAAAGTTTTATCTTCGACCATCCTGAAATTGTTCAGGGCTTTACAAATGCCCTCCAAAAAGGAATGGACTACGCAAAAACTCATACTCCACAAGAAATTGCTGCAATCATTCAGCCACAATTCAAAGAAACTGATCTCGAAACTATTACAACCATTGTAAAGCGCTACTATGATCAGGATACTTGGAAATCTGATTTGATTTTTGAGGAAAAAAGTTTTGATTTGTTGCAGGATATTCTAGAATCTGCTGGAGAATTGGAGAAACGTGCTCCATATGAAGATTTGGTAAATACAGAATTTGCCACAAAAGCTATTAATCAGTAATTTTCATACCATAAAAAAGGGCAATACTTTTTGTATTGCCCAAATTAAATTATTATTTTGCTTCTCTGATTTTTTTACGAAGTGGTAGGATCATAGATGGTGAAACTGATAATTCATCAAGTCCCATTTCAAGGAATGTTTCTGTCAATTCTAAGTCAGCACCTAATTCTCCACAGATACCAATCCATTTACCTTCTGCGTGTGCATTGTCTGCCGCCATCTTAATCATCGCAAGTACTGCTGGATGATGAGCATCATAGAACACATCTAATTTTGGATTTTGTCTGTCAATCGCTAAAGTATATTGTGTTAAATCGTTTGTTCCTACACTGAAGAAATCTACTTCTTTTGCCAGCTCTCTACTAATCATAACAGCCGCTGGAGTTTCAATCATAACACCAATTTCGATGTTTTCTTTAAATGATACACCTTCTGCACGAAGTTCTGCTTTTACGTCTTCTAAAATCGCTTTGATTTGTTTTACTTCACCTACAGAAATAATCATTGGGAACATGATTGAAATATTACCATATGCTGATGCACGTAATAATGCACGTAACTGTGTTCTGAAAATTTCTTGTTGTGTTAAACAGATACGAATTGCTCTATATCCAAGTGCTGGATTTTCTTCTTTGTCAAGATTGAAGTAATCCACTTGTTTATCTGCACCGATATCCAACGTTCTGATAATTACTTTTTTCCCAGCCATATTTTCAGCAACCTGCTTATAAACAGTAAATTGTTGTTCTTCTGTTGGGAATGTATCATTTTCTAAGTATAAAAATTCGCTTCTGAATAAACCAATTCCGCCGCCATCATTTTTAAGAACCAGACCAACATCTGTAACATTACCAATATTTGCGTAAAGATTAATCTTTTGTCCACTCAATGTTACGTTTTCTTTGCCTTTTAATTCTTGCAATAATGCCTTTTGTTCACGATCTTTCGCTTGCTTTTCTTTCATAATCGCTAAAGTTTCTTCATCTGGATCGATATAAATCTTTCCATCGAAACCATCGATGATTGCAAAAGCACCGTCATATTCTGTTTTTAATTCTTCTCCCAAACCAATAATAGCTGGAATATTCATTGTTCTAGCTAAAATAGCTGTGTGAGAATTTGAAGAACCATACATAGTAGCAAAACCAAGTACCATATTTTTATCAAGCTGTACTGTCTCACTAGGAACTAAATCATCTGCAGCAACGATTACTGGTACATCAGTAATAACACCTGATTTTCCTGCTCCTGAAAGGACATTCAGTACACGTTCCGAAATATCCTTTACGTCTGCAGCTCTTCCCTGCATATATGCATCATCCATAGATGAAAACATCATAGCAAAGTTGTCCGCTGTTGTACTAACAGCGTATTCTGCATTCACTTCTTGCCCTGTGATAATATGAAGGATTGATTCAAGATAGTCTAAATCTTCCAGCATCATCTGATGCATTTCAAAAATCATAGCGTTTTCTTCGCCTACATCTCTGATTGCTTTTTCATGTAACTCCTGTAATTCACTGAGCGCTGTTGCTTTTGCTTCTTCGAAACGTTTTACCTCAGCATCTGTGTCTTCTACATGCCATCTTCTGACTTGACGTTCATTTCTCTTATAAAATGCAATCTTACCGATTTCAACGCCACCAAACACGCTTTTCCCTGTTAATGTAATCATTTTTTAATCCCTATTCCTAAAAATATTATAAGTTTGCATTGAAGAATGCCTCAAGAGCTGCGATTGCTTCTGCTTCATCTGCACCATCAGCTGAAACAGTGATTTCATTATCCTTCTTAACACCTAATCCCATGATACCAAAGATTCTCTTAGCATCTGCTTCTTTCCCATCTTTTTTAACTTTGATTGCTGATTGGAATTTAGCTGCTTCTTTAACTAATAATCCAGCTGGTCTTGCATGGATACCTAATTCATCTTTAATCACGTAATTGAACTCTTTCATTTTCTTGCTTCTCCTTTACAGATATATTTTATTTAATTATTATCTTATACTTTTATCTCTTTTTCAATAGTTTTTCTTTTTTTTGATTTCTTTTTTGTATGTTTATAGTAATTTTTTTTGTCAAATCATTACATTTTTTAGGCAAAAAACGATTGACAGTCTGCCTTTCATTATGCTACTCTGTCCTAGTATTAATTTATAGTACGGCATTATTTTATATGGGAGGGCTTACCATGAGTAAAGGTACAGTAAAGTGGTTTAACAATCAAAAAGGATATGGATTCATTTCTGATGAAGCTGGTAATGACATTTTTGTTCATTTTACAGGTTTAAATATGGAAGGATACAAAACTTTAGAAGAAGGCCAGGCAGTTGAATATGAAGTAACTGAAGGCGCTAAAGGACCACAAGCTATTAACGTTGTAAAACTTTAAAATGCATTAAAAAGGAACTGAACAAAACGTTCAGTTCCTTTTTTCGTCATTTTTATTAATATGTTAAACCAAAGTTCATTTCGTAGTAATTGCCTGCTGCATCGCGATATGCATAAGCTTTACCATTTTCATCTTTTAGTTCTTCTGGCATATACTGATCTTTGTCGTAACCTGGTACATCGTTAGGGCTGATACATACACCGTCTGCATTTACAGCGAGAACTTCATCACCTTTTGGCATTGTAATTGGTAATTTACCAACTGGTGAAAATCTTCCAAAGTATACATCCAATACTGCTGATGGATATGTGTCGTATCCCAATGTTAATGCATCAACGTATGGTTCTACATTTCCGAGTAACCAAGCCAATACTACGTTTACATTCGCGATAACTTTACCACCATTTGCATGAACTGCCGCAGCAATATCTTTGATACGATTTGCACCTGCAAGTGTAGTTTCTTCGTGTGTTTCAGCCATTGGACGGCAGAATTCATCAACATCAGCTACCATCTTGCCTTCGCAAATGTCTAATTCAAGATATCCTTTTGTTGCACTGAAGTATGCGCCTGATTTTGGATTGAGCATCAGGATTGCTACGTCAGCTTCTGCAGGATCCTCCACTAATGTTAAATCAACTAACATTTCTTTTAAGCCTTTTGTTAATTCAGCAGCTTTTTCTGGTGATTGGTGGAATGCTTCTGCATAAATTTTCTTGCCTTCTAATTTGTCTGCTGTAAGTGGTAATACTTCGCTGTTCTTAAGAAGTGTAACACTCTTACGGTGAGCATCCATAGCTTTATCCCAATCATCTTGTGTTGCCGCAACTTCAACAGCTTTCTTTGGATCACGGTATGTGTCTTCGAATAATCCGAGTTCGAACATTCCTTGCATTGTACGTGCTACTGCGCGATTCAGAGCTTCATCTGTAAGAACTAATTGTTCTTTTGTAAATCCTTCTGGTACATCATGTGTTTCATAATAATCGTTCTTACCACGGTTGTAGCTTTCGATACCAAGTTTCTGGTCGAAGTTACCACTAATAACATCGACTCCTGAATTATTTACTGCAAAACCGATACGTTCTGGTTTATCAAGCATCTCAACACCCCAGCACATGTTGTGTACGATACCTGTGTCTGAGTTGATGTATCCTTTGAATCCCATTTCGCCACGAAGAAGTCCATCGATAAGTGGTTTATTATAAGCAAAACCAAATGGCTGCATCTCAATTTCTTTTCCATTTACTACTTGAGCTGCACTCTTTTCTTTTGCAGGTTTTGCATAGTATGGCATAATTGATGCCGCGTTCTTATCCACAGATACCTGGAATCCTGGAAGGTGATATTTTTCTAATGAACCTGGTGTCTGATATACATTCCATTGACCTGCTTTGTAGTGTGGATCGTATCCATTTTCACGGGCACCGCCGCCTGGGAAGTGTTTCATAGTTAAAGCTACACCATCATGTGTAACACCATCTTCGCTTCCTTGTACGATTGGAATCATACGCTCAGCAATCTTACAAATCAATTCTGTATCCTCGCCAAATGTACCATAAGAACGCTGCCATCTTGGATCTGTCATAACATCTACCATGTACATATATCCTTTACGAAGGTTAGATGCATTCCATGAACGACGAATACAATCTGAAAATTGATCTACAATAGAAAGATCATTTGTACCTTTGATTGCAGCTGCAATCCCCATTGTTCCTGGCCATGCTGCAAATACACCTGAAGCATCGTTCATACCAAATACTGGTTCTGCATATTCATTACGTGAGTTAGAAGCTGCCATTACAGGAACGAAGTGCTCACATTCTTCCGCAACTGCCTGTAATTGGTTCATGTAGTCTGCCAGATCATCCGGTTTCGCATTGGCACGTAAGATAATATGACGAGCCCACCATTCTTTTAATAATTTTGATGTTCCTGGAATATATTGTTCACCAAAAATATTTTTTACTGTATGTTCACCTTCATCTAATGTGCCTGATTCGTCTAACGTGTATTCTGGAATCTCTGTACTGCCCATCGCAAGTGGTGCTGGATATTTACCCATTCTCCAGTCAGAGATAAATAATTGTCCGATTTTTTCTTCTACGGAGAGCTTTTCAGCATATGCTTTTGCACGTTCTGCTGCTGGAAGTCTCCAGTCATTTACTGTTGATACTTCTCCTGTACCATCAATATCTTTGAAGTACAGACCATCTTTTTCGATAATTTTACGGGATACTGTACTAACTACAGGTCCATTTGGATTCACATAACTTTTATAGTTATCACTTGCTTTTACTGCCATTACTTATTTCCTCCGTTTCATAATTTCAATCACAACAAGTAATTATATCTCAATATTGCCATTTTCATCCGGCTTCTTTGGAAGCCAGATCAACCAGTCTACAATTGCCATTGCTGCCGGAAAACCTGTCCAGAAAAATAATAAATACAGCCATGCTGTGGAGTATTTTTTTGCATAAAACAAATGGCCTCCACACCAACCAGTAAATATCAAAAAGTACAGATATTTTTTGCGATTCACAACAGAAATCTGTTTCGGTTTTTCTTCTTTTTTCTCGAAATATGCAGAGAGAACTTTCCACAAGCCTTTCTTTTCATCTTCGATTCCCTGCTCTTTTTTTAACTGATTTAACTCTTCCTGCAATATAGCAAGTTCTACAAGTTCTTCCGAGGTCAATGACTCTGGTTGTTTCTTTTCTTTCTTATCTGCTTTCATCGTTATCTCCTAGTCTGTAATTAATTTTCCCCTCATTTTACACTATGAGCGGTCTCGGAAACTCTACAAGTCCCATATTTCCGCTCTTTTTTTATTATTCTTTTTTCTTGTTCACCTCATGTTCTTATGCATTTTCTGAATAAATTTTCAAAAAAACTCTTGACAAATCATCCAAAATTTGGGG
>JBGVGF010000104.1:0-6346 GCA_045121495.1 Faecalimonas sp.
AGACCAGATGATAACAATTTTCTCTCTTAAGAAAGGATTAGGTGACAAGCTATGACAAAAGGATTTTTAAATGAACTTATGAACGCACTTGTAGATGGAACTATTTCGGGTATGCTACTGTATTTTGTTTTTCATTACTAGAAACATTCACGCTTTCCAATATAGAATGGTCTATGAAGGTATTTCGATTAACATTTGTGTATGTTATATATTTTCCTAAACCACGACCAAAATCATCTTTTCCCTTTCCTGATAATCCACCATAGAATGTACCAATTTTTTGTAATTCTGTTTCTTCCCACTCTGAATAATCATTTTCATTTTTATCTAATTTCCTGACTAAAAAGTTTTTGAGAGATACCCTTTTTCATTTCTTCATAATCAAAGACTTTTATTTGCTGTTGGTCAATTTTTTTATCTATTTCGACAAAAAGTTTTGCAATTTTCTTTTGTTCTGAAATCGAAGGTAATGGTTTTTCAATCTTTACAAATTGTGAAAAATGAACTCTTAATTTTTCAATTAAAGAGCCTGTAGCTATTGAATAATAATAATTTAGCATTTTTCTTGATGTAAGATAATTCTCCCAGTAACCAATAGTTTCTTTATCCTTAATTGAAAAAATATTGTAATATCCAGAAACACTTACTGGAAACTCTTCATGATTCACTTTTAATGCACCAAATCTAAGATTCATAGGATTATATACAAATGCTTTTGATGGAACAACTTTATAAGCGTCTCCTTCTTTTGTTATTAAAAATTCTCTTTCGTATCTTTCACTTTTAGGAATGACACCATCTTCAATAGTTAAACTATATAATGGATACTTAGAGGTATCAGATGTTTGTATCTACATTTTCAAGCCAAGCATTATCATATTCAAATGAAATTACTTCTTTACCTTTGCTACCTTCTACATAAATAGTTCCTATTTTTTCTGGAGAAACATCATCCCAATCCTTGTATACATAAATAATTCTTGCATCTGCCATGCTTATTTACCTCTTTTCGCCCTACCTCGAGTTTGAATATTTAAATCCTGCAGTTTCCTTCCAAGTTCATCATCTTTAGCAACTAATTCAAAATCTTTATCCATTCCACCAAGTGCATGCAATACCGCTGCATAAGTCCCTATTGATACTGTTGGAGTACCCTTTTCCACAGCCCATAATGTTGCACGACTAATTCCGGCTCTTTCAGCAACCAGTTCCGTTGCAAGATTTCTTCTCAGTCTGGCCATTTTAATTTGTTCACCCATTGTTTCCAATATTCTCTGCGTTTCCGGCATTACAACTACTGTTCTTTTACTCATATACATATCTCCTTATATTTAATATAATAAACTATTAAAGCAACTATGTCAATTTTATTAAACATAGTCATTTGTCCGAATTGTCTATTATCTCCATATTTTTCATTTCTACCATCATTCTTTTTTCGTTCCGTCGCTCCATCTATCGTCACTCTATGAATGCTTGGAATATCAGATATTGCACCTTCTTTAATAATCTTCCCAAGATTAACAGGTACAAATCCGCAAACATTAGCCGTCTTCTGAATTATGGAGTCTGCCACATTTATGCACCTAACTTAAGCTGAAAGTCAGTGTCAATCACAAGAATATCCTGAAGTTCCTTTACAGAAAATCCATTCTGAATTCTCAACCGCATGATATTCTGTCCTGTCTTGACCATATCAATGGTCGGTAAGTTAAACATTTCATCCTCCTGTTCCGGTTCCCTAATCTGGAACAGAAAGATTTTCAACGATTTCTGTTACAGATTAGTTCGCCTTAAAATTATAAATTGGTTTCATTACTTCAATCACATCAACTGACTCCTTAATCACGTCGATGACATCTTCTAAAGATTTGTAAGCCATTGGTGCTTCATCAAGAGTGGCCTCATTTACAGACGTTGTATAAATGCCAGCCATCACTTTTCTGTATTCCTCCAAATCAAGCTCACTTTTCGCTTTTGTACGGGACATAATTCTTCCAGCTCCATGTGGCGCAGAATAATTCCATTCCGGGTTACCTTTGCTAATTGCATGTACACTTCCATCCCTCATATTAATAGGAATCAGCACTTTTTCTCCTGCATGGTTGTCTCTCTTTGATTCCGGGAAATAGCTTCTAAAGCTTTTTGTATTTCTTTTCTACGTCCCTGTTCTTTATAGGTACGGATAATCCCATCTCTCTGCTGGAAATAAGTTTCCTTTCCTTTATTCAAATCAATCGCAAGCTGCTGATATATTTCAGCCACCTGTTTTCCAATGTTTCTACTTCCGGTATGGATTACAAGATAATTTGTTCCATCTGAAGCTTTGTCCACTTCTATGAAATGATTGCCTCCCCCTAAAGTGCCAAGGCTTCTTTCCAACCATTTCGTATCTTTAAGACTTCTATAACAGCGAAGTTCCTGCAAATCAAATTTTTCCTGCCTTCCTTCCCAAATATTCATTCCGGATGGCACAAAATGTGCTGCCTCATCCAATTTTGCAAGATTAATATCTCCTTTTCCAAGATTTACAGTGTACATCCCACATCCGATATCAACGCCAACAATATTAGAAACCACTTTATCTGTGACTGTCATGGTCGTTCCAATAGTACAAACCTTACCGGCATGTACATCCGGCATAATACGAATCTTGCTGTTTTCAGTAAAATCATAATCACACATTCTGCGAATCTGCTCGATTGCTTCATCTTCCACAATCTTTGCATAGCAAATGGCAGTGTTTACTTTTCCTCTAATTTCAAACATAATCTTCCCCCTTCCTGACAACATAAAAATACCGCCTACCCTGCACACACAAGATAAGCGGTTATCATCCATCTATATAACAGATCAACACAATCCTTTACTCGTTCCGGTTTTTCCTTGGAACATATAATTTCGCGCTCTTAAAAATTAGTTCTCCCAATTTGTTACTTGAGCATTCATCAAAACAATACAAATCATTTCGCAACACATAATCCGCAAAATGTGTCGTTTTTCTCGCAAGATATTATTTTTGTTTGATATTTTGCGAAATATACTGTATAATATGCGAAATAGATGCTAATTATATTACCGATTGGAGTTGATAATAATGATAACATGCAAAGAAAAAGCTTTGGAATGGGGTCTATCGGTTCGTACAATAAATAATTTTTGTAAACAAGGTAAAATTCCAGGAGCTATAAAAGTAAATAGTCGTTGGCAAATTCCAGATGATGCAGAAAAACCAATTGATGGGCGCATCACCTCTGGAAAATATACTACATCTATTGAACCTAAAGTTCTCAAAACTCTTCCTATAGGAATTTCCGATTACGCACGAGCACAGTCACAATACTACTATGTTGATAAGACTTTAATGATTAAAGACTTTCTTGATCAGAAACCTCTGGTTTCTTTATTCACCAGACCTCGACGTTTTGGCAAAACATTGAACATGGATATGCTCAGAGTATTTTTTGAAATTTCAGATGAGGATACAAGCAAATATTTTATTGGAACTAATATATGGAAATGTGGTAAGACTTATCGCGACCATCAAGGAAAATACCCAGTTATTTTTCTCACATTTAAAGATGTAAAATTTGACTCCTGGAAAATAACACTTGATAAGATAAAAGAACTTTTACAAGCTGAATTTGGAAGACATCAGATACTTCTTGATAGTGATAAACTTGCTCAGTACGAAAAAGAATATTTTTCAAGAATCCTTAATGGAACAGCATCTGAGGTAGATCTTACCTCTGCACTCGAAAAGCTATCACAAATGTTGAGAAAACACTATGCGATAGCACCAATCATTATTATTGATGAATATGACACACCAATTCAGGAAGGTTACTCGAAGGATTTCTACGATGAGATTATTGGATTTATGAGAAACTTCTTCTCTGGTGCATTTAAAGATAATAAAAACCTCTCTTACGGATTCCTCACCGGTATCCTTAGAATTGCACAAGAAAGCATTTTTAGCGGACTTAATAATTTAAATGTGAATTCAATTATGGATTCTGAATATGATAAATTCTTTGGATTCACTCGTCAGGAAGTACATGAAATGCTTGAATACTATCATGTACTCGATAAAGAAGAAGAACTTAAAGATTGGTACGATGGATACCTTTTCGGAAATGAAGAAATCTATAATCCTTGGTCCGTAATTAATTACGTATCAAAAAATTGTGTTCCTCAGGCTTATTGGGTAAACACAGGAAAAAATGAGATTCTTGACGATGTATTAAAAGTTGCAACCGATGATATCATAGAACGCCTCCATGCATTATTACAAGGAGAAAGTGTCGTTGCAAAAATTGATCAAAATGTTGTTTATCGTGAACTTTCTGAAGATCCAGGTAATATTTATAGTCTACTATTGGTAGCCGGATACCTCAAAATATCAAATAAAGAACTTCAACCAGATGGTTCCTATTTATGTGAAGTATCCATTCCAAACAAAGAAATCGCTGCAGTTTATAAAAGTGAAATTCTATATCACTTATTACAGATTGGAGCACTTACAAGAACAACTGCAAATAAGATTGCTGAGAGTCTTTACATTGGCGACTTTGTAAAATTGCAAAAAGCCATTGGCGAATATATGGATAAATCCATCAGCTTCTACGATGGCGGTTCCGAAGGATTTTACCACGGTTTAATCTTAGGTCTCATTGCTTTGATGGATAACCAATACAAGATTAAATCCAACCGTGAATCAGGGAATGGCCGATACGATATCTCCTTATTCCCGAAAACCTCAAAATATCCAGGTATCATTATGGAATTTAAATGGGGAAGCAATCTGGATTCTGATACTCTTGATGATCTTGCTAAAGAAGCATTGGATCAGATCACTCAGAAACGTTATGATTCAGAAATGACTGAGATTGGTATTACTAATATACTTAAACTCGGAATCGCCTTTTCTGGAAAGAAAGTGAAAATTATAACGGAATAATCTGTGTTATCCCTAAATCATAGAATAAAGCGACGGCGAATTAATATTCTTTATAATTCACCGTCGCTCTACCCGTAGCTATTTCAAAACCTATTCATCCATCTCACATCGAATATTGTTTTCCTTGCACCAGCGAAGTGCAAATTCCCGATAAAAATTATTTTGGAAATCGTACCATTGCTGTTCAATTCCCTCATAGCGTATCTTATCCTTAAATCTCCTAAAGGCTCCTCGTCCTTGAATCGCACGATATAACTCGGCTTGCATTTTTTGATTGCCCAGTTCCTCAATGAATTCTTCCATCATACGATATTCATGAATTTCATATTGTCCAGGCAAGCGTATAAAACGATTCCATTCAAATTCAATTAATTCGGCTATTTTCTTATCTTCTTCATCCCAATTCCATGAATCTTCAGAAAGATATACGCTTTCCTGTTTATCGAAATCGTAATAATATGTTCCTGAATCAGAAGCCAGTTCTATCGCCTCCATCAGAACTGACATTTTAATCGTCCGATATGTACAATTATTTTTCTTCAAATATCGGAGATACAGCACACTATTTGATACTGCTTTTGCTTCTTTCAAAATATAATCCTCAAGACTGCTCTGTTCAAATAACGGTTTATTCTCTGCACCTGCAATAACACTACTCTGAACCAGACTTAGTTCATCAATCAGACCTGCCCGATTAAAAGCACCATTAATTTCGCTGCCGCCTTCCAAAAGCAGATCATTGATAAAGAAATTACTCCATAACTTTTCCAATGCCATTTCCAGATTCATTTCCTTTTTTCCAGCAAAGATATACGAAACCCCGACACTTTGCAGATATGCCAAATATGCATCAGATACATCTTCACAAAGCACTTCCACAATATGTGCACCACCGTATCCTGGATCTTCATCTTCAATTTTTGATGTTTTCCAGCCAAGTTTCCCTTTCCGGTCAAAAGCGATTGCATATCTTAATGCATCCTGATCAGCAATAAAGTCCTCTCGCTTCATCTTTGCATTTGCAAATTCACTCAAATCCGGATACCAACCACCTGTAAAACTCTCCTCCATCGTTACCCGACCGCAAGCAAAAGCTTCTGCCGGTATCTCACGATTCAAACGATAATATTCCTCAACTGCAGGAGTACACTCTTCTCTCCCAAGAAACTCTCCTGTCACTTTTCCGTCAATCGATGTTGTCATATGGCAAATTACATATGGACGCATAATTATTATCCCCCCACCAAATTTCTTATTATTCATTTTTTATTACTTCATGTGCCATAATCAGTAATTCCGATGCCGCTTTACTGTCCTTTACACGAATCAAATTGTCCCATGCGTCTTCTTTACCCAAAAGATTCATTCCGCCATGCCAAACTAGTA
>JBGVGF010000105.1:0-2309 GCA_045121495.1 Faecalimonas sp.
CATGCTGCAAGTTTTTCAATGACATGCGTATTCAGCTGACGCTCGGGCTCGTAAATGGAATTATCCAGATCAGCTGCAGGATATTTAAGAGTTGCCTGTTTTAAAAGGCGGTTAAATTTCTTTGTTTCTCTTTGAGACCATTCAAAGTTTACGATATCCGAAAATCTGTCTTCAAATGAATCAAGACGGCTGTTTGGATTTAACAGTTGTTGTTCTAGAGCCTCTGCCATTCCTGACATGCGTAGTTTATATAGTTTATCCATTATGAGATTCTGCTCTTTTGTGAGTTTCTCGTTATAGAGATATGTTTTAAATGTATATGCCATAAGTATTCACCTTTACTTGTAGTAATCCTTTCCGCGAATGTTTTCATGTGCTGGAAGGTTTCCCGGAGAAGTTTCCGGAAACTCTTTTGCATTCATCTTTTTAAGTACCTGCTTATAAGTGAAATATTTGCAGGAATTCATCTCAATGCACTTACGAGCAGCTTCTTCTGCCATACCATAAGGAACTGTTTTTGCCATGTGAAGGATGCCTGCACAGGCGTTATAAGACTGTTCTTCATGTTTGGATGATTTCAGAACTCTGTCAATCAGTTCAGACATAGCAGTTCCGATTGCGGATGCCCAGCGTCGGTAATAGTTACCGTCCTTGGAATTAACTTCTTTGTAGTAAAGATGCTCAGGTCTCATATGTTCATCTGTTGTGATGTACAATGGAAACTCTTTATATGAGCGCTTATGGGTACAGATCAAACGATTATACTGGTCGCAGATCCTGATTTCTGAAGGTGTTGCTTTCAGGATTGCAGGTTTTCCACAGTAAGAGTACAATACGGAGTAGTAGTGGCCGTCATAGTCGATGTGGTAATTATTAGGGACTTTCAGAACTGCTTTGTAATCACAGATCATGTAACTTCCGCCTGGCAGTGGTTTCATACACGGTTTGTCATATTTCTCAAAAGCATCTTTTCTGGAAAAACTCTTGTTCTGAAACTTTCGGGAATTGAGTGCCGCTACTATTTTTTTGATCTCGGCATTTAAATCTTCGAAAGATGTATAAATATTTTCTTTGAGTTTTTCCACCAGATGTGTTTCGAGAAACTTTACGTGATTTTCAACTGTGGATTTGCCTTTTGGTTTTCTCGCCGGTGGTGGAAGTACGATAGTATCGTAAAAGTCCTCTAAATCTGAAAAGGTGGATTGGAGGATCAATTCATCTTTTGTGTGCTTGGTTATTGCAGTTCTAAGGTTATCTGGCACAAAATATTTCGCAACTGCTCCATAGAAGGAAACGGCATGAGAACAGCCTTCAATGAAGCAAGGAAGCTTCTCGTTAGGGAATGCCTCAGCATAAATCAGGCTGCTTACACCAAGGGTTGTTGCAAAGATATGTACCTTTTTTATCTCACCGGTTTCGACATCGGTAAGAAGTTCAGGCTGATCACCAACCCAGTCGATATACATCTTTTCTCCAGGTTTGCGATTGACAGCCATGGAAATGTTTTGACCGCCATAATTCTCTTCAACAAATCGATTGAAGTATTCGTAGAATTGTGACTTTTCATAACCATGTGGATTCTGCTCTTTGTATTCGAGCCAGCAGTAAGAAATGTTTACTCTGCTTCCACTGGCATGAATCCGGTCATAATAGTATTGAAAATCCGGAAGTGGAACCTCCTTCCGTTGAAGATTTTTCGGAGGATAGAATAACTCTTCCACATCCTTAGGTGGCATCATCCGGAGTTCCTCTATCGGAATCCCTGATGCTTTATAACGGCTCATTATAAGGTTAAGTGTACCTGAGCCGATGTTGTAACGATCCATAACGGATCTGGTAGGGCAGTTATTCAGACGCATCTGAATAGAGCCAATGATCGTGTTGTAGTCTTGCATAAAAATGCCTCCTTTCGTAATCAATCTTGGACTACGAAAGAACTATAACACGATATGAAACTAATGGTCAGTTGAAGCGGAAACGCGCTCAGTTAAAAGCGGAATCCGTGTTCAGTTTTTATCGGAAAACGTGCTCAGATGAGCCGGAATTTGCAACCAAATACATGTGTCTATTATAAATAAATTTCAAAAAGCTTGCAAAAAGCAAAATTTTTTGCAAGCTTTATAACCCTACTCAACTCTCCACACAAACCGTTCTCTATTGTTACCTCCACATGTATGGTACTTTTGCTAACCCCGAATTGTTTCGCGGTCTGTCTCACTGTCGCTTTATTTTCAATGATGTAATTTGCGATTTCTAATGCTCTCTCCTCAATATAATCTTTCATAAAAAACCCCTGCATAAATTGTTTT
>JBGVGF010000106.1:0-12496 GCA_045121495.1 Faecalimonas sp.
ATCAACTATACCATAAATCATCTGACAATTCCCTTTCATTGCAGAAACAGTACATTTTTTGCAGAAATCGTACATTTGCGCAATAATTATCTCCGATTTTGGAGATTCCAGGAAGTTGACAGGTTTTCCACCATTTACTAACCATAATAGAAAAGAGGCTGTTTGATTGTAAACGCAGGTGCGTTTTTTCTATAGAGAAGAAGTGAAATCTTTTTTGCAATGTGGACATTGTGTATCTGTTTTCTTCAATAATTCCCGAGTTGATATTTTGGTTCCACAATTCTTACAGATGCATAACACAGACCGAAATTTTATAAAAAAAACATTCCATACCAAAGCCAAAAATCCTGGAAGCCATAAATCTTTTCCCCATTTTACATAAGTTATCAAAGCATATATCGCATACACTATAAGCACGATGTCTACCACATATAATCCCAAAATGATTATTTTTCTATTTCTGAGTTTTTGCATTGTCTGGTTCATAACATCATCCTTTCATCATCTTTTGATTAAATTATCTAATATTACTAATATAGTTACAAGCAATTATTTGTTGATGCTCCTTTAAAATAGCATATATTCTTCTAATACAAGTCGTGTATTACAGTATAATATTGACGTTGAGGGTGATACAAAGGTAGTTGTTGGATATAAAAATGTTGTTATCAGAACAATGTCAGGGGGAACAGGTTCTTTTACAAATAGTCAGAAAACTGTATCACGCTAGGAGGTGATGAAAATGCAAAAGATTACAGACATATTTGGTTACATACCAGGAGAAATATTTTCGCTAAGTCGTATAGAGGAGATTTTTTATGAAAATTTGTGTTCTGGCACAAAGAGTGAAATATCGGGAAAACTAGTGACCGTAGTTTGGGATGAAAAAGCAGAACTCACGGAGTATTACGCGAAAACCATAAATTATTTGTTTAAGGGAGATGTAAAAGATTCTGAATTGCTTGACAACATGATGAAGGTTACAAAAAGTTATAACAAAATAGCCCCTCATTCCTTTAGATAACTAGAAATGAAAGTCCCCAATCCGCCCTAGTAGTGGGAAGGATACAGCCAAGACCAAGGGTGTCCATCGTGAGGTGGAACCTGATGGTATGGTGCGAGCTCGACTGGCACATGTCTGGACTGGATGTTGAACACCCCAGGATGCGAAAAAAGCCTTGAAAATCAAGGCTTTTTCGTCTAGTTATCTAAAGGAATGAGAGTAAAGTCACCCCTCGATCGAGTCGAGGGATCTTACTTTATGAGGGGGTTGATAGTTGTGTGTCATCAACTATCTGATACTTAGTATATAAGAGAAATGTGTCCAAAATATGATTAGTTTCTAAAAAGAAACGAAAAATTATTAAAGGGGTCTTAAGAATTACTTTCTTAATTCTAACCATGCCAAAAGGTCTTCAAAAACCACTCTTTTGTCATCCTCATTTAGAATTTCGTGTCTATCGTTTTCATATAACTTCATTTCTACATCTTTATATCCACATTCTTTGTACATTTGGAATACGTTTTCCACACCTTTCCCGCAGTTACCAACAGGATCTTCTTTTCCTGCCACAAAAAATAATGGAAGATTCTTAGAAGCTTTTTCTTCTTTTTCCTGCGCATTCATCTTTGCCATTCCGGAAAACATGTGATAGTAACCATTGACAGTAAACATAAATCCACACATCGGATCTTCACTGTAACGCTTCACATTTTCTTCGTTCTTGGAAAGCCATCCCATGCCAAGCTTCTTCTCATATGCCCCTGCTGCAAATCCATGCACCAGTTTGCTCCGATAACCCCATCCTTTCATCATGGCAATCAGTTTACAAACAAACTTTCCAGCGCGAAGTACAATATCCGGCTGCTCACCAGTACCCATGATGATCGCACCGGACAGTCCGCCACTGTAAAGCCCCAGATACTGTCTTAATAAGAAAGATCCCATGCTATGTCCCAGCATAAAATAAGGAATACCTGGATAACGCTTTTCTGTTTTCATACGCAGCTGTTGTATATCTGCGATCACATATGCATTTCCTTCTGTCTCATGAAAGAACCCATACTTTTCAGGCGCAGTAACCGATTGTCCATGCCCAAGGTGATCATGCCCGACTACATAAAATCCATGTCCGGTAAGAAACTCTGCAAATTCATGATATCGGTCAATATGTTCTGCCATGCCATGGCATATCTGTAAAATCCCTGTCACTTTTCCACTCGGGATCCACTCAATCGCATGAATTTGCGTAAGTCCATCTCTGGATGGATAGTAAAATTCTTTTTTCATGTTTTCCCTCCTTCATACAGTCTCCCCTTGTCTGATAACCCCTTTTAACGCACACGAAGGATAGAAAAATTCTATCCTTCGTAACTTCTGTCATTATGTCTATCTTTCGTCTAATTTTACATATTCTTTGTATGGGCATAAAGGCATATACGCAGGACGAATAATCTTGTCCACATTTTTTAATTCCTCTAATCTATGCGCACTCCAACCTACAATACGAGCTGCTGCAAAGATTGGTGTATAAAGTTCTTTTGGAAGCCCCAGCATACTATAAACCAATCCGCTGTAAAAGTCGACATTTGCATTAACTCCTTTGTACATCTTACGTCTTTGTGCAATTACTTCTGGTGCAAGACGTTCAACCATCTCATATAATGCATATTCTTCTTCGCAGCCTTTTTCTGTTGCAAGTTGTTTTACAAAGCCTTTGAAAATCTCTGCTCTTGGGTCAGAAATCGAATAAATCGCATGACCCATTCCATAAATCAAACCTTTTTGGTCAAAGTTTCTCTTTTCGAGTAGACCAATTAAGTATTCTTTTACTTCTTCTTCATCAGTCCAGTCTTTTACACATTCCTTCATATCTTCAAACATCTGTGTAACTTTGATATTGGCACCACCATGCTTTGGTCCTTTCAGAGAAGCCATAGCTGCGGCCATTGTAGAATATGTGTCTGTACCTGAAGATGTAACAACGTGAGTTGTAAATGTCGAGTTATTACCACCGCCGTGATCCATATGAAGTACAAGCGCCATATCCAGAATCTTTGCTTCCAATGGAGTATATTTCTTATCTTCACGAAGCATCATCAGAATATTTTCTGCCATGGATAACTCTTTTGAAGGAGCGTAGATAAATAAATCTTCTCCCTTTCTATAATTATATGCATGATAACCGTATACCATTAACATTGGGAACTGGCTGATCAAATTCAAACATTGACGAAGTACATTTGGAATCGATGTATCATCTGCCTTATCATCATATGAGTAAAGATTTAAAATAGAACGCGATAAACTGTTCATCATATCTTTACTTGGCGCTTTCATAATAATATCACGCACAAATGTTGGCGGAAGAGATCTTCTTTCTGCCAGCATTCTTGAAAATGCTTTCAATTCACCTTCATTTGGAAGTTCCCCAAATAAAAGCAGGTACGCAATTTCTTCAAATCCAAAATGGTCTTCATCTAAGAATCCATTTACCAAATCTTTAATATTATATCCTCTATAATAAAGATTTCCCGGAATAGGTACTCTGACTCCATCTACGTCTTTTGATGCACATACGTCAGAAATGTTTGTAAGTCCTGCTAATACACCACGTCCATCCAGGTCACGAAGCCCTCTTTTTACGTCATGTTTAATATATAATTCTCTATCAATCGCATTACTTTCTTCACATAAGTTTGCTAAATACATGATTTCAGGTGTAATGTCAAATAATGATTGCATTGGCATTCTCCTTTCGTGTCTAAAATTCATTTCCTTATATTTTCAAAATTTAAAAATGATTATACTAGATTAACGCGGTAAATTCAATAAGAATTATGTGAACATTTCTTAACAAAAAATAATAGATTTTTATTTCTCTGCTTTATAACTGACTATTGATCGTATTGCTAAGCTGTGCGAATTCCTGCAGTGTCAATGCTTCTCCTCGTACACTTGGACCTTTTCCGAGGCTTTCGATCGCACTAATAATCACTTCTTTTGGAAGTTTAATTTCTGGAGAATTGTTAAGCCCATTTGCAAGCGTCTTTCTTCTTTGATTAAAAGACGCTCTGATAATCTGGAACATTAATTTTTCATTGTCAACCTGTACCGGCGGCTCCTTGTGACTGGTAAGCCTGATTACCGCTGAGCCAACATTTGGTCTTGGCATAAAACAGTTTGGCGGAACATTTGCTACAATATAAGGTTCCGCATAATATTGCACTGCAAGTGATAATGCACCATAATCTTTGGTTCCTGGTCCCACCTGCATTCTGTCTGCCACCTCTTTTTGCACCATAACGGTAATGCTCTCGATCGGCACATGACTTTCATATAGTCCCATGATAATCGGAGTTGTAATATAATATGGAAGATTTGCAACGACTTTAATCGGCTTTCCATTATTATATTCTTCTGCAAGCTTATTCATATCTACTTTTAAAACATCTTCATTAATTACCGTAACATTGTCATACGCACTTAATGTATCTGCCAAAATCGGAATCAGTGCTTTGTCAATCTCAACTGCAATTACTTTTCTGGCTGCACAGGCAAGATATTGCGTCATAGTACCGATTCCCGGTCCAATCTCAAGTACCATATCGTCCTTTGTAATATTTGCAGATGCAATAATCTTATCTAAAACATGGGTATCAATCAAAAAATTCTGCCCGAACTTCTTTTGAAATGAAAAACCATATTTTTGTAACACTTCAATTGTATTTTGTGGGTTGCCTAAAGTTGGCTTTGTCATATCAATACCTCTCAAATTCCAAACAATCTTTTCCCATTTTCTTCCGTCTGTGCAACAACTTCTTCGTAAGTGATTCCCTTCAGATTGGCAATTTCCTGCGCGATATAAGGAATATATAATGAAGAATTTCTTTTTCCACGGAATGGGACTGGGGCCAGATAAGGACAGTCTGTTTCCAGTAAAATACGGTCAAGCGGAATCTCTTCTGCGATTTCTTTCAATTTCTTACCATTTTTAAAAGTAACCACACCACCGATTCCAATATAAAATCCCATTTTTACATATTCTCTTGCCAGCTCTTTTGAATACGAAAAACAATGGATGACTCCGCGAAGTCCCTTTGCATGTTCTTTCATAATCTCTAAAGTATCTGCTGCCGCATCCCTGCTGTGAATAATCACAGGCAAATCCAACTCTCTGGCAAGCTCCAATTGTCTGATAAACCATTTCTTCTGAGTGTCATGTGATTCATTGTCCCAATAATAATCAAGACCAATCTCACCTACCGCCACAACTTTTTCCTTTTGGCATTGGGACTTCATAAAAGCGAAACGCTCCTCATTCAGGTCGCCAACTTCATCTGGATGCATTCCCACTGCTGCATAGACAAATGGATATTTTTCAGCCAATTCTACTACTTCTGTCACAGAATCCCAGTCAGCGGCAGAGTTGATAATTGTACCAACACCATTTTCCTGCATAGAATTTAAAAGTGCATCTCGATCGTCGCCAAATTGTTGTGAATCATAATGCGCATGACTTTCAAAAATCATCGGCTTCTTATCTGAGTTCATTCTATAAAATCTCTTTTCTTAATTGTTCTGGAGTTTTTTGTGATAACAATACTGGTGCGATATCAAATACTGTCTTTGCTCCAAATTCCCCTTTTGCTGCAAGTCTGTATGCTGCTCTTGCATAAGCAACAAGTACACTTGAAGTAAATTCTGGGTTTGAATCTAATTTTAATGAATATTCAATCACATGTTTGTTGCCGCTTCTTCCAGTTTCTCCTGTACGAATCACGAAACCACCGTGTGGCATCTTGCTGTGATTTGCTTTCAATTCTTCTTCTGTGATAAATGTTACTGTTGTATCATAATCAGAGAAGTAGTTTGGCATTGTCTTGATTGCTTCTTCGATTGCTGCAAGATCTGCGCCTTCCTCTGCTACAACGTAGCATTCTCTTAAGTGTTTTTGTCTTGTTGTAAGTTTTGGTTCACTTCCGCTTCTTACTTCTTCTACAGCAGCTTCAATAGGAACTGTGTATTGGATACCATTTTTTACACCTGGTACGCGACGGATTGCATCTGAGTGTCCCTGGCTAACACCTTTGCCCCAGAATGTATATGTGCTGCCTTGTACTAAAATAGATTCTGCATAAATTCTGTTAAGTGAGAACATACCTGGATCCCAGCCTACTGAGATAATACCTACTGTATTACCAGCTGTAGCTGCTGCGTCCATATTTGCAAAATATTCCGGAATCTTTGCATGTGTATCGAAGCTGTCGATTGTGTTGAAATTTGCTGCAAGTTCTGGTCCCATTACTGGAAGGTCTGTTGCAGAACCACCACAAAGAATCATAACATCTACTTCACCTTTTAAGGAAAGAACGTCTTCTAAACGAACTTTTTTCACACCTTCTGTTAATACATTAACTGTTTCTGGGTCACGGCGAGTAACAACTGCTACCAGCTGCATATCATCATTACGTTCAATCGCAAGTTCAACTCCGCGACCAATATTTCCATATCCTACAATACCAATTCTAATCATTTCTATTTCCCCTTTCTGGTTTTATATCATATATAACTGTCTATCCATGCAAGCATGATGCACTTTATGTGCATTCACCGCATAACTTGACAGTTACGCGATCTCAGCACCTGCTGGCATTGGTTTTTCTGGTGTCATGAGTGCAAGATTTCCTTCTGCATCTTCTGCACAGAGCAACATACCTTCTGACAATACACCAGCTAATTTTGCCGGTTTTAAGTTTACAAGTACCATTACTTTTTTACCAACCATTTCTTCTGGTGTGTAATGTGCTTTGATTCCTGAGACGATTTGTTTTACCTGACTTCCAATCTTAACTTGAGAGCAAAGTAATTTTTTCGATTTTTTTACAGCTTCGCAGGCAATGATCTCACCAACCTGGAATTGTAATTTTGACCAATCCTCAAATGTAATTTCTTCTTTTGGTTCAATATCGATTACATCTTCTTCTACTACTTCTGGTTCTTCCTCTACTGGTGGGTGAAGTTCTTCTACTTTTTTCAGAACTTCTGCCATATCTAAACGTGCAAATAAGATTTCAGGTTTATCTGTCACATTTCCGCCGTTTGTTTGTCTTAAAATTCTTTCTGCTGTTTCTGGTAAGAATGAAGCAAGTAATTTGGCACCTTTTTCAATACTGTCGATCAAGTTGAAAAGTACCGTCTCAAGTCTGTCTTTTTGTGCTTCATCTTTTGCCAATGCCCATGGCATTGTTTCATCAATGTATTTGTTGCAGCGTTTAAATAAGTTAAAGATTTCTGTAATTGCATCTGCAACACGTAAGTGTTCCATTTTAGCATCTACCGCTGCTGGTGTTCCATCTACAACTGCTTTTAAATCCGCATCCACATCTGCTGTAACACCTTTGTCTGTAACAGTTCCGCCGAAATACTTATTTGTCATAGAAATTGTTCTGTTAACAAGGTTTCCTAATGTATTTGCAAGGTCAGAATTGATACGTTCTACCATTAATTCCCATGTGATCACACCATCGTTATCAAATGGCATTTCATGAAGTAAGAAATAACGTACTGCATCTACTCCAAACATATTTACTAATTCATCTGCGTAAATTACGTTGCCTTTTGATTTACTCATCTTTCCATCCCCTTGAAGCAGCCATGGATGTCCAAAGATTTGTTTTGGTAATGGTAAATCTAAAGCCATTAAGAAGATTGGCCAATAAATTGTATGGAAACGAATGATATCTTTTCCGATTAAATGTAAATCTGCAGGCCAGTTTTTATTGAATTGTTCTGTACTTTCTCCATCACAGTTGTATCCGATACCCGTGATATAGTTTGTAAGAGCATCCAGCCACACATATGTTACATGTTTTGGATCAAATTCCACTGGAATACCCCATTTGAACGATGTTCTTGATACACAAAGATCCTGAAGACCTGGTAACAAGAAGTTATTCATCATTTCATTTTTACGTGAAACTGGCTGAATAAATTCCGGGTGTGTATTAATATGTTCGATCAATCTGTCTGCGTATTTGCTCATTTTGAAGAAATAAGCTTCTTCTTTTGCAGGCTGCACTTCACGCCCACAGTCTGGACATTTGCCATCTACTAACTGAGACTCTGTGAAAAATGATTCACAAGGTGTACAGTACATACCTTCATAATGCCCTTTGTAAATGTCGCCTTGCTCGTACAATTTTTTAAAAATCTTCTGCACTTGTTTTTCATGATAATCGTCTGTCGTACGGATGAATTTATCATAAGAAGTATTCATCAGGTCTGCAATTTCTTTTACCTGGGCAGCAACGCCGTCTACAAATTCTTTTGGTGTAACGCCTGCTTCCTGTGCCTTTAATTCAATCTTTTGTCCATGTTCGTCTGTTCCTGTTTGGAAAAATACGTCGTAACCTTGGCTTCTTTTGTATCTTGCGATAGCATCAGCCAATACGAATTCGTATGTGTTTCCAATGTGCGGTTTGCCTGATGTGTAGGCAATCGCTGTTGTCATATAAAACTTTTTGTTTTCCATGTTTTCCCTCCGTTTTTCCTTCTGCAATTTTAGAATTTTTCGGAAAACCCTGCGCAAATGGGTATATACAGATTTTTTACTTCAAAATACCCATAAATACAAGATTTTTACTCGAAAAAACCGATTTTTTTGCTTGATTTTCTATAAAATTAAGTTTGGGCTTGAAAATACCCTCATTTTTCTGAAATCATGGGTATAGGTGCTCAAAAGCATATTATTATAGAAACTCAACAAAAAAAGCCACATCTTCTATCATAAGAAGACGGGCTAAATACCGTGTTACCACTTCTCTTCGCCAGCATCTCACGACGCTGACCTCTATGAGTTTCAATCAAGAACGCCTACTGGCGTTCTTGCGGCGGTATACGCGTCAGCTCTGCTGACATCTTCCTCTGCGTATGCCTGCCATCCAGCCGGAGGCTTGTCTTGCAAAGACAACTCTATCGCTGTAAAGGGCGAACCCATTGTACCTAACTTCAAATTGTAAACAAGATCTCGTTTTTCTCTTCACTACAATTCCAACCGCTCAGCACACCGCTCCGAAGCCATCTTCCATCTTCTTCCGTTCATCCCTCTCAGCCAACGGGATTTCTCTGTAGAACTTTCAAAAATGTACTCTCTTCATCACTGCGTTTTTCAAAATTTAATACTCTGAAAGAGTAACACAAAAAAAGGGAATGTGTCAAGGTCTTGCCCTGTTAAAGTGCTAATAAGTGTGGATCAATAAGAGTTCCCATTCTCTTGAAGTGTTGTCAACGCATTATTTCTTGAAAGCAGATACACACAATACTGATTCATACTTACCCCTTCTTTTCTCGAACGCTCGGCAAGCTGCCTATGAAGACTTTTAGGAATACGCAGTTTGAACTGACCTGAATACTCCTTCAAATCATCTGGCTCTGGAATCGTTGTCCCTGCTTCCAGCGCTGCTTCCAACCAAGCCTTTTTTGCATCAATTATATTTTCGATTGCCTCTTCAATAGTATCCCCTACTGTTATGCACCCTGGTAGATCAGAAAATAATGCTACATATCCACCTTCCTCAACATCTGGGACAATTTCCATTTTATAAGGTAAATTCATGTAATAATCAATTGTTTTCATCAGTTTGAACCTCTCTTTCAACTACGTTTTTTACTATTTCCACATAAACCTTCTTAATTGGTTTGTGTTTTGGAATTGTAATAGGGTAACCCCCTTCTTTTCTAAATGTGTAATGGCTGCTTCCGCTTCTAGGTGCATTCATTACATATCCATATTCTTCTAGTACTTTCTTTAATTCATCAAATCGCAAATCTCCAGATAAGGATTTGATGCGATGTAATAGTTTATCCCATTTGGACATTATTTATGTTTCCTCCTTTATTATATAATGGTGTCATATTTGGTGTCAATGTATTCTGCAAAAATATACAATCTATTTTTCTATCCACCTCCTTATTCTGTTTTAAAAATGGGTTACTCGATCGAATGATCCTTGAAAATCATTTCAAATAAAAGAACATGCAATCTTTGAATATTGCATGCTCCAATTTTATCATTTCTCTTTACTATTTTCAACTATATTAAATTTTGTTCCTTTACACTCCGGAGTTGGTGCATCCTCTCTAAATCAAAATAGTAATACTCTCCATCTAATATGTAATCATACTATTAATTTCCATATTTTTCAATATTTGATACATTACTGGAATTCCACCGAATCAATTGACCCATCCTATGCCCAAATGCTAAAATCTTGCCGTTAGTATACTCACATTTCGGGCATACTAGAAAGAAATGGATATCAAAAAATTAAGATAAAGGAGAGATTCAAATGACAAAAACAAAATCAAAGAACAAAGTCAGCCTTTATAGCCGCTGGCTGAGCGGGATTGAAACAGTTGGAAATAGACTTCCGCATCCGATTGCATTATTCTCTACATTGGCAGCGGCAATCGTTATCATTTCCGCTATTTGTTCCGCTCTTGGAGTTTCTGCCACTGGTGAACTCATCTCCAACGGTGAATTACAAGAAACAACAGTAACCGCTGTAAGCTTACTAACCAAAGAGGGAATTACTTATATGCTAACAAACGTGATTAGCAACTTTACATCCTACGCCCCACTGGGCATGACCCTGATTGCAATGCTTGGTGTGGGGATTGCAGAGCAATCCGGTTTAATCAACGTCCTTTTAAAAAGTGCTGTAAAGATTACGCCTGCGAAACTGATTACGCCTGCTGTCGTATTCTTAGGCGTCATGTCAAATGTAGCAAGTGATGCCGGATACGTTATCCTGATTCCGCTTGGCGCCATGATTTTCCGGGCCTACGGACGCCATCCGATGGCCGGACTCGCCGCTGCATTTGCCGGTGTTTCAGGTGGATTCTCAGCAAACTTATTAGTGGGCGCATTAGACCCGCTTTTGTCTGGTATTACGCAGACGGCCGTTTCCATGATTGATCCGAACTATCATGTTTCCGTGATGGGAAATTATTTTTTCCTGATTGTTTCCACATTTTTAATCACAATTTTAGGTACAATTGTGACTGATAAGATTGTGGAACCTCGTTTAGCTGCATTTGACGGAGAGCTGCTCGACAAAGAGGATAACTCTTTAACAACCATTACCGATTTGGAAAAGAAGGGGCTCCGAAATGCCGGTATTGTGGCACTTCTATACATTGCCGTAATTGTAATCGCTTGTATTCCTGCTGATTCCTTCATGAGAAATGAGAATGGCGCTTTATTTGGCAACCCGACTTCCACATTCCTCGACAGCATCGTAGTCCTGATTACATTTCTCTTCATGTTGCCAGGGATTGCTTATGGAAAAACGGTTGGGACTTTCACACGAGAAGACGGTGCATGCAATGCAATGGCAAAAGCAATGGGTTCTATGGGGTCTTTCCTCGCATTGGCATTTGTCTCTGCGCAGTTTATCAACTATTTTAACTATACAAAATTGGGTACCATTATTGCACTTACGGGAGCGAACTTCTTTAAGAGCACCAATATTGGATTGATTCCGCTGATGATTATTTTTGTATTGTTCTCAGCATTTATGAACTTATTTATGGGATCTGCCTCCGCAAAATGGAATATTCTTGCACCGGTATTTGTACCAATGTTTATGCTGTTGGGTTACAGCCCGGAGCTTTGCCAGTTGGCATACCGAATTGGTGATTCGTGTACAAATGTTATTACACCGATGATGACTTATTTTGCAGTAATTATTACATTTGCGCAACGCTATGACAAAAAAGCGGGTATTGGTACAATTACAGCTACGATGATTCCATACTCAGTTGTGTTTTTGATTTTCTGGACATTGTTGATGGTAATCTGGCTTGGACTTGGACTTCCAATTGGAGTTGATACGGGTATTTTCTATACACTTGGATAATTGCAATCAATTAGGGACGTAGTAAAATTGAATTTTACTACGTCCCTAATTAACTTCACCCCTGTCCCTTTCTGTATTTCCTCATACTCACACTTTGTCTCACATAAAATAAAGAAAAATCAATTTGGAGTATTTTTATGAAATTAAAAAAACATCTCACCACGCTATTTCTTTCGTTTGCGCTTTTACTTTCTGGCTGTTCTAACATTTCCATTCCAACTAACGCAAACGCCGCCTTCGAACACTTCACACTGGAACTTTTCAAGCAAGATGTGGCTTCTACCACCTTAGGTTTACATTATTCCATTCGGAATCCAGAAGCTTACGGCATCGCGAACACCACTGTGACGCTAGGTTCCTATGATGTAAATGAAACCGCCTCCCTTGCCACGATTGAAAATTGCCAGGCTTCCCTTAATAAGTTTTCCCGCAAGGCACTCTCCGAAGAAAATCAACTTACATATGATGTTTTATCTTACTATTTAGAAACTTCCAAAGAAGGGGTTGCTTACTCTCTTTACGAAGAACCTTTAAGTCCGATTACGGGGATTCACGCGCAGCTTCCTGTGCTTCT
>JBGVGF010000107.1:0-14123 GCA_045121495.1 Faecalimonas sp.
CCCCAAATTTTGGATGATTTGTCAAGAGTTTTTTTGAAAATTTATTCAGAAAATGCATAAGAACATGAGGTGAACAAGAAAAAAGAATAATAAAAAAAGAGCGGAAATATGGGACTTGTAGAGTTTCCGAGACCGCTCTATTTTAGAAATGAGGTATTACTTTATGAAAAAAGAAAAGAAAAGTAACTTTAGCAGTTCCATCGGTTTCGTATTATCTGCCGCCGGAAGCGCTGTTGGAGTTGGCAATATCTGGCGATTTCCATATTTAGCTGCAAAAGATGGCGGTGGTTTATTTATTGTAATCTATCTCCTTCTTGTATTGACTTTTGGTTTTACGCTTTTAACTTCTGATATTGCAATTGGCCGTCGTACTGGAAAGAATGCATTATACGCATATGGATCAATTAAATCAAGCTGGGGATTCTTAGGAAAACTCACATTCCTGGTTCCTGCTATCATTATGACGTATTATTCTGTAATTGGTGGATGGGCAACAAAATATATTGCTGTATATGCAACTGGTGCAGGTGCTGCTGCAGCTGAAGATAACTATTTTACAGACTTTATTACATCGGAAGTTTCCCCAATTGTATTTATGTTAATCTTCTTAGCCGTAACTGCGTTTATCGTTTATCGTGGAGTTGAAAAAGGGATTGAAAAATATTCTAAAATCTTAATGCCAGGTCTGTTTATTATGATTATCGGTATTGCGCTCTTTTCGCTTACCCTTAGTTATACAGATGCTGAAGGGGCTACTCGTACAGGTTTACAAGGACTCGCAGTTTATCTTACTCCAAGCTTAGAAGGTATTACTTTTAAGCGTTTTCTTGAAATTTTATTGGATGCGATGAGTCAGTTATTCTTCTCTCTTAGTGTTTCTATGGGTATTATGATTACATATGGTTCTTATGTTAAGAAAGATGTTAACCTAAACCAATCCATCATGCAGATTGAAATTTGTGATACGATTGTAGCGTTATTGGCTGGTGCGATGGTAATTCCTGCGATCTATGTATTTTCAGGTATCGAAGGTATGGCTTCAGGACCAAGCTTAATGTTCGTTTCTCTTCCAAAGGTATTCCTATCTATGGGAGTGGCTGGTAACATTATTGGTGTCGTATTCTTTATTATGGTTACTTTTGCGGCGTTGACATCTTGCGTTTCTATTTTAGAATGTCTGGTTGCCAACTGTATCGAACTATTCCATGTATCACGTCAAAAACTGACTTTGATTATTGGAACACTTTCAGGTATCGCTGCTATTATCATCTGCCTTGGATACAATGTATTTTATTTTGATATTCCAATGCCAAATGGTGCGACTGGTCAATTCCTTGATGTTATGGACTACATCAGCAACAGTTTCCTTATGCCGTTTATCTGTTTCTTAAGTTGCATCTTTATCGGATGGGTAATCAAACCTGCTTGGATTGTAGAAGAAATCGAATCTAGTGGACATGAATTTAAAAGAAAAAAATTATATGTATTTATGATTAAATATGTGGCTCCTATTATGATGGCTGTATTATTTGTGAAATCTACAGGTATCTTCGGTTAGACATATAACGCAAAATCCTCAGTTGAAAATTTATCAACTGAGGATTTTTTATCTTTCTTTTACAACATCTAATTTCTCAATCCCATAATATTGGAATAACTTTAGCATCGTCCCATCTATTAATTCTCCTGGTACAGCGATTGGAATCGCTGGCGGACACGATACAGTCGGAACACGGCATATTCTGCCACACGAATCTGCCACAAAAATACTTTCAGGTTCAGAAAACATCGCTTCCCGGATTGTCAGCATTTGAGTTACTTTCTCCAATGGCATATGTTCTTTATTTTTGTATTGAAAACAATTCTTGCCTAGAGCTTCTGCCAGTTTTTCTAAATCATCCATTGTATTTTCTGGTGTCACCATGAATACAAGAAAATCTGGATCTGCATATTCACATTCTATTTTGTGATCTCGTAATTGCTTTGTCAGCTCTTTACTTGAAATTCCGCCTGGAATCTCAATCGTAATCTTCAATGGATCACTTTTTCTGACTTTCCATCCCTGATTTCCAACCTTACTACAAAATGTATCTATCATCACTAATGTTTCTCTTAGACGCTTCTGATATCCATCTGCAAGATATTGATTGCAGGCATCCATGGATGCCATGATTAAATATGACGGACTGGTAGAGCCGAATAATCCCATTGCATACTTTGCCTGTCTTACAAATATTTCTGGAGCATTTTTACTAATATGAAGATACGCTCCGCCAGTGAGAACAGGTAATGTCTTATGTGCAGAGTCACAGCATATATCCGCCCCTAAATCCAAAGGATGTTGTGAAGGTTCCAGAAAATGCAAATATGCTCCATGTGCATTGTCTACCGCTAATATAGTTTTATACTTATGGCATACCTCTGATATTAAGCGGATATCATCCTGACCGCCAAGATAATCTGGACTGGTAACATAAACTGCCACAACCGAATCGGCATATTCTTTCAATACCTTCTCTATTGTTTCGGCAGAAACATAACAGCTGCAGATCGACTCGGCATGTTCCTCTGGCCAAAGCCAGACTACATCAAAATCCAGTAAAGCCGCAGCATAAATAAAAGCCTTATGTACATTTCTTGCTGCTACAATGACCGGTCTTGTCCCATCTTTTTTTAACAGCATCGTCAGATAAAGCATTGCCCGAATACACTGACTCGACCCTTCCGTCGAAAAAAGCGTACATGCAGACCCAAATAGTTGAGTTGCATTTTCTTCACTCTCAGCAATAATAGAGTCTGCCTCATATAGGGAATCCGCTCCATGAATTTCTGTAATATCAAAAGCTTCACATCCTAAAAAGGATTTTCCCTTATGGCCAGGCATGTGGAAACGTGTTGTATCACTTTCTGAGTATGCTTTGATGAAATCTACAATCGGAGTCGTGACTTTCTTATTTTGCTTCATCTTCTGCTACCTTAATCATAATGGCGCATTCCATACGTTTTCTAAAAAGTTCACATCCTGGTTCATAAATGCCACGGATAGAACCACTTGCATGGAACGCATTTGCTGCACAGCCGCCTGAACAGTATAATTTCGCCCAGCATTCTTTACATTCCTCACGAGAATATGCATTACAACTACGGAAATCTTCACGAACAGCATCATTGGTAACTCCATCCCACACATTACCAAGCTTGTATGCTTCTTCTCCAACGAACTGATGGCATGGATACAAATCGCCCCATGGAGTTACTGCCATATATTCTGTTCCAGAACCACAACCTGAGATTCTCTTGTAGATACAAGGTCCTCCTGTTAGATCAATCATATAATGATAGAAAGTAAAACCTCTTCCTTCTTTTTTACGTTTGATCATCTCAGTTGCAAGGATTTCATATTGTTCTTTTACAATCTCCAAATCTTCTGGTGTAAGCACTGCCGGATCATCTGCGGCTCCTACTACTGGTTCCATACTAAGCTCTGTGAATCCCAAATCTGCCATATGGAATACATCTTTTGTAAAATCAGGATTTGCATGTGTAAATGTTCCACGCATATAATATCCCTGACCTCCACGTGCATCTACGAGTTTCTTAAACTTTGGAACTATCTTTTCATAACTGCCGTTTCCATTATAATCAACACGAGTCAAATCGTGAATTTCTTTTCTTCCATCCAGACTCAATACAACGTTACTCATCTCTTTATTTGCAAATTCGATCACATCATCATCGATTAACATACCGTTTGTAGTCAATGTAAAACGGAAATTCTTATTATGAATCTTTTCCTGTGTTCTCGCATATGCAACAAGTTCTTTTACAACATCCCAATTCATAAGTGGCTCACCACCGAAGAAATCCACTTCCAGATTTCTTCTTTTTCCAGAATTCGCAATCAGGAAATCAAGCGCCTGCTTACCTACTTCAAAGCTCATAAGTGCACGTTCTCCATGGTATTTTCCCTGACTTGCGAAGCAATATGAACAGTTCAAATTACATGTATGTGCCACGTGCAGGCAAAGTGCTTTGATTACGTTTCCAGAACGTTCTTTGAATGTTCCCGCTACATCGGCAAATGTATCTGGTGAATACAATTTACCACTATCTTCAAGTGCCTTTACATCTTCGATGCAGTAACGAAGTTCATCTTCTGTAACATCTTCTCTGTCTGCGTATTTTTCTAACATCTCTGCAACAATTTCGTCTGCAGTCTTTTCTTTGTATATTGCAATAATATCGTATGCAACTTCATCTACAACATGGATAGATCCAGAACACGTATCCAATACAATGTTGTATCCATTTAATTTATATTGATGTACCATAATATTTTCTCCTATCACATAAAGATTATGCATTAAAAATGCTGCCGTTTCAGGCAGCATTCTTATAATTCATGAAATAAAAATTATTCTTCTACTTTTTCACATGCTTGGTTAGCTACACCACAGCTTGTTTTGCATGCTGATTGGCAAGAAGTTTGGCATTCACCGCAGCCACCATTTTTTGCACTTTCACATAAGTTACGAGTTTCAAGTGTTTTAATTCTTTCCATGCTTAACATCTCCATTTTCAATAGTATCGTAATAAGTCCCTCACGAATATGTACGTTCAAAACTCTTCATTTATGATAACATGATGAAATTATTAAGTCAATATTTTTCACCTATATCTGGAACAATCCGTTTTAAATCAGAGCTGTTCTTAAGTTGATACTGAACTAATACATATCAAAATGCACTTCTTGACGAACAGTTTATCTTTTCTTATAATTCATTTATTGGAGGTATAAAAATTGAAAAAAGGACTTATTTTAGAAGGTGGTGCAATGCGTGGTATGTTCACTGCCGGAGTACTTGATGTTATGATGGAACACCACATTGAAATTGACGGAATCATCGGTGTTTCAGCCGGGGCTGCTTTTGGATGCAATTACAAATCAAATCAGCCGGGACGTGTAATCCGATATAATACCAAATATTCCCGTGACCCAAGATATTGTGGATTGGGTTCACTTATAAAAACCGGCGATTTCTATGGCGTTGATTTCTGTTATCATGAAATCCCTGAAAAGCTGGATTTATTTGATGAAGAAAGCTTTTGTAATTCTCCTATTGAATTTTATGTTACATGTACTGATATTGAAACAGGAGAACCGGTATATCACAAATGTGAAAAGACAACAGATGAGAATATCGAATGGATTCGCGCTTCGGCTTCACTGCCTTTGGTTTCCCGCATTGTCTCTGTTGATGGTAAAAAACTATTGGATGGAAGTATTTCGGATTCAATTCCATTAGAATATTTTAAGAGCATTGGCTATGATCGCAATATTGTAATTCTTACAAGACCAGAAGGATATGTCAAAAAGAAAGATTCTCTGCTCCCTCTTATGCACTTGATTTTAAAGAAATATCCTAAAACGCTCACAACTATGGCAAACCGTCACATTACATACAATAAACAGCTGCAATATATTTGGGAAGATGTCAAGAATGGAAATACACTTGTAATTTGCCCAGACGAGGCACTTCCAATTGGCCGTACAGAGCGAGATCCAGAGAAACTTCGTGCAGTCTATGAAATTGGACGCAGCACAGCCTCAAAGCGAATTGAGGAAATCAAAATCTTCTTTCAAAAATAATGGACAGGTCAAAAACCTGTCCTAATTCATTTATACTTCTGAGAAACCTGCAATACCAAATGCAGCAGGTCCGCCATGTGTAGTTATTACGCCTTGCGCTTGAATCCATTGCAAAGATTGATAGCCGCATGCTTTTGCTGTCTGTTCTACGACTTGTCGTACTTCTTCTGATAAACCAACGGTATATACAAGCCATAAACAATCTTTTTTCAAATGATAACTGGCCGAATATTCTTCAATAAGCTGTGCAACTACTTTTTTCATTTTACCTCTGTATTTTTTAGTTGCTACTAATTTCCCATCGAGAATTTCAATGCATGGATGTAAACTTAGAATACTGGCTCCAAGAAAAGCAACATTGCTTACGCGACCGCCCGCACGTAAAAATTCTAAGTTATCTGGTAAGAAACACATCTTTGCATGTGAAATTAAATCGTTCACTGTTTTCACAGCCTCTTCCATAGTCATATTCGGATTTTCTTTTAAAATCTTTGCCATCGTAACTACAATAGCGCCTTGCCCTATTGATACTTGTTTCGTATCAATCATTGTAACATAATTGCGTTCTTCTGCTGCAATCACTGCACTTTGATACGAACATGTTGTAACGGCTGAATAGGCAAGATACAAAATCTGCGCCTCTGGCCATTTCTCATGAATCTCATCAAACTTTTTCACGAAATCATCCGGTGTACTTCCACTTGTCTTTGGAAGCTTACCTGTGCTTCGATAATAATCACAAATCTTCTGCGCCGGAAATGTACCATCATCCAACGTCTCTTTATCAAATGAAACATGCATCGGCACGATCTGAATGCCATATTGAGACGCCAATTCTGGTGTAATATCGGAACCCGTCTCTGCAACAAGAATAATTGAACTCATATTTCCTCTCCATTTATAAAATATTTTTCACAAACATATTATCTCGTTTTCAATACTATGTCAAGCTGGATCAATACTGTTGGAACAAATGCTAACCCAACAATTGTTCCGAGCTGTGCCAGGCTAAGCGTTGATACTGCGAAAAGATTACTTAAGAATGGTACAAATAATACTAATAATAACAATACGATACCAGCTCCAAAAGCTCCTACACTTGCCATATTGCTTTTGAATCCAATTTTGAAAATCGATAACTCACTTCTGCAGTTAAATCCGTGGAACAAACGTGCCATTGTAAGCGTCGCAAAAGCCATTGTACTTGCCATTGCTTCGTCTCCAGAATTAAGACCAATATGAAATGCTGTCATTGTACAAATTGCAATCAGACCGCCCTGTACTAAAAGCTGTATCATAAAGTCTTTATTCAGAATACTTTCCTTTGGATTACGTGGCTTCTTTGAAAGCAATCCATCTTCCGCTGGTTCCATTCCAATTGCAATCGCTGGAAGTGAGTCGGTCAATAGATTCATAAACAATAAATGTACTGGCGCAAATGGTACTGGAAGAGCCAGAATAGATGTATACAATACCGATATAATTCCGGCCATGTTCCCAGAAAGTAAGAACTTAATCGCGTTTTTAATATTGCGATATACGTTTCTTCCATTTGCTACCGCCTTGATAATTGTCGCAAAGTTATCATCTGTCAGAATCATGGCAGCGGCATCTTTTGAAACCTCTGTTCCTGTAATACCCATTGCAACACCGATATCCGCTTTTTTAAGTGCTGGTGCATCATTTACGCCATCACCTGTCATGGCAACAATATTTCCTTTTTTCTGCCATGCATTTACAATCTGAATTTTATTTTCAGGTGATACACGTGCATAAACAGAAATACGTTCAATCTTCTCAGCCAATTCATCTTCGGACATAGCATCCAACTCTACTCCTGTCAATGCCATATCTCCTTCTTCAAAAATTCCGATTTGTTTTGCAATTGCTGTCGCTGTAATCTTATGGTCACCAGTAATCATAACTGGTTTAATGCCTGCTCTTTTTGCATCCGCAACTGCTGCTTTTGACTCCTCTCTTGGTGGATCCATCATAGAGATTAATCCAATAAATGTATAATCTGTCTCATCTGGCGGATCTAAAACATCATCTACATCTGTATCTCTATATGCAAATGCTAATACACGAAGACCATTCTGGGAAAACTCCATATTCTTATCAAGAATCTGTTTTCTATCCTCATCGGTGATTGCACGAACACCTTGATTAGTACGAATACGACTTGTGCGATCCAATAATACATCAAGAGCCCCCTTTGTCAGAATTGTTGGAACTCCATGAAGTTTGTATTTTGTAGTCATTAATTTTCTATCTGAATCAAAAGGAATCTCTTCCATTCGAGGCATCATCTCGCGGAAAACATCTTCACTCAGATCAATGGAACGAACCATCTCTAACAAACAATATTCCGTTGGATCGCCAATCCCTTTTCCATCTACGATTGAAGAATCATTTGTTAATACAGCATTATATAATAAATATCGATGTAACTGATTTTTTAGATCCAGCTGTTCCGGTTTTATTGTCTGCCCATCAATATATATATCCTGAACTGTCATCTTATTTTGAGTCAATGTACCAGTTTTATCTGAACAAATAACGGATACGCACCCTAAGCTTTCTACTGCTTTTAATTCCTTGATAATGGCATTTTCTTTTGCCATCTTCTGAGTTCCCATCGCCTGCACAATTGTTACTATTGAACTAAGTGCTTCTGGTATGGCAGCTACAGCCAATGCAACGGCAAACATGAGTGAATCAAGTATTGGCATATCACGATAAACACTCAACCCGAATACAACCACAGAAATTGCCATGATCACCATTGCAAGTCGACTGCTAAACTGGTCTAAACTAATCTGAAGTGGAGTCTTCTTTTCTTTCGTCGCATTCATCAATGCAGCAATTTTACCAATTTCTGTGTCCATTCCTGTGCCAGTTACCACAACAGTTGCTCTCCCATAAGTAACAAGGCTTCCTGAATATACCATATTCACACGATCCCCTAATGGAGCCTCTTCTGATAAGTCAGTCTGCTGTTTATCAACATTGGTAGATTCACCGGTTAGAGAACTTTCATTTACCTGCAAAGAAAAGTTTTCTAAAATTCGTCCATCTGCAACTACCATATCACCTGCTTCGAGTAATACGATATCACCTGGAACAACATCTCTTGAAGGTATTTCTATTTTCTGGCCGTTACGAATAACTTTTGCATTTGGTGATGATAAAGATTTTAAACTTTCTAATGACTTCTCAGCTTTTTTATGCTGTACAGTCCCTAGAATTGCATTCATCAAAATTACAGCAAAAATAACAATCGTACTTTCCGTATTTCCTGAAATCATAGAGATTACTGCTGCAATAATAAGAATGATTACAAGTAAATCTGCAAATTGAGAAAGAAACACTTGCAGTGTACTTTTTCTTTTTCCTTCCTGCAGTACATTTGCACCTTTTTCCTGCAGTAATAAATCTGCACGTTCCCTGGAATGTCCCTGCATGGTTACATTAAACTCATTCAAGACCTCATCTTTCGTAAGTAAATAATAATTTTTCATGTATGCCTCCTGTCTAAATAAATGAAAGTTTCCATCAATCAGTCTGCGCACAATGCTTCTTTTACAGGAATAGATTCACAGAGACTAATTTCCTGTAAAATAAAAAAGACTTTTAATGCATGAAAAATCATGCATCAAAAGTCTGGTAACCAAAGCCGGCATGTGTCACCAAGTTAATATTAACCGCGATTGTTGATAACACATTAAAACTACTCCCTCTTGATGGAATATCTATTTATCTTCAATTAATATATCTATTTTTTCTCAAAATGTCAATGATTTTTTATCTTTTATCATTTACTGCGACAAAACCAGTTTTTAGAGAAACAGGTACCTTTTTGTGATTTTATTTGAATGTATTTAATTGAAATGCATGATTCATCGGACCTGTACCTTTACCAAGATCAAGCATTGCCGCTAAAGCACCAGAAATATAGTCTTTGGCTCTTTGTACAGATTCAGCAAGAGTAAATCCTTTTGCAAGATTGGATGCAATAGCACTTGAAAGAGTGCATCCTGTGCCATGCGTATTTGGATTGTCAATACGCTTACCTTCAAACCAAACCAATTCACTATTTACGCAAAGTAGATCATTGGCATCATTGATGCTATGCCCACCTTTGAGTAAAACTGCACATTTGTGGTCATTTTCTATTTTTTTTGCAGCCGCAATCATATCCTCTTTGGTTTCAATAATAAATCCAGACAAAATTTGTGCTTCAGGTATATTAGGTGTTACAAGCGTAGAGATAGGTAACAATTCTTCAATTAAAGTCTCTACTGCATCGTTTTTCATTAAGGCAGAACCAGAAGTTGCCACCATAACGGGGTCAACAACCACATTCTTTGCATTGTAATATCTCAATTTTTCCGCAATGACATGAATTAGTTCGCTTGATGATACCATACCAATTTTAACAGCATCAGGATAAATATCCTCAAATATAGCATCTAATTGGTGACTTAAAAAGTCTGGTGTGGATTCTTGAATTGCTCTAACACCGGTTGTATTCTGTGCTGTAAGTGCTGTAATCGCGCTCATAGCATAAACACCATTCATGGTCATCGTTTTCAAATCGGCCTGAATACCGGCACCTCCACTACAATCGCTTCCTGCAATGGTCAATGTTGTTTTCATCTTCATATGTTTTCTCCTTTCAACACTGTTTTATATAGCAGTATAAGGTGGTGCCCCCAATATACCGCTGTGAAACTAATCTTTGTAATACTTACTCCTACCATTCTAAAATTATTTCATCTGATATTTCTTTTAAACTAGCAAAATTCTTTTTTGCACTCTCATCAAACACACCAACTACGTAGAATCCCGCCTTTTTTGCAGTCTCTGCAGCATATAAAGCATCTTCATACACAGCAACATTTTCAGGTGTAGCGCCTAAACGCTTTGCTGCTTCATAATAAATATCCGGCTTACTTTTACCTACACCTATCGTTTCACAGGAAAGCATAAAAGAAAAATATTCTATAATATCTAACCTTGTTAAACATGCTTCAACCAATGGAACTGCTGTTGCAGAGGCTATACACATCGTTTTCCCAGAATTATATAACTTATTTAAATATTCCTTTATTCCCTTTTTTAAAGGAATATCATTATAATAATGTGTATCCATAAGAGCATTCATTTCTTTTGCAACGCTTTCTGGTGTTCCATTAAGTCCAAATTTTTCAATAAACAAAGTTGCTGATTCAGTCATAGTCATCGGCTTTATCTTTTCTAATATCGTATCCGGAATATGAGAAATTCCTTTCAGATTCAGGTATTCTTTTGCAAGGTCTTTCCAATACACCATGGAATCCACGAGTGTACCATCCATATCGAAAATAACATACTGTTTATCCATGATGAACCATTTCCTTTGATAATTTTAATAATTTAGCTGTTGCTTCTCCTGGATTCTCAGCTGCAAAAATAGCAGATACCACAGCTACACCATCAACACCACTCTCCACCAGTTCCATAATATTAGTAGTTCCGATTCCACCGATTGCAACAACAGGAATTGATACGGATTCACTAATTTCTTTCAACTTTTCTACAGTAAGATTTCTAGCATTCTTTTTCGTACTGGTACCGAAAACCGCACCAACACCAATATAATCCGCTCCAGCTTTTTCAGCCGCTATTGCTTCTTCAACTGTACCAGCTGAAATACCAAGTATTTTTTCATTTCCAATCATGCTACGGATATCTCTTCCTTTCATGTCCGACTGACCTACATGAACTCCATCCGCATCAATATCCAAAGCAATTTCAACACTATCGTTTACTACAAATGGAATATGATATTGGGCACAAAGTTTCTTTAAAGCTTCAGCTTCCTGTTCAAATGTTCCTTCATCCAGATCTTTTTCACGAATCTGTAAAAATGTTGCTCCGTTTTCAAGTACTGATTTACATACAGATGTTAAATCTTCATTTTCTTTTAACCATGCTCTATCAGTCACAGCGTACAATAGCATAGAGTTTTTAATCTCTTCTTTCGTAAATCTCATCACGTAATCCTCCTGTTAACTCTTCTTTATTCATATTAAAGACTGCATCAATTAAATCTGTACGGAAGGTTGCATTTCCTGTACCGTTCTTAAGTCTCTTTATTTCTGCAAGTTCACCACCAATACCCATTACAGCCATAGCTGAACAGACAGCTGAAAAATAATCATCTCTATTACTTCCACAAAATGCACCGATCAGAGATGTCAACATGCATCCACTTCCTGTGATACGCGCCATAGTAGCACAACCATTACGTAATAAAACGGTATTTTCTCCATTGGTAATAATATCAATAGGTCCGGATACAGCAATAATGCTTCCTGTATTAGTTGCAAGCATATTAGCAACCTCAATAATATCGGAAATATTCTGCTCTGTTATCATATCTTCCGATGCAACATCGACTCCACTTCCGATGGAAGACTGTCCTGCAAGGTATCGGATTTCAGAAGCATTTCCACGTATTGCTGTAAAATGAACTTCATTTAAAAGCCTTTTAGAAACTTCTCTTCGTAAAGATGTTCCACCCGCAGCAACTGGATCCAATACAACGGGAATTCCAAGACTATTTGCTTTTTTACCTGCTAATATCATGGATTCTGTAAAATCAATCGCTCCCATATTGCATACAAGTGCATCAGAATGACATACGGATTCTTCAACCTCCCTGATATCTTGTGACATGGATGGTGATCCACCTGTGGCCAGAATAATATTTGCACAATCATTCACAGTGACAAAATTCGTAATACATTGAACTAATGGTTCATTTTTCCTTACTTTTTCTAATGGCGATATAAAGTCAAACATAGGCCCTCCTTATTCAAAATCGTTCATGATACGATTTAACAAACCACTACGTTTCAAAACAAAATACACCATCACACCCATTAATCCACCAACTGCAGCTGATGGTGTATAAAATGGAATGTAATAAAACGGAGAAACCGCTTCCAAACCATAGAACCAACACATAAATGGATATGAAGCCATTGCTCCTAAAAATCCGGTACCAATAACTTCTCCAATCCATACCAGATAAATGTTTTTTGTTTTCTTATAAAGCAGCCCTCCAAGAATCGGACCAAAAATTGCACCCGTGACTGCCTGAATGGTACGCCCTGACATCATACGAAGCAGACCGCAAATCAATGCACTCATGCATCCATACCACGGTCCCAAAATAACCGCAGCCATTACATTTACAAAATGCTGGAATGGTGCCATTGCAGGAAAATAGACAAACGTACTCAAAACAAATGCTAAGCATGCAAACATAGCAGTTAAGACCATTTTTTTCGTGTTATTTAATGTTGTTGTTCTTTTCATGTTTAATATGAACTCCTTTCGAATTTAGGAAACGGCAATGCTTCAGCGACGTTTCCAATTATTAAGTACACTATTTTTAAAGTCTGTACAAAATTCGGTCGATACTTCATGGTATCCTCTCACGCCGGAACACGGCTTCCCATCGCTGAAATACAAAACTCAGGGCGCTCCCCCTCAGTCCGCCACAATCGTGGTTCCCAAATCCTCCTTTCGAAAAGAAAAACAGGAGATACCATTTGTGGTAACTCCTGCTAATAAACATCTTTCTATGACTTCCTACGGCGGCATTATCCACATCAGGTAAAGGGTCGAAGGTGTTTCCTTCCTCTCAGCCTGTCAAAACAAGCTCCCCTGTATTTTCAGTTATATAAATAAAAACAGGAGACAACCTTCTTGGTGCCTCCTGTAAAAAATCTTTCGTATGACTTCCTACGGCGGCATTATCCGCATCAGGTTATAGGGTCGAAGTTGGATCACTTCCTCTCAGCCTGCTAACACAAGCTCCCCTGTTCTTTTATAGAAATATATCATAGTTTACTGTAGTTGTCAATTTTTAGCATAAGACAACGTAAAAGTGAATTTTTATCTTTTATCATTTACTACGACAAAACCAGTTTTTAGAAAAACAGGTACATAAGACTGAATCTATTTTTTTCAACATATCTTCATGCATACCTCGATGATAGGAATAGACAATTCTCCCCTTGTCAGTCAGTGAAATAAAAATCTCATTGGAAGGAATTTTTTCTATCAAGTTTTTCTCCAATAATTTGCGCGTGATCTGTGAAACCGCTCCTTTTGTAATACCTAATTTTTCAGCTAATTTTGTAGTAGTATTTTTTTCATAAGAGCCTATCATTTCAATCATATGGACTTCTGCAGAATATAACAAATCATCTGTCCCATAATTCTTCGCCATCTTTGCTTTTTGATTATATTTAAAATGCTTTCAACGTCTCCGTAGAACTGAAATTTGTACCTCTATTTGCTATATCTTATTTCTTCCATAACCCATGTAAATTGCAGTACTCATAGGCTGCCACAAATTCTTCTCCATCCGCAAGTTTAAACTCTGCTCTTGGTTTATCTGTATATTCTAATTTCA
>JBGVGF010000108.1:0-9948 GCA_045121495.1 Faecalimonas sp.
GTCGTGTATGTTTCCTGCAATCCTGAGACACTGGCGAGAGACCTTGCTTACTTCAAAAAGAATGGATATGAGGCGAAGGAGGCCTGGGCGGTTGATATGTTCCCGTTCACAAGCCATGTGGAAGTCGTGACATGTCTACAAAGGGTGAATTCGTAGAAATCCTTAGATTTACGCACTTTTCGAGGGTTTTCAAGTTTTCTGGACAAGCCAATTTTGGACGAAAAAAAGAGATTTTTAATGAGATAAAAGTCTCGGTAGTTATGGAACTGGTATGAGTGGACACATAAAATGTACCGTTCATATTTAAGAAAATTATTATCAACAATTAAATAAAAGACGAAGCGAGAACCGCTTGTTTTCTACATTTTTGTGGAGAGCAGGCGGTTTTCTTACTTTCAAGACACTGCCAGCACTCCAGATGATACCTCTAAGGAAGACAAGGAGGAAGAAAATGGAGAAGACAAAAGCAATGTGTTCCTTTGGGACAGACGAGTATGGTTTACAAACGGGAACCATGAAAATCAGTGAATTGAATGACTTTAAAGGACATCCGTTTAAGGTGGAACAGGATATTCAGCTCTTTGAACTGATGCGAAGTATCGAAGATAAAGGGGTGTTAGTTCCGCTGATAGTAAGAAGCAATCCTTATGGTGATGGTTATGAGATCATCGCAGGGCATAGAAGAAAAGCTGCCTGTACTTGGGCGGGGATTGAAGAAGTGCCTGTGATTATCCGTGAAATGGATGATTCAGATGCAGTGATTGCGATGATTGATAGCAACCTGCAACGAGAGTATATCAAACCCAGTGAAAAAGCTTATGCCTATAAGATGAAGCTGGAAGCAATGAAGTCTCCGGGGAAGCGTAATGATCTGACCTCGTCCCAACTTGGGACAAAGTTAGAGAAAGAAGAAATTGCTGAAGGGAAATATATTCTTCGTGCAGATGAACGGTTGGCAAAGGAAGTTGGGGAAAGCAGAAATCAGATAGCAAGATATATCCGACTTACTAATCTGATTCCGAAGATTCTGGATATGGTTGATGCCGGAAGAATTGCATTTACTATCGGGGTGGAACTTTCTTATCTCACCGAAGAAGAACAGTATGAGCTTCATGCAGTGATGGATTTGGAACAGTGTACGCCATCTTTGTCACAGGCAAATAAAATGAAGCGAATGAGTCAGGCGGGAACTCTTGATATGGATGAAATGTATTCCATCTTGGAACAGGAGAAGCCAAATCAGAGAGAGCAGATCAAGATTCGTGCCGATACCCTTGCAGATTATTTTCCAAAGGATTTCACGCCGAGACAAAAGGTGGAGTTGATTGAATCTTTGATAAAGGAATGGCATGAGAAACAGATGGTGCAGACGAAACCATCTGTGAAGCAGAAATTAAAGAAAACAAGTAGAGAACGATAGGAGAAAATGACGATGAAGAAAGAATTATCAATTTTTGAACAAATGGGCGGAACTTACAAAGAAGTAGATGGCATTTTCTATCCGAATCTGGTGCTAAAGCCAGAGAAAAATGTGATGGTAGGAAAATACGGAACTCTCTGGATGCGTTATATGGAAGAGAAATATCCAATGCGATATTTGGAGCTTCATATGGATGGGGAACTGCGACTAAAGGCAGCAGAAGTCAATGAAGAAGCAAAGGAAGTACTGGATACGATGGTACAGGCTTACTTGAGAAAGCATAAGCCAAAGAATCCGGATTCTACTATGGAAATGTGGAGATTAAGAGAACAGGCAAGGGCAGAAGCCTCAGAATTTATTTTAGAAGATATTGTTTGTAGATTTCATTAAGAGGAGGATGTGCGATATGATAGAAAAAATCAGAGATTATAGTGTAAATGGAGCAATGATCATTGGTGTGGATAATGGTTATGGAAATATGAAAACAGCCAGGAGATGTTTTAAGACAGCGTTGGTGAAGTATGATTCTGAACCGGTTCTTAGCAGAGACTATCTGGAATATGACGGAAAGTTCTATGTGATTGGCGAAGGTCACAAGGGATTTGTAGCTGATAAGCAGTCAGATGAAGATAATTATATTCTGACGCTGGCTGCCATTGCCAAGGAATTAGAAGCAAGAGGAATGAAAGATACAGTGAATACGGCGAGGATACACCTTGCCGTAGGACTTCCTCTAAAATGGGTACAGGTACAGAAAGAAGATTTTCGTAAATATCTGATGCGTAATCGAATGGTGGAGGTCAGATACAAGAACAGATTGTATCGTTTGGAATTTGTAGGATGTACAGTCATGCCACAGTGCTATTCCGCAGTTGCAGAGAATCTGAAGGAGTTCAAAGGAATTACACTTCTTGCAGATATCGGAAATGGCACAATGAATCTGATGTATCTGAATAATGGTAGACCGATGGAGAGTAAATCCTGGACGGAGAAGTTGGGCGTATTCCAGTGTTATCAGAAAATCCACAATCTTGTGCAGGACAATACAGGAGATTGTTTGATGGCAGAAGTAATAGAGAGTTTTCTTCGTACAGGAGAAACGGATTTGCCGGAGAAATATGAAAAGCTGATGAAGCAGGGAGTAACGGAATATACGGAACTGATTATGCAGAAACTTCGTGACCACGAATTTAATGAGGAATTGATGAGAGTATATTTTATGGGTGGTGGTGCAAGATTGGTGGAACAGTTTGGAAAATACAATCCAGAGCGAACTATCTTTAACCACGACATTAGAGCCAATGCGAAAGGGTATGAGTATTACTGCTATATGTTACTCCGTCATCAGAACCAGAGAAAGTAGGTGTCAGCAGATGGAAAGAAAAAATCATAACATCCGCTTTAACCTGCAAAATGATGAAGCAAAAAAGGCTTGGGAATATCTTCATTCCAAAGAAGTAGAAGAAGATTTCAAGTCTTTAAACACTTTTGTCATCATAGCAATCAATGATTACTATGAAAGGCACTTAAAAATAAAGGCAGATTCCTACTTTGAAACAAGGGAGAAAGAAGATGCCTTTGCAGAACGAATGGTGCAGATGGTGGAGCAAAAGATACTTGCGAATCTTCCGGCACTTGCCGGAATGTACCAGATGCAGCAGAGTATGCTGATGGCAGGGCTGATAGGAACACAGCAGGGAAATGGGATGGTTTATCCATACCCGATGACTGCTGTTCCAACAGCGACTGTTCAGCCAGAGCAAACTTCCACAAAAGAGGAGACGAATGAACCGGAAGAGAATGAATTTCTTGATTATTCTTTCGGTGGGTAGTGGCTACACTTTTGGGTGGAATGGTTGCGGGAAAGACCGAAAATCTCATCCCGCCATTGTGAATGGGATGAGATTACTCGGTCGGGGGTTCTTAGGGGGCGAAGCCACTTAAGCAGGTAGAACCGATGGTGCAGACGAAGGGGAGAAGAAAATGGAAGTGTCACGAAAGTGGCAGTTCCATTTTTTTTGACGATTTGGCAAGCCAGAGGTACTACCTGCCTATATCATCCCCACCACATCGGGAATAATAGATACGAATATTCTGCCGAGAAACCGATGTGGGAAATATGTTTTGAGCGTGGAGCGAAAAGCATATTTCGTCTGTCTGGAGAGAGTTTTTCGACAGACAGAGAAAATGGGGATGATGTGCACTGCTTACGTGGGACAGCTCCGACAGGAAGATAGCATATCTTCCAAAATGGCTACAGAGACAGCCCTGAAATGATAGCAAATGGCTACGGATTGGAACGGAAGCAATGAAATATGATGGAGAATTATGATAAATGCAACATTGTGGCTATCTTACAGTAGGATTATGCAGCATTGGCAGGAATTACAATCCCTGTTACTGTAGCTATGGTTTCATTTTAGGCAATAGATGTAGCCGAAGAATACAACAGAATAAAAGAGCAAAAGAAAGAGAAAGAAGTCATGCAGTTCTGAAAAAGAATTGTGTGGCTTTTTTACATTTGAAGAAAGAAGGTGTTATATGGGATTTCGAACAAAGGATGAAGTGATCTATTCTCGTGTTACTGGCAGCACTAGAGGAAAATTTCACAAGCAGATGGAAGAAAGCGGATATAAAAGTTCTTCCGATTTTATAGAGTATTTACTCCGTGTGAACAAGGGGAAACAGGTGGATGGAGTGACGCTAAAGGAATTTATGGATACGATGAAAGATGTGGTTTATGAACTGAAAAAGCAGGGCGTCAATATCAATCAGATTGCAAGATATATCAATTCCTATTTTGGATTTGCGACCGAAGAAGCTTTTCGGGATATGGAAAAATCTTATAAAGATATGGAAGACCGAGTATTAGAACTATTGGAGAAGGTGGCGTAATGGCAGAAGTATATGGAAATGTGAATATAAAATACAATCCCTGTAAATCCATTGCACAGTTAAAAAGTTCTGCGGATTATATTCTGGGGAAACGAAAGGAACAGATAGAAGCCGGAATCGAAAAGACCAGCAACGAGCTTTACAATGCCTTTGGCTGTAATCGTGACAATTTTGCCAACAGCCTGATCATTACAAGAAAAATGCACCAGAAGAAGTATTCCAGATATAAGCCTAAAGAGATTCTGGCACAGAAAATATCCATTTCCATTCATCCGGAAGATAGCAATAAACTGAGTTACAGAGAAGCCTATAAGATGGCAGAGCAGTTTGCACGAAAGTTCTTTTGGAGCAAAGGATATGAAGTGTTGTTTGCAGTGCATACAGATACTGACCATATCCATGCACATTTTCTGGTGAGCAACTGTAATCAGAAAGATGGAACTTCCTTTCGCAGAGGTCCAAAGGAACTGGTGGAAATGTCAAAGTATTTCGGGGAACAGTGCGTGGAATACGGGCTTACTAATTCTGTCCGTGATTCTTTCTACAGCCCGAATAAAGACCGAGAGGAGATTACGTTTGCAGAACATCAGATGAAAAAGCGTGGGAAATTGTCTTTTAAGGATGAGATCAAAACCTATATCCGTCTGGTAATGAATTATGAGTGTACCAAAACGGTGCAGGATGTGGTGGAAATGTTGGGGCTTATCTATGGAATGGATATTCGATTGAAGGGAAAGACCATCAGTTACGCACTCCCTTATGATCTGAACAAAGGTGGTAAAACGAAAGCAGTGCGTGGCAGTAAGCTTGGAAAACGCTTTACGGTTGAGGGGATTGAACAATATCTACAGGAGAAAGAACGAATGAGACTGGAATATCAGAGAACAGAGCGTGAGATTGAGGAATCAAAACTTACTGTGGATGATTATTCCAATTGGGAAGATCAGCCAACGGAAGATAAGTCTGTGTATCAGGCATTTGATGAATTTATGGAAAGAGAAAATATTCCAGAAAATGATGAGACTGTATTCTATAGCGGAGTGTTTCAGGGTTTTTATAAGGAATGGCAGGGGATTCCAGAAGAAAAGAAAGAAGCTCCGATTGATTATGCGAAGATTCCGATGAAAGACAGAGCACATCTGCTTCCACCACCAACGGACAACACGATGGAGGAGTTTGAAAAGTATAAAATTCGTATGGGATATAGCGAAGGACAACTGAAATCTGTCCGCTATCGAATGAGCGTGTATGATGATTTTTTTAAGGAATATGATTATCGTAAGAAGGTGAAGGGTGTACAGAGAACGGAACAAAAGCAGAAAACAGCGAAGAAGAAAAGAGATTATAGTAGGTAGGATTATAGGCCAGACAGCTAAAGTCATTATTGTAGACTAAAGTTGTTTGGCTTTTTTGATTTAAAAGCAAAATGGGAGGTAAGGAATGAACGATAATAATAAAATTTATGGATATGTGAGAGTATCAAGTACAGATCAGAATGAGGAACGTCAGATGGTTGCTCTTGCAGAAGCAGGAGTACCGGAGAAAAACATATTTATGGATAAACAATCTGGTAAAAGTTTTGACAGACCGCAGTATAAAAAAATGGTGAAGAAATTAAAAGTTGGAGATTTGCTGTATGTATTGAGTATTGACCGATTAGGGCGTAATTATGAGGAAATACAGAATCAATGGCGTATTATTACGAAAGAAATCGGAGCAGATATATGTGTTCTGGATATGCCATTGCTTGATACAAGGCAGGGAAAAGATTTGATGGGAACATTCATCGCAGACCTTGTGTTGCAGATTTTATCTTTTGTTGCACAGAGCGAGCGTGAGAATATTAAAAAGAGACAGGAACAGGGAATTGCGGCTGCAAAAGCCAAAGGAGTTCGATTTGGAAGACCAGAGATTCCAGTTCCAGATAACTTCGGGAAATTGGTGGTAGACTGGGAAAAGAAAAGTACTTCTTTTGAAGAAACTTTGAGATTATGTAATATGAGCGAAGCCACTTTTTACAGAAAACTGCGTGAATACAGGATTAGAAAGGGAGGGTAGAAAGAATTAGGCTATCAAAAGGTGTACTTTTTGATAGCCACAATTTCTAATTCATTATAATATAAAAACCGCTATTTTTCAACGAAAACAGCATATTCATTGACCATAGCGAAAACATTTTTATAGAGGTAATAAAGAATAGGATTTTCTCAAAAGGTACACATTTTGACAAAGGTATGTAGTAGAAAGAAGAAGAAAAATGTATCCAACAATAACTATTGGAAATTTGCAGATAATGACATTTTCTGTAGTTGCTTTGATTGCTGTTTTTGTTTGTTTTGTCTTTTTGGCATATAAGTATAGAAACGATATAGAAAATTTTGATTTGCTCCGAAACTTTGCATTAAAGGCTGCTGTGGGAGTCGTAGTAGGGGGAAGAATACTTTCGGCAATTACATTGTTTGATGGAAGTGTTAAGGATTTTTTCTACTGTTTATTATTTGGCGGTACGGTTTTCTTTGGGGGATTAATAGGAGGAATGCTCGTTTTATATGTTCTTTGTAAAAAGAATGACATTAAATTTTTATACATTAGTGATAATGTATTGAGCGTTCTCCCGTTGGGACAGGCTATTGGACGCATAGGGTGCTATTTTAATGGTTGTTGCTATGGAAAACGTTCGGAAAGTATCTTTGCCATGAACTATATTGTCGATGGAATAAAGATACAAGTTTATCCGACATGGTTTATTGAAATGGCAGGTTGTTTAATAATTTTTATAATTATACAAAAGAAAAAGTATAAAGATGGAGGTGGAAAAGCAACATTTTTATATTTAACCTCGTATCCAATCTTACGATTCTTTATCGAGTTTTTAAGAGGAGATGAAATACGGGGCATATATATGGGATTATCAACATCCCAACTTGTCAGTATTCTGATTGTTTTAATTACACTTACAATGAAAAGGAGAAAATTATTATGAATTTATCAATGTTTCCATCAAAATTTAATACTGAAAGTCGTGCAAAGGAACAGAGAGAGTTGAGCGATGCAAGTAATGCAAAGGGAAAACAAATTAGTAACATAAACAGTGGAAGAAGTAAAGGATCTGGATTTGGAAGTTCTTTATCAGGAGGTTTTTCACTTGGTTTTATTATTGGGTTGATTGCGTGTTTCACAAATTGTGATTCTGCAGGAGAAAGCTTTTCTATTTTCTTAGGATGTATTGTATTGGGATGTATAGGTGGTGTTGCATGGTGTATTCTGGCAGCTATTTTTTCATCGGCATCAAATTCAAATGCAGACAAAAATATTAAAAAAGTTCAAGATAGCCATGTGATTCAAGAAAAAGATATTAAAGAACGTGCGGAGAAAGAAAGACAAGAATATTTGAAGGCGTTTGAAGCAGAAGCACAGACAAGAAGTGTGAAATTTGCAGATAGCGAACTGGCACAAGAAGTTATTACTTGGATGTCAGAAGGATTTTTTAGAAATATAGACGCTGCAGACAGAAGAAGTCATATTGAACAGATTTCGGTTCCATTTTTATTTAGTATATATGCACACAAAATCACATGTAATTTGGGTACATATGACTTCGAATTAAAAAGATGTGAAAATCTTAAAAGTGCAATTGATCAAACTGCATTGGCAAGAGCTATTGCTTCAACAATTCAGTTGAATGTAATGATGAAATATCCAAATGATATTAGTGGAACTGCTATTTCTATTATGATTGAGTATACATATAACGATGATTGTGTAAATGCATTAATTTCATATGTTGCACCTAATGGGAATTACAAAACAGTAAAAAGCTGGTAAGCACAAGGAGCGGGAGAGTTAGATGACGCCAAATATTCAATATAAAAAAATCTTAAATATTTTAGAGGTTCAACTTAGAGAATTGAATAATGTGAAGAAATCTCTAACTCAATTGGAAGAAGTATTTCAAAATAAGTTGTCAGAAGTTGAACAAAAAAGAAAAAAACAATTGGAAGAAAATGCGCAATGTATAACAAAGGTTAATGCTTTTGTAGGAATTGCCAGAGCACATACAAATTGTTTGCGTGAATCAGTTAATGCAATTGAATTTGATAATGGAAAACTTGCACGTCTGGCGGTGCAAATCAATAATGCATCACATAATGATATGTATGCGGAAAAGCTTTATACGGAAGCAACTGGTCAATTAATATATCTAAAAGGTCATGTTTTTCAAATAAATCAAGATTGTGATGAAGAAATTACTTCATTAAAGATTAAGTATAGTAACCAGCGAGATTTGTTACAAAACAAATATAGAGAGATAATGTCAAATGCTCAAACATTTTGTTTTTCGCAAGATTTTACATATTTAGTGGAATTACTTAAAAAGGATGACTATTTATTTCAATCAGGTGCAGGATTAGATATAAAGGAAAACGCGGGATATATTAGCATTGGTGTTGTGAAAGAAGCACTTCCAATTATAGAAGAATGTAATAACGTTATTTCAAAATCACTTGGGAATTTATATGATTCAATAACTAATAAAATTGGATTGCCTTATAGTGTTGAAAATAATTCCAATACGGTGTTCTCGATTGGATATTTAAATGAAACAGAAGGTATATTACTTAAGGGAATTCAGAATTTCATATTGAACATTCTGAAATATTGTCCAGAAAAATATGAACAGGTATGTTTATTTGATCCAATTAGATATAACAATAGTTCATTAGGATGTTTAAGCGCTATTGCAGACAACGAAAATGGAATTATTGATTGCGTGCCATTATCACAAGATGCAATTAGAAAAAAAATCAATTCAATTATTGGAAATATAAATGCACAAGAGAGTGGTTTTACTTCTTTTGCAAATAAAAAGAAATTATTGATTTTTCATAATTTTCCGCAGGCATATGATAGTGCTGTGATTGCACAGATACAACAGCTTTGTGTGAATGCAGAAAGATATAATTTAACTATAATGGTGACACATAATAATTCTTTAAAGAATATGTTGTCCTCTGATTCGCTTAATTATATACAATCTATTGCGCAAAAGATTGAATGTATACAGAGTAAATTTTTTGTGGTTGATAGCAATACGAATAAAGAATTTCAATGGTATCAGGCACCGGAGAAATTACCTGCTTGCATACAAAAAAGATATGTGGAAAACAAACCGGTAGTAGATAAAAGTAATAATTATAAAAAGAGAGTTGGTTTGGATAAAACTGTCGTTACAACCAAAGGTGTGCGTAAGATAGAAAATATTCCTTTTGGTGTAGATTTGCAAGGCAACCTTAAACATATTGATTTTGAAAATAGTAATTTTGCAACTTTTATTTGTGGAGCATCAAGATCAGGTAAGTCAACACTACTACACACTATTTTAACTGGAATCATGCAGAAAACACATCCAGATGATGTGGAAATATGGCTGATTGATTTCAAAATGACAGAATTTAGCCGTTACATAGAACATTTACCACCTCATATTAGATATAGAGCGGTCTCGGAAACTCTACAAGTCCCATATTTCCGCTCTTTTTTTATTATTCTTTTTTCTTGTTCACCTCATGTTCTTATGCATTTTCTGAATAAATTTTCAAAAAAACTCTTGACAAATCATCCAAAATTTGGGG
>JBGVGF010000109.1:0-12539 GCA_045121495.1 Faecalimonas sp.
TGCTATCATATCATCTAGGTGGACTTTATCTAAATGGAGCTACCCCATTTTGCGACTTCTGCAGCAATACCATGAAAGGAACATTTGTCTATGATAATTTTATTTTTATTAATAATATTATGTATTCTAAGTTTAGCAATAGCTTATTACGCATATCGAATCGCCTTCTATTCCCCAAAGCGAAACCCCGAGGAAACTTATAAACTTCCACAGGGAAAGCAATATGAAAAAGAACTAAAAAATATTAAGATGTGGATTGAAGAAGTTCTCGCTCTTCCATATGAGGAAATCTATATTTCATCAACTGATGGTAAAAAATTATACGGTCGCTATTATCACATTGCAGACCATGCTCCTATTCAGATCATGTTTCACGGTTACAAAAGCAGTGCCTACCTCGATTTCTGCGGCGGCATCAAATTTGCACGTAAATCTAACCAGAATATGCTCGTTGTTGACCAACGTTCTCACGGAAGGAGTGCTGGCTCTACGATTACATTTGGCATCAAAGAGCGAAATGACTGCGTCAGCTGGATTAATTATGCTTGCAGCCGCTTTGGAACCGACACGAAAATCATATTATCCGGACTTTCCATGGGTGCCGCAACTGTACTCATGGCTGCCAATTTAAAACTTCCGTCAAATGTTGTAGGGATCATTGCAGACTGCCCTTACTCATCGCCAAAAGAAATTATTCAAAAGGTTTGCCAGGAAGACATGCATTTACCTGCAAAACTGATGTATCCTTTTATAAAACTGGGAGCTCATATCTTTGGACAGTTCAATTTAGACGAATGCGATGTATTATCCGCTGTGAAACAATCCACTGTGCCTATTTTAATCTTTCATGGAGATGATGATCGATTTGTCCCATGTACAATGAGTCAGAAACTGAAAGAATCCTGCCCTGATAAAGTTACTTTAGAGCTTGTACACGGCGCTGGTCATGGACTTTGTTACCTGGTCGCTCCAAAACAGTATGAGGAGGCAACGACTCAATTTCTAAATCGTATCTTGAAATAACTGCAAAAGGGAAGTTACCTGATTGGCAACTTCCCTTTCTATTTTATAAATGCAAAACGAATCGCTTTTATTCTGATTTCTTTAGTGCTGTTCTAAACTTGATTGGATTTCCGTAATGTAATGTTCCAAATCTAAAGATCTTCGCTGCAAGTACGCCTGCAATCACACAACTTGCTGCAAGGATTCCACCTGATAAAAGTACTTCCCAGATTTCTACACTTCCCATTGAAACACGTACAAACATTGCATTTCCAGATGTAAATGGAATGTAAGATGCCACTTTCATCAGCATACTGTTACTGTCAGTCATACCAACGATTGCAATGAAAAATGAAACAATGTAAATCATAAGTACAGGCATAGAACTCTTACTGATATCCTCTGTTTTCGATACAAGTGCTCCAAGCATTCCAAAGATAAAAGCATATAATACATAACTAAGGAGTGCAAAGATTGCATATATGATCAAGATATTTGATGGTATGTCAAATAAGAAATCTAATATACCTCCCCATTTTTCCCCAACCAGGTTATAAGAGACAAACCCACTTCCAAGAATCAGTGTTGCCTGCCCTACCCCTGCAATAGCACCTGCGAGCACTTTTCCACAGATTAAACTATTTGGGCTTACACTTGTTACTAAGATTTCTATCGCACGGTTGCTCTTTTCTGTGGTTACTGCTGTCGCAATCATCTGACCGTAGAAAATAATTAAGAAGTAAACAACAAATACTAAGATATATGTATATGCATAATTGGATACACTGTCTGTTCCTAATACTTCATCCTCAACTCCTATATAGAAACTCTCAGCAGTCATAATCTCTTCTGGAGTAAGTCCTTGTTCCAGTAAATATTGTTGCTTATAATAATCTGCCAACACATAAGTAAATTCTTCTGCAAGATAGTCTGTCATCGAAAGATCATTTACAACATATGTGACCATGTCAGCACTTTGCATCACAAAACCTGCTGTCACTTCTTCATCCTGAACTGCTTCTTTTAATTCTTCTTTACTGCTATACACAGTCCAGTCGGCAGGATAAGCAGCTTGAATCATTTCTATATTTATGTTCTCTGCTGATTCTTCAACATAGATTCCAAGAGAATCCAGCCCCATCTCTTCTGAAGCATCTTCTTCCTCAATTGCTTCTTCTGAAATCTCTGTGTCAGAGGTTTCGCCCTCTTCACTCAATAATCCAGGAATCAATGTTGGGACGATCACAAGTGCCGCTATCGCCAGTGCCAGTACACATGTCGTAATCAAAAAACTCTTATTTTTCAAATAGCTGTTTAATTCAAATTTTAAAACTGTCATAAATTGTTTCATACTTCGTCACCCGCCTTTTCCACAAAGATGTCATTTAATGATGGTTCGTAAAGTCCAAAGAACTCTAAATCTATTTCTTTTTCAATCAGACGTTTTAAAATCTCAGGTTTATTATTTTCTTCTTTTTTACGGATAATTACTCTATCTTTTTGTACTTTTTCCACATCAAGCAAATCTGAAAAATCAGTTTTCAACATATCTGCAAGTTCTTCTGGTGTCTCTTTAAGACTCGATACAATCAGACGATCCTGACCAAATTCACGCTTAATTTCTTTTAAATTTCCAGAAAGAACAACATCACCATGATTCATAATCGCAATTTCTTCGCAGAACTCTTCTACATAACTCATCTGATGGCTGGAAAAGATAACTAATTTTCCTTCCTGAATCTGTTCTTTGATTACGTCTTTCAATATTTGTGAATTTACAGGATCCAGTCCCGAAAATGGTTCATCTAAAATAATAATAGCAGGATCGCAAAGTAATGTCTGAGCCAATTGTACTTTCTGCTGATTCCCTTTGGATAGCGTTTCCAGTTTGCGGTTTTCATATTCCGCAACTCCCATGCGCTCCAGCCATTTCTTTGTCTGTTCTTTTGCTTTTCTCGTACTTAATCCACGAAGTACTGCAAGATATACTAGCTGCTCTCCCACAGTCTTTTTCGGATATAATCCTCTCTCTTCTGGAAGATAGCCGATCTGATATTCTTTAGGTTTGAACGGCTTTCCATCCATAAGAATCGTACCACTATTCCCTTTAAATACATCCATCAGGATACGAATCGTTGTTGTTTTTCCTGCTCCATTCCTACCAAGAAGTCCGAGTGCGCATCCGCTTTCGATTGAAAACGAAACACCGTGAAGTACTTCAACATCACCAAAAGACTTTCTCAGTTCTTTCACCACTAGTTTCATTCGTGTCCACCTCTTTTTCATAGTTAGATAGCGCGAGTATACTACTTATCTGACGATCGGTCAAGAATTTTCTGATTATGCAAGATTTTATCGAAACGAGTTAAAAACATCGTTGTTGTTACTGCGGCCGCAAGAATATCGCTGACTGGTTCTGCCAAGAATACTGCAAATACTTTGTTCTCAAAGAATATTGGCAGGATAAAAATCAATGGAATCAGTAAAATAATCTTACGCAAACAAGCCATGAGCAGACTGATTTTTGCCTGTCCTAGTGCCATGAAACTTTGCTGGCAGCTAATTTGGAATCCTACCGAGAAAATCCCCGCCATGTAAATTCGCATTGCCCATGTTGTATATTCCACCAACGAAGCATCGCTGGTAAACATACTCGCAAAAATCTGTGGTACGAACATAAGTGCTGCCCAAAAGATAATTGTATATGTAATACATACTGTAAATTGTGTAAAAAACGTTTCTTTTACACGCTCTTTCTTTCCAGCGCCATAGTTAAAACTCATAATTGGCTGTCCGCCCTGGCAGATGCCCTGCAATGGCATTGTCACTAACTGGCTTACACTTGTAATAATTGTCATAGCTCCAACTGCCAGGTCGCCGCCATAACGTGACAGGCTTGTTGTGAAACTGATGGAAAGTAAACTTTCTGTAGAAAGCATAACAAATGTCGATATTCCAAGACCTAAGCACGGAAGAATAATCTTTGGATCAAGCTTCATGTTATCTTTCTTAAGGCGAAGTATTGTTTTATTTCCAGATAAGAATTTTAAAATCCAGATTGCACCTACAGCCTGACTCAAAACAGTCGCCAATGCAGCTCCTTTGACACCCATATTCAATCCAAAAATAAAAATTGGATCAAGAATGATATTGATGATAGCACCGATAACAGTTGTCATCATACTGATTTTCGCAAATCCCTGTGTGGTAATAAAAGGATTCATCCCCATAACTACCAGCACACATACTGCACCCAATATGTAAATTCTCGCATAATCCACTGCATATGGAAGCGTTACATCACTTGCCCCAAACCATCTAAGTAAAGTTGGAACACTCACATAAAAGACAACAGTTAATATTGCTGCAAATCCAAGCAGCAATGTAAAACAATTTGCCATAATTTTTTCGGCAGTTTTGTTATCCTTCTGCCCCATCGCAATTGCTGCACGTGGAGCACCACCAGAGCCACAAAGCATTGCAAACGCATTAATGAGCATCAAAATTGGTGTAAACAAACCTACTCCCGTGAGCGCCGCAGCTCCAATCTCAGGAATGTGACCGATGTAAATACGGTCAACTACATTGTATAACAGGTTGATTACCTGTGCCACAATAGCTGGTACAGCCAGCTGCACTAATAACTTTTTAATACTTCCAGAACCCATATCCTGAGTTGCTGCCTGTTTTGTACTCTTCTTTTCTTTCTCTGCCATAACAAATCCTCCTTAAAATTATAGTTCATAAACTTTTTTCTGAATATCCCTAGATGGTGCTCCGTAATCTACTCTCACTTCGCTTACGCTCGTGACACGAAACATGGAAGTTCTGCTCTCGCCTTTGGCTCGCCAGAACGGCTGCGTCTCTAAAGTTCAGTCTTCATTTCATTCGACTTCACTAAGAGCACGCATGCCTCCACATGAACCGTATGAACAAATTGATCTACTGCCACCGCCTTCACAACTTTGTAGCCTCTGGCCTGAATCATCTCAAGATCCCTTGCAAGGCTGGTTACTTTACATGAGATATATACGATTTTATCTACTCCATAATCCAGAATCTTTGGAAGCGCTTTTGGATGAATTCCGTCTCTCGGCGGATCAAGTACAATGACATCTGGTTTTTCTTCAATCTCATCCAACACTTGAAATACATCCCCAGCAATAAATCTACAATTAGAAAGACCATTATGTGTTGCATTTTCTTTTGCTGCCTCTACTGCTTCTTCAATAATCTCCACTCCGATTACTTCTTTTGCAACTGGCGCAAGTACCTGTCCGATTGTTCCAGTACCACTAAACAAATCGTATACTGTCATATTGTTGATGTCACCAATGTATTCTCGCACTGTGCTATATAACACTTCTGCTGCTCTTGAGTTTGGTTGGAAAAATGAAAATGGTGTAATTTTAAATTCCATGCCTAACAATTTTTCATAGAAGAAATCTTGTCCATAAAGAATTCTTGTCTCATCGCTCTGTACAACATCCGATAATGAATCGTTCAGAATGTGAAGAATTCCTACTATTTTACCTTCTAATGGAAGTGCAAGCAATGCCTGTACGAGTGGCTGCAAATCATATTCTTCCTGTGTGGTTGTCACCAGATTCACTAGAATCTCTCCTGTAACATCTCCTCGTCTCAAAAGCAAATGACGCAAATAACCGACATGCTGCATTTTCTTATAATAACTTACATTTCTTTCTTTAAAATAATCAAGAACACAGTTTAGAATCTTTGTCATATCTTCGTGTACTAATTTGCAATCTGAAGCTGTAAGTACATCATATGTACTTCCTTTTTTGTGTAATCCTAAAGAAAGTGGTCCATCTTTATACTCATCTCCAAAAGAAAACTCCATCTTATTGCGGTAAGCAAATTCTTTGGGACTTGCCTTTACACCTTCAAATACATATTCTCCATCGATAGCCGCATCCAGTATCTCTTTTACCTGCTGCTCTTTCATTTTCCTCTGCTCTTCGTAAGGCATCGTCTGATACATGCACCCACCACACGCTGGGAAAATGCTGCATACCGGTTCTCTCTGTTCTAATGGTGATTTTTCGATCACTTCCAGTAAACGGCCTTCCGCCTTTCCTTTTCGCATCTTATTGACTGCAAACTTTATCTTTTGTCCTGGAATTCCATTCTTTACAATTACTTTCTTTTCTTCGCCTTCTACTGATACAATTCCTTTATTGGGAAATTCCACTTTCTCAATAAATCCTTCATATAGCTGCCCTTTTTTCATTCCAACATACTCCTTTTCTTTCACCTTAAGACTGTACTTTTATGTTATAGGAAGCAGTCCTAAAAGGACTCTCTTCCTATAGCATAAAAAAACTGTCGCGATCACGCTTTAATCCACGACAGTTTTACACGCTAAAATGTAATCTCCTACTCTTAGAGTTCGTCTTCATCGAAGTAATCGTCTTCGAAATCATCGTCAAAGTCTTCTTCGAAATCTTCTAAATAATCTGGTGTAAGGAAACGATATACTGCATATGCGATAGCTGCCACTGCTGCAACAGCACCAATAATTGCAAGAATCCATAACACCGTTTTTTTCATCTTGCAATCGTCTTTTTTGTTCAACATTTCATATAACTTTGTTTCTGTAATCATATCTTCGATTTTGCTCATAGTTCCACGTCCTTTCCGTATCATAAAATACGACTCCTTAATAATGTATATATTATAACATTTTTACACTAATATTACCATATGTAGATTTTCATTTTTTATACGTTCACACTATTTAGATTTTTTGTAATTTAGCAAAAGATGCAAACATCTTTTTTACTCCTACATTGTCAAAGGATACTGTAACCTCATAATCACGTCCTCCTTCTACAATACCTGTAACAAGACCTTCTCCAAATTTCAAATGCCTTACGCGATCACCAACATCATAAGAAAGACCATCTCCTGATTTGACGCCAAAAGATTTCGCAGGTGCCGTAATACCAAACGCTTTCGTCTTAAACGCCTGTTTGGCCTGAACGTATGGTTCCGCTTTCTTTGTATCGTAAACCGGCTTCTCTACGACAAACCCAGTAGATAATAAATAAACTGGTACTTCTTTTAAGAATCTAGATGTTTTATTATACTGCGTTTCCCCTCGGATCATACGTCTTTTTGCACAAGTCATTGTCAGATTCTCTTCGGCACGTGTAATTCCCACATAACATAGTCTTCTCTCTTCCTCAATATCCGTAGGATCATCGGAAGTAACTGTCATATAGCTAGGGAATATTCCATCTTCCATTCCTGCAAGATAGATTTCGGGAAACTCCAGCCCTTTTGCGCTGTGCAATGTCATCAGCACAACGTAGTCACTGTTTTCATCAAGGCTGTCAATATCTGCAACTAAAGCTACCTCTTCTAAAAACCCACTCAGAGTCGGATGGTCTTCACATGCTTCTTCATAAGAAACAATCTTACTCAAAAGTTCATCGATATTTTCAATTCTGCCTTGTGATTCCTCATCACCCTCTGCTTTTAATTCTTCTACATATCCTGTCATATCAATCACATATTGCATCAAATCTGAGATTGACATTGTCTTTGACTTTTCTTTAAAATGTTCAATCAATGCTACAAATGACTCCAGTTTTCCTGCGCTTCTTCCAATACCCGGAATCATATCTGCTGTGCGCAGTGCTTCGTAAAAACTAACTTCTCGTCCCATTGCATTATCTTGTACGCGATTAATCGTAGTGAGTCCAATTCCACGCTTCGGTACATTGATAATTCTTCGCACTGCCAAATCGTCTCTCCCATTGTCAATCGTTTTTAAATATGCCAATAAATCTTTGATTTCACGTCTTGCATAGAAATTGACTCCACCAACAATCTTGTATGGAATATTTGCAACAATGAATTTCTCTTCAAATACACGTGATTGTGCGTTTGTACGATATAAGACGGCATGATCTTTGTAAGCTCTTGTACCCTCTTTGATATGATTTGCAATATCATTTGCAATATAATTTGCCTCTTCAAAAGCATCTTCAAATTGACGGAACGAAATCTTGTCTCCCTCTCCCTTATCCGTCCAGAGTGCTTTGGCTTTTCTTCCTACATTATTGGCGATCACCGCATTTGCAGCATTCAAAATAGTCTCTGTTGAACGATAATTCTGCTCTAACTTTATAACGTGTGCATCTTCAAATACGCTCTCAAAATCCAGAATATTCCTGATATTTGCCCCACGGAATTTGTAAATTGACTGATCATCATCACCAACCACGCAAAGATTACGATGCTTTCTCGCCAAAAGACTGATCAACTTGAACTGCACTGTATTGGTGTCCTGATACTCATCCACCATAATATAACGGAATCTTTCCTGATAATATTCCAGTACATCTGGCTGAGACTGCAATAGCTGCACCGTTTTCACTAGCAAATCATCAAAATCCAGTGCATTATTGGCTTTCATCTGCTTTTCATATTCCCAATATACTTTCGCAATCTTTTGTCGGTTAAAATCTCCTGCAGCATTTAATTCATACTCCTGTGGAGTAATAAATTCGTTCTTTGCAGAAGAAATTGCAGAAAGAAGTACCCTCTCTTTATATACTTTTGTATCAATCTGTAAAAGCTTGCATACATCTTTCATTAATGTTTTTTGATCGTCTGTATCATAAATAGTAAAATTTGTATCATATCCTAATCGATCTATATAACGTCTTAAAATTCTAACACAGGTAGAGTGGAAAGTACTGACCCAAATACTTTCTGAACCAAAACCGACAATCTTATCCACTCTGTCGCGCATCTCCCCAGCTGCCTTATTGGTAAATGTAATAGCAAGAATATTCCATGGATTTACACCCATTTCATCAATCAAATATGCAATTCGATGTGTAAGAACCCTTGTCTTCCCAGACCCGGCTCCAGCCAGAATCAAAAGTGGTCCTTCTGTATAAAACACAGCTTCTCGCTGCTCTTTATTCAATGTATCATAAATACTCATTATGATTACTCCCTTTCAAACTTGTCTCGGTGCTTTTCATTATATTATAAATCATACCTTCTGTCATCCAAAATAATTTTCACAAAACACTTGTCATGTAGTTTTTAATACTCTATAATAATGATATTGAGGTGATGATATGACAATAGATAAAGATAATTTATTAGACAGTATTCTTGCGAGCATCGCAAGAATTGATTTTGTAAATTCAGCAGATATTCCAAACATTGATTTATATATGGATCAGGTTACAAGTTTTATGGAAAAGGAACTCAAATCTTCGAAGCGTTATCCAGATGATAAGATTCTTACAAAGACAATGATTAATAACTATGCCAAAAACGACCTGCTTCCACCACCGATTAAGAAGAAATATTCCAAAGAACACCTTATGGTTCTTACATTCATTTACTACTTCAAAAGCATTCTTTCAATTAAAGATATTGAAACTCTTTTGACCCCGATTAATGAGAGGTATTTTCACTCTGATGGTGAATTAGATGTTACACGTATATACAATGAGATTTGTGCTCTTGAACTAGACAGAGTACCATTTCTTCAAGAAAGTATCGCTGATGCGTTTGACGCATCCCAGAAATCGTTTGAAGATGTTCATGAGGACGAACGTGATTTCCTACAATATTTCTCTTTCATCTGTCTGTTAAGTTTAGATGTGTACGTCAAAAAACAAATCATTGAGAAATTAATCGATTTGATTCCAACAGACAAATAATAACGGCAGCAATTTTTTAGAATAAAAAACAGGGATTACATTTCGTATTCCCTGTTTATTTTTATTCTTATTCTTGCTTATTTTTCATTCTTTTGAATACCATATCATACCCATCATTTCCATAGTTTAACGAACGGTTAACACGGCTAATCGTTGCCGTTGACGCCCCAGTCTTTTCAGCAATATCAAGATATGTTCTTTGCTCTCTAAGCATTTTTGCCACTTCAAATCGCTGAGAAAGAGATAATAACTCATTGATTGTACAGATATCCTCGAAAAATGTATAACATTCTTCTTTATTCTCTAAGCACATAATAGCCTCAAATAAGCTATCAACTGCTTCTGTTCTAATAGTTTTTCCCATGCCAATCTCCTTTTAGTATAATCATTCTCCTAGTACATTTTAACACACTAAATTTTTAAAGTAAACATCTATTTCGCCCTATTACAGTTGCTGTTTAAATCGATTTATAAATGGTTTCAATCTATCCAAGGATGTCGTCACAACCAGTTCCTCTGGAAAATCGCATTCTTCTAGTATCTTCTCTACTAAATCCAGCTTTCCTGCATCTAAGTCCAGATGAGAATCACTTCCTGTCGTAATGCATACGCCGTATTTTTTGCAATAATCTAACATGATACGAATATTTTCCACAGCATTAACTCTATTGTTATCTGCTCTCATAGAAGAATTATTCACTTCCAGCAATGTTCCCGTTTCTTTCGCTTTCTTAACAAGCGTCTCATAATCTACCGGAAATCTCGAATCATCTGGATGACCGATTACGTTGATGTATGGGTTTTCCATCGCTTTCACAAAAGCCTTTGTTACAACTTCTTCGCTTCTCTCTTCATGAAAACAAGGCGTGTGAATGCTCGCTATGACTAAATCCATTCTTTTTAACAGGCTCTCTGACAGATCTACCTCTCCGTTGCTGTTTAAAATATTAACCTCCGCCCCAAAATATGTCTGGATTCCCCAACGTTCTCTAGGTAGTATTTTCATATTTTCAAAATAATATCGTCCACAGGTTCCCGGTATCTCTGGTGCATGTTCTGTGAAGAAAATTGCATCCATCCCATGGTCACGTGCCATCTCTGCCATTTCTCGAATCGTGCTATAAGCATGTCCACTTGCTAATGTATGTGAATGTGTATCTACTCTTAATCTCATTTTCCAATCTCCTGTATAACTTTTTCTCATTTGAGTACTTTATACATCATACCACATTTTTTCAAAAAGGAGACATTTTCTATGAAAACAGATGTTAAAAAACTAAAAAATGAAAACGAGGCAATCATCGATCAATATGATTACCTTGCAAATGCGGCCTCTAGTCAGGATTGCACAGGACTCATTCCTGCGAATCCCTTACCAGGAGATTTAATGGATGCTTATGAAGATGTCTATCATTACACGCCTCCTAAACTAGATGATTCTGACGATTAAGCTAACACACATTCTGTCCTCCAATCATATGTTATATGAGAAATCGCAATATTTCAGGAGGAATTATGAGAAAGAAAATCTCAGCACTTTTTTTAGTAATGCTGCTTGCATTAACAACACTGAATGCATGCACATCCACCAAAGAAACAGAAAAAACGGAACATACAAAAGTAGTTTTGAACGAAGTAGCACACTCTATTTTCTATGCACCAATGTATGTCGCTATCGAGGAAGGCTACTTTGAAGAAGAAGGAATCGATATTGAGCTTGTCACAGGTTTTGGTGCTGATAAGACAATGACTGCTGTTCTTTCAGGTGAAGCAGATGTTGGATTTATGGGTTCCGAAGCATCTATCTATACCTATAATGAAGGAGCGACTGATTATGTTGTGAACTTTGCCCAATTGACACAACGTGCCGGAAACTTCCTTGTTGCTCGTGAAGAAATAACAGATTTCAAGTGGGAAGATCTGAAAGGAAGTTATGTTCTTGGCGGCCGAAAAGGTGTCGTACATCAATCAATGTAAATCTTGAGTCTATCGTTATTATATGTAACTGGATTGATGGTCTGATAAAGGCAAAAGCCTTACATTCAGCCATTTTATGATGCCAGGGTCAAAAGTTCTAAATCACATTGGCATCTATTAATATAAACAATTTCGAAAGGCGTTCCATATGGAGCGTCTTTCTTCACGTTAGGAGGGATTTACATTGAATAAAAACTTTTTAGAACACTATATGAAAACCAAACCAGAAACCAACGAACAGAAATATCTATTTCTTGTAGATAATCAGGATATCGCATATGCTCTTATCTATGCCGGATATCCTGTTATTTTTCTTACAAACGGACAAGACTCTTACCATTCTGTAGACAGCTTTATCCGATACATGGATGAAATTGCATGTACCGGTACTTATCAGATGGATTACGTTTACGTTCCTGCATGTACAAGCAAGAAAATGAATGATTCATTGGAGCAATACTTCCAAAATAATTATTTGACCTATCGTAGGGGATGGATTCTATTTAAAGAGAAAGAATACCTTGCAAAAATGGAGCATTTGCTCCAATTAAAGGCAATTATATCGGATTTTATTAAACGCTTTGAGGGACGAACATCCAACCAACCAGATTTAAATAAATTTCATAAATTTAACGAACAAGGAAAACGAATCGGTGTATTTGATATGGAGATTGTGGACTATCTAATACAGACGGTTCCTTTTTTTATGCTCGGAAGTACACCTTATATCTATGAAAACGGCTGTTACCACGAAGATCGTAATGGAATACAATTAAAATCTCATATTCAGAAACTGATATTTCGTGATTGCATCAAAGCAACTACAATCCAGGGCATTTACAATCT
>JBGVGF010000110.1:0-3021 GCA_045121495.1 Faecalimonas sp.
ACTGGACATAGATGCGTATGCAGAACGATATGGGGAAAAAGCAGTGAGGAAAAATGTTACAATTCCAGCATGGCTCAACACATTTGCTGAAAAACAACGTATTAACTTTTCGCAAGTATTGCAAGAAGCATTGCTTTCTCTAGCTACAAAAGTGAAGTGAAAAGCTGTAACACAAATTGAAGCACTGACAGAAGTAAGTGAAAAAAGACATGTTGATTCTGTGTTACAGGTTGCCATGCAGGAAAATGAAGAAGTATTTAATGGAATTAAGATAATATGAAGTGACCTCACATTTGTAGTTTCGTGGATTTACCTGTAAACTGTTAATTGAAACGATTAATGGTAACAGGGATTACCACATACAAAGGAGGCCACTTATATGAAAAGAATAATACGAATCGGGATGGATGTCCATAGTACAAATTACACTTTATGCGCAATGGAGCCAATTATTGGTGAAGATGACAGGATTTTTGCAACAATCGACGTAACACCAGATTACAAAAATATCTTGATGTTTATCGAAAGCCTGAAAATGAAATTGGGTATAGATAATCAATATGATATTCAGTGTGGATATGAAGCAGGATGCCTTGGATATTCTCTTTATAATCAGTTGACTGCGGCAAACGTAAAATGTGTCATTTTAGCCCCAACTACAATGCTGACACCACAGGGAATCCGAGTAAAAACAGATGCTAGGGATGCAAGAATGATAGCACAATGTTTATCTTACGGCGGTTATCATGCAGTATATGTTCCAACAGAGGATGATGATTCTGTAAAAGAATATCTTCGTATGCGGGACGATCATAAACTTGCATTAAAGAAAATCAAACAACAAATCAATGCATTCTGCTTACGCCATGGGCATCATTATGCCCAGACAAAGTGGACGATTGCTCATTGGAAGTGGTTAAAGAAACTGGAACTTTCTGCGTTATATCGGGAAGTGTTAGATGAATATATGGCTTCCTATGAAGAACAGACTGCAAAAATCGAAAGATTCGATCAGCGAATCGAAGAACTGGCAACACAGGAGAGATATGCAGAAAAAGTGAAGCGCTTAGGCTGTTTTCTGGGAATCAAGACACATACAGCACTATCTCTGATTGTTGAAACAGGTGATTTTGCAAGATTCGCCAAGGGAAATATTTACGCAGCATATTTAGGACTTGCACCAGGTGAAGACTCTAGCGGTCCAAAGACCAATAGAACAGCTATATCAAAAGCAGGAAATGGTCATTTGAGAAGATTGCTGATAGAAGCAGCTGGAGGAATCTGTAAGGGTGCAGTAGGGCATAAATCCAAAGATTTGAAAGCAAGACAAAATGGTAATACGGCAGAGGTGATTGCATACGCAGACAAAGCAAACACAAGACTTCGAAGCCGGTACTATAAATTTATAAGACATGGCAAAGTAAGAAATGTGGCAGTAACAGCAATAGCAAGGGAACTGGCGTGTTTCGTATGGGGAATGATGACAGATAATATAGGGTTGAGAATAGCCTGAGAGATACATCATGTTCATCTGCCAGTCAAGAGTGCTGCGCACCGCTTTGGCGGCAGGCTCTTGACAGCCATCTGCCCATGATGTAATGGGCAAACAAGCAGAAATAAGCAGTAAACTGCAGATTTCTGCCTAAAAAGTAACAAGAAAATCATTGACAGCGTCTGGAAGGAGCCATAATAACTTTTAAGGTTCGAGTTATTCGCGTTCCTCCTTTGTTGGCACGAGCAATCGTGATCCACGTTTTAAGATAGCAGGACTCACGGCGGACCATTAGCCTGTAGGTAACCAATCCACGAATAACAGAGTGGCCAAATGCCGGGAACTGTTAAATTTGGCTCTTTTCAGATGCTGTCAATCAACAAATGTGACAATTGTTAGGAGAAAGTTTGTTATTTTGAAATTTACTCTTGACAAGAGGTCACTTCATAACAGGAGGGCATATGATTATTTTAAAAATGTTAGGAAAATTGTTGGCAATTCCGGCATTACTGGTTACGTCTTTGGTGTGGCTGGTGGTAAAAGCAATGACCGCCATGTATGGATTGTGTTATGGTCTGTTGGGTGTTGGCATAGTAGCGGCGATGATTCTGTTTCTGGCTTATCAGGAGTGGGCGAACATCATTGCATTGATTGTTATTGCGGTTGTAGCATTTGCCGTTTTGTTTGCAGGAACCTTTGTCCAGGTATTGCTGGAAGAAGCAAATAGAGGATTACGAAAAATTATTAGAGCATAAGAGAATGGAGAATGAACTATGGAAAGAGAAGTAAGATATATTCAGTTACCACCACTTCCGGAAGATATCGAAATGCCGGCATTAGAAGCTATCTGGTTGATTGCAAGAATGAACTCGGAAGAACGAAAGGATGCACTTGCACAGTTACAGGCCATGATAGGAGAAGAAGAACAGATGAAAAAACCAGATTATGAGAAGGTCCAGACAATACTGGATAAGTACGGAGAGGTTGAAGACGAGAATATATTTTCACAGTATATTGAATGTTTTCGAAATCTCTTAGCGGGATTGATTTTGGAATCTTATGATGTGGCGGCATTTGTGTATCAAAAGAGATGTGTGGAAGGTCTCAGCATCGAAGAAATTATGAAAAACACAAGGTTATCGAGAGACCAGTTGAATATGTTTGTAAAGTATTTTGATGCAAGACAGAGAGCAGGAAAGCTGTCTCATTAGTTTAGTGGCTCGTAAGGAACCCCCCAAATGTTCATGTTGTAACAATTCAATATTAGGGAAGAAATTTATAATAGCAACAAATTATGAATTTGAATCATAGAAAGACTTTAAGTGATCTTAGAGTCTTTTCTTTTTTTGCAAAAACACATCTAATCATTTTCATTCTGCACTCGCAGAAAAATTTCTCAAAAAAATTTAAAAAATTTCAAAAAACCATCGTTGGAACTGCCAGTTTCTGTCCCCATAAACAAGGTAGAAGGGCAAAAGCCCCGACGAACCTTGAAATAAGAATAAGCAGCATTCCAGTTCATATCCGTT
>JBGVGF010000111.1:0-3379 GCA_045121495.1 Faecalimonas sp.
AACGACGAGGCAAGATCTATTATTTTATCAAAGACGGGATCTGGTCAGCTGGATTTTATGACAGGCGACTTGGAATCAATGACAGACCTTGCTTATTCAGATTTGTTTGTTGAGCTGAGAGAGATTCTTACAGAAGAACAGTTGAAAGAGTATGAGCCATATCTTCTTTATATCGATAAAACCATAATGGATACAATTCTTGAAGCAAGCGCGAATTACGAAGATATTGGAGAAGTTGTTATTCCAGGTTGTTCAGAACCTGAGAAGATGGATGATCCTGTGCCGGTGTTAATTGATATGAGCAGCAGCGATAAGTTTGATGAAATCTATCAGTATGATGTGGAAACATTGGTGTTTGGTGCGACTGATGGAATACCGCATGTGGAAAACACAGTGAAATTTATAGAGTATGCTATGGAATAGAAGGGCGATCTGAAAGGGGCTGTTGCAAAAGTAGATAAATAATCTACTGGAGCAGCAGCTCCCTTTCTTTGTGCATAAAAAAAGAAAGACTTAACCATTTGTGGAAATCTTTCTGGATTTTGAGCGTACTTTAACACACCCTGTTTATTTTTCCTGTTATTTATGATGCTTTCACTTTGAAGAAGTGATTTTGCGTTCGGTCATTTTGAATTTTTGCATGTAATTTATTGATGTTATAGCCAAAACACAATAAAAGAATCTCAAGTTTTACTTTCGTTTTTCCACGAAGCAGAAATCTTTGGAATTCATAATCATTTTTCAGGACTCCGAAAGCTCCCTCGACTTGAATGGAGCGATTCATACGATATTGAATTCCGAGTTTGCTTGTAATATTTTCATAGGATTCCTGGCGAAGTGAAATGAATTTTTTGGACACTCCCATGCGTTTGTTCCCTTTAGCGCGTGTGCATTTTTCTTTGTATGGACACCCTTCGCAGGATTCACACTCATACATTGTTACTTCTGATTCATATCCGTTTTTGCTTGTTTTTTTAGTTACATACTGTGGAATGAGCTTCTTTCCATTATGACAAATATAAGTATCGTTTTCTTCATCATATATCATATTTTCACGTTTGCTTATATCATTCTTGAAACTGCGTTTTTTCCACTTTTCATAAGTTTGAGGTTTTATATATGGTTTTTGACCATTCTTTTTCATATAATCATAACCTTCTTCGCTTTCATATCCAGCATCAGCTGTTGCTGTAGGATATTTGAAGCCCAATCTTTCTTCCATCCTTTGAAGAAATGGCACGAATGTCCATACATCATTCCTGTCAGAAAAGATATCTGTCGCAACAATATATTCACTATCTACTCCAATCTGTACATTATATCCTGGTTTCAGCTGCGCATTACGCATATGATCATCTTTCATATGCATAAAAGTAGCGTCAACATCTGTTTTGGAATAACTGTTACGATCCAGGAATCTTGAATTATGTAGATCATAAAGAAGCTGACGGTCTAAGAATCGACGAATCAATTCATGATATTTCTGATGGACACTTCTTCGTTTTCCGCGTCCATGCACGAACTCAACCCGATTTTCTTTGCAATAGTTATCTATGAAGTCAAAAATCTGTTGTAATTCCTGTGTCCGGTTCTCTTTTGTAATCGAGAAGTCTTTCATGTATTCCCTGTTTAAAAGGTTGATAAGCATCTCTATTTTAGGAAACATCTTTTCTTCCCATTTACTTACAGACTTTTTCCAGACAAACGTATATTTGTTGGCACAAGCTTCTAACTTTGTACCGTCTATAAAAACTGTTTCTTTAGAAAGTTCACCCATTGCTGCCAACAGGCGTACTAACTGATAAAACAGATCCTCACATGCTTCTGCAAGAAAGCCTGTACGAAAGCGTGCGATTGTACTGTGATCTGGAGCCTTTTGACCTGCAAGCAGCCACATAAAGTTAATATCTCTGCGGCAGGCTTTTTCGATTTTTCTTGTTGAATAAATATTTTGTGAGTAAGCATAGGTCAGAATCTTGAACATGGTCTTAGGGTCCACTGCTGGATTTCTACCTTTGGTAGAGTAAGCCTGATACAACTTTGTGTAATCCAATTCCTCCAATACATGGCTCAGCAGGCGAACAGATTCATCTTCAGGAACCAAACCTTCCAAACTTAATGGCAAAACCAGTTGATAAGAGTTGCCAAGTTCGGTATAATTTTTATGGTATTTTATTTTACTGGTCATAATTTATTATACCATGAATTGCGGACTCTTCGGAGTCCGCTTTTCTGTTAAATGCGCAAAGAAAGGGAGCTGTTGCTCCGGTAGATTATCTACTTTTGCAACAGCCCCATTTTTTATGTTCATTTATTTGTTCTTGTGTACTTCCAGAAGTTTGTGGATCTTATCAGTTGGACTCAGAACAGAACTTAATGTAATGTCATGGTTAAATGAATCAATGATAAGAGCAATAAATTTTGCCATATCTGCAACAACGAAATATGGTTTTTCCAGTGCAACAGGTGGAAGATAAGTAAGGTTTGTTGTGATAACACGGCTGATATATCCGTTGTTATAATATTCATCAAACTTATCAAAACCTTCTGTGAAAAGTCCAAATGTTGTACATACGATAACTTTGTTAGCGCCACGTTCTTTCATCTGTTTTGCAACATCTAACATACTTTCACCAGAAGAGATCATATCGTCAACGATGATAACGTTCTTGCCAGTAATGTCAGAACCAAGGAATTCGTGAGCTACGATTGGGTTCTTTCCATTTACGACTTTTGAATAGTCACGACGTTTGTAGAACATACCCATATCAACACCAAGAATGTTAGAAAGATATACTGCACGAGCCATAGCTCCCTCGTCAGGGCTGATGATCATCAGATGTTCTTTGTCGATTGGAAGGTCTGGTTCCACACGAAGAAGAGCTTTGATGAACTGGTATGCAGGTGTGAAGTTGTCAAATCCATGTAAAGGAATAGAGTTCTGAACACGTGGGTCGTGTGCATCAAATGTAATAATATTTTTTACACCCATATCAACCAGTTCCTGAAGGCCGAGTGCACAGTCAAGAGATTCTCTCTTTGAACGTTTGTGCTGTCTGCTTTCATAGAGGAAAGGCATGATAACATTTACACGGTGAGCTTTACCATTCGCAGCTGCGATGATACGTTTCAGATCCTGGAAATGATCATCTGGTGACATATGATTCAGGTGTCCGTTTACTGTATAAGTAAGGCTGTAGTTACAAACATCAACCATTACGAAAAGGTCTTTACCACGAATAGATTCTTTGATACGTCCTTTTGCTTCACCAGAACCAAAACGAGGACAACTGCAGTCAATCAGATAATTATCGCTCTGGTAAGTAGCGAATAAAGGAGAATCTAAAGATTCTTTTAATGTATCCTGTCTGAATTTTAC
>JBGVGF010000112.1:0-36577 GCA_045121495.1 Faecalimonas sp.
TTCCTAATTACAAGGGGCACCTTGCTGTTTTTAATCAGTAAGGTGCCCGCACAATTTTGTATATTTGTCAAGTTTTTTAGCAAAAAAATCCCCCTACATATATTTCAATGTAGAGGGATAAACCTTAACTTAATGCCATTGGTCGCACGACCTAAGCGTTTTCACTTTAAGGGCGTTTTTTTACATCCCCTTTTTTCATTATAACGAGATTATCCATTTCATTAGGAACGGATTCACATAGGTTTCTAATAGAATTCCTACAAATAACATCAATATGACAAATATTGTTTTTGCTGTATTCCATTGTTTTTTGGGAAATGAATATAAATATACCAGTAACATTCCATATGCGAAAAAATAACAAAACATATGGGGTATAAACCCTGTCATACATATCAAAACACCTCTAAGTCCTAATCGAATTACGGCTGTTACTATCAGCACTCCGCCTAAAAAGCCTGTCCATACAAGAAATGATGACACTAGTATCTTTTTCCATCTTAACATCCCAAGCAAACATACTATCATAAAAGATATTGTACGAACCCGAAATACATGCCACAAATATTCTTCAGAAATTATTTTTATTTGACCATATTTTTCCAGAAATTGTCCTTGAAAAATACGGACAAATACCCCTTGGTTTTGTGCGGCCAGATTTTCATAAATAATCCCCATAAAAAAACCAACTACTAAAAACAAGATTAGAAGCTGGTCTTTTTTTCTCCATCTCTTCACATGACTACCTCCAATGCTAAGATAGTTCATTATATGCAAAGCGAATTTGATTATACCTGATATTTTACTGCATATGCCATTAATGCTGAAACCGTTTTAGAGTCTTCGATTTCTCCTCTAAAAATCATTTCTTTCAATTCATCCATTGTATATTCTTCAAGTTCAATCGATTCTTCTTCATCCAGATTTTGTTTGGATGGAATCAGATCTGTTGCAACAAATATTTCTACTTTTTCATTACAGAATGCAACCATACTCCTTACTGTAATAAGCCATTCCACTTTTCCTGCACGATATCCTGTTTCTTCTTCCAATTCTCGTATAACACATGCTTCTCCTGATTCATTTGTTGTATCAAATGCCCCTGCCGGAACCTCCAAAGTATAACGATCAATTGCATTTCTATACTGTCTTACCATTAAGATTTTGCCTTCTTTGGTAACTGGAACAACTGCTGCCCCACCGTTATGTTGAAAAAAATCCCATACTGCCTGATGTCCATTTACTTCCACATAATCTTTGTATATCTTCATAATGGTCCCCTGATAAGCCAGTTCTCTTCTTAATCTTTTAAACTCACCCATACCTGTCATCTCCAAATATTTTTTATACTAATCATTATAACGAAATGAGTTCTTCCTGTAAAATAAAAAAGAGTTCGTAAGCGAACTCTTTTTTGTTTATTATTTATTAACTATTTTGCATAGTCAGTAACGCGTGATTCACGAATTACATTTACTTTAACTTGACCTGGATATTCCAATTCAAATTCAATCTGTTTCGAAATATTTCTAGCCATTAGTACCATGTCTGCGTCAGACACTTGTTCTGGAACTACCATGATACGAATCTCTCTACCTGCTTGAATAGCAAAAGACTTATCGACACCTTTGTACTGGTTAGCGATATCTTCTAATTGTTTTAATCTGTTTGTGTATGTTTCTAATGTTTCTTTTCTTGCACCTGGTCTTGCAGCCGAAATAGTATCTGCTGCCTGTACAATGCATGCAATTAATGATGTAGGTTCTACATCACCGTGATGAGATTCTACTGCGTTAATAACAGTTGCTGATTCCTTGTACTTTCTACATAAATCAACACCGATTTGGATATGTGATCCTTCAACATCGTGGTCAATCGATTTACCAATGTCATGTAATAGACCTGCTCTTTTTGCAACTCTTACATCAAGACCAATTTCGCTGGCAAGCAAACCAGATAATTGAGCTACTTCAATAGAGTGTTTTAAAGCATTTTGTCCATAGCTTGTTCTAAACTTCATTCTTCCTAATAAACGGATTAATTCAGGATGAATACCATGTACGCCTACTTCTAACGCTGCTGCCTCTCCTTCTTCACGAATCATTGTTTCTACATCTTTTTGTGCCTTTTCTACCATTTCTTCGATTCTTGCTGGATGAATTCTTCCATCTACAATCAATCTTTCGAGTGCAATTCTGGCAACTTCTCTTCTGATCGGATCAAATCCTGATAGAACAACTGCTTCCGGAGTATCATCAATAATCAATTCAACGCCTGTCATTGTTTCTAAAGTACGAATATTACGACCTTCTCTACCAATGATTCTACCTTTCATCTCATCGCTTGGAAGCTGAACAACAGAAATTGTAGTTTCAGCAACATGATCTGCTGCACATTTTTGAATAGCTGTAACGACATATTCTTTTGCCTTTTTACTAGCTTCTTCTTTTGCTTGAGTTTCTAACTCTTTAATCATCTTTGCAGTATCATGTTTTACATCTTCTTCAACAGTTTTTAACAAATATTCCTTTGCTTGTTCGGAGGTTAAACCTGAGATTCTTTCTAGTTCCTGTACTCTTTTTTGACCTAATTCTTCAATTTCTGTTTCGCGCTGTTTGATTTTTTCTTCTCTTTGCGTAAAACTTGCTTCACGTTGTGTCATAGCGTCAGCTCTTTTATCTAAAGATTCTTCCTTGGATAACACTCTTTTTTCATAGCGTTGTAATTCGGCTCTGCGCTCTTTTGTTTCCTTTTCGAGCTCATTCTTTGTCTTAATAGACTCCTCTTTTACTTCCAAGAGAGCTTCTTTTTTTGTTGCTTCGGCTGTCTTTAACGCGTCATCGATAATATCTCTCGCTCTGCTTTCAGCACTACCAATCTTAGAATCTGCGTCTTTTGTAAGTTTGGATACTGTTACAAAATGAGTGACAATCGATGCTACAACAAGTGCAATGATTACAGCGATTACAGTGATCATAATCTCTTGCACAGGAGCACCTCCTAATTAAATTTTCATTGTACAAATACAACAGTTCAATTTTATACTGTTTTCACAATTATGTCAAGCATTCCAAGAAGAAACTTGTATTACTTGACGAATATCTTCATACGAGAATCCTCTTCTCAAAAGATAGTCAAACATTTTCTTTTTTTCTTTATCAGAAGCACTGTCTTTATCAAAATGTTTCTTCTCAACAAGCCTTTGGATTGCACCTATTTCTGTCATCTCTTCATAGCATTCATCCAGTGCATTTTTTGCAGCCTCCTTGGATATTCCTTTTTGTTGAAGCATTACCATAATCTCTTTCTTGCTTTTTGTACCTTGCTTTCCTGATACAAATCTTCTGGCATATCCATCATCTCCAATATATCCAAATGATGCCACATACTTCATAGCAATCTCTATAATGTCTTCTGTGTATAAGTCCTGTTTCAATCTGTTGTAAAGTTCCTGCTCTGTTCTATCCCGATGGTTTAAAAGATACATCGCTCTTAGCTTTGCTCGCTTAATCAACACTTCCTCTTTAATCCTATCTACTAATTCCTGTGTAACTTCACATTCTTCCCATATTTTATAACGAGACAGTTCGCTTTTATATAAAACAAAAGCGAACTGTTCATTTAAATATACTTTAAATTTTGCTTTCGTCACAGGCTCGAGCTTGGTGACTATCATCCTATTCTTCCTCTTCTACTTTTCCGCCAAGATTGAAATGAGCTCTGACTTTTGCCTCTATCTCATCCATCACTTCAGGGTGTGTGCTCAAATAGGTCTTCGCGTTTTCACGGCCTTGACCAATCTTATCACCATTATATGCATACCACGCACCACTCTTATTTACAATGTCTACAGATGCTGCCAAATCCAGAATATCTCCTTCTTTTGAAATACCCTTACCAAACATAATATCAAACTCTGCCTCTTTGAATGGTGGCGCAATCTTGTTCTTAACAATCTTAATACGAGTACGGTTTCCTACCATCTCTCCATTTTGCTTCAACGTTTCAATTCTTCTGACATCCATACGTACTGATGCATAAAATTTCAATGCACGTCCGCCTGTTGTTGTCTCTGGATTGCCAAACATTATACCCACTTTTTCACGTAATTGATTGATAAATATAACCACACAGTTTGATTTACTAATAACTGGTGTGAGTTTACGAAGAGCTTGCGACATCAATCTTGCCTGAAGTCCCACATGACTGTCTCCCATATCACCTTCGATTTCCTGTCTTGGAACAAGGGCTGCAACAGAGTCAATTACAATAATATCGATAGCTCCTGAACGCACCATGGTCTCAGCAATCTCCAATGCCTGATCTCCACTGTCCGGTTGAGAAATATACAGCTCGTCAATATCAACACCAATATTCTTTGCATATGCCGGATCAAGCGCATGTTCCGCATCGATAAATCCGGCAATACCACCTCTCTTTTGTACCTCTGCAATCATATGCAGCGTTACAGTCGTCTTACCACTTGATTCTGGACCATATACTTCGATCACTCTTCCTTTTGGTACTCCGCCTAATCCCAGCGCAATATCAAGACTTAATGAACCTGTTGGTACAGTCTCAACAGAAACATTTGCACCTGCATCTCCAAGTTTCATAACAGTTCCTTTTCCGAAATCTTTCTCTAATTTAGAAATCGCTGCATCCAGTGCTCTTTTCTTATCTTCGTATTTTTTATCTTCACTTGCCATTTAACCTATCTCCTTCTAAATACCGTAATCCTTCTAAGTGAACAAACGTTCGTTTTATTAATAATATACTATTATACTTGTTTTAAAATGTCAACCTTTTTGTTTGGGAATTTGTGGCAGATCTGCCTGATTCTTATTGAATATTATGGACACTTAGCATAACACAAAAAAGGGCAGATGTAAAAGAATATTTACATCCGCCTCAATCTTTTATTAATACTTTTCTGCTACTTCGCCACGTTTTTTATAAATACTGTTTGCTGGAATAAATTCTCTTACCATAGAAAGCGGATAGATATTTGTATGGCTTCCTACTACTGTTCCTGGATTCAATACGCTTCCACAACCGACTTCTACCTCATCTCCAAGCATAGCTCCAAATTTCTTTAAACCTGTTTCTATTGATCCTTCTGGTGTTTTTACTGTTGTTAAAGTCTTATCTGATTTTACATTGGATGTAATAGAACCTGCTCCCATATGTGCTTTATAACCGAGGATAGAATCTCCTACATAATTGTAATGAGGTACCTGTACCTTATTGAATAAGATGACATTTTTAAGCTCTGTTGAATTTCCAACTACCGCTCCCTCACCAACAATCGCATTCCCACGGATAAATGCACAGTGTCTTATTTCTGCATTCTTGCCAATAATTGCCGGTCCATTAATATATGCTGTAGGTGCAACCTTTGCAGTTTTGGCAATCCAAATATTTTCTCCTGCTTTATCATATTCTTCTTCTGATAAAGTATTTCCTAGTTCAACAATGAACGCACCAATTTTAGGAAGAACTTCCCAAGGATATGTAACTCCTTCGAAAATGTCTTTCGCAATCGTCTCATCCAGATTATAAAGTGCTTTTACTGTTAATTTTTCTGTCATAAGTTCATCTTCCTTTCTGATCACTTTATTTTCCCCGCTTATAATACGTTGCTGCTTTATCGTAACAGCCTTTCAGCTGATACTGATTGTTTAATCCTAGCACACCCGAGGTACGACTTGCAATAAAATGTTCTAATTTTGTCATATACTCCTCTGATGTAATCTGTCCTTCTGCCACATAGGTGAGGCCCTTTTCCCAACTTGCAGTAAGTTCTGGATTCAAAAGAGAACGGATAGAGTGCTCAACCACATCAAAAATCATTTCCCCTAAAAGCGTAGGCGTAATAATCTGCGTTTTTTTATTTAATGCCAGATATTTGATATGAAGCAATTTTTTTAGAATTTCTGCACGTGTGGCACTGGTACCTATACCACTTCCTTTAATTTGCGCTCGAAGTTCTTCATCTTCGATAAGCTGACCAGCATTTTCCATGGCAAGGATAATTGATCCTGAATTGTAACGCTTTGGTGGAGATGTCTCTCCTTCTTTTATACTAAGTCCCTGCACTTTCATAATAGAATCTTTGCGAATCTGCTTGACTGCTTCAAATAATCTCGTATCGACACTGCCTTCATTTCCTGTACCAACAACTTTTAAGTACCCTTCCTCAGTCAAAACTTTAAAGCTTGAGAAAAATTTTTCTTCTTTTATTTGTGTTGTAATATTTACTTTATGATATACAGCCGGCGGATAAAAAATACTCAAAAATCTTCTCACAATTGTATCATACACCTGTTTTGCAGTTCCCGATACACTTGACAGTGCTCCTAAGCCCTGTCCTGTCGGAATGATCGCGTAGTGGTCTGTAATCTGTTTATCATTCACATATCGACTTTTTCCAAGTGTTTTATGGCTTCCAAATCGAAGAATTTCCTGTAGATATGGTGCAGCCATCTCGTATTTTGATAAACCATTCAAATTTTTGTGAATTTCTTTTGCAACGGCTGTGGACAAGACTCTGGCATCCGTTCTAGGATATGTAACAAGTTTCTTCTCATATAATTCCTGTACAATACGAAGCGTTTCATCCGGACTTATCTTAAATCGTTTTGAACATTCATTTTGTAATTCTGCAAGGTTAAATAATAGTGGCGGATTCTTTTTCTCCTGCTTTTTTTCAATCGATACGACTTTACACATCAGCTCGTCACACTCACTGAGATAACGTACCAGTTCTTCTGCCGTTTCTTTTTTCTTAAATCCATTTTCTTTATATAACAATGGACTCTCAAAGTATTTAGAACCTTCCACCGCCTTCCATTCACCTTCAAAAGTCTGATCTCCAGCTTCAATCGTACTAATGACTCGATAAAAAGGTGTTTTTACAAATTCACGGATTTCTCGTTCTCTTCTCACAATCATACCTAATACACATGTCATAACTCGGCCTACCGAAAGTACTGTATATTTTGTATTCAGATAAGAGGAAATACTCCCTCCATATTTCAATGTCAACAATCGTGAGAAGTTTATTCCCATCAAATAGTCTTCTTTTGCTCGAAGGTAAGCTGATGCAGAAAGATTGTCATATTCTGACAAATCTTTTGCTTCATGAATTCCTCGAAGGATTTCTTCTTCTGTCTGAGAATCTATCCAGACTCTCTTTCTTGTCTTTCCTTTTACACCTGACATCTGCTCCACGAGACGATAAATATATTCCCCTTCACGTCCAGAGTCAGTACAAACATAAATTGTATCCACATCTGCACGATTCAGGATGTTGCTCACAATCTTGAATTGCTTTTCTACGTTTGGAATTACTTCGTATTTGAATTCTTTTGGCATAAATGGAAGTGTATCCAAACTCCATCTTTTGTATTTTTCATCATAGGTCTCTGGATAACTCATGGTAACAAGATGCCCGACACACCATGTGACGATTGCATCATCTCCCTCCAGATATCCGTCTTTTCTTCTAGTATTTAGTTTTAATGCTTTTGCGAATTCCTGAGCCACACTGGGCTTTTCTGCAATATATACTGATTTTCCCATATAACTTCCTTTTTTATTTTTTAGAAGCTTAAAAATCTCTTTAATTTATCTATAAAGGTAAGTTTTTCAGCCTCTTTCTTTGGGGCGTTCACGATCGCCTCTTTCATAAATATCTCTTGTGCGACAATTTCCTCCCCCTCTTTTTGTTTTGGAACATAATTCCCATTACATAACATTTTCCTTGCTTTTACATTGTCTGCAAGCATCACATCCAGCATATGATTCAGTCGTTCTTTCACTGCAGGATCATAAATCGGACATGCCACTTCCACTCTTTTTTCTGTGTTTCGCGTCATCATATCCGCAGAACCAATATAAAGCTTTTGCTCATTTCCAGTTCCAAAACTAAAAATGCGCGCATGCTCCAGATATCTTCCCACAATACTTGTCACAGAAAGATTATCTGTTACCCCAGGCACATTTGGCAGTATACAACAAATTCCTCTTACAATCAAATCAATCTTTACACCGGCTTTAGAAGCTTCTGCTATCTTTTCGATAAAATCCATATCCGTTACAGAATTCATTTTCATGATAATACGGCCATTTTCTGCCTTCTTCATCTCTTCATCAATCAATTCTAAAATCTTCTTTTTCAGACTCACCGGTGATACAATTAAATGTTCATAATTCCCTTCCAAATTGCCAATAGACATGTTTTTAAAGAATATAGAAGCATCATTTCCAATAGCTTCGTCTGCAGTCATGAGAGATACATCTGTGTACATCGCTGCCGTCTTTTCATTATAATTTCCGGTACCGATTTGTGTAATATAATGAATCTCATTGCGATTGCGATACGTAATCTGACATATTTTCGAATGAACTTTATATCCTTCAAAACCATAAATAACCCGGCATCCAGCATCTTCTAATCTTTCTGACCAGTCTATATTATTCTGTTCATCAAATCTTGCACGAAGCTCTATTAAAACGGTTACTTCTTTTCCATTTTCTGCTGCTGCGCATAGATATTCCACCAGCCTTGTCTTTTTTGCAAGACGATAGATCGTAATCTTGATTGTCAACACGTTGGGATCTGTCGAAGCCTCTTTTATCAATTGTAAAAACGGTTCCATACTCTCATATGGATAAGATAAAAGAACATCTTTTCTTTTCACTTGCCTCATAACACTGCCCTCTTGCAGCATCTTTGCGGGTTGTGGCGAAAATGGTTCATCCACTAACGATTTCTTCATAGAATCCGGCAGTTTCGCAATAATGGAGAAAATATGATCCAGTTTCATCGGCACCTTTGTACGAAAAATTTGTTTTGGAACCAGATGCAGCTTATCGCACAGATATTTTTCCATCTCTTTTGTCAAGGGATTTGCCACTTCAAGACGTACTGCTGCCATTCTGCGGCGTTTGTGAAGTGTTTCTTTCATACGCATGCGAAAATCTTCATTTTCATCGTATGCTTCATCATCTGGAGCAATATCTGCGTTTCTTGTGACACAGACATAGTTTCTGTCCGTAATCGTATACTGTTCAAAGATCAGTTCCAAATATTCCATAATCACTTTTTCCATACGAATATATCGAATGTCATGCCCCGGCAAATAAAGTATATCCGAAATGTACTGCGGAACCGGAACGATTCCTATCATCGACTTCTCTTTGTATTTTAGATTTGCAATTACATATAATTCCTTATTCAGTAAATGAGGGAACGGATGATTTGCATCCACAATCTGCGGAGATAACACTGGAAGCACCTGTTCCTTAAAATATTTCTTTACATATTTCCTTTCGGATGCTTCCAATTCTTTTAAAGAAAGACCGCAAACTCCATATGGATGAAGCTGCTTCTTAATCATGTTATAAGTCCTGTCCCTCTCTTTATATAAAAATCCCATGGTATCATAAATAGCATCTAATTGCTCACTGGCATTCATCCCTGAACGACTGTCGATTGAATTATCCTCTAGCATTACCATATCATAGAGACTTCCCACACGAATCATAAAAAACTCATCCAGATTGCTTGTAAAAATGGCCACAAATTTCATTCTCTCCAATAATGGAACCGTCAAATCCTGTGCTTCCTCTAACACTCTTTGATTAAATCGAAGCCAGGACAACTCCCTGTTCTGTGTGTAATTCAATATATCTTTTGCCATAAAATCACCCCCACTGCTTTATCTTTTTTAGCATAGCAAATAATAGATGCTTTTTCTAGTTTTTCCGACAAAAGAATTTATCGACAAAAAGACGACTCAGAATAATGAAAGTACAAGAAATAAAACAACAAAAACATTTTTCTTCATTTTTTCTAATTTATTCAATCTATCGTCCGTTTTTTTGTGCACAATGCACAACATCATCTCTTTAGATATGATCATCGAAACTTTCCTGGAAATTATAAAAGACAGCCTATTGCTAAGCTGTCTTTTGTAAAATCATATAAGATTAATGTTTTTTTATTTTAATCACTACGCCAAGTACGATTACTGCCGCTACTGTAACAATTGCGATCATAGAACCTGCTGGAGCGGCATCGGCTTTCACAAGTACCATTGCTGAAATTGGGTTTACAGTTACTTCTCCATTTGCCGAAGCAAGTACTTCTGTTCCTGCTTTTTCATCATTGATATAGATATCCCAGTTTCCTTCTGGAAGTGGAACCGTAGTAGGTTCTGTACTTGGATTGAAGATTACAACCAATCCATCCGATTCTTCTCCATTCACACCACCGTTGATTGTTAATCCGATAACATTCTTATCAAGATCCTTGATTTCTGTGATATTATTCGTTACATCTTCTGTTGATGTCATGCGAAGAGCCGCATGTGCTTTTCTGAATGCAAGCAAGCCCTTGTAGTATTCGTAAACATCATTTACTTTTTCATCTTCTAGTGTTTCCCATTTAATACTATTGATTTCATCACCGGCATTGTAACTATTGTGATTGTATGTACCATCTTCGTTTGGTTTGCTTCGAAGCAATTCTTCACCGGCATGAATAAATGGAATACCTTCTGATGTGATTGTAATTGCTGCTGCAAGATTATTCATACGAACAATATCTTCTTCATTTGCATCCGGTCTTGAAACTTTCAAACGATCATACAATGTATGGTTATCATGACAAGATGAATAATTGATTGTCTGTGTAGGTGTTTCACACCAATTACCAGGAAGGCCATAGAATGCATCCAATATAGTTAATCTCTGTCCTTCGGCACCCGATACGTAACCTGGTAATTCATCAAATACACTACCCTTGATTGCATCTCTTAATGTATCATTGAAGAAAGCAAATCCAGGAACTTTGGTAGAGTTTTTCTGAGTTGTCATACTGATACCAGTATTGTAACTGTTCATTTCCCAGCCTTCTCCGTAAAATACAATGTCTGGATGGTCTTCCCAAACTGTTTTCATGATATCATTGATCGTATCCACGTCAATAAGCCCTACTAAGTCAAAACGGAATCCATCAATATGGTATTCATCTGCCCAGTATTTTACAGAATCCACGATATATTTGTGAACCATCACGTGTTCTGATGCTGTATCATTGCCACATCCAGAGTTTCCTGAATATGACCCATCATCGTTGATTCTTGAGAAGTAGTTAGGCACAATCTGATTGAAACAGAAATTTTCTGCACTTGAAACGTGGTTATAAACCACGTCCATTACAACACTGATGCCATTATTGTGGAGACCTTGTACCATTTGTTTCATTTCGCTTACTCTTACCTCGCCATTGTATGGATCAGAAGAATAAGAACCTTCTGGTACATTGTAGTTCTTTGGATCATAACCCCAGTTATGTCCATCTGCTGCTTCATCTACAGAACTGAAGTCGTAGATTGGTAAAAGATGCAAGTGTGTAATTCCCAAGTCAACCATATGGTCAAGAACTGTGGAAACCCCTCCGCTTGTCTTTGTACCAGATTCGATCAATCCTAAGAAATTACCCTTATTTGCATCGCTTACACCTGAATTTTCACCGATAGAAGCATCTCTTACGTGAAGTTCGTAGATAACTGCGTCGTTAAATGTCAAATCTGCATTTGGATTCTTGTCATTTTCCCAGCCTTCCGGGTTTGTTGATTCTAAGTCAATGACCATCGCACGGTCACCGTTTACACCTGTTGTTCTAGCATATGGATCACACGCTTCTTTTTCTACTCCTGCATTGGTTACAGAGTATGTATAGTATGTTCCGTTCAAATCTCCATCAACAGTAGCAGACCAAACGCCTTTTTCCCCTTGTTCCATCGCTACTGTTTCAAGTAAATCATCTGTTCCTGCAGTACCGCTTTCGTAAAGATTTAATTTCACTTCGCTTGCTGTTGGTGACCAGACTTTAAATGTTGTTGCATCCTTTGTCCATGTAGCTCCAAGGTCTTCTCCATCATATGTATATGAAGAAACGAACTCTTCTGTCTTATAAGTTGTTGGCATCTTGATATTGTACTCATTTCCGTCATATGTAAGTGTATATGCACCAAATACATTCAATTCTTCTGCAAGGGATAATGTATAAGAAGAAGAACTGATAACAAGGTTTTCTTTTTCAACACTGGAAGAAGGACCTGGTTTTACCTCTGCCACTTCAACAGTTTTTGAACCTGATGAAATCTTAAAAGTGTCTGTTGATACATTGTCTAAAAGAGCCGATACCTGTACATTGATTGTGTTTGTATCTAAATCATAATCTGCACCAGCAACTTTTGTACCTCTAATAATGTCATCGCTGTATTCTACTCTAAAGTTAGCCGCATCTCCTTGTTCTACATAAACGTGAACTGTACCAGAGATCACATCCTGAAGATTCACGAATCTGTCCTTTTGTTCTCCATCAATCAGTTCTCTATCTGACCAGTCCTGTATTTTAACAATGAAACCTACAGCCAAAGCGCCTGGTTCTGCTTCGTGTGTTGCAACCATCTCTCCATTTTCTTCCACAAAATAATGATCCCAACCTTCTGCTGCATAATCCCACATCCATACGCACCAGTTCTCATAGTTTCCATCTGTTCTCTTATAATGAAGTTTCACTTCTACATTGCCGCCTGCAGCTTCTACTGGAATCGCATCCATAACTGGCGCTGCAACAGTCGCTAGAAACATTAAAACTGCCATTACAAGTGCCTTTACTCTCTTTTTCATAGTATCCTCCTTAAACTATAGTAGTTTCGAAATTCCCAAACTCCTCGAAACATTAATATAAATTTAACATATTTAGCAAGATCAGGAAAGAAAATTTGTGCTTTTTTTACAATTCTCCTATTTAACTAAAAAAGAATTTTATTTTTCGTCAAAATGTCAAAAATGCCAGAGAAGAAATCTTCTTCCCCGGCATCTTATGCATAATCAATATATAATTATTTTGCTTGAATATATCCTTTTGCTGTCAATGTTTCTGCGCAGAGAATAGCACCACCTGCTGCACCTCTTACAGTATTGTGTGATAAACCTACGAATTTAAAATCGTATACACTGTCTTCTCTGATACGTCCAACTGAAACACCCATACCGTTTTCGTAATCAACATCCAATTGTACTTGTGGACGGTTGTCTTCTTCTAAGTATTGGATGAACTGTTTTGGAGCACTTGGAAGATTTAATTCCTGTGGAAGTCCCTTGAAGTTTACGATACGGTCGATTAATTCTTCTTTTGTAGGTTTCTTTGCAAATTTAACAAATACTGCTGCTGTATGTCCATTTAATACTGGAACACGGATACATTGTGTTGTGATAACTGGACCATCAGCTTTTACGATTTCTCCATCTACAACTTTTCCCCAGATACGAAGTGGTTCTTGTTCACTCTTTTCTTCTTCTCCACCGATGTATGGGATAATGTTTTCTACCATTTCTGGCCAATCTTTGAAAGTTTTACCAGCTCCTGAAATTGCCTGATATGTAGTAGCTACAACTTCTGTTGGTTCAAATTCTTTCCATGCTGTAAGTACAGGTGCATAGCTTTGAATTGAACAGTTAGGTTTTACAGCTACGAAACCTTTTGTTGTACCAAGACGTTTCTTTTGCGCCTCAATTACTTCAAAGTGTTCTGGATTGATTTCAGGTACTACCATTGGTACGTCTTTTGTCCAGCGGTGAGCACTGTTGTTAGAAACTACAGGAGTTTCTGTTTTTGCGTATGCATCTTCAATTGCTCTGATTTCTTCTTTTGTCATATCTACTGCTGAGAATACAAAATCAACGCTTGCTGCAACTTTTTCTACTTCATTTACGTTAGCAACGATTAAGTTCTTAACTCCTTCTGGCATTGGAGTTGTCATTTTCCAACGTCCGCCTACTGCTTCTTCATATGTTTTTCCAGCAGATCTTGGACTCGCTGCTACTGTTACAACTTCATACCAAGGATGATTTTCTAACAATGCGATGAAACGTTGTCCCACCATACCTGTTGCTCCAAGAATACCAACTCTTAACTTTTTATCCATGATAAATCTCCTCATTTCTCTCTATTTTTTTAATGAATCCTTATAATTTGAAAATGTTATAACATTTTTTTCCATTATGCAAGTGTTTTTTCAGAATTTTGTAAATACATGTCGTAAATTGCGATAACTTTTTCCATTGCAGCCTTACTTGGTGCACCAATCGTCATACGTTTTTCAACGCATGTCTTCATGCTGATCGCTTCATAAATATCTTCTTCAAATACAGGAGAAATTGCTTTATATTCTTCCAAAGTCATATCATCCAGTGCAATATCTTTCTCAATGCAGTATAAAACAAGCTGTCCAACAATTCCATGTGCATCACGGAATGCCACACCATGGTTTACAAGATAATCTGCTGCATCTGTTGCGTTTGTGAAACCATTTTTCGCACTGTTTTCCATCACTTCTTTACGGAACTTCATTGTACGGAGCATACCTGTAAACAGCGCAAGACATCCCTTCACAGTATCAATTGCGTCAAATACGAATTCTTTATCTTCCTGCATATCCTTGTTGTAAGCCAAAGGAATCCCCTTCATTGTTGTAAGAAGCGACATAAGGGCACCATATACACGTCCAGTCTTACCACGTACTAATTCAGCGATGTCTGGATTTTTCTTTTGCGGCATAATACTACTGCCTGTACTGTATGCATCATCAATATCTACAAATTGATATTCATTGGAATTCCAGATAATGACTTCTTCTGAAAATCTGCTAAGGTGCATCATAATTGTTGACATTGCAGATAATAATTCAATCAGGTAATCTCTGTCTGCTACAGAATCCATACTATTGAGTGTTGGACCATAGAATCCTAATAACTCGGCTGTATATTCGCGGTCTAATGGATATGTAGTTCCAGCAAGTGCACCTGAACCTAATGGACAGTAATTCATTCTTTCATAAATGTCGTATAATCTTGAACGGTCACGCTTGAACATCTCAAAATATGCGCCCATATGATGTGCAAGTGTGATTGGCTGAGCCTTTTGTAAGTGTGTAAAACCTGGCATGAAAGTTTCTGTGTTTTCTTTCATTATAGTAAGCAATACTTCTAATAATTCTTTTAACAATGCATCTAACTCTTGAATTTCATCTCTTGTATAAAGCTTCATGTCAAGAGCCACCTGGTCATTACGGCTTCTTCCTGTATGAAGTCGCTTTCCTGCTTCTCCGATTCTGTCAATCAAAGTGGCTTCTACGAAGCTGTGAATATCTTCATATTTATCTGAGATTTCCAATGCTCCTGAATTTACATCATCCAAAATCCCCTGAAGTCCTGCAAGAATTTGTTCCTTATCTTCTTCAGTCAGGATGCCTTGTTTTGCAAGCATCTTAACATGTGCCATGCTTCCCTTGATATCCTGCGCATAAAACTTCTGATCAAATGAAATCGATGCATTGAAATTGTAAACTAATTGGTCTGTTTCTTTTGTAAAACGACCTCCCCATAACTGTGCCATCTAAAAATTCTCTCCTTTTATTTTTATCTATTTATTTTTCTTTTTGTCTGTCACGGAACGAATATTCACAGCCACAATAATCCTGTCTGTAAAGTCCATATATCTTAGACAATTCAATAGAACGCTTATATCCATTCTTCTTCTTAAAATCGGATTGAAGATATTCTACATCATATCTTTCTCCAATCTTTTTCCCGATTGTGTTCAATTTCTCCGCATTCTTTAGCGGACTGATACTAAGCGTAGTTGTAAAATAGTCAAACTCTCCTTCTTTTGCAATCCGTGCCGCCTCTTCCAAACGAAGTTCATAACACTTAAAGCATCGTTCACCGCCTTCTTTCAAATGTTCCAATCCTCTTGCAATCTCGTAAAACTTGTCTCTGTCATATCCGCCTGCAAGAAACGAAATCGGATGTTTTACTTTCATATCCTGTATCAGCATCTGCTGCTCCAGAATACGCTTTGTATATTCATTCTCCGGGAAAATATTCGGATTATAATAAAGTACCGTGATTTCAAAATAGTCCGAAAGATATTCCAGTACATAACTGCTGCAAGGTGCACAACAACTATGAAGTAACAACTTTGGTACTCTCTCTTCTTTTTGCAAACTTGAAATCAATTTTTCCAATTCTTTTTGATAATTCATATATATTTCTCCGATTTTAAACGATGATGTGAATAATTATACTATTTTCTTTCTCTGCATTCAAGCACAGTTTACTTTTTTTGACATAAATTAAATCATATTATAGGAGGTGTTATATGGAAACTATCCTTGAAATCAAAAATTTGAGTCATTCCTACCATACGTTAGAAGGTGAGACACTGGCATTGTCAGATCTTTCTTTCACAATGCAGAAGGGAGAATTTATCAGCATCGTAGGTCCTTCTGGCTGTGGAAAATCAACACTACTCTCCTTAATTTCAGGGCTCATGGAACCAGAAGAAGGCAGTATAATACTTAACGGAAAAATGATGGGATACATGCTGCAAAAAGATCACCTGCTCGAATGGCGAAGTATCTATAAAAATATCATTCTTGGCTTAGAAATCCAACATATGCTTTCAGCACGTACAAAAATGAAAGCACAGGTTCTCTTAGAACAATATGGGCTTGCAGATTTTGCAAATTCTAAACCTTCGGAATTATCAGGCGGAATGCGTCAGCGAGCAGCGCTTATCCGAACCCTTATCTTAGAACCTGATTTGCTTTTACTTGATGAACCATTTTCAGCATTAGACTATCAGACAAGGCTTACTGTTGCTGATGATATCGGACAGATCATCCGAAAAGAAAAACGAAGTGCCATTTTGGTAACACATGATTTGTCTGAAGCAATCAGTCTTGGAGATAAAGTCATTGTTTTATCCAAACGTCCTGCTTCTATTAAGAAGGTGATTCCTCTTTCATTTTCTTTGGAAGAAGATACTCCTCTTCACAGAAGAAACGCACCTGAATTCAAGAATTATTTCAACGAAGTATGGAAGGAGCTGAATGAAAATGTCTGAAATTTCTGTTGCTCAGATCCGTTTTCTTAAAGAACAAAAAAAACATAAACTCATTGTAAAAAGCGCCCGCATTCTATTGCTTGCAGGTTTTCTACTCCTTTGGGAAATCACCTCTGCTGTCGGAATCATAGATTCTTTCATTTTCAGCAGTCCAAGCAAAGTTGTGCTTTGCTTTTGGTCAATGGTTTCAGATAAAAGTATTTTTCTTCATATTGGAGTAACACTCTATGAAACTTTGGTTAGTTTCGTACTTGTTACAATCATTAGTCTTTTATGTGCAACATTGCTCTGGTTTAGCAGGAAAGCTTCTGAAATATCAGAGCCGTTCCTTGTAGTTCTAAACAGTCTTCCAAAATCAGCACTTGCACCGCTTTTGATTGTGTGGCTTGGTGCAACTCCAACTACAATTATTGTTGCAGGAATGTCGGTTGCAATATTTGGAAGTATCTTAAATCTATATACAAGTTTTATGGGAATCGATGGTGATTTGTTGAAACTGATTGATACTCTTGGTGGTAATCGATTTCACGCCTTAACAAAGGTTGTGATTCCAAGCGCAATTCCTGATATCATCAGCAATATGAAAGTCAATATAGGGCTTTGCCTTGTAGGTGTTGTAATTGGTGAATTCCTGGCTGCAAGAAATGGTCTTGGATATCTTATCATTTATTCAAGTCAGGTATTTAAACTAGACTGGTTGCTAATGTCAATCTGCATTTTATGTATCATTGCCATGATACTTTACACATTGATTGGCACTGTCGAAAAATGGTATATAAAGAAATTTTAAAAGGAAGGTGATACACCTTCCTTAAATCATTCCATAATGTTCTAATGCTTTTGCCAGCCCATCTTCTTCTACACGAGCTGTCTGATATGCACAGTATGGCAGAATCTCTTTCATGCAGTTTCCCATAGCAATACTATTTGGAACAAACTGCAGCATAGAAAGATCATTCGTACTATCTCCCAGAGCATAGCAGTTTTCCAGTGGAATCTGGTGGTACTCCATAAGTTTCTGAATACCGGTCGCTTTAGAAATCCCAATCGGCAGCATTTCATACATTCCACCGCCCCTGTCAATACAGGTGAATTCATCCTTGGTCGCTTCTCTAAAAGTATCAAAATCGGCTTCTTCTGTCACCCAGACACAGAATTTCTCAAAACTGATACACCCCTCTGTCAGCTCTTTGGGTACGTACATTGCTTCAAATCCAAACAGTAACTGAAAGCTGTCTAACACTTCGTGCTTTGGAAGTTCCAAATCTGCATATATACCATTTGCGGATTCATACACTGCAGTCACCTTGGTTTCACGGGCTTTTAACATAATTCTATGACACACTTCTTTCGATACACTATGCTTATATATGCATTCTCCATTTTCATAAATTGCGGTTCCGCATCCACAAACATATCCATCGAACCCGATTGACTTGTACTTTTCTCCAATACTAAATAGAGTTCTTCCTGAATTTATATAAGTCAAATGACCATTTTCTCTTGCCTTTCTGATTGCATGAATCGCACTTTCCGGAATTTCACCGGTTTCTTCAACCGAGATTGTTCCATCTATATCAAAAAAAATCATGTTTTTCATTACATTTCTTCCGCCAATTCATAAATTAATCGTTCTGTCTTTTCCCAACCGATACATGGATCTGTGATGGATTGACCATATACACCATTTTCTGCCGATTGTGAGCCGTCCACAATGTAGCTTTCAATCATAAGTCCTTTTACAAGGTTATGAATATCTTTATTTACACGACGGCTGTGCATAACATCTTTACTAATACGAATCTGCTCAAGATATTTTTTATTAGAATTTGCATGATTTGCATCAATAATAACGCCCATATTCTGAAGATTCTTTTTCTGATACCATTCAAATACATGCATCAAATCTTCATAATGATAGTTCGCAAGGTTTTCTCCCTGTGCACTCATACCTCCACGTAAAATAGCATGTGCATATGGATTTCCTTTACTCTCAACTTCCCAACCACGATAAATGAATGTATGGCTGCTCTGCGCTGCAAGGATTGAATTCATCATAACTGCCAAATCTCCGCTTGTAGGGTTTTTCATACCGACCGGCACATCGAGCGCACTGGCTGTCAAACGATGCTGCTGGTTTTCCACTGAACGGGCTCCTACTGCCACATATGCAAGCAAGTCTGATAAATAGCGATAATTTTCTGGATAAAGCATCTCATCTGCGCATGTAAATCCAGTCTCCTTTAATGCACGCATGTGTAATTTACGAATCTTTGTAAGTCCTGCAAGCATATCAGAATCATGAAGTGGGTTTGGCTGATGCAGCATGCCTTTATATCCAGCTCCTGTTGTTCTTGGTTTATTTGTATAAATACGTGGAATAATAATCATCTTATCCGCTACTTTTTCCTGTACTGGGCAAAGGCGGGAAACATAATCCATCACAGAATCTTCATAATCAGCTGAACAAGGTCCAATAATCAATAAAAATTTGTCTGATTCTCCTGATAATACTTTTTTGATTTCAATATCTCTTTTTTCTTTTACGGCCTGCATCTCTGCAGTTATTGGATACATTTCTTTTAATTCCATCGGAATCGGTAATTTTCTTTTGAATTCACAGTTCATATTTCTTCTCTCCAGTCTTTATTCTTCTCTTTTTACTTGAATTCCCAATTGTTCAATCACGTTAAAATACCCTGGGAAACTTTTTCTTACTGCTTCGCAACCAACAATCGTTCCACCTGTGATCGTACAAAGTGTCGCCAATGTCATCACTATTCTATGATCATTGTGCCCTTCCAGTACTTCTGTAGGTATCTTCATCTCTCCATCATGGATAATAATACTGTTTTCCAGTACATCCACCTGAATCCCGAACTTCTTAAGTTCCTGTGCCATGACTGTTCCACGGTCACTTTCTTTGATTTTAAGACGCTTTGTACCTGTAAGCACAGCCCCGTGTTTGGCGGCAGCCATGCCGATCAGAATCGGTCCAAGATCCGGGCACTCTGAAATATCCATCTGTGGAGTATCTTCAAATAATTGCTGAAAATAAGTCTGATAAATCTTATCTCCCTGAAGACTTTCTTTTTTCAGTCCTTCCACGATCACATTACCCTCAATAAGATTGAATGCTTCCAAAAAGGCAGCGTTTGAATAATCCCCTTCTACCATGCCATCAATTGGCTGATATTTCTGACCACCTGCAATGTGAAATCGATTTTCATCTCTAATAATCTGAATTCCACAAAGCTCCAAAGCTTCCAACGTCATCTCGATATAAGCCTTACTTTCAATTGGCGGGATTATTTCAATTACACTATCTTCTTCCAGAAGAGGCAGTGCATACAATAATCCCGTAATAAACTGACTGCTGATGTTTCCTGGAATCTTGTAATGTGCTGCCCTAAGCTGCCCATCCAGTTCTAATGAATCTATCCCTTTTTGAAAATAAATCCCCTGTTCCTTACAAATATTCTCATAGATATCAAGCGGTCTTGCAAACAGGCTCTTCGCACCAGAAAGCTTACATTTGCCACCGCCGCTTAGAAGAACAGGGATAAAGAATCGTAACGTACTTCCGCTTTCTTTCGTGTCAAGCTCGCGTTCCACTCGGACTTTCTGACCGCCAATTCCTTGCATTGTAACCGTCTGATCTTTTATTGTATATACTGCGCCAAGTGCCTCAAGTATACCGAGTGTCGCTTTGATATCTTCACTTAAATCAATGTTACGAATCACTGATGTTCCATCTGCAAGTCCCGCCGCCATCAACATTCGATGAGCCATACTTTTTGATGGTGGAGCAAGGACTTTCCCTTCTGCTCTCCCCGGACTAATTACTGCTTTCATCTACGCATCTCCCTTCAGCCAGTCTGTTCCATAACGAAGCGTCAGCATATCGCTTAAAACAATCGCTGTCACGCTGTCAACTACAACGCGTGCTCTATGGATAATCGCAGGATCATGTCTTCCCTGAATCTGGAAGGAAACATTTTCTTTAGTATCCATATTTACTGTATCCTGCATTTTATAAATAGATGGTGTTGGCTTGATCACAGTATTAAACAAAATTGGCATCCCGTTTGTAATACCGCCATTGATACCGCCATTGTTATTCGTTGCAGTTACAACTATATCTTCTTCCATTCTAAATGAATCGTTCGCTTCGCTTCCTTTCATCTCTGCAAAAGCAAATCCTTTTCCAAATTCTACCCCTTTTACTGCTGGAATACTGAAAATCCCATGCGCCAGCATACTTTCCATTGTATCAAACCAAGGTTCTCCAACTCCCGCAGGAACGCCTGTTATCACCGTCTCAAGAATACCTCCTACGCTGTCTCCTTCATTGGCTGCTTCTTCCATATATGAATGCATCATTTCTGCAGATTTTTCATCTAATACAGGAAAAATCAGATTGTTTACTTTATGAATCTCATCCTCATAATTTGTAAATGGTCTATCATGAATGTTTCCACATTGCTTGATATGTGAACCTATCAAAATGCCTTTTTTCTTTAATGCATCAATCAGAATTGCTCCCGCTGCTACAATTGGTGTTGTAATTCTTCCAGAAAAATGTCCGCCTCCACGATAATCTGCGAAGCCATGATATTTTTGGATAGCAGTGTAATCGGCATGACCAGGGCGCATCAGATCTTTTGTCTTTGAATAATCCTTGCTCTTTGTGTTGCTATTTTCGAACAAGATACAGATTGGAGTTCCTGTTGTCTTTCCTTCAAATACTCCACTCACGATATGTGGTTCATCGCTCTCGACACGCTGAGTTGATATCTTGCCGTGTGGCTTACGTAGATTCAGCTGCTTTCTCATAAATTCCAAATCCACATCAATCCCTGGTGCAATCCCATCGATCATGATTCCAATCTGCTCTCCGTGACTTTCTCCAAACAGAGATACTGTAATACTGTTTCCTAATACATTTTTCACGCTATTCACGCTCCAATCTTGCTAAAACCTGTTCCATTGGCCATTCTTCAATCTGGCCATTTCCAATCTCAGATACATATACCACAGAACAGTTTTTATTGCTTGCTTTTTTATCATGCAGCATTGCCTGCTTTACTTCTTCTATAGAAAATTCGGAGATGTTAGGTACTTTAAATCCTAACTTGTCGTATATCTCCAGCAATTCTTTCTGAATCTCTTTGCTGCTCATATAGAGCATTCCAAGCGCAACACATTCCCCATGTAAATAGCGTCCTTTTGCTGCGCTTTCAAATCCATGCCCAATCGTGTGACCATAATTCAAAATCTTTCGAAGATGACTTTCTTTTTCATCTTGTTCCACTACATATTTTTTTACACAAAGTGCTTTCTCAATAATGGTGTCAATGTTTTCTTTCCAATCCCCTTTTTTGAAAATCTGAAACAACTCAGGATCATTTGTTGCCCCCATCTTCACCGCCTCTACAAGTCCATTCACAATCTGCCTGTCTGACAGTGTCAATAACGTATCTGGATCAATCAAAACTGCTTTCGGCTGATAAAATGCTCCGATGATATTTTTGATTCCTGCAAGATTCACCGCGGTCTTTCCACCTATAGAGGAATCCACCTGGGACAGGACTGTCGTAGGAATATTATAAAAATCAATACCTCTCATATAAAGCGATGCAACAAATCCACCCAAATCCCCAACTACACCGCCGCCAACTGCTACAACACAATCTTTTCGGCTAAATTGATACTGAAGCATCTCAGTCAATATTTCTTCTGCTGCCTGGAGGGATTTACTGCCTTCTCCCTGTGAAACTACTTTGATAAAACTTTCCTTACATTGGCTTGCAACCTTTTCTGCATATTGAATAGGAACACCGCTGTCTGTAATGATCATAACTTTTCTGTTAAGTTTCAAAAGTTCTCCGGCCTTTTCCAGATTCCCTCTCTGTAGTTCGATATTGTAACTGTCTTTCCCTAATTCCATTCGAATCATGATTTTCCCTCTTTTCCTTATAAAATAAGAACCCAGTATTTGTTACATTCAAATACCGGGTTTCACTCAATCATATATATCTAGGCGTATGAATCGGAAATGAACGTAACAAAAATTAGCCAGCGCTAAAGTAAAAGCCCTGGAAATAAAAGAAAAAGTATGCATTTACCATTTTTTTCATATCTTTGTTCTTCATCTGTTCGTACATAACGTTACCACCTGTTGCTAATATGGTACTAATTATAATCACCAGTTTTTTATTTGTCAACCAATTCGCAAAAAGCAATTGAGTTTTGTCTTGACTTTATTTTCTTATATCAGTATAATCAAACTTGTGATTTAGTTTTGCCGAAATGGCTCAGTTGGTAGAGCAACGCATTCGTAATGCGTAGGTCGTGGGTTCGAGTCCCATTTTCGGCTTCCAGAAAAACAAGAAAGATTGTGCGTTCGCACAATCTTTCTTATTTTTCACCCATATGCACCGTAATCTGCTGGTATGGGATTTCGATTCCGTTTTCATCTAATGTCAACTTAATATATTCTAACAGTCTCCAACGTGTTGTCCAGTAATTCTCTGTTTTTACCCAGGCTCTTACACCGATCACGACCGAACTTGCTGCAAGATTATCAACAAACACATTCAAAGTTTCATCCGGCATAATTCCTTCGTCATTTCGAACTACATTTTCAATCAGCTCTTTCGCTTTTCTAAGATCCGCATCGTATGAGATGTCAATCAACAAATCAAGTCTTCGTTTATCCTGCGCTGTGACGTTTGTTAAACTATTGTTCACAAGTGTACCATTTGGAATAATAATTGTCTTATTATCAGCTGTTGCAAGTTTTGTATAAAAAATTTGAATTTCTTTTACTGTACCTTCACATTTGTTTGTATCTTCAATGATATAATCTCCTACTACAAATGGTTTTAGGATAAGAATCATAACCCCGCCCGCAAAGTTTGATAAGCTGCCTTGCAATGCCAGACCAATTGCTACACCGGCTGAAGCAAATGCAGCGGCTACAGATGCAGTATCAAGTCCAAAGTTTTTTCCTATCGAGAAAATAAGAACTGTATACAATCCGAACTTAAGCATAGAATCCACAAAAGTTTCTACACCTTTATCCACACCAGAACGCTGCAACGAACGTCTTATGATTTTTCTGATGATTCCTATCACTTTCGCTCCAATTGCAAATACAACTAAAGCCAAAATGACGCCTACTACAAAATCAAGAAGTTCCGGAATCTTGTCGTTCGCGTATTGCGCAAGTTTACCAACTTCTTCCACCACTTCTTCTGTATCTGATACCTTTGATAATAACATTTAAACTACCTCCTACTATTTCAACGCTAAAAATGCAGCCAGATTTCCACGCCTTCCATTTGAAGCACGGTGTGAAAACAGAATCTCATTATTACAGCAGGTACACACATTTGTGACAGCAATATTTTCTTTTAAGACTCCTGCCTCCAGAAGAATAATTTCGTTTGCCGCCCACAAATTTAATTGAAATTTACCGTTTACTTTTTTGTAAAAAAGAGAATTCCAGTATTTTTCATCAAATTGCTTTTGAAACTCCAGAATCACATCTTCACTGACTTCATAACAATCCTGACAAATAGACGGACCAATTGCTGCAACCACATCTTTTGGATTTGTCCCATACTCTTCTTTCATTCTTTCCAGCGTAACCTGCCCCATTTTCCCTACTGTACCTCTCCATCCGGAATGGCTTAATCCGATTGCTTTCTGTACAGGATCTACAAAGTATAACGGAACACAGTCCGCATAAAATGTTGTAAGACAAAGACCTGGTACGTTGGTGATAAGGCCGTCTACGTCCTGGTAATCCAATGGTCTGACAACCCCTTTTCCTTTGTCTTCCAAGGTCACTTTGCGTACGTTCGTCGTATGTGTCTGCATAGAGCACACAAAACTATCAACTTCCACTCCAAGTGCTTTTGCCATACGTTTATAATTTTCTTGCACACACTCTTCTTTATCACCTCTTGTAAAACTTAGATTCATGGTCGAATAAATCCCTTCACTGATACCTCCGATTCGGGTAGAAAACCCGTGTTTTACAAGTCCTGTATTTTCTAATAACGGATATGACAAATATAAAACTTCATCTTCCCGTTTTTCTTCAAAAATATGTTCCTGATTTTTATATATCATCGTATGATTTCCTTTAATCCAATACTATAGTTATATTTATATTATTTGCATCTATAAGATAAAATCGAATGCGTTCTGAATCACTTGTATCTGCTCTCCCAGTATTCCAACCACATCAAATCTAACTGGCACATCTATTTTTTTGTATTTTTGTAAATAATAGATTGCACATTTTGAAAGCACTTTCTGTTTATGTAAAGAAATTGCTTCCAGAGGATACCCTTTTCTTGTGTCTTTACGATATTTCACTTCGATAAACACAAGATATCCTTTATGCATAGCGATTATATCAATCTCTCCTGCATGACAATAAAAATTATATTGTAAAATCTCATAGCCTTGTCGTTCTAAATACTTGCCAGCTAATCTTTCGTAGTCACTTCCAACTGTTCTTTTGTTTTGATTCATTTACTCTCCTAGATGAAATTCTTGATAAAGCTCTGCCTGTGAATTGGTGTAGGACCAATCTTTTTTATTGCCTCTATATGTGATGCTGAACCATAACCTTTATTACTCGCAAATCCATATCCTGGTAATACGTCCTCATATTGCACCATCAAACGATCTCTGGTCACTTTTGCAATAATACTTGCCGCAGCTATAGATACACTTTTTGCATCTCCCTTAATGATTGGCACCTGTTTTATCTCTATCTCTGGAATCGTAACGGCATCGTTTAGCAATAGGTCTGGTTTTACCTTTAAATTCGAAATCGCCATACGCATCGCTTCATATGTTGCCTGCAAAATATTAATTTCATCAATTCTGGCAGGACTTATAATTCCGATTCCTGTTGCAACTGCTTTTTCCATAATCTCATCGTATAACCTCTCCCTCATCTTTTCAGATAGCTTTTTCGAGTCATTTAGATAGAGAATATCACAATCTTTTGGAAGAATTACCGCTCCTGCCACTACTGGCCCAGCAAGTGGTCCTCTTCCCACTTCATCAATTCCACAGATATATTGAAAATCCGCGTATTTTCTTTCATAAATACACATTTCTTCAATACGATTCTTTTCTTGTTTTAATTTTTCTTCTTGTTTCTTATACTTTGCAATCAGGCTGACAATTCCTGCCCGATTGTCATCTCTATATATTTCATAAAGAGATAATAAGCTTTGTCTGTCAGCCTGTTCAAATTCTTTTTTTATTTCGTTTATACTTTTAGTCATGAGTAACTACTCCTATACTCTTTAGCGGCCAGATTCGGATCCATGCCCTTCCAACAAAATCGCTCTTTTTCAGAACTCCAACACTCGCCTCTCTGCTGTCTGAACTGTGATTTCGATTGTCTCCCATAACAAAATATTCATCTTCACCTAGCGTAATCGGTTCCGCCGCAATCCCCTTTTTGCCTTCCTCTATCGCATCAAAGGATTCTTCTAATTTCTCCCCATTAATATATACAGCTCCATCTTTTACCTGAATGGTCTCTCCCGGCATTCCAATGATTCTTTTTATATAAAACGTATCTTCTGCATACTTATAAGGGAATACAATAATCTCATAACGTTCCGGATCACGGAAACGATACGAAACCTTATCCACGATCAGGTTATCTCCATCCTGCAAAGTAGGCTCCATAGAATGTCCACTCACTTTGGTTCTTTGACCCACATATGTAATAATAAAATATGTCGCTGCTATAATTATAAGCACATATATCGCCCATCCTAAGATTTCTCTTAGCATATTCGGTTCTTTATCAGAAGCTTCTCTTCCTTGCTGCCTCATTTCCTTTTGAATCTCTCTTCTTCTTTTTCTTTGACGATACTCTAATCGATATCTGCGTGCCATATTAATCCTTCTTTCTCCCCATTATTCAAATTGCTCTGGAAATTCCAGTGTGATTCTCCCCAATCTTCCATTTCGGAAATCGTCCACCAGGAGTATTGCGGCCTTGTTCGTATCCAGTTCATTCCCTCTTAACAAACAATGCCTGCTTTCTGCAATATCTGCAAGACACTTGTATGGATCTTCCGATTCAGTAATATTATACTTTTCCGCAAGCACTCCTGTATAGTATTTTTTCATAAATTGGATCATTTCTGCTGCAAGCTCTTCTACATTTAATATTTCGTCTTTGATCGAACCTATAAATGCAAGTCGCAGACCTACCGTCTGATCTTCAAATTTAGGCCACAAAATTCCTGGTGTATCTAGAAGTTCTACATTCTTATTCAAACGTATCCATTGTTTTCCCTTCGTTACCCCAGGCTTGTTGCCCGTCTTAGCACACGCTTTACCCGCAAGAGAATTGATAAATGTTGACTTTCCGACATTCGGAATTCCTACTACCATTGCTCTTACTGGTCTGTTTAAAATACCACGCTTTCTGTCTCGTTCTATTTTTTCTTTGCAGGCTTCCTGAATCACACCTTGAATTGATTTGATCCCTCCGCCTTTTCTTGAGTTCACTTTCACTACAGAAAAGCCTTTTTTCTTGAAATATTCTACCCAGGCATCATTCTGCTTCTCTTCCGCCAAATCTGATTTATTGAGTAAAATTAATCTTGCTTTATTCTTACCCAACTCGTCAATATCCGGGTTCCTGCTGCTGATTGGAATTCTTGCATCTACAAGTTCAATCACCAGGTCAATTAACTTTATATCTTCCTGCATCATACGTTTCGCTTTAGTCATATGACCAGGATACCATTGAAAATGCATAATCTTTCTCCTCTTATTTTTTGCTGTTAGTATATATTATCAAACTTATTTTACAATGCCAAAATGATCCATAGGTGAAACAATCATCCAAACTTTCCCTTCAATTTCTGATCTTTTCACATTTCCCACATTCGCCATTCGGCTGTCTTCACTATTAAGTCTGTCGTCTCCTAAAACAAAATATTCATCTTCCTCAAGTTCAATTTCGTCTTCTAACAATCCTAATTCTTCAATTTCTGTTGTTTCATATTCTTCTTCCAAAACCTCACCGTCAATCCAGATATTCCCATCTGCATATTTTACCGTTTCACCTGGAAGCCCTATAACTCTCTTTATATAATAATGTGTGCTTTCATTGCCATTTGGCTTAAATGCAATTATTTCTCCACGTTTTGGTTTTCTCACATTGTAGACAAGCCTGTTTATCATGGTAATGTCGCCATTTTCCAATTGTGGATTCATAGAATCGCCAATAACACTGACTTTATGCCCAAAATACCATACACAGAAATATGCAACTGCACATACAATAATAATCTGGATTCCCCAAACCACTATTTCTTGCACTAATTCGTAATTCACTTTTCGTCTTCTTTTCTTTCCAAACGATAATTGTGCCATCTAATCTCCTCAAACTACTATTACAAACAGAAAAGGGACAACTACACCTATGTACTTGTCCCTCTCACATTTACTATTTTACTAATTCTTTAACTTTAGCTGCCTTACCAACACGATCTCTTAAGTAGTTAAGTTTTGCTCTTCTTACTTTACCTCTGCGGATAACTTCTACTTTTTCCACGTTTGGTGAGTGTAATGGCCAAGTTTTTTCAACGCCGATTCCATTAGAGTTCTTTCTAACTGTGAATGTTTCTCTAGCGCCGCCACCTTGTCTTTTAAGTACTACACCTTCAAAAACCTGAATTCTTTCTCTGTTTCCTTCTTTGATTTTACCAAATACTCTTACAGTATCACCAACATTGAATTCTGGTGCTTCAGCTTTTAATTGTTCAGCTTCAATTTTCTTAATAATATCGTTCATTTGTGTGACCTCCTTATATTTTGGACGTTCTTAATACTTTCTGTACCAGAGGACCATCTCTCTTCTTCTCACAACGTGAGTATTTTAACACATCTATATCTCTTTTACAAGTATTTTTTTGCTAATTCTTTTTCTTTTTGTGTAAGTTCTGCTTTTTCCAACAAATCAGGACGTCTCTGTGCGGTCCGAATCACAGATTGTTCTCTTCTCCATTTTTCAATGTTCACATGATGTCCTGAAAGTAATATCTGTGGTACTTTTTTTCCATGCCATTCTTCCGGACGGGTATATTGTGGATATTCTAAAAGATTATCCTGAAAGCTTTCAAATTCTGCAGACACATTGTTATGAAGTACTCCGGGAATCAAGCGGGAAATTGCATCGATCATGACCATTGCCGGCAATTCGCCACCTGTAAGAACATAATCACCGATCGAAACATAATCTGTCACAATTTCTTCCAAAACTCTTTCATCAATACCTTCATAATGTCCACAAAGAAAAACTAAATCTTCTTCTTTTGCAAATTCTTCTGCCATCGACTGTGAAAAAGTTTGTCCTTGTGGAGACAGATAAATTACACGAGGATTTTTTCCTGTCTTTTGTGCAACAGACTGATACGCTCCATATACAGGTCCTGCCTGCATAAGCATACCAGCGCCTCCTCCATAAGTGTAATCATCCACTCTGTTATGTTTATTTTCTGCAAAATCACGGATATTGATTGCTTCTATTGTAAGAAGCTGATTATTGATCGCTCTTCCAATAATACTTGTATTCAATCCATTCATAACCATTTCTGGAAACAACGTTAAAATATGAAAATTCATGTTTGATCATAATCCTTTCTTATATCAATCCGTCCATTAAATGAATGATCATTTTTTGATTCTCGATGTCTACGTTCAGAATACATTGCTTGATAGCCGGTATCAGTACTTCTCCATGACTTAGACTATCAATGATATAAACATCATTTGCACCTGTCTCAAGCACATCTTGCATTGTACCAAATTCTTCGCCATCTTCTGTGTATACTTTAATTCCTATCATATCTGCGACAAAATATTCATTTTTACGAAGTTTTACCGCATTTGCTCTATCTACCAAAAGGCTTTTGCCTTTGTATTTTTCTATGTCATTGATATTATCGATACCCTTGAATTTCAAAATTACAAACTGTTTAAAAAATTTAACGCCTTCTACTTCCAGAGTAAGATGTTCTCTTCCTGTATCTAGAATCACTTGTTTCAGCTTGCGAAAACGTTTTGCATCATCTGTCGTTGGATAAACTTTTACTTCTCCGCGAACTCCATGTGTGGATGAAATCACACCTACCTGCAATAATTTCTCCATGTATTCTCCTTTTTTACTAAACCTGTATACAGGATAACAAATAGACATCGCGCTTTACGCGATGTCTACGATTACTTTTTTATCTTCCTTAGCTGCTGCAGCTTTTACAACTGCACGAATCGCTTTTGCGATTCTTCCTTGTTTACCAATTACTTTTCCCATATCAGACTCAGCAACTTTCACTTCGATTACGATTGCTTTGCCTTCGTTCTTTTCTGTAATGATAACTTCTTCAGGATGATCCACTAATGCTTTAGTAATTACTTCTACCAATGCTTTCATTACATGTGCCTCCATTCGCAAGTAAATTATTTTTCAATACCTGCTACTTTGAAGATTTTTGCAACTTGTTCTGTTGGTTGAGCACCATTGTTTAACCATTTTTTAGCTGCTTCTTCATCAACTTTGATTGCACTTGGTTCTACTGTTGGATCATATGTTCCAATTTCTTCGATAAATCTACCATCTCTTGGTGATCTTGCATCTGCTACTACGATTCTGTAAAAAGGAGCTTTCTTTTGTCCCATTCTTCTTAATCTAATTTTTACTGCCATTTTAATTACCTCATATTCTTTCTCTTAAATTTGTTTTTCATTTTATCTATGTGTTAAAAAGGAAGCTTAAATCTGCCTTTCTTACCACCTTTTCCACCCATCATGTTTGGAAGCTGTTTCATCATCTTCTTTGTCTGTTCAAATTGTTTAATGAAACGGTTTACTTCACTGATATCAACTCCAGCGCCTTGAGCAATACGACGCTTTCTAGATGGATTTAGGATATCTGGATTCTGGCGTTCTTTCACCGTCATCGAATAGATGATTGCTTCAATTCTGGCCATCTGTTTATCGCCTTTTTCTAAATCCTCGTCCTTAATTTTTGCTGATGCCATACCCGGCATCATACTCATAACATTCGAAAGCCCGCCCATTTTTTTCATTTGCTTCATACTTTCTAAGTAATCTTCAAAATCAAACTGTGCTTTTTTCAGCTTTTGTGTCATGGCTTTCGCTTTTTCTTCGTCAATGTCTTCTCCAACTTTTTCGATCAAACTGAGAACATCACCCATTCCCAGAATTCGAGAAGCCATTCTGTCTGGATAAAACTGTTCCAAATCGGAAAGTTTTTCACCCATACCAACATATAGAATTGGTCTTCCTGTCACTGCTTTGATTGAGAGAGCAGCACCACCTCTTGTATCACCGTCTAATTTTGTAACGATAACACCATCTATACCAATCTTCTCATTGAAACTATTTGCAACGTTTACTGCATCCTGACCAGTCATAGCGTCTACTACTAATATTGTCTGATGTACCGTCACTGTTTCTTTGATTTCCTGTAATTCTGCCATCATATCTTCATCAATATGAAGTCGACCTGCAGTATCGAGAATTACAACATTGTTACCATTCTTAGCAGCATGTTCCATCGCTGCTTTTGCAATATTAGCAGGCTTGTGATTGTCGCCCATTGCAAACACTTCAACGCCTTGTTTTTCTCCATTAATCTGCAATTGCTTAATCGCAGCCGGACGATAAACGTCACATGCAACCAACAGTGGCTTTTTCCCTTTCAGCTTTAACTTTCCGGCAATCTTTGCTGTTGTTGTTGTCTTACCAGCCCCTTGGAGACCTGCCATCATAATAACTGTAGTTGCCTGTCCTGGCTGAAGCTTAATCTCTGTTGTCTCAGAACCCATCAACTTAATCAGTTCTTCATGTACAATCTTGATTACCATCTGCCCCGGATTCAACCCATTCATTACATCCTGGCCTATCGCGCGTTCTTGGATATCTTTTACAAAACCTTTTACAACTTTGAAGTTTACATCCGCTTCTAATAAAGCCATCTTTACTTCTTTTAAAGCAACTTTTACATCTTCTTCTGTAAGACGCCCTTTGCTTCTAAGGTTTTTAAATACATTCTGCAGTTTTTCTGACAAACTATCAAATGCCATTCTACAACTCCTCTAATATATCTCCTGCGATTTGTCTAATATTTTTTACCAGTTCATTCTCCGTTTCCTGTTCCAGAAGTGTATCCAACTCTTTCACTTTCTTCTTTACAGATAAGAACTTCTCCACCAGATGCAGCTTTGCTTCATATCCTTCCAACGTCTTGTTACATCGCTTAATTAAATCATGTACACCTTGTCGGCTGATTCCCGCATTCTCTGCAATCTCACTTAAAGACAAATCCTCTAACACAAACTGCTCATATATTTCTTTCTGATGTTTTGTGAGTAATTCACCGTAGAAATCATATAATAGAGCCTGTTCTAATAACTCATTCATTTGAATCACCTTTGCTATCATATATGATTTCTTGCATGGTGTCAAGTATTTTTTCTTGACATTCACATACTTTTTTATTCTACAGTTACACTTTTTGCAAGATTTCTAGGCTTATCTACGTCTAGTCCCTTTGCAACACTCACATAATATCCCATTAATTGTAGCGGAATAATTGCCAGACTCGTTGTAAAATGTTCATCAATCCTTGGAATATATGCTGTAAAGTCAACTGTATCTTCTATATTATAGTTACCGTAACTGGTTAATCCCATCAGGTAAGCACCTCTACTTTTCACTTCTACCAGATTACTTACCATCTTTTCATATAACTCCTGCTGCGTTAAAACTCCTACTACAAGTGTTCCATCCTCAATAAGACTAATCGTACCATGTTTCAATTCACCTGCTGCATATGCTTCCGAATGAATATAACTGATTTCTTTCATTTTCAAGCTTCCTTCAAGGCTGGTCGCATAGTCTAGACCTCTGCCAATAAAGAAAATATCTTTCGCATTCGAAAACTTGGAAGCAAACCATTGGATTCTTTCTTTGTCTTCTAATATTTTTTGCATCTTTGCTGGAAGTTTTTCAAGTTCTCCAATCAATCTTACATATTCTGTTTCTTCTATTTGACCACGGACTTTCGCAAGCTCTATTGCAAAGAGATAACCTGCAATCAATTGTGTACTATATGCCTTTGTAGTGGCTACTGAAATTTCAGGTCCTGCCAAAGTATAAAATACATGATCTGCTTCTCTTGCAATGGAACTTCCTACTACATTTACAATCGCTAAGGTCTGAACTCCTTTTTCTTTTGCCTCACGAAGCGCCGCAAGACTATCCGCAGTTTCTCCAGACTGACTAATAATGATTACCAAGCTATTTTTACTCAGTAATGGTTTTCGATAACGAAACTCTGATGCTAACTCTACTCTGACAGGCACCTTTGCCAAATCTTCTATAACATACTGTGCAGTTACTCCGACATGGTACGCCGAACCACATGCCACTATATGAATCTGGCTATAACTTTTCATTTCTTCTTCTGAAAGACCAATACTTTCAAAATCAATTTTTCCGTCTTTTACAACTGCACCCAAAGTATCCTTCACAGCTCTTGGCTGTTCGTGGATTTCCTTCATCATAAAATGTTCATATCCGTCCTTTTCAGCAGCCTGTGCATCCCATTTGATTTCTGTAATTTCCTTTGCCACTTCATCTCCATCTAAATTATAGAAATGCACTTCCCCATTTCCCAGTTTTGCCATTTCAAGATTATCAATATAATAAACATTTCTTGAAAAACTTAATATTGCTGGGACGTCCGATGCAACATAACATTCTCCATCTGCAACTCCGATTACCATAGGGCTGTCTTTTCTCGCTACCCAGATTTCTCCTGGATAATCGTCGAACATTACAGCAAGCGCATAGGACCCTCTAATTCTGACCATTGTCTTTGCAATTGCGTCAATTGGTCCCATATTATATTTTTTATAGTAATAATCGATCAGCTTAACTGCAGCTTCTGTATCTGTCTGCGAATAAAATACATAACCTTTCTTTGTCAGTTTTTCACGGATTTCCTGATAATTTTCTATAATTCCGTTGTGAACCGCGACAACACATCCATCTTCACTGCAATGTGGATGTGCATTATCCTCTGATGGTTCTCCATGCGTTGCCCAGCGTGTATGTCCTATTCCACATGAGCCAAGCAGGCTTTCTCCTTCATTTGTTTTTGCTGCAAGTGTTTTTAATCTTCCCTTTGCCTTTACTATTTCCACTTTATTAGTGTTATCTCGGACTGCAAGCCCTGCTGAATCATATCCTCTATACTCGAGTTTTTCTAATCCCTTTAAAAGAATTGGCGCTGCCTGTCTTCTCCCTGTAAATCCTACAATTCCACACATAGTTCTTTTCCTCCTAGTTTTACTATAATTTATGGATCTTAAAAATAAATAATCCCAATCTCACTGCTTTGTTAACAATTAAAAAGAAGCAGAAGAAAAATCTTCTACTTCTAAAATTTTCCAGAAATATCCTGACAAGAAATCTCCCCTTCGAAATTTTCTAATGACGGAACTCTATTGTTCCAGTTTCGCAATCCATGCTTTCAATGATTGCAAGAGATTCTAAATGAATTCCTTTTTCGCGAATCATTGCACCGCCCTTTTGTTGCCCTTTTTCAATTACAATTCCAATACCTTCAACCGTAGCCCCGGCACTTTGTACCAGTTCAATCAATCCTTCCAATGCGCACCCATTTGCCAGGAAATCATCGATGTTCAAAATATGATCGTCCGGACCGATATATTTTTTGGATACGATTACATCATATATCTTTTTATGAGTAAATGATTCAATCTTCGTTGAGTATACTTCTCCGTCAATGTTAATACTCTGCGCTTTCTTCGCAAACACCACCGAAACTCCAAAATGCTACGCAACCACACATGCGATCCCAATCCCTGAAGCTTCGATCGTCAAACTCTTATTGATTGGCTTGTCTCCGAAAAGTCTTTTGAATTCTTTTCCAAATTCATTAAAAAGTTCTATATCCATCTGATGGTTTAAAAAACTATCCACCTTTAAAACATTTCCCTTTTTAATAATTCTATCTCTTAAACTTCTCTCTTTCAATAGCTTTATAACTGAACCCTTTCTCATTTGTATATAGCATTGTTTAAATACATTTTACATAATATAGAAATTTACTGATACTGTCAATTTAAAATCTAAAAAATAATCTAATTTTGGCATTCACACAATTTTTCTTCTAACATATTATGAACTGTAAATAAAATTCTTGGAGGCTTATATATGAGCGATTTAAGTGCAACTAACTACGGATGCGGACGTAACGAAAGATCAGGATATGGATGCAACAATGGCTGCAATAACAACAACTCTTGTATCTGGATCATCTTACTTCTTTTATTCTGCGGCAATGGCAGCTTTGGATTAGGCAGAGGTGGCTGTGGATGCAACAATGGCTGCGATAATGGCTGCGATAGCTGTTTATGGATCATTATTCTCTTATTCTTCTGCAACGGCAATATGTTTGGCAGAAGCGGCTGCGGTTGCGACTGTGGATGCAACGACGGCTGCTGCTAATCTATTAAATTGTGTGATAGGAAATTCCTATCACGCAATTTACATATTTTCTACTTTAGGTTCATATATTTTGACAACATAACTTTTTGGAGGCGGTATCATGGAGGATTGGAACATAAATCAAATGACCCCTTTTGATCAACTTACATCGACAAATACTCTCCAGCTTTTGAAACTTTTCATTCCATATCTGCCTCCTCAAAGTCAGCGAATGTTTGCAATCTATATAAAATTTCTGGAATTTCAACATACGCTTTCCTCTTTCCGAAGTTTCAGACAAAAAACATTCACTACCCAAGATGTCATTCAAGATTTAAAACCATATATGCCTCCATCTGCTTCTGATTCTATTGATAATATTTTAAATATGATGAGTATGATGGAGCTTTTTCAAGGTATGTATACTTCTAATGAATCGGGGGAGGATTTTGATCCTATGTCCATGATGAAAAATATGCTTACTCCCGAACAGCAAAGTATGTTTGAAATGTACAACGATATGTTTGCAAATGAAGCTTCTTTAAGCCCGGAAGAAGGAGGTGATACTTCTGCTTGATTGGATAAATGATCCTGCGTTAAAGGGAATGGACCCAGCAAAACTGGAATTATTTAAAATTGCTGCCACACAAGTGTCGGGAAAATCCGGCAACGCAATGGCACCAATTATGATGTCCTTGATTACAAATGCTAACAAGAAAGGAATCCAGTTTACTCCAGATGAAATTGCTCTGATTCTAAAAATTTTAAAACAAGGAAAATCTGCTGAAGAGCAAAAAAATATTGATAAAACGGTTCAACTAGTTACAACCATGATGAAAAACCAGGGGCTGTAAAAAAACGCCCTTAAAGAGCTGACACCGAATGCGGATGCATTCGGTGTCTCTTTGGTTATATGAATTATTTCATATTCTCTAGTTTTAGGGTACACAAAACAGACCACGTGCCTACGTGATCAATAAGTGT
>JBGVGF010000113.1:0-11779 GCA_045121495.1 Faecalimonas sp.
AGAAAGAATTTACAACTCCTCCTCCCGTGCTTTGTAGTATAGCTTCTAAAGTCTATTTTACAAAAAGGGAAGGCAGTTGAAAATCTTTAATGACTATTTGTGCCGCCAACTGAAAGGCGGCGGAATGGAGATTAATATGAATAAATCAACTAAACAACAAATTTTTACAATTCCAAACATGCTTTCATTTTTCAGGCTTCTATTGATTCCGATATTTATCTGGCAGTATTGCATTGAAAAGAACTATATAATAACTGCTGTTTTACTTATCGTCTCTGGTGTGACGGATGTTGCAGATGGCTTTATCGCCCGCCACTTTAATATGATCAGCGACCTTGGGAAAGCATTGGATCCAGTTGCAGATAAACTCACACAATTTGCTATGCTTGGCTGTCTGATTACCCGTTTTAGGCAAATGGTCATTCCTTTTGCTTTGATCTTTGTAAAAGAGTTAATTACCGGTATTTTGGGTATTATCGTAATCAAAAAGACTGGTGAAGTAAAAGGTGCAGATTGGCACGGCAAAGTAACTACAATATTGCTATATCTTATGATAGTCATTCATGTTATTTGGTATGACATATCTAATACTGCATCATTCATATTGGTTGCTTTGTGTGTATGCATGATGCTATTCTCATTTATTTTGTACAGCATAAGACATATTCATACATTAAAAAAACGTCGTTGTTAACGACGTTTTTTATTTTCAGAAAGTTCATCCTTTTCATATGTTTAAGATTTCTCTGAGTACATTACACAATATCATTTTCTCTGGTGATTGTTTTTCCATCTTGAATATACACGATTTTTTTTGTTTTTTCTGCCACTTTAGGATCGTGTGTAACCATAACAATGGTCACACCCTCTTTATTTAGCCTTTTTAAAATTTCCAGTACCTGTTCTGTTGCCTCACTATTCAATGCTCCCGTCGGCTCATCCATAAAAAGCACTTCCGGATTATTAATCATCGCACGACATATAGAAGCTCTCTGAAGCTGTCCACCAGACACTTTGCGTATATCACGATCTGCTATTTGCGAAATATCCATTTCCTGCATCAAACGAATTGCCCTTTTTCGAATTACATCCGCTTGTTCTTCTCCCGCTACTAAACCTGGAAGCATAATATTATCCAACACTGTCAAAGTCTTTAACATCTGCACATTTTGAAATACAAATCCCATTTTCTTTAACCGAATTCGTGCTCTCTCTTCCTCCTTCATCTCTGATAAATTTTCTCCATCAATCCAAACACTTCCATCTGTTATTTCATCCATCCCACTGATACTATACAGTAATGTAGATTTTCCAGATCCCGAAGGCCCCATAATAGCAATAAAATCACCTTTATTCACATTCATCGAAATATTATCTAGTATTTTAAATTCCCCAAAATATTTTTCAATATTTTTAACCTGTATAAAACTCATTTTCAATTCTCCTATTCTACAATCTGGTCTCTGATACTATACGAACGAACACGTTCTGTTGTCTTCCATACCACAACTGCGCATACCAGCAGCTGTATCATTGGACAAAGCAAATACGCCATAAATGGTTCTTCAATAATAGTAATCTGCTCACATCCCATAGAAGATAAAAATGCTGCAAGCATAGGCCCTCCCAGAGTATTGGCAAGAAATGTGCCCATCACTATTGCAATTGTTTGAACCAGTAAAACCTGTATTGCAAATTGAATCTTAATGTCTTTGTTTCTAAACCCCATCGCTTTCTTTACAGCAATAGCACTATGTTCTCTCGCCATTGCCAGTTGTAAAAACATAATCGTAATCAAACTAATTAATAACACAACCAAGATTGCGGCTATCACTTCAATCGCTCCGATATTGTCTGTTATCCCACCTAGTGTTTGCGAAATAAACTCACTTACTGGTGTTACCTTACACTGTGGTAATAATTCTCGAAGCTCACAAACTTTTTGGTCTATCAATGCATCATCTGTAAGGTTCAAATATATTACATATACTTCTATATCACTTGTTTCAAATGCTATATCGGCCTTTGCAGTTTTGCCGCCATATGTAATATCCTGATATATACCACACAAACAGTATTCTCTGACCTCATCTTGATATCGTACTACAATGATATCACCTAACTGTTTATTCAATGCATCTGCTTCTAAATAAGAAAGAGCAATTTCATCTGCCGCCTTTGGTGCTGTTCCTTCCAAATATTGAACTTCGAATGCCTGCTGATTACCATTCAACACTCTTAAACGTTCTGTTCCACCCTCAGCATTTTCCACTTCCACATATCCATTTGCATAAATAGCGTATTTCTCGATATATGGGTCCTTATTTAATGATTCGATTGCTATTTCTTTCTGTAATTCAATCCCTTCGCTATATTGTATATCAATACGAACATCACATTGTCCCATTCCCATATAAGTGATAAACGATGGATCATTGATTGTGTTTTTTAAGTTTATTGGTAAAATTATCAGAAACGAGGCCAGTATAAAGACCAAAAAAATAACCACAAATTCTTTCCACTTGCACTTTAATTCGCCTAATGCAATTGTAAGATTTGCATTTCGAAATCCTTTGTATGGCAATCTGTAATGACTCTCTTTTTGATTTTGAGTTTCACCTTTTAATAACGTTATCACTGGACTATACATACTCTTTCGAAGTATTTTTTTGCAATTAACTATCACAAAAACTGCAAGAATGAAAACACCAATTGCAGGAAAGAGCCAGCTTAACCATTCTTTTGTCCCATGCCCACAATACTGTACCACAGATGCTGCCAACAGTTTTCCAACTGGAATGGATACAAAATATCCTATCAATCCTGCAATGCCTGTCAAAGCAACATATTTCATTAAATAGAGTCTGCTGATATTTTTTTTCGGGAATCCCATAGCCTTCATCATACCGATATTCCGGCTTTCCTCAGCCATGGTTGCACGAATAATATAAGAGAGACATAATACGGCAATCACAGACAATAGAATGCTGATCAACATTACAAGAATAGCAGTAACTCCATATGAAATAGCATTGATCAATGTCAGAAGTACAGATGTAATCGCAACTCCATTAGCCGGCATATCTGCATTCATATACGCTTTCTCAATTGTTGTAGTTTCACAGTCATCTGTTAGAAGATATTCGAAAATATACTCCCATTCTCCCATATGACTGCTTACTTCTTCTATATCTTCTTTATGAACAAGAAATCTCTTTGAACCTGACAGTGCTACATTCATTTGTGCATCTTTGATAATATGTGCAACCTCAAATGTTTTTTCATAACCATCTGTTTTTAATGTTATACAATCCCCTACTCGTATCCCTTTCTCCTGTGCATAATACACTGGGATACCAATCTCGCCAGTTTTTACCTGCGCAATCTGATTTTCTTCATCTAACAAAAAGTCTAATTTTTCATTTTGACACACCAGACCATTATCCATATTGAGAGCTTCAAAACTTTCTCCTTCGTAAAAAATATAGGAGCTATTGATATTTAACATATGTACAAGTTCATACGACTCGATTCCATCCACAGATTGAGCAAACGCTTCTGCTTTCTCTTCATCAATTTCTCCTTTATGCATTTGTAGATATTCCGGTGGCAATGCTGCTGTATTCAATCCGGTCAGTGAAGAAATCATCGTTCCCATCGTTCGAAATCCGGTGGCCATCAATAACATTGAAAGAAATAAAAAAGCACCAAGTACTATTGTAACTACCGGATTTTGCCGAATATCTTTTTTAACCATACTCCATAATAGATTCATACTATTCCATCTCCTTTATACTCTTTTCACAGTTGACCCAAATCGCTGCAAGTACCATCATGGCTCCTGCAACAATAATTAATAATGCAACGCCTCGTCCTTCTCCGCTGCCTATTATCTTTCCAATTCCATGTGCCAGACCACTTTTTCCCTTCATGAAAGGTTCAAATACGTAGTCAGAAAGTATTCCAGATAAAAGGTAAGCCACGATATACCCCATCTGAGAGACCAGACTTGTGAAACCAAAAGCACGTCCCTGTACTTCATTCGGCAATGCCTTTCGCATCATCGCTTCCGCTCCAATCTGAGCAGCCGGCATAAAAACAAACATGATAAATCCTGAAACACAGATCAACATAAAGTTTTCTTTTATTCCGAGCATTCCCATAAAAAATCCACATCCAGCTAATCCCCAGAATAACATTTTTTGATATCGGATATTTTTTAAGCAACTAACAAGAATACTGCCTGCCAGGATTCCACAAGCACTAATAGTCTTAATCATTCCAAGCTCTGCTTCCCCTGTAAAAGCAAGGATGAGAGGTGTACATAAAATTTGAATAAATCCCAAACAAAATGTTGCAAGTGTCATTATACCAATCAGACAGATGACACCTCGTCTTCTCCCGATTGCTTTCACACCATCTTGTAATTCTTTTTTTATATTTAGTGAACCCTTTTTTTCTACCTTTATAGCAATATTTCTTCTCACCAGAAAAATAACTGCTCCTGTTGTAATAAATGTAAAAACATCAATCATTAACAACGTAGAAACCGTGGTTACTTCTAATAAAATTCCTGCAATTGCTGGTGCAATTAAAAGTTTTGCGTTTCCCGCTATCTGCAATAAACCTCCAGCTTTTGCATAATCTTCAGGGGAAATCATATCCGTGACAGTTGCCTTAAATGCAGGCTCTGTCAATGCTGTGAATATAGAACTCAAAGCTACACCTGTACATATTATGAACAAGGAAAAATGTCCACTCGTAATATTTCCCAGACAAATGATCAAACCAATGGATGATAATACTTCTCCCGTCACCATCAATAACCTTCTATCATAGTGATCCGCAAATACACCTCCGACAGGTGCGAATAAAATCGATGGAAGAAATGCACAAATACTAACAATGCCGGTCGCCATTATACTACCTGTTTCCTTTAATACATAAATGGAAAGACCAAATTCTGTCAAACCACTTCCAAAGCTTGAAATAAATTGCCCCAAAACCAATAATAAAAATTTTTTCATAGAATATTGTTTCATACCATACCTCCTCGTAACAGCATAAACAACTGTTGTATCTCTTCTTCTCGAATGCCTAGAATTCTCTGTACATGATATAGAAACACCTGCATCTTTTTACTTTCTTCTGCTTCTCCCCAATCAAACGTAGGTCTATTCAGCATCTCTTGTGCTAATAAAAGAACTATTTCAATACCCTCCTTCGGATAATCCGTTTTCATAATTCCTTGATCAATCGCTTCCTGAATAGGTGTCAGCATAATATCAGTCAATTCTCTAATCATGGTGCGTAAATATAGTTGATCTAACTTTGCATTTTCTGGTTTCATCATTTCTGCATGAATCATCTCCGCTCCCTCAATTTCAGGGGTCTGCACCTGTAGGGCAAACAGCATTCTCACTAATATAGGAGTAGAATTGTCGTGCAAAATTACTTTCGCACGTTCCGCACCTTCCTTAACGATATCCAGAATCATTGCCTCAAGCATCTCTTCCTTTGAAGTAAAATAATAGTAGAAAGTTCCCTTTGCAATTCCGACTTCTTTCAAAATATCGTTAATAGATGTCTTTTCATATCCTTTTGATATAAACAACCTTCTGGCTGTATCTAGCAATTCTTTTCTTCGTTCTCCGCCATCTTTTACGATTCTCATATCTTTTCTCCTCCCTACCGACCGTCGGTCGGTTTGCGTTCTTATTATAACTACTATTTCAATAATATGTCAAGTAATAAAAATAAGAGCTCGAAAACCGAACTCTTATTTCTTGCTTTCCAACTGCTGTTTATTAAACTGCAGCGAATATAAATCGTAATATTTCCCTTTTTTGCGAAGCAGTTCCTGATGATTTCCCTGTTCCACAATTTCACCATGCGAAAGGAGAATGATATTGTCTGCATGCTGAATTGTCGAAAGCCTATGTGCAACAATCAACATCGTTCCAATATTCTTCATCTTTTCAAGTGAATCCTGAATCAGCACTTCTGTCTCTGTATCAATGTTTGCGGTAGCTTCGTCCAGAATCATGACCGAAGGCTTATGTATAATCGTTCGCGCAAAAGAAAGGAGCTGTCTCTGACCGGCTGAGAAATTGTTGCCTCGTTCGCGAACCACTTCATCCAATCCAGTTTCCAAACGATTGATAAATGCATCTGCATTTACATAACGGCATGCTTCCATTACTTCTTCATCACTGATTCCTTCTTGGCGAAGCAGAATATTGCTTCGTATATCACCTGAGAACAGGAACACATCCTGCAGCATCTGGCCAAAATGCTTTCTTAAAGAGGCTATCTTGATACGTTTGATATCAATACCGTCAATCAAAATCTGCCCTTTTTGAATATCATAGTTTCGACAAATTAACGAAAGAATTGTCGTTTTACCAGACCCTGTTGAACCAACAAATGCAACGGTCTGCTTTGGCATGATATGGAACGATACTCCTTTTAGCACCCATTCATCTGGTTTATAGGCAAACCATACATTCTTAAATTCAATCTCGCCTTTCATCTCATCCAATTCGATTGCATCTGGCTCATCCACCACTTCCGGAACCATATCCATAACTGTAAAAATCTTTTCTGCTGCGGCAAATGACTTTTGCAAAATATCAAACTGTTCTGCAAGTGTCTGAATTGGATTGTAGAATTTCGAAATATACATATAAAAAGATACAATAATACTGCTGTCGATTACTTGTCCTAAAAGCTGTGTATCTTTAATATATCCTTTTGCACCAAAATAGAAAAGGCATAGCACCGTTGAAACATTCAACATATATACCATCGGTCTAAATACTCCAAACACAAAAATCTGATTCATCTTCGCCTTTTGCAGCTTGTCACTTCTTTCCAGGAAATCCTGCATCTTCTGTTGTTCACGGTTAAAAATCTGTGTGATCTTAATCCCTGACAAATTTTCTGATAGATAAGTGTTGATTTCCGTTCTTGTATCATTTACTGTGCGATGCACTTTTCTGGAAAATGTACGGAAAATCACAGTAAACAGAATTACAAATGGAACAAAGCAAAGTACCATCAACGTCAATGCATAGTTTAGCATCAGCATTGCAGCAAACACACCTACGATAACCATTGCATTTTTCACCATCGTTACAAGTACATTTGTAAACATCATGGAAATTGAGTTTGTATCGTTTGTGACTCTTGTTACAAGTTTTCCCACTGGTATATTGTTTAACTGTTCATGGGATAAACTTTCAATGTGAGTAAAAATATCCGTTCTAAGCGAGGACAAAATCCTCTGTCCGATTTTCTGTAAAATGATTGCCTGGAAGTAAGTACAGATCAAACTCACGATCAAAATTCCAACATAAATTCCAACTGCTGTATATAAGTCTCTCAAAAGGAAATCGTCTTTTACCATCTTCTCGATTCCACCAATAATAAGCGGAGAAACAAGATCATATGCAATCGAAAAGATCATAATTACAAATACAAGAAGAAACTCTTTCCAATATGGTTTTGCATATTGCATCAGTCGCAGGATAATTTCAGAATCTGCCATATTGCGGTCATAACCAATCGCTTCTTTCTTATTTTTGATTGCAAGAAAAGCCATAATAAAAATAATTGCAAATGCTCCAATAATTGCACTAACAATCATAATTGGTAGATACTCATGCATTCTGTACTCCTCCTTCCTCCTCTAACTGTTGCAAATCAACCATCTTCCGATATTCGTCACAAGTGTCATACAAAACTTTATGTGTTCCAACTGCAACAAGTTTTCCTTCATCAATAAATAAGATTTTGTCCATCTTTTCAATTGTCGAAATACGATGTGCAATCAAAATTGTCGTCTTTCCTGCACGTGTCGCACGAAGATTTTCCAGAATCGTTTTTTCTGTTTGTGTATCTACTGCGGAAACAGAATCATCCAAAATCAAAATCGGTGCATCTTTCATAAGCGCCCTGGCAATGGAAATACGTTGCTTTTGCCCACCTGAAACAGTAACACCACGCTCTCCAAGTACAGTACCATACCCTTGCTGAAATTCCTTGATATTGCTGTCCACATCTGCTAAGGAAGCCGCCTTAATAACAGAATGATGAGATTTTTCCTCTGTACCAAATGAGATATTGTTTTCAATCGTATCTGAGAACAGGAAATTATCTTGTGGCACATAGGCACACCCTGCACGCACATCACGAATTGGAACTGTGTTTACGTCGTGTCCATCAATAAAAATTGTTCCATCTGGAACGTTATATGTACGCAAGATCAAGTCCACTAGGGTAGTTTTTCCTGAACCTGTCTTTCCAATTAAACCAACATTTTCACCTGCGTGAATCTGAAATGAAATGTTCTCTAATGCTTCAAATTCTCCATCTGGATAATGGAAAGTCAAATTACAAAACTCGATATTGCCCTGAATTTCTGAAAGCGGTTTTACATCTGGACGATCAATCACATCCTGCTTTGCATCCAAAAGTTCGCTGATTCTCTTTAACGATGCCTTTCCACGTGACGTCATATCGACCAAATCGGCCACTGCCATGATTGGCCATACAATGGAATTAAAATATCCGATGAACTCAACCAACTGACCAGCATTAAATTTCCCCTGGTATACCAGATAACCGCCATATCCTAAAATAACACAAATCACACTCTCTACAAAAAGCGTCACAAGAATGCGAAGGAGTACCGACGATCTTGTGTAATCGATATTTGCTTCTTCATTCTCTCTATTCAATCTTTGAAATGCCATCAGTTCCTTTGCTTCTTTTACGAATGCCTTAATAACTGCAATCCCTGAAAAACTCTCCTGTGAAAAATCGGATAATTTTGAAAATGCTTCCTGGCGTACATCCCATTTTTTCGTCATATAATCTGAAACAACTTTACTTGCCCCCAGTAAAAATGCCATCGGAATCATTGCAAAAATTGTAAGAACTCTGTCCATATTCCACATCTTTATAATTGCAAGTCCTCCTAAAAAGGAAGCATCAAAAAACATCAAGAATCCCCATCCATAACATTCTTGAATTGTATCCAAATCATTTGTAAATAGACTCATAAGATTTCCGACTTTATTTACCTGATAATACTCTCTGCTTAAATCTTTTGCATGGTCAAACATTCTGTTGCGCAAATCAGTCTCTACCTTAATCGCTGCGCCAAATATTGCAATTCTCCATATAAATCGTCCCGTCACGATTGAAAGAATGATTCCTACCATCGGCATACAAATTCGATCAAGCAGAAATTCCATATTAAATGCAGTTTGCACGCCATCATGTATAACATATCCCTGGTTCATACCATTGATTATCATCTGATATAAATTAGGAATAAGCAATTGCAGATAGTCTACAACAATCAGCGCAATCAGTCCTATCAGCAATCTAACACCATGCTTTATATAATATTTATTCATATGTTTTCCAAAAATCATTGCGCCTTACTCCTTTTTCACTTATTCCTTCGTACTAAAAGCTTATTATGAATATTATATTATGAAACAGAAGTAAAGTCTATTGGTTTATAATATCTTCCCGCTCGCGGACCAGGAGTAGATAGAATAAAGTGAAACCCCCAAATAAATAATCAAAGGCGTAAAACCTGTCAAGATTTTACACCTTTATACTCTTCCGTTTTCTTTTAACCATTTTCTTCTCACCTGATAATCCGGCAAAATCTTCTCCACCTCTGCCCAGAATCTTGGTGAATGATTCATTTCTTTTCGGTGGCACAACTCATGCACCACCACATAATCCTGAATCTCAGGCGGCATCAACATCAGCATACAATTGAAATTCAGATTTCCTTCGCTGCTGCAGCTCCCCCAACGTGTCTTTTGGTTACGAATCGTAATCCTTCCATAAGTAACTCCCATAATCTTTGCATAGTAAGCAACTCTTTGCGGGATTACCTCCAAGGCTTTCTCTGCCAGCTCCTGAATCTGCTCATATGTAAGCTGCTTTGTATTTTGTGTAGTCTCCATTCGTTTTCTCTGCATCTGGATATGCTTTTCAATCCACTCTGATTTTGCATTTACAAACCTCTGAATCTCTGTATCCGACACACGATAGGGTGCACGCACAAGCACTTCCGCTTCTTTTGTAATCTCAATACTCACCGTTTTTCGATTACTTCTAATTACTTTTACCATTCTCTCAATCGCACTCCTACAATAAATAGTGTACTCTATTTTCTTCATAGCGGTCTTGCTGAGGTCTCGATTCTCCTGGATACCCACATGAAATCAGAGCAAACGCAGACAAATTCTCTGGCAAATCAATTACTTTTGCAACATTGTCCATACGTTCTTCAATCGGAGCAATTCCAATCCATACCGCTCCAAGTCCCAATTCATCTGCCTGAAGAAGAAGATTCTCTACCGACGCACTCATATCAATCTCTACGTAAGAAGGCGCAATGAGATCGTTTTTCCTGTAACAAGCCACAAATACAACCGGTGCATCTTTTACACAGGTTGCATATGGCGAAGTCTGAGAAAGAGATACGATTTTTTCCTTATCCGCCACAACATAATATTCCCATGGTTGTTGATTGCAAGCTGAAGGTGCCGCCATTGCTGCTCGAAGCATTGTAACAATCTTTTCTTGTTCCACTGGTTTATCCAGGTATTTTCTAATACTTACTCTGTGAAAAATTCCGCTCATTTTACTCGTCTCCTTTTCTTTTGTGAATGTGTTCAGTTATTGTATTATTTTTCATAAATAATAAATCTCATTTGGCTGCAAAACTTTTGTCTCTCCGTCTATTTCAAACCACAACTCTCTATCGCTGTGATTTTGTATCCAGTTCTCCTGCACTTCTGCTCGTCTCATCGCTTTTAAATATCTGATCAATTCAATGCTGGTTACTGACCAGATTGTTTCGTCTGCCTGAATCCTCTGGCATACAGTTTCCATGGTATCCCACGTCTTCTCCACATCCAGATCATAAGCATGTCCAACAATCTGGCAGACCGCAAGCTCCTCTTTCGAATGAAAAAATCCCTCTACATAAGCTTCAAAATCCGGGGATAGATGAAAAATTCCTGCTTTCCAGTTGAAATAGTCTTCACACGGTACATAACTTCTGCTTTCTTCTGAAATTCTGCCATACTCAAATCCACATTTTCTTACGCATTTTTCTATCAATTCATCATAGTAGTCGAATGGAACCGCAAATCCAGAGATTTCTCTTTTAAACAACTTTTCCAGATTTTCTTTATCTTTTCCAAGTTCATACATGAGCGTTTCTTCAGTAAGACCATGCATATAAGGATGCGTCAATGAATGACTGGCCACCTCATGATTCTGATATAAATCAACCACAACATGTTCTGGAAGCCTTTTCACTGTCATCCCACATTCATGAATCCATTCAAACTCATTTTTCATAAGTTCCGAATTTAAATTAAAAGTGCCCTTTAAATTGTATTTATTTAATAACTCAACAAAACGAATGTCTTGCAATATACCATCATCATATGTAATATTGAAAGCTTTCTTTTTACCACAAGGGTACAATTTTCTTATCATAGTCCGCCCCTTTTCATCCAAATTATTTAATAATTATAGCTTATTCTCATGACTAGTAAAAGACATAAAATTTTACAATTCTGTTACTTAGTAAAATGGGGATTTGTTTGATTTTATCTACTTACGAATTCGTTGCTTATTATCCTCTGCTTCAATGCTCCACTGCATTCAACTTCATCTAGTATCTGTAAGCAAAAAAGGATGCTTGCCGTGAGAGGCTCGCATCCATTTTTTAACA
>JBGVGF010000114.1:0-3796 GCA_045121495.1 Faecalimonas sp.
GACCAGGAAGATTATGAGCAACTCAAAAGAGAAACTCTTGAGTGTTGTTCTAATAGATCGGAGGGGTTAAAAAGATTCTTTGATGTTGTATTTGAGCTTGCAGAAGAAAAGCGAATGGAGAAAATAGCATCATAAAAACAATCTGCTACCCTTCCGGAGATCGTTACCAGAGTTTTCCGGACGGTAGCAGTACCGAAGATACATACAATACACACAAATGATCGGAAATAAATCCGGTGTGTTACCAATACTGCCGGAAGAAAGGAAAATATATGGCAACATCAGTTAATACATACAAGAAATGTTTAAAATGTGGTAGTAAATATCATATAAATTCAGAAAATAAGCGTTGCGCATGTGGTGCACATTTATATGTAGTAGGGTCCCTATACCAGCCGAAAGTGAGGAAGCAGCATGAACAGTGATGCAGAATATTTGTTAAAAGAAAAAACGAAATCAGAGGATATTAAAGAACTGCTTGAAGTGATGAAAAAAGTCAGTGAGCAGTTAGAATACATCATAGAAATACTGGAATAACAAGGGGTGGGGCTGTTTGCTTTGCCCCTTTTGTATGTAGTAAAATAAAGAAAAAGCGAGAAAAATCATACAGAAAAGAGGTGCAGAAATGGCATTTAAAGAGATTTTGCAACGAATAAAGCGTTTAGAGGAGAAAAATAATGATGATGGAATTGTTGTCTTGATATGCCTTGAAAATGGCAGGGAAAAGCGTAAAAGTATGTCAGCTTATGAAGCGCAGATGCTTGTACTAAAACAGAGCGCAGCAAAAACATTTGGATCTGACATCCAACTTGAAATTGTTGGAGTGGAATCTGGTGATGATGATGGATTTATAGAATCAATGTTAAATGATACAGGAGTAACGCCGGAAGAGGTCCAGCAGATGATAGAGGTGTTGAATGATGAGTATATATAGAATGAATAGTGTAATAAAGCGAATAAAACAGCTTGAGCAACAGTATGGAAGCAATATTCCGGAAGTGATAGCGGAATTTGCAGATGGTACAAAAAACACTTATAAAGGCATTCCCCCAGCGGAACTGTTATTTGACACAGAAAATCCAATCATTAAAACATCAGGCAGTAAATTCGCTGACCTGGTTAATGTAATTATCAATCCAGTACCAAACAGGAATATAGAAGATTATGAATAGAGGGGAGTTTAATGACGAAAAAAGAACGAACAAAGGCTGCCCTGCTTCAGGGCTTACTTAATAATGTATCAGTGACAGCGACATCTAAGGCAACCGGTATTTGTGAAGATACAATATACAAATATCTGCGTGATCCGGAATTTGTAAAAGAGTATGATGAGAAGCGCAGGGAGTTGTTAAAGGATAGCTGCTACACTCTTCAGACTAAAATGAGCAGTGCCACAGATGAGTTAATAAGCATCATTGAGGACCCGGATACAAAGCCACAGATAAAGCTTAATGCCATCGATATGCTTTATAGACATGCATACAAGCAGACAGAACAGCTTGATATTTTGGCTCGTTTGGATGCTCTAGAAAAATTGAATGAATAGAAATGGGAAAAAGGCACGGCCGTATTGGCTATGCCTTTAATTATGTCTTGGCACTTAGCAGGACCCGCTGTAGTGAATGGTGGGATGTCTCACTACTGACATATTTATAATATAATAAAATGAAAATTATGTAAACTTATACTATGAATTATGTAAACCAAGTGGTATAATATATATGCTCAGTAATATCTTTTTTGTTACTGTACTGTTTTCATTCCTCCTTGTAATGTTTCTCCCTGAAATGATTTATAAGGATACTTCCTGAGCATGAAGAGAAAAGGCTCCCCGGCACGCAGGGTATGCGGAAAATTAGCTTACTGTCAGCGTTAAGGCAGGGAAAGGAGTCTTTAATGGACAACACCAATCAGAATACCTCATTAGAGGGCACACAGACAGGCACAGACGGAGTACAGGGCAAAACTTTTACCCAGGATGATGTAAACCGTATTGTGCAGGAGAGACTTGCGAAAGAAAGAAGCAAGGGAAGCAATAACGAAGATCTAGAAAAAAGAGCAGCAGAGCTTGATCTGAGAGAGCGAAAGCTCAATGCAGTCACTAAACTGCGTGAGAAAGGCTTACCGGATTATCTGGCAGATGCTCTGAATATGAGTACAGACGATGACTTCGATAAATCCATCGAAGCAATTTTGAAAATGAAAGGCGAGACCGGGAACGGCATTGGTCATATAGGTCGTGTAGTTTCTATTGATAGAATCAATCCTATAGGGGTTGTAAAAAACAGCAGTAATGACAGTGATTTAAGAGGTGCCTTTGGTCTCAGATAGGTGAATTAAATGGCTATTGAATTAGCACAGAAGTATCTCCCTTATGTAGATGAAATATTTACACAGGAAAGTAAAAAAAGCTTACTGACAAATCAGGACTTTTCTTTTGATGGTGCTGAAGCAGTAAAGCTGTACAAAATTAATACAGCAGTAATGAACGATTATGGCCGTAATGGAGCAAAAACAGGTAACTGGAGCAGGTACGGAGAAGTAAAAGACTTAGAAGCCACAACAGAACACGCATTCTTAACCCGTGACAGATCATTTACTTTCGTAGTCGATACACTGGATTGCGATGAGACAGGTGGTGCACTTAAGAGTGCGTCTGCTTTGGCAAGACAACTTCGAGAAGTGGTTATTCCTGAAGTCGATACTTATACATATGGTGTTATGTGTAATAATGCAGGACACAAGCCAAGTGCAATCGCTCTCACTGCTGATAATATTTACGATGAGATCATCAAAGCTTCAGCAGCTTTAGATGATGCACTTGTTCCGGAAACTGGAAGAGTGCTTACGGTAACACCATCTGTATATCTTCTCATGAAGAAATGTAAAGATATCACAATGGAAACTGAAATCGGTAACGATATGCGCTTAAAAGGTGTGATCTCAAGTATCGATGGTGCAGACATTATTAAAATTTCTGCTGCGAGATTGCCGGAAAACTTCGGTTTCATGCTTTCTCATAAATGTGCGTGCTGTGCTCCTACACAGTTGGCAGCATACCATACACATCAGGATCCACCAGGAATCAGCGGTGAGCTTGTAGAGGGTCGTATCGTTTATGATGCATTTGTCTTTGAGAATAAAGCAAAAGCTATCTACTATCAGGAAATGGCCGTTTAAATTGGTATTATATCTGTTGAGGAGTTGCCCGGTTCTTTAAATGTTCCGGGCAATACTTCTATTAATGGCGATTGGGAAGTATTTAAGATGGCAAAAATGGGAATGAGATATGATGCTGATAAAACAGATCAGCAGCAGCTTGAATGTGGTTCATATTATGATGCACTGGATAAGCTATGCTCTGTTGTTGTGAAAATGAATAAGTACGCAATGGATGGAATGGAGATAAAGAATCTCCAGCAGAATTTTCAGAAGATTGCACCAGTATTCCTTATGTTATGCGGAGAGGAAAAGGCTAAACCGGCAAAGAAGATAGGTAGACCTAAAAAGGATACTCTTCGTGTGCAGGATGAATGGGGCCTTTGCCCGACATGTGGAAAGAAGTGTATCAAGGTAAAACCTGAAACTGTACTTGCCAATTATCCGATGTTCTGTAAGGTCTGTAAACGTGATTATTTGGTCAGTTGGAAACTTAAATAATGGTACTGAAATGGTACTAAAAAATCATTCAAACAGTTTAAACAGAGCAAAAATAAGCCGATTTTTAGGCAAAATCATTGAAAAACAGTGAAAAAATAGGGATAAAAACCATCTACAGAAGTGTTGCTACTATCAT
>JBGVGF010000115.1:0-2023 GCA_045121495.1 Faecalimonas sp.
TACTTTCAAAAAGATAATATGAAGTGACCTCGCATTTGTAGATTCGTGGATTTACCTGTAAACTGTTAATTGAGAGATTAATGGTAACAGGGATTACCGCATACAAAAGGAGGCCACTTATATGAAAAGAATAATACGAATTGGGATGGATGTCCATAGTACAAATTACACTTTATGCGCAATGGAGCCAATTATTGGTGAAGATGACAGAATCTTTGCAACAATTGATGTAACACCAGATTACAAAAATATATTGATGTTCATTGAAAGTTTGAAAATGAAATTGGGAGTTGATAATCAGTACGACATTCAATGTGGATATGAAGCAGGATGTCTTGGATACTCTCTTTATAATCAGTTGACAGCAGCAAATGTAAAATGTGTTATTTTAGCACCAACAACTATGCTGACACCACAGGGAATTCGAATAAAAACAGATGCCAGAGATGCAAGGATGATTGCACAATGTTTATCTTACGGTGGTTATCATGCAGTTTATGTTCCAACAGAAGAAGATGATGCTGTAAAAGAATATATTCGTATGAGAGATGATCATAAAACTACATTAAAAAAGATAAAACAGCAGATCAGTGCTTTCTGTTTACGTCATGGACACCACTATGCCCAGAGTAAATGGACACTTGCTCATTGGAAATGGCTTAAGAAACTGGAACTATCCACATTATATAGAGAAGTACTGAATGAATACATGACTTCTTATGAAGAACAGACTGCAAAAATAGACAGATTAGATCAGAGAATTGAAGAACTAGCATCACAAGAAAGATATGCAGAAAAAGTAAAGAAACTGGGATGTTTTCTTGGAATTCAAACACATACAGCATTGTCTTTGATTGTAGAGACAGGAGATTTTTCAAGATTTGCGAAAGGAAATATCTATGCAGCGTATTTAGGTCTTGCACCAGGTGAGAATTCCAGTGGACCAAAGACAAACAGAACTAGTCTGTCCAAAGCTGGGAATAGTCATTTAAGACAATTATTGGTAGAAGCAGCTGGAGGAATCTGTAAAGGAACGATAGGGCATAAATCAAAAGCATTAAAAGCAAGACAAAGTGGTAACACGGCAGAAGTAATTGCGTATGCAGATAAAGCGAATACAAGGTTACGAAGTCGTTACTATAAATTTATAAGACATGGCAAAGTAAGAAATGTGGCTGTAGCGGCAATAGCAAGAGAACTGGCGTGTTATGTATGGGGAATGATGACTGATAATATCAGTGTAAAACCCGTATAAAAGTACATCATGTACATCTGTCAGTCAAGAGTGCTACGCACCGCCAAAGCGGCAGGCTCTTGACAGCCATCTGCCTATGATGAGATGGGCAAACAAGCAGAAATAAGCAGTAAACTGCAGATTTCTGCCGAAGAAAGTAACTGGTAAACTATTGACAGTATCTGAAAGGAGCACTGATAACATTTAAGGTTCGAGTTATCCGCGACACTCCTTTGTAGGTACGAAAAATCGTAATCCACGCGAAAAGATAGCAGGACTCACGGCGGACCATTAGCCTGTAGGTAACCAATCCACGAATAACAGAGTGGCCAAATGCCGGGAACTGTTAAGTCAGGCTCTTTTCAGATGCTGTCAATCAAACAAATGTGACGATTGTTAAGAGAAATTTGTTAATATAAAATTTACTCTTGACAAGAGGTCACTTCATAACAGGAGTGTTACTTATGGCAAATTTCATAGTTGCATTAATTTTGCTGATTATTGTGGGTTCCGCAATCAGATACATAGTGAAAGAAAAGAAAAAAGGTGTAAAGTGTATTGGCTGTCCTTCAGCAGGAACATGTGCTGCGAGAAACAATGCACAGAGCTCATGCGGCTGTGGATGCCAGTCTGACACAGAATAATATAATAGTTAATATATATTCGATATAACGTTGCCCGAAAAGAGGTACTGCAAAAATTGCAGTACTTCTTTTTTGTATAGGAATCTGATAAAAGAAAAGGGGAATATTTACATATATGTATTATTAATATATAAGTCATATTATA
>JBGVGF010000116.1:0-17534 GCA_045121495.1 Faecalimonas sp.
GGCAAGATTAACGCTGGCAGTGCAAAAATTTATAGTAGCATTGACGATAAGAAAGGTGCAACACAGTATTATGACGAAGACCCAATTTATACTGTGCTTGAAGAAAAAAGTGGATATTTAAAAGTACGCCATCATTCTTTAGCAAGTGGCATAACAGGTTGGTTTAAAAAGTCGGACGTTAAAGCATATAAGACTGGTGGTCTAGCCGATGAAACTGGACTTGCATGGCTTGATGGCACAAAAAGTAAACCTGAAATGGTTCTCAACCCTAATGACACGGAAAACATACTAGGGGCTGCCGACACTTTGCGGAATATGGTCACAAAAGGAATGTTATCTCAGATAGATGATTTTACAAAGATTTTTGATTTTAATGGTGGATTACCAAAGATTCCAAACTCCACAAATATCGGAGATATCACAAATCAAGTAAATATCGCAATTGAGCATGTTGATGACTACAACGATTTTGTAAATCAATTAAGAGAAGACCCAAAATTCGAAAAGATGATTCAGTCTATGACAACAGACAGAGTAGCTGGCGGCGGAAAGCTCGCAAAGAATAAATTTAGATGGTAAAGTTAATTACACAAAGTCCATGGTTTCATTTACCATGGACTTTTCTTTATTATGAACTAGGAGGAGTTTAATGAAAAACATTAGATACAAATTGCAGCAACAAACGATTAATCACTTAGAAAAAAGACTAGCAATATTAGGCGATGATAATAAATCATTAAAAGAGGAGAACAAGGAGTTAAGAAATCTCTCTGAAACTCTCTTGAAATTAAAAAAAGAGTATGAAGCGTTAATTGTAGAAGTAAAAGAGCAGCGTGAAAAGTACAAAGAGGCATTAAAAGAGTGCAATGCACTAAAAGCAAAGTATAAAAAGACGATGGATGATATGTTGAAGTCTATTAAGGAAGAAGTTTAGATTGGTGGATGATATGAAAGACCGTAAAAATAGAGTAGAGGAATATTTGAGAGTCGGAAATAAAAATATTTTTGAGTTTGATAACGTCACGTATGTCACTGATGACGGAATATTCAGTGGCAAGGTAATCAAGATTGGATATGTTATGGATTTACCAGAACATCCTGCTGTAATGTCAGTTCTTATTAAAGAAGAGAAGTATGTGGACTATGATGTGATTAGAGTTGACGATTTGATTTATATCTGTAAAGAGTCTGAAGAAGACGGGAAAACGAAAGAAGTGTATTCAGAGGTTGTATTTGAAGAGTATTCCAAAATTATTAAAGCCTATAACAGAGCAATTAGGAGAGGTGTAAAAGACTTACCTTTGATTGAAGAGGTGTTGAAAATTGTAAAGGACAAAGAAGAGTGGTTGACTGATAAACATAAAGAAAAAGTTAGGCAGATGCTTGAAATTACAGATTCTTTATTAAAAGAAATGGGTAATTAATGGAGTATTGATTTTAGGGGTAGGGTGAATGAAACTCTGCCCTATTATTATGCGGATTTTTATATTGATTGAATTAGACAGGCAATAATTTAAATAAAATAAATTAATCAAAACGGAACGAGGGTAATATTTGAAAAACAACAAGAAACCTATAAAAGTAAATGTGTTTTATGGTGAGAAGAGTTTGGTCGAATGCATGAAAAAAGTGATTGAGAAACATTCGAAATAGAATAGAAAACTTTCCTTATATAATGTATACTCAACTTAGGTGTGCGTTTTATAAGGATATAATATAAAAACGATGAATGGAGAAGAAATTATGACAAATAATCGTGCAGTATTATATCTTAGATTGAGTAAAGAAGATGTAGATAAATTAAATGAAGGAGAAGACAGTGCAAGTATAAAAAATCAAAGACTTTTATTGATGAATTTTGCCTTGGGCAAAGGATTTAAGGTGGTAAAAGTATACTCCGACGACGATGAAAGTGGATTATATGACGATAGACCAGGATTTGAAGAAATGATGACGGATGCAAAATTAGGAGAGTTTGATATAATCATTGCAAAAACACAGTCAAGGTTTTCGAGAAATATGGAACATGTTGAAAAATATTTGCACCATGATTTGCCAAACCTTGGGATACGTTTTATTGGCGCTGTAGATGGCGTTGATACTGCTGATGATACGAATAAAAAGTCTAGACAAATTAACGGATTAGTTAATGAGTGGTATTGCGAAGATTTATCTAAGAACATTCGGAGTGCATTTAAGGCGAAGATGCAAGATGGGCAATTTCTTGGTTCTTCATGCCCTTACGGATATAAAAAAGATCCATTGAATCACAATCATTTGATTATTGACGAATATGCAGCAGGCGTTGTGAAAAGAATCTATAATCTTTATATTGAAGGATATGGAAAAGCAAAAATTGGTTCGATTTTATCATCGAACGGAATACTTATTCCTACATTGTATAAAAGAAATGTTTTGAAAGAAAATTTTTACAATGCCACTGCATTAGAAACAACGTCATTATGGAGTTATCAAACAATTCATACTATATTAAATAATGAGGTGTATATTGGACATCTAATTCAGAATAAGGTAAATACATTATCATATAAAGATAAGAAGAGAAAAAGATTACCAAGAGAAAAATGGATCATAGTAAGGAATACACATGAAGCAATTATTGATGAAGAAACGTTTGAAATGGTTCAAAAACTTCAAAAAAGTCGTACAAAGAGTGTAGATTCTACTGAACCTAACGGATTGTTCTCTGGAATGTTATTTTGTGCTGATTGCAAACATGCAATGGCTCGTAAATATGCAAGACGTGGAGAAAAAGGATTCATCGGTTATGTGTGCAAAACCTATAAAACACAAGGTAAGAAATTCTGCGAAAGTCATAGTGTGGATGTTGAAGATTTAGAACATGCCGTATTAATGTCTATTAAAGCAGAAGCTAGAAAAATACTAAAGGATGAAGACATTAATGAGTTAACTAATATGAAGATTGTCGAGGAAAAATATAATCGCTATGAGAAGCAGTTAGAAGAAGTAGACAAACAACTTGAAAAAATGAATAAATATAAACGAAAAACGTATGATAATTTTATGGAAGAACTGATCACGAAGGAAGAGTATATTAAGTATATTGCCGACTACGATAAACAGGTGAAGATATTAAATGATCAAAAAAAGGTCATCATGGATAAATCTGCTTTACAGGAAGAGATGGAAGCGCAATATGACGAATGGGTGGTTGCTTTCAGAGATTACATAAACATTGATAAGCTTACTAGAGAAGTTGTACTGGAATTGATTGAAAAAATCGAGGTACACAATGATGGCTTAATTGATATATATTACAGGTTCCGAAACCCTTATGTAAACTAATGTCTACTATATATATGTGCGACATGTGTGACTATGGCAGAATACATATGCGGAAATGAAGAAGAGTTTGTAAATCAAATGAACCAGCGTGCTAAAGGACTTGGTATGACGAATACTCATTTTGTGAATTGTAATGGTTTGGATGCGGAAGGGCATCTTACGACAGCAAGAGATATTGCACTGATGTCGCGTGAGCTTATCACGAAATATCCACAGATCAGAGAGTACTGCATGATTTGGCAGGAGAATATCACGCATACAACAAGAAAGGGAACATCAGAGTTTGGACTTTCCAATACCAATAAACTGGTTCGCCATTATGAGTATGCCACAGGTCTAAAGACGGGTTCAACAAGTCAGGCGAAGTTCTGTATCTCTGCCACAGGAGAGAAGGACGGAAAAGAAATGGTTGCCGTAATCATGGCAGCGGATGACAGTAAAAAGCGAAACGCAGATGCAGTGACGCTTCTGAACTATGGTTTCGGGAAATGCAATATATATAAAGAAGAAACGGTGCCTCAAGTGGAAGCTGCTACGGTGAAAAGGGGAATTGAAAAAAGTGTAGGAGCAGAGCAGGTGATGCCGTTTTCTTATGTAGATATCACAGGAGCAAACTTGAATTCTATTGAAAGAAAAGTGGAGCTTGAGAAGGAATTGACAGCACCAATTCAGGCTGGACAGAAAATAGGAGAAGCAAAATACTATCTGGACGGAAAAGAGATTGGGAGTGTGGACATTGTTGCATCCGATGATGTGGCAGAGATGGATTATGGAACAGCACTTCAAAATATGATGGAATACTTTTTTACAATCTAATGAGATGAGTTGTAGGAACTTTTTTCGAGTAGCATCGCAGATTATCTGAAAAAGAATGAGAATCTCAAATTTCACCCAAAAAACGTCGATTCGCAGTTTGAATCGACGTTTTCGTGTGAATTTTTATTTTACAATAATTGAATTCCATTTTCAGTTGCTTTTTTTACAATGTGTTCTGGCCATGTGGAAGATTGTACTTCTCCGATGTGAGCCTTTCTTAAACAGTACATACAGATACGAGACTGTCCAAGACCGCCGCCAATCGTGTATGGAAGTTCGTGATTTAAAAGTGCTTTCTGGAAATCGAGTTCCGCACGTTCTGGACAGCCGGCAAGGTCTAACTGGCGTTTTAAAGAATCTTCATCCACACGGATACCCATAGAAGACAATTCTAATGCAATGTCAAGTACTGGGTAGTATACGATGATATCTCCGTTTAATTCCCAATCATCATAGTCAGGGGCACGGCCATCGTGTCTCTCGCCTGAGATTAATTTCTTACCGATCTGGGAAATGAATACAGCGCCTTTGTCTTTGACGATGGCGTATTCTCTTTCCTTTGGTGTCTTTTCTGGATACATGTTCTCTAATTCCTGAGATGTGATAAAGAAAATATCGTCAGGAAGAAGTGGTTCTATGTAATTGTATCTTCTTGAAATATAGCTTTCTGTTTCTTTAAGAGCAGCGTAAACTTTGCGTACTGTATATTGAAGCGTTTCTGTATTACGTTCTTCTTTTGAAATTACCTTTTCCCAGTCCCATTGGTCAACATAGATAGAGTGAATGTTGTCTGTATCTTCATCGCGACGGATCGCCTTCATATCTGTGTAAAGTCCTTCGCCGGAGTGGAAGCCATAGCGTTTTAAAGCGTAACGTTTCCATTTGGCAAGTGAGTGTACGATTTCTACTGGTGCATCATCCTGTTCCTTGATTCCGAAAGAAACTGGGCGTTCCACACCGTTTAAGTTATCGTTGAGTCCTGATTCTGGTTTTACGAAAAGTGGGGCAGAAACACGTGTTAAATGCAATGATTTAGCGAGTGCTCTTTCAAAATGGTCTTTGATTTCTTTGATGGCAACCTCAGTTTCTCTGATTGTGAGTGGTGCCTGATAGCCATCTGGTATCATTAAATGTTCCATAAGTCATCTCTCCTTTAGCAATTAGTAATAGTGTATTCGTATTTCTAATGATATGTCAAGCAAAATAAAAAAATTACCTTTAAAAATCATATTTATGTAGGTGCGAACATAAACTGATATAGTGGGAATTTGGCAAAAATAAGGAGGGCAACATGAAAAAGGAGAAAAAAGAGAATGAAATGGTCGTACTTTCTGTAGAAGAGTATTTGATTCGAAGAAAAGGAAAACGAGAAGGTATTGACCAAAATTGAGCAGAATGTTATGATACAAAAATGAATGAAAGATACAAAGGAGATAGAAAAGATGGCATTATTACAACAATGGAGAGATACAGCATACTCTCAACAAATGGATAAAAACACTGTACAAAAATTCTGGGGAACATATTTTGAGATTGAAAAGAATATCTATGCTCAATTATTAGAAAATCCAGATGAAGAAGTGAAAGGTACAGTAAAAGAACTTGCAGAAAAATACAATGTGGAAGTATTTACGATGACAGGATTTCTTGATGGTATCAACGAAAGTTTAAAACAAGAAAATCCAATCGAAGAAATGGAAGAAGATACAGTAGTAAGCCTTGCATTTGATAAGGAAAAACTTTACAAAAACATGGTAGCTGCAAAAGCCGATTGGTTATATGGATTACCACAATGGGAAAATATTTTCTCAGAAGAAGAGAGAAAAGAATTATACAAAGAACAAAAAGCTTCTGGTACAATTCGTAAAGAAAAGAAAATCGGAAGAAACGATCCATGTCCATGTGGAAGCGGCAAAAAATATAAAAAATGCTGTGGTAAATAATAGGAAGCGTATATGGAATCAGGATATATTGCGTTGGGTATTTTAGCAATTTTTTATTATATTTATATTGCATTTTATACGAAGAAATGGAATAGTACATTTTCAAGATTCTGGTTGATTTTTGGCAGCCTCAATATCCTGCTTGGAATTATCGTAAAGTGGACACCGGAATGGTTTGATAACATTTTGACGGTGGTTTCGGTGATTCTATGGGTAATCTTTTTTGTAGTAGAGATTTTGGTTTTATGTGCGATGGTTTCGATGCCACAGAAGGAAGCGGACTATATTATTATTTTGGGAGCGCAGATTCGTGGGAAACAGATTACTGGTTCACTGCGAAGACGTTTGGATAAGGGGATTCGATATTTAGAGGAGAATCCAAAGACGGTCTGTATTGTTTCTGGAGGCAAAGGAAAAGGTGAAGATATTTCAGAAGCGGAAGCGATGGATGAATATCTAAAGACGCACGGAATAGAGGCAACGAGAATCCGCAGGGAAGATAGATCAACCACTACTTGTGAGAATCTGCTGTTCTGCCGTAAGTTCATCAAAAATCTGGAAAAAGATAAGATTGGTATTATCAGTAACAATTTTCATATATATCGTGCGATGAAGATGGCGCGTTATATTGGATATAAAAAGGTGTTTGCAATCCCGGCAACGACAGATATGGTGCTTTTTCCTAATTATATGGTGAGAGAGTTCTTTGCATTTTTTATAATGTTTTATGAATTGAGAAAAAATGCATAAAAATCAATTGATAATCCATACTAATTTTGCAATCAAGAGCAAAAGGAGATATGGATTATGACAGAATTAAAATGTAATGTGCATACATGTGTGCATAATAAGAACTATTTATGTGAATTGGATGCAATTGAAGTAGCTGGAAGTTCTGCTCAGACAGCACGAGATACAAGTTGTGCGAGTTTTGTAGAAAAGAAGGGTGATAATTATTCAAATGCAGCCAAAGAAGCATCGTTTACAAGTAATATTACCTGTCATGCGAGAGAATGTCAGTATAATGATTCCCGCAGATGTCAAGCTGGAAAAATCAGTGTCGGTGGAAATGAAGCATGTCGTTCCGAAGAAACAGAATGTGCAACATTTATAAAAGACAGATAAAAGTTTCATAAAAAGAGTTCGCAGTGCGGACTCTTTTTATATGTTGGAAACAGAGGTTATTTTAATGCCAATTTAGTTGACGAGTGAAAGTGTCGCCATGTATAATGAAACATATGTGTGAAAGGATTAATTTTACTATGGAAAAATCTAAAAATAAAGAAAAACCCAGTTATTACGACAAAAGACCGGTCTTAGGGGAACAAGGGAGTTGGAAGATAAGAGAACATTTTGGAAAAGGATTTACAGCATTTCTGGTAATTGCTGCAGCAATTGTTTTCTTTTTTGCATTTCTTCGGTTTTCGTATATAATTGACTTGATGAAAAATGTGATCGGACTCATCAAACCGATTATCTATGGTGTGGTCATCGCGTATCTTTTGAATCCGATTGTAGGATTTACAGAAAAATATACGGTTCCTTTTTTAGGACGATATATAAAAAAAGAAAAGACATTATACAAACTTTGCAGAGGGATTGGCGTTTTTTCTGCATTGATTGTAATGGTTGTACTTATCACAGGACTACTCAATATGGTTATTCCGGAATTGTTTAAAAGTATCAAAGACCTGGTAGATAATCTTCCAGGGCAGATTCAGAACTGGATTGCATGGGTGAATGAGATTCAGTCAGGAGAGACATTTGTAGACCGAATGGTGAAAAATGGTCTGGTTCAGGCAGGAGAAACCTTGGAAAATTGGGTGAATCAGGCGGATTTTTTGAGCAGAGCGAATGTGATCATGACGAGTGTAATGACAGGAGCAATCAACGTTGTCAATGGGTTGCTTAATATTATTGTGGGGATTATTGTATCCGTTTATGCATTGTTTAGTAAGGAACAGTTTTTGGGACAAGGAAGAAAGATTATCTATGCAGTGATGTCTCCGAAGCGAGCAAATCTGACGCTGCATATTGCCAGAAAAAGCAATGAGATATTTGGTGGCTTTATCATCGGGAAAATCATCGATTCTGCAATTATCGGGGTGCTTTGTTTTATTGGTGTGAGTTTGTTGAAGATGCCGTACGCGCTGTTAGTTAGTGTGTTTGTGGGAGTTACAAATGTGATTCCATATTTTGGACCATTTATTGGGGCGATTCCAAGTGCGGTTTTAATTATGTTGGTTGATCCTATGCAAGGATTATATTTCGTAATTTTCATTCTTTTATTACAACAACTGGATGGAAATGTAATCGGACCTACAATTTTGGGGGACTCGACGGGACTTTCTGCATTCTGGGTAGTATTTTCTATCTTGCTTTTTGGTGGCCTGTTCGGAGTTGTGGGAATGATTATTGGAGTACCAACATTTGCAGTATTCTATTATATCGTGAATCTACTCATTACGCAGAAGCTAGAAGATAAAAAACTGCCGACTGCAACGAGCAGTTATAACGGTATGAATTACGTGGATGATGAAGGAAACTATGTTTCTGTAGAAGAAGCAGATCCACAAGCTACAAAATTACAAGGAGAAAAAGGAGAGTAAATATGCCGATTCGTGTACAAAATGATTTACCTGTAAAAGAAATATTAGAACAAGAAAATATATTTGTTATGGATGAATCGCGTGCGATGTCACAGGATATCCGTCCGCTGAAAGTAGGACTTCTAAATCTGATGCCATTAAAAGAAGATACAGAATTACAGATTCTTCGCTCACTCTCAAATACACCACTTCAAGTGGATGTGATTTTTGTTAATGTTTCTTCTCATGAATCAAAGAATACATCTACAAGCCATATTAACAAGTTTTATGTACCGTTTAGCGAGATCAAAAAGCAAAAATTTGATGGATTTATTATCACAGGTGCACCTGTAGAACAGATGCCATTTGAAGAAGTGGACTATTGGGAAGAATTAAAGGAGATTATGGAGTGGACTAAGACACACGTAACTTCTACAGTACACTTATGCTGGGGAGCACAGGCGGGCCTTTATTATCATTATGGAATCAATAAGGTTCAGATGGATGCAAAGGTCTTTGGCGTATTCCAACATCGTGTATACAATCGTAAAACTCCTCTTGTACGTGGATTTGATGATGTATTTCTTGCACCACATTCCCGTCATACGACGGTTCCAACCGAATTGATTCGAGACGAAGAACGTTTGACAATATTGGCAGAATCAGATGAAGCAGGTGTATTCCTTGCGATGGCTGAAGAAGGAAAGCAGATCTATGTGATGGGACATCCAGAATATGACCGTGTCACATTACATAATGAATATATGAGAGATAAGAATAAAGGTCTGGATATTGAACTTCCTAAGAATTATTATCCAGATGACAACTGTGAGAATAAGCCGTTATTGACTTGGAGATCACATGCGAATAATTTCTATACAAATTGGATTAATTACTATGTATATCAGGCGACACCATATGTGCTTGAAGATGATGAATAAAGATAGATAAGAGAGAAGCGCTGTCGTGAAATCGATGGTCTTTGATAGGGCGGGGTAAGGCTCACATGAACCATACCTCGCCCTAAGTTTTGTAATCAGTTTTTGAACAAAAGCAAGAAAAATCTTCTTCTCGATTTCACCAAAATTTTGGTGTTTTTAAATGGTAAATTTTGTACATTATTTTTCCCTTAATTTGGTTGACGCTTGGTTGGGCTGGTGATAATATAAAGTCCATACGACTACAGTATGTAGTGAATGAGGGGCAACAAAACACAAAATATAGATAAAACTTGAAAGGAGAAGACAATATGATCCGAGTAGTCAAAAAAGACGGAACAAAAGAAGAATTTAATGTTCAGAAGATTATTGTAGCGGTAAACAAGTCTGCATATCGTGCATTATATAAATTTACGCAGGAAGAGTTAGATTTTATCTGCAAGTTCGTTGAGGATGAAGTGAAGAAGATGGGGATTCGGGATATCCAGATCGCCCAGATGCACAATGTAGTAGAAGGTGCATTGGAGAAAGTGAATCCAGTCGTTGCAAAGAGTTACAAAGATTATCGTAACTACAAGCAGGACTTCGTTCAAATGTTGGATGATGTTTATAAAAAGAGCCAATCTATCATGTACATTGGTGATAAAGAGAACAGTAACACAGACAGTGCGCTGGTTTCAACAAAGAGAAGTTTGATTTTCAACGAATTAAACAAAGAACTATATAAGAAGTTTTTCCTTACAGTAGAGGAGATTCAGGCAATTCGTGATGGATACATTTACATTCATGACATGTCGGCGAGAAGAGATACGATGAACTGCTGTCTGTTCGATGTAAAGAATGTTCTCAGCGGTGGATTTGAGATGGGAAATCTCTGGTACAACGAGCCTAAGACATTGGATGTTGCATTTGACGTTATTGGAGATATCGTACTGAGTGCGGCAAGTCAGCAATATGGTGGATTTACCGTTCCATGTGTAGACGATATTTTAGAACCATATGCGAAAAAGTCTCATAAAAAATTATTGAAAAAATATAAGAGTTTAGGTCTGACTGATGAAAAAGCAGAAGAAATAGCTTGGGCTGATCTGGAAAAAGAAATGGAACAAGGTTTCCAGGGATGGGAATACAAATTCAACTCAGTATCTTCAAGCCGTGGAGATTATCCATTTATCACAGTGACAGCAGGTGTCAATACATCCAAATATGGGAAACTTGCTACGATTACCATGTTAAAAGTACGCCAGAACGGTCAAGGTAAGAAAGGACATAAGAAGCCAGTATTATTCCCTAAGATTGTATTCTTATATGATGAGAATCTTCATGGACCAGGGAAAGAATTGGAAGATGTATTTGAAGCAGGTATCGAATGTTCGAGAAGAACAATGTATCCAGATTGGCTGAGTCTTACGGGAAAAGGTTATGTTGCAAGTATGTACAAGCAATATGGAAAAATCATCAGCCCTATGGGATGCAGAGCCTTCCTTTCACCTTGGTACGAGAGAGGCGGTATGAATCCGGCAGACAAAGATGATACACCAGTCTTTGTTGGAAGGTTTAATATTGGTGCAGTGAGCCTTCATTTACCAATGATCCTTGCGAAATCAAGACAAGAAAGCAAAGATTTCTATGAAGTGTTGGATTACTATTTAGAGTTGATTCGCCAGCTTCATATCCGTACTTATGATTATTTGGGCGAATTAAAAGCTTCAACAAACCCACTCGCATATTGTGAAGGAGGGTTTTACGGTGGAAATCTAAAATTATATGATAAGATTGAACCATTACTCAAATCTGCAACAGCATCATTTGGCATCACTGCTTTGAATGAATTGCAGCAGCTTTATAATAAGAAATCATTAGTAGAAGATGGACAGTTTGCGGTAGAAGTATTGGAATACATCAATAAGAAGATTACTCAGTTTAAAGAAGAAGATGGACATTTATATGCGATTTACGGTACACCGGCAGAAAACTTATGCGGAGTACAGGTAAAGCAATTCCGTAAAAAATACGGAATCGTTAAGAATGTTTCTGATAGAGAATATGTAAGTAACAGTTTCCATTGCCATGTATCAGAAGATATTACACCAATTCAGAAGCAGGATTTGGAAGGCCGTTTCTGGGATTTGAGTAACGGTGGAAAGATCCAGTATGTAAAATATCCAATTAACTATAACAAAGAAGCAATCAAGGCGTTGGTACGCCGTGCGATGGATTTAGGTTACTATGAAGGCGTGAACCTTTCGCTTGCATATTGTGATGATTGCGGACATGAGGAACTGGCTATGGATGTTTGTCCAAAGTGTGGCAGCAGAAATCTTACAAAAATTGATCGTATGAATGGTTATTTGTCATATTCACGTGTAAAAGGAGATACACGTCTGAATGACGCTAAAATGGCTGAGATAGCAGAAAGGAAATCGATGTAACATGCGATATCACAATATTACAAAAGATGATATGCTAAACGGTGATGGACTTCGTGTCGTATTGTGGGTGGCAGGATGTTCACACTGTTGCAAAGAATGTCATAATCCCATCACATGGGATCCAAATGGAGGTCTGGAATTTGATGAGGCTGCAAAGCAGGAGATTTTTGACGAGCTGGAAAAGGATTATATTCATGGAATTACATTTAGCGGTGGAGATCCGCTTCATATGGCCAATGCCTATGATGTGACACAGTTTGCGAAAGAGATTCGTAAGAAATATCCTAATAAATCCATCTGGCTTTATACAGGAGCTAAATGGGAAGAAGTAAAGAATATGAAGATTGTCAAATATCTGGATGTACTTGTGGATGGTGAATTTATCGTTGCAAAAAAAGATATAAATCTCCATTGGGTAGGAAGTTCGAACCAGAGGGTGATCGATGTGCAGCGTACATTAGAAACTGGAGAAGTGAAATTCCACGATGATGACTGTGAATAATATGTAGGAGAATGACAGTATGAAGATTAATATTAAAAGATTAAGTGAGACAGCAAAGCTTCCAGAAAGAGGCAGTGCATTTGCGGCAGGATATGATTTGTTTGCAGATTTGAACGAACCAATTGAAATTAAGCCACATGAGACATATATGATTAACACTGGTGTTGCAATGGAGATTCCCGAGGGATACTGGGGAGGCGTATTTGCAAGAAGCGGTCTGTCAGCGAAAGAAGGACTTCGTCCGGCTAACTGTGTAGGTGTAGTGGATGCGGATTATAGAGGACCGATTTGCGTGGCACTTCACAATGATGGAGAGGTTGTTCGTACAATCACTCCTCAGCAAAAGATTGCTCAGCTTGTGGTAGTTCCATTTCTTACAGTAGAATTTGAAGAAGTAGAAGAACTGAGTGACACGGTACGTGGTACGGGTGGATTTGGTTCTACAGGAAAATAATGTGTATAAAACCTCTGTGTTTGGAGATTCTAATGAATAGAATACCATGCGGAGGTTTTTTTATGAGTAATTATGGGAAAGTATTTCCTACATTGGCAGAAAATGTGGAGTATGTGAATTCGATTTTGCCGGTGAAAGAAAGTTTTGACATTATACAAAGAGATATCATTATTGGGGAGCGCCAGAGTACGTTCTATTTTATTGATGGTTTTACAAAGGATGATACCATGCAGAAATTGATGTCATCCTTTTTTATGATTAAAAAGGATGATATGCCTAGTACAGCAACTGGATTTTCAAAAATGGCAGTATCCTACGTGGAAGTTGATGTGATCGCAGATTTTGATGCAGTGATAAAAAATATTTTATCAGGAGTGACGTGCCTTTTTGTGGAAGGATATGAGGCCTGCATTGCCATAGATTGCCGCACATATCCTGCAAGAAGCGTGGATGAGCCCGAAAAGGATAAATCGCTTAGAGGTTCCAGGGATGGATTTGTAGAGACGATTGTATTTAATACTGCTTTGATGCGCAGGAGGATACGAGATCCACATCTTGTAATGAAGATGTTTGACGTAGGAAGAAGTTCCAGAACAGATGTGACGGTATGTTATATGTCTGACAGGGTAGATCATAAACTTTTACAAAGTATTACGGATAAAATCAACGAAATAAACTGTGATGCGCTTCGAATGAATCAGCAAAGTCTTGCAGAGGGGCTGTTCAAAAGAAAATGGTTTAATCCATTTCCAAAGTTTAAATATACGGAGAGACCAGATACAGCAGCAGCGTGTCTTTTAGAGGGAAAAATCGTAATTCTTGTGGATACTTCACCATCAGCTTTGATTTTGCCGACAACTGTATTTGATGTGATTGAAGAAGCAAATGACTATTATTTTCCTACAATTACAAATGTGTATCTAAAAATCGCAAGAGCACTTATTACAATTGGCACCGTCTTTTTGACACCATTATTCTTATTGTTTATGCAAAATTTAGAATGGCTTCCAGAAGTTTTTCAGTTTGTTGCGCTAAAGGATACGGTAAACATTCCGCTTATATTCCAATTACTGATTCTGGAGTTGGCCATCGACGGACTACGACTGGCTGCCATGAATACACCAAGTATGCTTAGTACACCACTCAGTGTAATTGCTGGTATTGTCATGGGAGAGTTTTCGGTGCAATCAGGCTGGTTTAATTCGGAAGTCATGCTTTATATGGCGTTTGTTGCGGTCGCAAATTATACGCAGCCAAACTTTGAATTGGGATATGCTTTGAAATTCATGAGATTACTTCTTTTGATTCTGACAGCATGTTTCAACTGGATTGGATTTTTAGTAGGAACAATAATCATAATTTGTTCGATCGTATTTAATAAGACGGTATCGGGAAGAAGTTATGTGGACGTGAGATTGTAATATAAAACCCGCTTCGGTTGAAGCGGGTCTACTTATTTGAAATTAAAGTGAGAAAACTCCCATTGCAGTTGCGATTGAACTTCCAAGAATAAGCATTAAAAAGATAGGGCATATCCATTTGATCATAACTGTAAATAGTTTTTCGCTCTTGAATTTACCATCTGTTTCTTTTACTTCATCAGAAATTACTTTTGGACCGATTATGAAACCTACAAGGACACATGTAAAGAATGCTACGATTGGCATCATAACGCTATTGCTGATAAAGTCGAATGCATCAAGGATTGACATTCCAAGTGGAGCGATGTGACTCCAGATACCAAATCCTAATGATGAAGGAATACCCATGATAAGGGCTCCAACTGTAACAAGGATACAAGTTGGTCTTCTATTCCAGCCTGTCTTATCACGAATGATAGAAACGATCGTTTCCATTAAAGAGATAGAAGAAGTAAGGGCTGCAAAGAATACTAATACAAAGAAAATAGTTCCGATAATTCCACCCATTGGCATACTATTGAATACTTTAGGAAGAGTCATGAACATTAATCCAGGACCTGCGCTTAAGTTTTCTTTGCCAGAGAAAGCGAATACAGCAGGGATAACCATAAGACCTGCAAGGAATGCGATTGCTGTGTCAAAAATTTCAATTTGACGAACAGAAGCTTCAAGGTTGTTGTCTTTCTTCATATAAGAACCATATGTAACCATGATACCCATTGCCAGTGACATAGAATAGAACATCTGGCCCATAGCTGCAAGGATTGTCTTGGCTGAGAAATCCTCCATGTTAGGTTTTAAGTAATAGACAACACCTTCCATAGCACCGTCAACTGTAAGACCATAACCTGCGATAATTACTGTGAGAAGTACTAAAACAGGCATCATGAATTTACTTACGTTTTCGATTCCTTTTTGAACACCTAGTAGAACGATGACTGCTGTAAGAATGATGAATAAAGCAAACCAGCCAATTGGTTCCATAGGAGAAGCGATGAAGTCAGTAAAATACGTGTCACCTGCAGCAGCTTTCACACCGCCTGTGATAAATGTAAAGAAATATTTGATAACCCATCCGCCGATTACACTATAATATGGAAAAATCAGAATCGGAACAGCAGAAGCCAGAATGCCTAAGAAACCAAAGCGTTTGTCTAATTTTTTGAAGGCTTCGATAGCGCTAAGGCCAGTCTTTCTTCCGATTGCGATTTCTGCAGTCATTAAGGTGAAACCGAAGGTAACTGCAAGAATCAAATACACCAATAAGAAAGTACCACCGCCATATTTAGCTGCGAGATAAGGAAATCTCCAAATATTTCCAAGGCCTACAGCAGAACCAGCAGCAGCGAGTACAAATCCGATCTTACTGGAAAAATTACTGCGTTGTTGCATAATATAAAATCCTCCTCAATATGAAATTGTAATTTACCACTTTATTGTAACAAAAAGCTAAACCTAATTATGCCATATAATATAAATAAAGGCAAGAAAAAAGTGTTGAAATTGTTTGTGAATTATTATACAATGTAAAAGATAGCGCATAACAGATGTTAGTATGTTTTTTTGAAAAAATATATTGACAGACGAAAAAGATTGTGTTAAACTACAAAAAGCGTGAAGCGAAAAGAAAGTAGAGTTCCACTCTCACCCTGGCATAATCGCGTGACCAGTGGTTTATATTGAAGCATAAGTAGTGAGTCGTGTGTGGCTAAGCATGTGATTTTCTGTGCGGATATTGAGTGGATAGTGAATGCTATTCATTTTTTTTGCGCAAACGTAAAAAGTTAAAAGGAAGAGTAAAGTAATATTTATTGGAGGTGCACTACCATTAGCGAATTAATGATTAACGAGCAAATCAGAGACAAAGAAGTACGTGTGATCGGAGAAAATGGTGATCAGTTAGGTATTATGTCAGCGAGAGAGGCTATGAAGCTTGCTCAGGAAGCTGAATTAGACTTAGTTAAGATTGCTCCAACAGCAAAACCACCTGTTTGTAAGATTATCGATTACGGTAAATACAAATATGAATTGACAAGAAAAGAAAAAGAAGCAAAGAAGAAACAAAAAACGGTCGACGTAAAAGAAGTGCGTCTCTCACCAAATATTGACACAAACGACTTAAATACAAAAGTTAACAGTGCCAAAAAGTTCATTCAAAAAGGTGATAAAGTAAAAGTTACTTTACGTTTTCGAGGAAGAGAAATGGCTCACATGGCTACAAGCAAACATATCCTGGATGATTTCGCAGATATGATGAAAGATGTAGCTTCAGTTGAAAAGCCAGCAAAACTCGAAGGCAGAAGCATTAGCATGGTTTTAACTGAAAAACGTTAAAAATAAACAAGCATTTATCAAGGGAGGAAAACATCATGCCAAAATTAAAAACAAATAGAGCAGCTGCAAAGCGCTTCAAAAAAACAGCTACAGGTTTACTTAAAAGAAATAAAGCTTACAAAAGCCATATCTTAACTAAGAAAACTACAAAGAGAAAAAGAAATCTTAGACAAGCAACAATCACAGATGCTACAAACGTAAAGAACATGAAGAAAGTATTACCATACTTATAAGATTTGGATTTGAAGGAGGATTAGAAGGTTATGGCAAGAATTAAAGGCGGAATGAACGCTAGAAGAAAACACAATAGAACTTTAAAGCTCGCTAAAGGTTACAGAGGAGCTAGATCAAAACAATATAGAGTAGCAAAACAATCAGTTATGAGAGCTTTAACATCTGCATACGCTGGTAGAAAAGAACGTAAACGTCAAATGAGACAATTATGGATCGCTCGTATCAACGCAGCAGCTAGAATGAATGGCTTATCATACAGCAAGATGATGCACGGCTTAAAAGTAGCTGGTGTTGAAATCATCAGAAAAATCTTAGCTGATATGGCTGTTAACGATGCTCAAGGTTTCGCTACATTAGCAGAAGTAGCAAAAGCTAACATCTAATTTTTGATTATAAAGGAAATTGAAGGGGATGTAAAAAAACGCCCTTAAAGTGAAAACGCTTAGGTCGTGCGACCTAAGCGTTTTTTTGGTATAATTAATTATGCAACTAACTAAAAACACCAATAATAATTATACTATAAGACAGCTAAAATTACCATTGGA
>JBGVGF010000117.1:0-85356 GCA_045121495.1 Faecalimonas sp.
GGAAGAGGTCGAAACCTCTTCCAAATCATACAGATTTATCTTATTGTTTAGTTGACGAGAAAAAACATAAGGAGTCTGTATGATGAAAACTATGATAGCTGAAAATGGAGTTACTTTCAAGGAGTTAGAGAAAAATATTTATAAATGGATCTGCCAGATTGGTCAGGAGTTTACAAAGGAGTTCCTGGAACGATATGATCAGATGCTGATGAAAGAACGGGATAAAAGCAGATACCGTCATAAAGGTCTCAGACAGACAACCGTTAAAACTGTTTATGGAGAAGTAACCTATAGCAGAGTGATCTATGAGGTGACAGAGGATGATGGTTTGAAGCATTTTGTATATTTGCTGGATGAAACTCTGGAACTGGATAATATCGGTCTTATATCAACGAATATGGCAGAAATGCTGGTAAAAGGGATCACGGAACAGTCTTACAGGGCATGCGCAGCACAGATTAGCGAAACAACTGGGCAGACCATCAGTGCGATGGGAGTATGGAACGTAATACAGGCACTGGGAGCCAAAGTCTGTGAAGAAGAAAAAGAACTGACACAGGCACATAAACAGGGAAAAGTACAAGGAGAAAAAGAGGTTCCGGTACTGTTCGAAGAAGCAGATGGAGTTTATATAAAGCTGCAGGGGAAAGACCGTTATGAACTGCCAAATAAAGTAATTGTGGCAGGCTTTGCCCATGCAAAAGAGTCTCATGAATATCGTGAAGCAGCCATAGCAGCGATGTTTAACCTTGATGAAGTCAGCCATCGGATCCTGAATGCAGACGGGGCATCGTGGATTAAAAAAGTAAAAGATAAAAGTACCTGTTTCCAGTTAGATCCGTATCATAGAAATAAAGTGATAAAAGAAAAAATACACAATAAGCAGGCGCAAAAAGATATCCTTGATTTGTTGCAGGAAGAAAAAATAGAGGAAGTGTTTCATTATCTGGAGTTGTATAAAAACAGTTTAGCAGAAGAAGCAGAGATAGAAGATGTAGAAGAACTGGCAGGTTATTATGAGAATAACCGTGACGGATTAGTTCCATATCAATCGCAGGGACTGGAACTGCCTGAAAATCCGGATGGACTGGAATACCGGAATATGGGGACGATGGAAAACCATGTCTGGAGCGTGATAGCCAAACGTATGAAGCATAATCATACCAGCTGGAGTAAACGAGGAGGGAATCATCTAGCAAAAATACTGGCAAAAAAATGCAGTGGAAAACTGTATGAAGTAACAGAGAAACTGAAAAGACCGGTATTTGAAGAAGAAAAGGTAGAAGAACTTTACGGAGAGATTCTGTTGTCCGCAAAAGCACCGAAAAAAGTTGCCAACGTTTACTTGACAGTAACACATCTAATTCAAATGGAAGTTTTAATTGATAATAAGTCTGAGATTCGTTATAATTCTTTTGTAAAATATTTTGTAGTGGCATACTTATATTTTACACCTAGAGCCGAACTTTTCGAAGTCCGGCTCTAATATTTTTGCGCAAAAAAAGAGGGCGACGCACTAACTAAAATTTAGTTAGTGCGACAGCCCCGTTTATATTACAATATCCTCACAATCTGTTCATAGAGGCAATATGCCTTCTCTTCTGGAAAGCTCTGGTTTTGATGCATATGTCCAAACAAAAAGCAGCGGTATTCTACCATATTTAAAATCTGCTGCAGATAGTCTGTCAGACAATCGCTGTGATACTCACTGTTTCCATCTTTCATTTTAGCGAGCAGCGAGGTTGAAGGGCTATGAGTCAGGATATAGTCTACTTTGTAGCCGCATTTTTTGAGATTTTCTAGGCCTTCGTTCTTTTCAGTTTCATTTGGAAGTTCGCGTTCCCACCAGTTGTAATGATTGATGCGGTAATCATCGCGGCCTTCGCGGTCAAGCCGTTTGATTTTTAGTTTCAGGTTTGGGTCGTCCAGCTCCAGAATCCCGTCTGAGATATCGTGACTGCCTGCACCGCCAAAAGTAAAGAAGGTGCGGTTTTGCAGTGTGAATACTTGTCAGCGCATAAGGTGGATCACAGAAGGACGCAGTTTATGAACTTTGCCGCCGTTCCATTCTTCCACAGGATAAGCATCCAGTCGGTCGAAATTTTCATGGTTGCCATCGACAAACAGTGTGGTAAAAGGCTTCTTTTCCAGCCAGTCAAGCCAGTATTTTTCTGTTCTACTTTCCGAATCTGATTCCAATACCAGACCAAAATCGCCAAGAATGATCAGGTAATCTTCTTTTGTCATTTCTTTTTGTTCATAAAAAATATCAGCAGAAAATCGATTCGGTTTTGAATGGATATCTCCGGTTACAAAGATCATATCCAGCAGCCTCCTTTATTTTACATTTTCAACTACGATTTCACTTCCATACTGGATATCTGAAAACCATGGTGAGATGATATTTTCCAGTACTTCATGGTCTTCATTGGTGTATCGCATTGTAGTGGTTTCGCCATCGCTTGTCACAGCAAGCCCCCAGAATCCGGTATCAAATATTTTTTCATCATAAGTAAGAAGCTGCCCGTCGCTTCTGCGGGATACCAGTATTGCAGGAAATTCCGCATCTCCCATGATGCGTGTCGAGTTGCCCTCAGATTGACCGCTGTACGCTTCGCATTGTGTCAAGCTACTTCCGGCTTCAAAAGAATCTTCGATGTACCAGAGCTCATGGACATGTCTGCCATACAACATGGTCAGTTTCATCTGGTTCAGGCGTGTAAGCCATGCATCTTTTACAGCACCAGCATGATCGTTTTCATACTTTACTGTGAGCGGAATGTGGCAGATGGCGATGCGATAGTCGACACCGGGTGCATCAAATTCGGTTGAGGCATTTGCAAGAACGGTATCGAGGAATTCCGTCTGGGCATCCCGGTAGGCATCAAACTTGGCAGCTCCGTAGTATTCTACAAAATCATCGGCATGATCTTCCCCAATATCTAGAACAATACCCCAGACGTTTCCAAGGCGGAAGGTGTAGTAGAAGTTTTCGCCGTCGGCACCAACATAATTGTAGAATTCGTGTGCTTTGACTCCTTTTGTCTCATGATTACCACGAGCGTAGATGACAGGGATTTCACCTTTCGTGATACGTCCGGCGAGAAGCAGCATTTCTTCTAAATCTGCTTCACGGTCAATCCAGCTTACACTGTCTCCGGCAGAGATCAGAAAGTCAAGATCATCGCCGAAATAAGTTGCAGCTTCGTAAGGAGTTTTGCTGGTGTTATGCGTATCGGAAATGACATAATAGTTGAGTCCGTCATCTGGATTTACGCCTTTCCAAGAGTATGTCTCACAGATTGTCTTTCCCTGCAGCGCACAATATGGTCCACGAAGCAGCATGGAACGTGCATACACCGTGTATTCGCCTGCGTTATCCAGTGCTTCCATTGGAACAGAAATTTTGTGGATGGTACTTTCCGTTTCGCGATAGCCGGCGTAAGTATCGTTGTATTCGATACCGTCGATTTCAATCCATGCAGTTCCTTTCGCCTGTGTTGTAAAGGTGATCTGATAGGTGTCGCCTACGGCATAGGCAACCGGTGTACAGCTGATAGAATTGAATAGATTCAGATCAAACTGCCAGAAAATCCCCACAGCAAAAAGAAGGATGAATAATATAGAAGGAACCCATTTTTTCTGGAAGAATGTTTTTTTCGGGAGCACGGTCCATAAATATAATAGAAGTCCGATCACAGCCACAAAGAGAACGCCGTATAAAAATTCACGGATAAAATAGTGGGTGGCTTCTGTGGTGAGCGAGATAATATAAGCATCCAGTACAAAAAAAAGGATGTCAATCAGTCCTGCGAAGACCGCTATTGGAATCGGATAGCATTTGTTCATAGAAAAAAGTACAGCTCCAAGTGCAGTTACAGTCAGTACAGCCAGCAGAATGTATGGCATCGGTTCAAATGTGTAGCGAATGATGCCAGACCACATAGATCGGATTGCAAAATAGCAGAGCAGATTAAAAACAGTGAGAAAAGTGATGGATAGAAAAATCCAGGGTTTACATTGTTTTCTCATGAGAACCTCCTGAAAAGATAAAGTTTGTATTTATTATACCCGATTTATGAAATGATACAAGAAATTCCAGAAAAGTAACCTACCTGTAACTTTCCCTGTATTATAATAACCTCACAAGATGAAAGGAGTACTTATTTATGGAAATTTTGAGAGTAGAAAATCTTACGAAGATATATGGAAAAGGAAGTACGGAGGTAGTTGCATTAGACAATGTTTCGTTTTCAGTTCAAAAGGGTGAGTTTGTAGCAATTGTTGGTGCAAGTGGTTCTGGAAAATCAACATTATTACATTTGCTTGGAGGTGTGGACAGACCTACAAGTGGGAAAGTGTATATTGACGGCAAAGACATTTATGATTTTGATGATGACAAACTTGCAATCTTTCGCAGAAGACAGGTGGGACTCATTTATCAGTTTTATAATCTGATCCCAATTCTAAATGTGGAGGAAAATATTACATTGCCTCTCAGTCTGGATAATCGAGAGGTGAATCAGCAGAAGTTGGAAGAACTGTTAAATGTGCTTGGACTTTCTGAAAGAAGAAATCATCTTCCAAACGAATTATCAGGAGGACAGCAGCAGAGAACCAGCATCGGACGTGCTTTGATCACGAATCCAACCATCATTCTCGCGGATGAGCCAACTGGAAATCTGGATACGAAAGCCAGTGATGAGATTGTAGAGCTTTTGAAAAAATCGAACTGGGATTATAACCAGACGATCATCATGATCACACATAATATGGAGATTGCAAAATATGCAGATCGTATTATTCAGATTGAAGATGGAAGAATTGTAGGTGACCAGCATGAATCTATTAAATAAACTTACCATTAAGAATTTGAAGCTAAATCAAAAGCGCACAATCGTAACAGTGATAGGAATTATTCTGTCAGTAGCGCTCTTGACGGCAGTAGCGAGTATGTTTTTCAGCGCAAGAGCAAGTTTGATTGATTATCAAAAGGAGCAGAGTGGAAACTATCATTACAAATTTATGGATGTTTCGCCAGAAGATATTTCAATGTTCCAGTTGAATCGCAAGGTAGAGAAAACACTGCTCACAGAAAATCTTGGATATGCATCTCTGGAAGGGATAGAAAACGAGTATAAACCTTATGTTTATGTGAAGGCATTTACAGAAGATGCATTTGCAGATTTGAATGTGGAGCTTTTGGAAGGACGTTTCCCTGAAAATGATAAAGAGATTGTAATTTCAGAACATTTGATTTCAAATGGCGGTGTAGCATTAAAAGTAGGAGACAAACTGACATTAGATATTGGCAGTAGAATGTGTGACGGATATGAACAGACGCAGGAAAATCCATTTGATCCATCGCTGCCAGAAGAAATTGTGAATACAATAACATATGAATATGAGATTGTAGGAATTATAAATCGTCTTTCGTATCATGCAGAAGGGTATTCTGCACCGGGATACACCTTGATTACGTATTTAGACGAAGAGAATATCACTCATCCATTGGATGTATATGTGAGATATACAAAAGCTGATTTGAAAGATCATCTGGAAATAACCGCAAATATTTTACAGGCAGATGAAGATGCTTTTGTGACTTATCATGGAAGCGATGAAATTTATAGCATGACAGAAGAAGATTTTGCAGCCCTTGAAGAGAAAGCCATGGATGTAAAATATCAATTTGATACAAATGGAAATCTGATCATGCTGGAGACTGGAATTCTGACAGATTCAACACTTCTTATGCTTGCAGTTGCAGGTGGAATTGTGGTACTTATCATCATTTTTACATCGGTATATTGTATTAAGAACAGTTTTGATATTTCTATCACAGAGAAAATTAGACAATATGGAATGCTCTCTAGTATTGGAGCAACCAGAAAACAGATTAAGAGAAATGTTTATTATGAGGCATCACTGTTAGGTCTTATGGGAATCCCGGTCGGGATTTTGTCTGGAATCTTTGCATCTTTTGTTTTGGTAAAGATCACAGATTATCTTTTGGGAGAGGCTCTGACATTTGAAATGAAATTTGCATTTTCGTGGCTGACGATTGTAATCTCGGTTTTACTTGGACTTTTGACGATTTATTTGTCGGCTCAAAAGAGTGCGAACAGAGCAAGTAAGATTGCACCGATTCGAGCAATCCGAAACAATGACGACATCAAAATCAGTGCCCAAAATGTAAAGACACCAAAATGGGTCGGCAGATTCTTTGGAATTGGCGGAGAGATTTCGTATAAGAATCTGCAGAGAAGCAAAAAGAAATATCGCACAACCGTGATCAGTATTGTTGTATGTGTGATTGTGTTTATTACCGTGTCTTCGTTTGTGGATTTTGCATTTAATACAGTAAAAGCGCAGTATCAGGACTGGAATTATAATATAGTGGTAGGCTACGAATCAGATAGCAATGTGGAAGAAAAATTTGAAGAGATCCGTAACCTGGATCATCTGGAAGATATCTCAAAGCAAATAGCAGTCTCATTTGTATTTGATACAGATAAATATACAGATGAATATTTCGAATTCTGTGAAGAAACAGGAATGCTTGAGGATGAAAATGCACAAAAAGGCGATGTGATTCAGGAAAATCTGATTGTGCATGTGCTGGATAACTATTCTTATAAGAAGTATGTAAAAGAACTTGGACTTGATTTTGAAAAGGTACGAGACAAGGGGATCTTACTCAATCACATTTTTGCACAAAATTATGACGTGGAAACAAATCAGCTGAGAAAGACGGAAATGGATCAGTTTACATTTAAGGCAGGCGATGTGATCACAGGAACCATTGCAAGCAGTGGCGAAGAAGAGGTAGAAAGTAAGCAGGTAAGTATCGAAATTGCAGCAGTAGCGAAGGATAAGATTCCGTTTGCATTTGATGAATATCAGGACTGGGCAGTCATGGTCGTAGGGGAAGACTGCAAAGACATGCTGTTAGATAATTACTATTATGGATATATTTATATCAATTCAAACGATGCAGGAGCGACGGAAAAAGAATTGGAGACGATTCTTGGAGAAGACTATGGCTCTATCAGCAATTTTGATGAATGGATGCAAAGTGAAAAATCTCTCTTTACATTGATCGCCATTTTCTTATATGGATTTATTACGGTGATCGCGTTGATCGGTGTGACCAATATTTTCAATACAATTACAACCAATATGAATCTGCGCAGACGAGAGTTTGCGATGTTAAAGAGTGTAGGTATGACCAAGAAAGAATTTAACCGTATGATTCAGCTGGAAAGCTTTTTCTATGGAATGAAATCTCTTGTGATCGGAATTCCGGTTGGATGTCTGATTTCCTTTGGGGTTTATTATGTAATGACAGAAGGTATGATCATATTGGCTTACAAACTTCCATGGAGAGCAATTATCATTTCAATCGCAGCGGTATTTCTTTTGATCACAGTAATCATGAAATATTCTATCAGTAAAATTGACAAACAAAATGTGATAGAAACTATTCGAAACGAAAATATTTAAAGAAGGCTTAGGCGCAGTGGTGAGATTTTCCCACCATAACTGCGCCTGATGTGTTATACTTCGTTTCAGAACTTCAAGATGATTTGAAACGAAATCTCGGAAAGGGAGAAACTTATGAAAATTTTACTGGTGGAAGATAATCAGACAATTATAAAAGGTTTGGAGTATGCATTTCAGTCAAACGGGTATGAGGTTTGTGCAGTGAAAACAGTGCGTGAGACGAAGCAGTATCTGGCGAAGCAGAGTCCCGATCTGATCGTACTTGACATTTCTCTGCCGGATGGAAATGGGATGCGTCTCTTTGAAAATGAAATCTGTCAGAGAAAGATTCCGACGATCTTTTTAACAGCAGTGGATGATGAAGATGTGGTTGTAAAGGGATTGAATCTGGGCGCAGATGACTATATTACAAAGCCGTTTTCCACAAAAGAATTGATGGCACGTGTGAATCGTGTTCTTTTGCGAAATCGCAGGGAGACGGCTGTCCAGGTAGGAGATGTCACATTTGATATGGATAAGATGATCGTTACAAAGGCAGGAAATGTGGTGAATCTGACGAGTCTTGAGATGAAGATACTGCAGTTGTTGTTTTTGAATCTGGATAAAGTGGTAAGTCGGAGTACAATCTTGGATAAAATCTGGGAATGGACAGGAAATGATGTGGACGATCATACCGTGACGGTCTATTTTAAGAGAATCCGTGAAAAGATCGGAAGTGAAGTTATTGTAACAGTAAAAGGAATCGGATACAGGATCGATAAAGATGGAAAATAAAGTGGATTTGAAGCGTTGTCTGCATAGAATCGTCATAGTGGTGATGGTGTTTGTATTAGGCAGCATGGCGCTGAATTATTGGGAATATCAAAGATATACGGTGAATTACAATCAGAAATTAAATGCGGTTCTTTCAGAAGTAAGGGAACATTATCCGGAGATAACAGAGGAGGAGCTGGTGGCATTATTTGAAAGTGACAGTGAAGAGAATCAGGACAGCTTGTGGCTGAAGTCTTATGGAATTGATTTACAGAAGGATTCTTTGATCTTGCAGAATGAATCTGAGCATCGGTTGTTTCAAGTGTTGCAACTGATCTGGCTGCTGTTTCTGGCGCTGGCAGTAACAGGTGCATTTTTACAGTATAATCGCAAGAAAGACAGAGAACTTGCACAGATAACAAGATATATTGAGGAAATCAATCAGAAGAATTACAAATTGGAAATCGACGATATGTCAGAGGATGAGCTTTCCATTTTGAAAAATGAGATTTATAAGACGACGGTCATGCTGAAAGAAGTGGCAGAACATTCGGTGAAAGCGAAGAATGATCTGAAAGATTCGTTATCAGACATTTCCCATCAGCTAAAGACGCCGCTTACCTCTATATCAGTCATTCTGGATAATCTCATGGATGATCCAGAGATGCCGCTAGAAGTGCGTAGTGATTTTTTACATGATATCAAGCGTGAGACTAGAAATATTAATTTTCTGGTACAGTCACTTCTCAAACTTTCCAAACTGGATTCAGATACCGTTGTTTTCTTAAAAGAAGAGGTGAAGGCGAAAGCACTTGTAGATGCAGCTATACAGAATGTTGCCATGTTGTGTGATCTAAAGAATGTTACTGTGGAAGTGAAGGAAAAGACGGCAGAAGATTGTATGGTTCTTTGTGATTTTCGATGGCAGGTAGAGGCAATTACCAATATCTTAAAAAATTGCGTTGAGCATTCTGAGGATGATAGCAAAATTGTGATCACATTAAATCAAAATCAAGTATATACCTCCATTTCCATTCGGGATTTTGGAGAAGGAATCGATGAAGAAGATCAAAAACATATTTTCGAACGGTTTTATAAAGGCAAAAATTCCTCGCAGGACAGCGTAGGAATCGGTCTGGCACTTGCAAAGGCGATTGTGGAGGCGGACCGTGGGCATATCAGTGTGGAATCAGGAGAAGATGGTTCCAAATTTACGATAAAATATTTTCATATATAAATCGTAGTTCTTATAAAATGAAAATGCGGATGCTATAATTCAGATTAGATTCTGAAGCAGTATTCGCATAAATTCATATCAGGCAATTCAGCCAAAAGTTCCAAGGATATATTTTGCACTTTGATAATTGAATAGACTTTACATCAAAAATGTTTTGTGTTATTGTACGTATATAAGAATAAGTCGTGTGAAGAATAAAAGAAAGAAGGTGTAAGTGTGTATAGAGATAGTATTACGCATAATTTCGTATATGAAGGCGAGGAAGCAGAGAAGTTTTTGCATGCAATAGAAGAATCAAAGAAGAGACCGAAAGAATCATGCACTGTAAAATTTAGGGAATTGAGGGGGAAAGAGCTAAAGGAATTTATTGAAAGGATAAAGATTGCGAATGTATGATGAGTATAATGTAGTAAACATGCGTGATTATATGAAAGAAAACGGAGAAGAAAGTTTAATTGATATCCTAAATCACTTTTCTTGTCCGTTAAATCCTTATGTCGAAAGATTTCTAAAAGAAAATTCAATTGAATTTACCAAAAAGAATCAATCGGTTACCTATTTGATTTTTACTAATAGTGATATTACCTTAGTAGGGTACTTCACGCTTACGATTAAGCCAATTATAGTTAAAAGAGATATTTTAAGCAAAACAACTCAAAGAAAAATGTTTCGTGTTAGTGAACAACAAGCAGAACAACAAACATTTCATTTAGCCGCATTTCTGATTGCCCAACTCGGGAAGAATTTCAAAAACGATGCAAATAAAAAGATAACAGGACAGCAATTGTTAGAGATTGCGATTGAGAAAATTAAAGAAGCTCAGTATATATTAGGTGGGATGGTTGTATTTTTAGAAACGGAAGAAAATGTAAAATTAATGAAGTTTTATAAGGAAGAAAATCATTTCACAATATATAATACGCGGGAGAGAAATTCATTTAATAATCAAAAACTTATTCAAATGCTCAAAACATTATAGAAGAGAATCAAGGATGTAAAGTCTGTTCAGCTATCAAAAAGAGACACGATTCAATTTTTGTAAATCGAATCATGCCTCAATCTTATTTCTTTAGGTTATTTTCCAAAATGTTCTTTTACCAGTTTTACGACTGTTCCAGAAAGTAAGAACAGTGCAATTAAGTTTGGAATTGCCATGAGTCCATTACATGTATCTGAGATTCCCCAAATCAGACCGAGATCTGCAGTTGCACCAACAATAGCAATCAGTGAGTATGCAACCATGAAAGGTTTGATAATCTTTTCTCCGAAAATGAATTCGATACATCTTGCTCCGTATAATCCCCAGCCGAGAATAGTTGAGAATGCAAAACAGCAAAGAGCTACAGCAGTAAAAATAGATACCCAGTTGCCATATGTAGAAACGAGTCCGCTGATTGTAAGCTCAGCACCTGCATCTACTCCGTAGTTTACTGGGATTCCACTGCAAAGGATTGTAAGTGCAGTTAGAGTACAAATGATAATTGTATCTGCAAAGACTTCGAAAATTCCGAACAGTCCTTGTTGTACAGGTTTGTCTGTATCAGCGCAGGCATGTGCGATAGATCCAGTACCAAGTCCGGCTTCATTTGAGAAAATACCTCTGGAAACGCCTTTTTTCATACTTAAGAATAAGCTGCCTACAACACCGCCTGTTACAGCGCTTGGAGTAAATGCGCCCTGGAAAATCGAAACAAATACGGAAGGCACATTTTGAATGTTTAAAATAATAACACCAGCACCTAAAATGATGTAGAGAACTGCCATAAAAGGAACCAGTTTTTCTGTAACTTTCCCAATACGTTTGATACCGCCAAGTAGTACAGCACCCACAAGCAATGTAATAATAATACCAATTACAAGATTTGTTGTATCTAAAGAAGATTCTCCGATGATTTTATAGTTTATTAATGCAGAATTGATTGCAGTTGTAATGGTATTTACCTGAGTTGCGTTTCCTGTTCCAAATACTGTAATTGCTCCGAAAATTGCATATAGGTATGCGAGCCACATCCAGTTCTTACCAAGTCCATTTTTAATATAGTACATTGGTCCGCCAACATAGTCGCCATATTTATTCTTTTCGCGGAAATGAACGGCTAACGTTACTTCGGCAAATTTTGTACACATTCCTAGCAATGCTGAAACCCACATCCAGAAAACGGCACCAGGTCCGCCGATGGCAATCGCACCTGCAACTCCCGCAATATTTCCTGTTCCAACAGTCGCAGCCAAAGCAGTGCATACAGCTTGGAATGGAGTCATAGCACCTTCAGAGGCTTCTTGCTTTTCAAAAATACGGCCGATGGTCATTTTAAGGGCATGTACAAATTTGTGAATCTGAATAAAATTTGTTCGAACGCTCAAAATCAGACCGACACCGATAATACAAATCATAGCTGGAACACCCCAAATAAAATTATTCACAGCTGAATTGATGTTTTCTATTGTTTGTAACATAATAATTCCTCTCTTCCTTCATTGTGAAAACACTTTCACTATGATACCATAAAGTGATAAAAAAGTACACTGTTGCAGTGGAAAAATGGAAGATTTTTGTAGCGCATACCTTGCTGTAAATCGTGTGGGCATATGCAAGAAAAGTTTAGCCTGCCGTAAATCGCGTGGGCATATGCAAGAAAAGTTTAGCCTGCAAGAAATGCCCTGGGTTAATGGCAAATTACTTGATTACTACGACCAAAAGCAAGCTAAAAAAGCCTAAAAATAAGCCCTTTTTTCGGTATGCGTAGAAATAAGCTGACACTGCCCATGAAATCAATAAAATTGAAGGTAGGGGAAGTTTGTTTCTTTCTATATGTCCAATCCGATCAAAATGAGGAAGATATAGTGTGAATTTTGGGGAGAATTAAGCAAGTTAATTCTCTATCGCCCAGGCGAAGACAACCAAGCAGAGATAATTTCCAGGCGAAGACATTCAAGCAAAGATAAAAGCAAGTTTTGTCAACAAATCTCCATATCATTGACAATTCTATTTTATGGTAGTAAACTAATTACGACAACAGAAGGGGCGCTGGTAATCGAGCCGGCTGAGATAAGGTGTATTCACCTTGAACCCGAGAACCTGATCTGGATAATGCCAGCGTAGGAAGAGTACATTTTGATTTTATAAAAAAGATTGAATTGAAATTCAAGCACCTGGGTATCACAGATACTTAGGTGCATTTTTTATATGTTAAGAAACTGGCGCCACTAGCAAGTTTTGATATCCAAGTATTTCAAAGAATCAAGAAAAATGCACTCCAAACACAAGTCAGGTTCATAATGAATTCTATAGTAAGAAAGGAAGAAGAAAATTATGAACGCAAGTGTAGCAATCCAAGTTTTACCTAAGGTAAACAGCGACGAAGAGACAATCCGCATTGTAGATGCAGTCATTGATTATATCAAATCAACTGGCTTGAACTATTTTGTCGGACCATGTGAAACTTCCATTGAGGGAGATTATGATGAACTTATGGAAATCATCAAGCAATGTCAGAAAGTGGCGGTAGAGGCCGGAGCAAGATCGGTATCTGCTTACGTGAAAGTCAACTATCGTCCAGAAGGAGAAGTGTTAACCATTGAAAAGAAAGTTACAAAACACCACAAATAAAATATGGTCATGCTCGGCGATTGTATTGATACTGATCGTATGGCAGTTAGTAAGTTCCCTGGGGATTGTGGACAGTTTCATGCTGCCGTCACCAGTCAAAGTTGTGCAAGCATTTGTTGATGAATTTTCAGCGCTGATGGAGCATTCTGTGATTACCCTCTCGGAAGCATTTATTGGGCTGGCACTGGGAATCTTTCTGGGATTTGTTATGGCAGTCCTAATGGATCAATTTGAGGCACTTTACAAAGCATGTTATCCACTGATCGTACTGACACAGACAATTCCGACAGTAGCAATTGCACCATTATTGGTACTTTGGTTTGGATACGAGATGACCCCGAAGGTCATTTTGATTGTAATTACTACATTTTTCCCAATTACTGTAGGTCTATTGAACGGATTTAAGAGTGCGGATGCGGATTCAATCAACTTACTTCGTGCTATGGGTGCAGGCAGATGGCAGATTTTCCGACACATCAAATTTCCGGGAGCGATGTCACAGTTTTTCTCAGGGCTGCGCATTTCAGCATCATATGCAGTTGTTGGAGCAGTGATTTCCGAATGGCTTGGAGGCTTCGGAGGACTGGGTGTTTATATGACTCGTGTAAAAAAGGCATTTTCTTTTGATAAAATGTTTGCAGTTATCTTTTTGATTTCCATCATCAGTTTGCTTCTGATGAAAGGTGTAGATGTATTACAAAAGAAATGTATGCCATGGGAAAAGGAGTAGAAAGATGAAAAAGAAAGTATATGCATTATTACTTGCAGTTGTTATGGTATTTGCAATGACTGCATGTGGAAATAACGAATCAAAAAATTCAGAAAGTGATTTAGAAAAAGTCACATTTGTCCTTGACTGGACACCAAATACAAACCACACAGGTTTATATGTAGCGCAAGAAAAGGGATATTTTGAAGAAGCAGGCTTAGAAGTAGAAATCGTACAGCCACCAGAAGATGGTGCTGCAGTACTTGTTGCTTCAGGAAAAGCAGAGTTTGGTATTTCATTCCAGGATTCCATGGCAGCAGCACTTGCAGGTGAGGATGCACTTCCAATTACCGCAGTTGCATCTGTGATCCAACATAATACATCGGGTATTATTTCAAGAGCAGGCGAAGGTATGGACAGACCAAAGGGAATGGAAGGGCATACATATGCTACATGGAATGGTGCAATTGAACTTGCAACTTTGGAAGAAGTTGTAAAAGCAGACGGTGGAGATTTTAGTAAAGTAGAATTGATTCCAAGTACGGTAACAGATGAAGTATCAGCGCTTAAGACAAATTCAGTAGATTCTATCTGGATTTTCTACGCATGGGCAGGAGTGAAGACAGAATTAGAAGGACTTGATACAGACTATTTTGAATTTGCAGATATTGATCCGGTATTTGACTACTATACACCAGTGATTATTTCTGGAAATGACTTCCTGAAAAAAAATCCTGATACAGCAAAAGCATTTATGGAAGCTGTGAGTAAAGGATATCAGTTTGCCATGGAAAATCCAGAAGAGGCAGCAGAAATCCTTTGCAAATATGCCCCAGAATTAGATCAGGAATTAGTAGAAGCAAGCCAGAAATATCTTGCAGAAGAATATCAGGCGGAAGCTCCATACTGGGGATATATTGATGCGGAGAGATGGAATCATTTTTATCAGTGGGTAAATGACAATGAACTGACAGAAGAGGAAGTTCCATTGGATACAGGATTTACAAATGATTTCTTACCACAATAAGATTCAAAACAAGGAGGCACACATGGCGGTTTTGCAGGTAAACAGAGTGTCTAAGGCATTCGATGAAGAGCAGATTATCAAAGATATATCGTTAGAGCTTCAGGAAGGTGAGATTGTATCGCTTCTTGGTGTAAGCGGTGGCGGAAAGACTACATTATTTAATATTATTGCAGGCTTAAGTGTGCCAGATGAAGGAAACGTTACATTGCTTGGCGAGAATATCACTGGAAAACCAGGAAAAGTAAGTTATATGCTTCAGAAGGATTTGCTGATGCCATATAAAACAATTGTAGATAACGTAGCACTTCCACTTGTTATACAAGGAATGAGCAAGAAAGAAGCACGTGAAAAGGCGGCAGCATATTTTGAAGAATTTGGACTGGCAGGGACAGAGAAAAAATATCCTGCGCAGCTTTCTGGCGGCATGAAACAAAGGGCAGCGCTTCTTCGTACCTATCTGTTCTCAGAAAAAGTTGCACTTTTAGATGAACCGTTTTCAGCATTAGATATGTTGACCAAAGGAACTGTACATGAGTGGTATCTGGATGTCATGGAGAAAATCAGATTGTCTACGCTTTTTATCACACATGATATTGATGAAGCAATTTTGTTATCTGATCGAATCTATCTTCTGACAGAAAGACCGGGTACGATTACAAAAGAAATTGTCATAAAAGAAGCAAAGCCAAGACGAAAGGATTTTAATCTGACAGAAGAATTTCTCGCATATAAACGAGAGATTATCTCACATCTTGAAAACGAAAAATAGTACCCTAAAAGGACCTGAAATTATCTTATACCAGATAATATCAGGTCTTTTGTAATAATTTTACTGATTGACGAAAAACTAATATTATAAGAAAATAATGTATAGAAATATATTTGTATCGGAGGAGAAAAAAGTGAGAGTTTTACAAGGATTGGAGCCGGCATCGGTATTTAGTTTTTTTGAAGATATTTGCAATATTCCGCATATTTCTTATCATGAAAAGCAGATCAGTGATTATTGTGTGAATTTTGCAAAAGAAAGAGGGCTATATTACGAACAGGATGAGATGGGGAATGTTATCATTATCGGTGAAGCAACACCTGGTTATGAAGATGTAGAGCCGATTATCCTACAAGGACATCTTGATATGGTAGGTGACAAGTTGCCAACATGTCCGATTGATATGGAAAAAGAGCCAATCAAAGTAATGATAGATGGAGACTATCTTACAGCAGATGGTACAACTCTTGGCGGAGATGATGGTATCGCAATTGCTTACGGATTGGCATTTTTAGATGCAAAGGATATTCCACATCCACGTCTGGAAGTAGTTTTTACTGTATGTGAAGAAGTAGGGCTGGAAGGTGCAACAGGAATCGATTTATCATGCTGCAAAGCAAAAAGGCTTTTGAACATCGACTCGGAAAGTGAGGGTGTTTTCACAGCAGGATGTGCAGGCGGGATGCGAGCAAACTGCGTGATTCCTGTCGAGACAGATGTAAAGAGCGGCACTGTATGTGAAATCAAGACACAGGGATTCCTTGGAGGACACTCTGGTATCGAGATCGACAAAGGACGTGCAAATGGAAATGCGATTGTAGGAAGATTTTTCTTATATTTAAAAGAAAACACAGCGTTTGATTTGGTAAGCATTGTTGGCGGTGTGAAAGATAATGTCATTCCAAAGAATGCAGCAGCAGAATTCCTTGCGGCAGATGCAGAAGCCGTGAAAACAGCAGTAGCAGAATTTAATAAGATATTAGACATCGAATACGGTGTTTCAGACCCGGATGTAGAATTAATTTTAGAAGTAAAAGGTACAGAAGAACGCAAAGTGTTGTCAGAATGCTCAAAAGAAAAAGCGATTACAGCACTCAATCTGATGCCAAACGGCGTGCAGACAATGAGCGCTGACCTGCCAGGCTTAGTGGAAACATCGCTTAACATGGGTGTAGTTAAGATTGATGCAGAAGAAATCAACCTTACATTCTCTATCAGAAGCTCACTGGAATCGGCAAAACAATTTGTCGGAGCAAGATTAAAACAGCTCACAAAGGCTCTTGGTGGTCAGATCAGTTATCATGGACAATATCCAGGATGGCCATATGCGAGAACTTCAAAACTTCGCGATCTTTGCTTGAAAGTTTACAAAGAACAGACAGGAAAAGATGCGGAAGTAGAAGTAATTCATGCAGGTCTGGAATGTGGTATCTTATCTTCAAAAATCGAAGGATTAGATTGCATTTCAACAGGACCAAATATGTTTGATGTACACACACCAGATGAAAAGATCAGCATCAGCTCTATTGTAAGAGTCTGGGAATTCTTAAAAGCAGTGTTGGCTGAGAAATAAAGAGGAATTGTCTAAGTGATAGAAATAAAAGTAGTCAATTTATGGCTACTTTTTTCGTGGGCTTTTTTGCGGCGCATGGTTTGCTGTAAATGTCGTGGGCATATGCATGGAAAGTTCAGCCTGCTGTAAATGTCGTGGGCATATGTGAGAAAAGTTCAGCTTGGAAGAAATGTCCAGGGTAAAAATGTCAATATAAAAAAGCAGTTTCTATACAGAAAAAGTAGGATTCTAGAAACTTTTTCTATATTTACCTAAGCCAACAAACTTTGGCGCGCAGCGCCACATTTTTTATTTATTAAAGTATGTACGTACAAAATAAATCTTCGTATCTCCTGAACGTAAGTTAAGCAAAGCGACGGAGAATCCATGCCGTAGTCGTTTGAGTCTGGCATGAGAGCCCCGCACGGCGAACATGCTAGAGTCTTACGAATACGTGCATTAGTCGTAGGAAGCGGCGCGTTGTAGTGAAGGATATACGAAGATTTATTTGTTTGTATATCACTTAGATAAATCCCCTTTTTCTGTGAACAATCAGTGAAGTCTATTAAAAAAAAATAAAAGTCATTGTAAAAAAATCCAGATTTTGTATAATAACTAAAGTTTATAGTCGGAAATTATGTTTAGAGGGGGTTTTGGTATGTTTGGATATGTGATTTGTAATAAGGAAGGCCTTGAGCCAGAAGAACTTGCCCGTTATCAGAGTTTTTATTGCGCGCTCTGCAAAAAGCTTGGTGATAAATTTGGTCCGATGGAAAGAATTTCACTCAGTTACGAGATGACATTTCTGGCCTTGTTTTTGACAGCGCTCCATGAACCGGAAGAGAAGCGGTCGCAGTTTACATGTATGCTGCATCCACTTCATAAAAAGACATATATAGAAACACCATATATAGATTATGCAGCGGATATGACAATTGCGATGGCTTATTATAAATGTCTTGATGATTGGGAAGATGAGCGCAAAATCACAAAGAAAAAATATGGCGATCTTTTAGAAAAGAATTATAAAAAAATACAAGTGAAATACCCAAGACAGTGTGCGGCAATCGAAAAAGGAGTCAATGATTTAAGAAAAATTGAAAAAAGAGGTGACTCGAAACCGGATGAGGCTGTAAACTGTTCTGGAAGGATGCTTTCAGAAATATTTGTGTATCAGGAAGATTTCTGGAGCAATAGTCTTCGCACATTTGGCTATGAGTTTGGACGTTTCATTTATTTGATGGACGCATCCATGGATTATAAAAAAGATTTGAAAAAAGGAAACTACAATCCGTTGATTAAAATGCAGAAAAAGCCGGAGGAAATGGAAGGCATCATGACAGTTGCAATCGGCAGGGCAACAGAGCAGTTTGAAAAGCTGCCAATTGTTCAGGATGCGCATTTGATCCGAAATATTTTATACGGCGGCGTATGGCAGCATTATTATATAATGCTGAAAGGGAAGGAGAAAAAGTAATGGTACAGAATCCATATAAGGTGTTGGGTATTTCAGAAGGTGCCAGTAAAGAGGAGATAAAAAAAGCATATCGTAAAAAGGCGAAGGAGTTTCATCCAGACCTTCATCCGGACGACCCGGCAGCGGCAGCAAAGATGAACGAGGTCAATGAAGCATATGATATGTTGAACAACCCAGAAAAATATAAAAAACAGGAACAACAGCGTAATCCATATGGAAACGGATATGGCAGCCAGTATCAAGGCAGTCAGTATCAAGGCAGTCAGCAGCAAGGCGGTCAGTATCAAGGCGGCTGGTATACAGGTGGATTTGGATATTATGATTTTGATGAACTATTCGGTTTTGGAAGAAATGAGCAGCCGCAAAGACCAGTATCAGAGCCGGGAGACAGTGATGATATCCGTCAGGCAATCGATTTTATCAACATGGGACAATATCAATATGCAAATCAGACATTAAATAGTATTGTCAGTGGTGAAAGAAATGCAAGATGGTATTATCTAAGTGCACTTGCAAATCAAGGGCTTGGAAATCTTATGTTTGCAGAAGAACAGATTCGAAAAGCGATCCAAATGGATCCAAATAACTTAGTATATCAGAGAACACTTCGTAGTATGAGCTATGCAGGTAGTGCTTATAATGAGGCTGGTCAGGATTTTCAAAGATACAATATGGATATCGGCTCGCTTTGCGGAAGAATGTGTTTGACATATATGTTTTGTATGTTTTGCTGTTAATCAAGAGTTTTATATAAAAAGAAAGAGGCGTATTTAGAAAATGGGCAAAGTAATAGGAATTGATTTAGGAACCACAAACAGTTGTGTAGCAGTTGTAGAAAATGGAGAACCTGTCATCGTACATACAGTGACAGGAAGCAGAACGACTCCAAGTGTGGTTGCATTTACAAAAAATGGAGAGAGACTGGTCGGAGAGGCAGCAAGAAGACAGGCAGCTACAAATACAGACCGCACAATCAGTTCGGTAAAACGACACATGGGAACAGATTGGAGCGTTAGTATCGATGGGAAAGATTACAAGGCGCAGACGATCAGTGCAATGATTTTGATGCAGCTTAAGAAAGAAGCGGAAGAATTTTTGGGTGAGACGGTTACAGATGCAGTAATCACGGTTCCAGCATATTTTAACGATGTCCAAAGACAAGCGACAAAGGATGCCGGCCGTATCGCCGGACTCAATGTAAAACGTATTATCAACGAACCAACAAGTGCAGCACTTTCTTATGGGCTAAATCACGGCGACTCTCAAAAGGTTATGGTATATGACCTTGGCGGCGGTACATTTGACGTTTCCATTATTGAAATTGCAGACGGTGTCATTGAAGTTCTCGCAACAGCAGGTGACAATCACCTTGGCGGTGACGATTTTGATGATCGTATTGCAGACTGGGTTGTGAGAATGATCAAAAATGAAAAGAGAGTAGATGTTTCACGCGACCTTTCTGCAATGCAGAGAATCCGTGAAGCTGCTGAAACAGCAAAAAAAGAATTGTCTGCTGCTGACAGTACACAGATTGTGCTTCCATATCTGACACAGTCAAGGGGTGAGATGATTCATTTTGAAGCAACGTTAACTCGCAGACAGTTCAATGAATTGATAAAGGATCTGATTGAGAAAACAGCAGAACCAGTGCAGATGGCATTAAACGACGCAGGAATCGCAGCATCTGAACTGGGCAAAGTATTGCTTGTCGGAGGTTCCACAAGAATTCCGGCAGTGCAGGAAAAGGTAAAATTCTTGACAGGAAAAGAACCATCAAGAAATATCAATCCGGATGAATGTGTAGCGATGGGGGCAGCGGTTCTTGGAAGTACACTCCAGGGAAATGCGCTTGTGGCAGCAGGAACAGGACAAAATATTTTACTCTTAGATGTAATTCCTCTCAGCCTTTCTATTGAAACAATCGGTGGTGTTGCAACTCGTCTGATTGAGCGAAACACAACACTTCCAACACGTTATTCGCGTGTATTTACAACTGCATCTCCAATGCAGAAAATGGTTGAAATCCGTGTACTTCAGGGAGAACGTCCAATGGCGAAAGATAACAAGTTGATTGGAAAGTTCAGATTGAAAGGCGTAAAACGTGCGGCAAATGGAATTCCACAGATTGAAGTAACATTTGACATTGATGCAAATGGTATCCTGAATGTTTCAGCAAAAGACGAAGCGACAGGCAAGATGGAATCTATCACAATCTCAGCTGATGATCGTATGTCGGATGCAGAGATCGAACAGGCAATCCGTGATGCACAGGAATATGCAGGGACAGACAATATTCGAAGAGAAGGATTAGAACTGGTAAGCGAATCGCAAAGCCTGCTTTCTAAAATAGCTCAGAAATTAAAAGAACTTGGAAAGAGTCTTGATAAAGCAAAAGTAAAAGAAATCAAAAAAGCCTGCAGTGAACTTCAAAAACCAGTAGGCAAGTTTCGCGTAGATAAAGCGACGGAAGAAGATCTAAATAAGATTCGACAGGCAAAAGCAAATCTGGAACAAGTGGTAGCAGGGATTTTATAAGAAAAGTAAGTTGAAAAAATTATTTCCCCCTCTTGCTGTACACTGAACTCATAAGATAAAACGTGAGTTTCAAACAGGAAGGGGAAATGGATATGAAGAATAATTTTAAATATGGTGTTATGATTGGTGCGGTTTTAGTAGTTGCATGTATGTTATTTTTATTAGGAATGAACAACTATACAGTTGCAGGTAAATTTGCAAACACAATTGCAATGTTAATTGTGGTTGGTGTAGTGGAAGGTGTATTTTTTAACTGCTTATGTTCTCATACATTAGTTAGAAAATATATATCAAAATCAGAGCATTGTTAAAAAAGTTTACAAAAATATTTTTTGGGGAGCTATTTGATAGCTCCTTTTCTAATCCCTCATAAACTGATTGATTACATACAGCACGCCGTCTTCATCATTTGACTTTGTAATAAAGTCTGCAGATTCTTTTACAATGGGCTGTGCATTTGCCATGGCAACTCCAAGACCGGCGTATTCTATCATCGTCAAATCATTGTATCCATCTCCGCAGCAGATCATCTGGTCTGCAACAAGCCCCAGACTGTTAAGGAGTTTTTGAAGTGAGTTTGCCTTGTCAATGTTTTGGGGCATGACTTCCAAAAAGAATGGCTCGGAGCGATAAATATTCAAATAAGAGTGAAATTTATTTTTCAGAACCTTTTCAAGTTCTGCAGTAAGAGCAGGATCTCCTGTAATTAGAATCTTGTTGATTGGAAAATCGATGTATGCGGCAAAGTCGTCTACCACTTTTACAGGAAGGCTGTTGATACGTGATTCAATCTCTGTATATTCATTAGGACCCAGCCCGGAAATAATGGAATCATCCGAATAGGTCAGAATGTCTACATCATATTCCTTTGCGATATCATATACAGTTGGGATGACACTTGGCGGAAGTGTCTTGTTGTAGATGATTTCACCAGTCGCGCAGTTCGTGATGCGTGCACCGTTAAATGAGAGGATGTAGCTTCCATATTCACGCAGATCTAATTCTTTTGCCAAAGGAACCACGCCTGGAGTTGGGCGGCCAGAAGCAAGTACAACCTTTTTCCCGTTCTGCTGTATTTCTATCAGGGCTTCGCGGGTTGGCGGAGTGATTTTCTTTTGAGAATTTGTTAGTGTACCGTCTAAGTCCAGTACCAGCATTTCATAAATCATGATATTACCTTTTTGTTTTATAAAAAATTATTTTAAATCCAAAGTTTGGAGATATGTAACAATCTCTGGAAATTCCATTCCGTGAGAAGCTTTTACAAGAATAGTGTCTCCTTTTTTGAGGATTTTATCTGCTTCTTTTAAGAAATCTGCTTTTGTATCGAAATGACAAACCTGAGAGCTGCCAATACCAGAAGCTCCCGCAGCAGCATTTTTTGATAAAGCACCGATACAAATTATAACGTCAATACCTTTTTGTGCGGCATGTCTTCCGCAACCGGCGTGCAGTTCTTTTTCATCAACACCCAATTCGAACATGTCTCCGAGAATTGCAACTTTACGGGTGTCTGCTGTTGCAAGTACGTCCAGAGAAGCGTTCATAGAAACTGGATTTGCATTGTAGCAGTCATCGATAATAAGCAGAGAATCTGTCTCGATCAGATTGTTACGTCCGGATACAGGCACAAGTGCTTCGATACCCGCTTTAATTTCATCTGGAGTAAGTCCAAGTTCTTGACCCACCAGAGCACCAGCCATTGCATTGTAGACCATGTGCTGTCCTGGGATTGGAATGATCGTTTCAAGTAAGTTATCCCCAAGATGGATGGTACAACCGATGCCTTTGAGTGACATACTGTGGATATCTGTCGCAAAAGCATCAAGGTTTGTGGATAATCCAAAAAATCTTGGAGTCTGTCCCTTAACATCCGTAACAGTAATCAATTTGTCATCATCTCCGTTTAAGATGATTTTGGCATCTGGCTGCATATAGTCAAACATTTCTGTTTTAGCTTTCAGGATACCATCTCGGTCACCGAGATTTTCCAAATGGCAAAGACCGATGTTTGTGATAACACAAATGTCAGGCTGCGCCATCTTGGTGAGGCGGTGCATCTCACCAAAGTGATTGATACCCATTTCTAAAACGGCTACCTCATGTTCTTCGCGGATATTAAAGATTGTAAGAGGAAGACCGATTTCATTATTAAAATTGCCTGCTGTCTTTAAGACATTGTATTTTTGAGAAAGAACAGAAGCAATCATTTCTTTCGTACTGGTTTTTCCGACACTTCCGGTGATTCCGACAACTTTGATACCGAGGGCAGTGCGGTAATGCTGCGCAATTGCTTTCATGGCGTTCTGACAAGAATCGACCAGAATATATGGATAAGATGCATCTTCCAATTCTTTTTCAGATAAAGTACAAAGCGCTCCTTTTGCCATAACTTGTGGAATAAAGTCATGTCCATCGACGCGGGCACCTTTGATTGGAATAAATAAATATCCTTCTTCAATCTTACGGCTGTCGATTGCAACACCAGTAACTTCGACAGAGAGTTTTGCTTCATCGCCGAAATATTGTCCGCCACAGGCAGCAGCGATTTCTTTTAAAGACATATGTTTCATAAGAAATCCTCCGATCTGTTATGCGTTGTAGCGTTCTAAAGATTTTTGAATAATCAGTTCACAAAGATCACCATACTCAATGCCGGCAGCTCTTGCTTCCTGAGGAAGTAAGCTTGCTGATGTCATACCAGGAAGTGTATTTACCTCAAGGCAGTAGATGTCATTGTTGGCATCCCACAAAAAGTCGGCACGCGAATACACGTCTAATTTTAATGATTTGAATGCAAGCTCAGTTGCTCGCTGAATTCTTTCGGCAACTTCGTCAGGAATCTGTGCAGGGCAGATTTCCTCTGTTGCTCCAGCCTGATATTTGTTGGCATAATCAAAGAATCCTGTTTTTGGGATAATTTCAATTACAGGAAGTGCCTTTCCATCGATGATACCACATGCAAATTCGCGGCCTTTAATATAAGGTTCGATCACAACTTCATCTTCATAGCTGAATGATTTTTCAATTGCTTCCTGATATTCCTCTTCTGTATTTACAATATAGACACCGATACTGGAACCTCCAGAGCAAGGTTTTACGACTACTGGAAGCTTAAGACCGAGATCAGAAAGTGCGGTGTCTTTCTTTTCTTTCTTAAGAGCAGTACCAAGTGGAGTTGGCACACCTGACATTTTAAAAATCTGTTTTGTAATGCCCTTGTCCATGGCAAGAGCACTTCCAAGGTAGTTTGGTCCTGTGTATTTGATCCCTAAGATATCGAATGTCGCCTGGAGTTTTCCATTTTCCCCAACATCTCCATGAAGTGCCATGAAAACGATATCTGCCATACGACAAATCTCGATAACGTTTGGTCCAACAAAACAATCTGATTGATCTTCACGAGAAGCTTTGATCGCAGCCAGATCAGGTTCCGTTGTCTTGATTCCTTCTGCAATTTCAAGTCCTGCACCAGGAAGAGTAAATACTTCTTCTAATTTGTTTGCATCGTATGGAAAGCCTAAATATACGTCCAGTAAAAAAGCATCATGTCCTTTTTCTCTTAAGGTTTTGCAGATTCCGGCACCAGAAGAGAGTGATACGTCACGTTCTGTGCTGAGACCGCCAGCTAATACAACTATTTTCATAATAATTTATACTCCTTTTTTATTAATCAGCCATGCTCATTTTGTTAAGCAGTGCCTGTTTTTCATCGTATAATTTTTGAGATAAATCCACATATACGCGGTGTGGATTGAAGAGACGTTTGGTTTCATCCCATAATGTCTCTTTTTCCTGGCGGCAGTATGCTGCGATTTCCATAACAGATGGAGATTCGTAAACACATTCGCCATGGATAAATACAGGATATAAGATTTCACGCATTGTATAAGAGCCACCTGCAAGTTTTGTTTTCTTCCATGTTGCAACAGGGTCAAATAACAGTAAATCTTTGTTTTCATCAAAGGTTTCATCCACGAAACAGATGAGGTCAGCGCGCATCTTTCCTGTCTCTTTGTCGTAGATACGATAGATGGTTTTGTTTCCAGGGTTTGTGATCTTTTCTGTGTTTTCAGAAAGCTTGATCTTAGACTGGAAGGTACCGTCTGGCTGCTGGATGGCAGCTAATTTATAAACACCGCCAAAAGATGGGCAGTCTTTGGATGTGATTAAGTTCGTACCAACACCCCATGAAGTGATCTTAGCGCCTTGTACTTTCAGGTCATGGATCAGAAGTTCATCAAGGTCGTTTGAAGCAGAAATAATAGCATCTTCAAATCCGGCTGCATCTAACATCTTACGTGCTTTCTTTGAAAGATATGCAAGGTCACCACTATCGAGACGGATACCATAATTCTTAAGTTCAATACCTGCTTCACGCATTTCTGTAAATACTCTGATGGCATTTGGAACACCAGATTTTAGTGTATCGTATGTATCAACAAGGAGAGTACATGCAGTAGGGTAAAGGTCTGCATATGTTTTGAAAGCGGTGTATTCATCTGGAAAACTCATAACCCAGCTGTGTGCATGTGTACCTCTGACAGGCACATCGAATAATTCACCTGCAAGTACGTTAGAAGTACCTACACATCCACCGATCATGGCGGCTCTGGCGCCATATAATCCGGCGTCTGGACCCTGCGCACGGCGAAGACCAAATTCAAGAACACCGTCACCGTCAGCGGCATAAACGACACGTGCTGCCTTCGTTGCAATGAGGGACTGGTGATTGATGATATTTAAGATTGCAGTCTCAATTAATTGTGCTTCCATGATTGGCGCGATTACTTTCAAAAGTGGTTCTTTTGGAAAGATAACAGTTCCTTCCGGGATTGCATAGATATCACCACTGAAATGGAATCCACTTAAATAATGTAGAAAGTCGTCACTAAAAATCTTCAGACTGCGAAGATAAGCTACATCATCATATGTGAAATGCAGTCTCTTAATGTAGTCAATTACTTGTTCTAATCCCGCAGCGATAGAATATCCATTCTGATTTGGATTGGAACGGAAGAACATATCAAAAACAACCGTTTCTGATTCCCCACGTTCAAAATATCCCTGCATCATAGTTAATTCGTATAAATCTGTTAATAAGGTAAGGTTTCTTGCCATTTTTCCTCTCTCCTTTGGTGAAATAAGTATGTATTGAAAATGGGCAGAATACCTGAAAAGCGAAAGGCTCTTCATTCTCCTTTGCCCTTTCCGTAGATTATACCACTGTACATTTAAAAAGTAAATTTCAAAAACATTGCCTTTCTTTGTATCGTTGAGTATAATTTAATTATGTTATTAAAACGAAAAGAGGAGGTAATTATGGGCAAATCAACATTGACTAGAACATCAGGGATTCTGCTTCACCCAACTTCTTTTCCATCACCTTACGGCATTGGTGATATGGGATATGAAGCATATGAATTTATCGATTTTCTTCACAAAGCAGGACAACATTTGTGGCAGATCCTGCCATTGACACCAACTGGTTTTGGAGATTCTCCATATCAGAGCTTTTCAGCATTTGCGGGACAACCACTTATCATCAGTCCGGCATTGCTTAGAGACATGGGACTTGTGTGGGATGGAGAATTGTACGGGTGTCCAACAGGAGACGGAAGATATGTGGAATACGGAGCGATTCTTCCTTGGAAGACAAGGATTTTAAAGACTGCATATGGACGTTTTCGCCAATCTACAGATGAAGGATTGTGGAGAGAATATCATGCATTTGTAGAAGACAACAAATCATGGCTGGAAGACTATGCACTTTTTACTGCATGTAAAGAAAAACATAACGGACAAAACTGGCTTTCATGGGAAGATAAGTACCGTAATCCTACAGAAGAAGTGAAAGCGCAGATGAGAGAAGAATTTGCAGAAGGAATTGGTTATTGCTATTTTGTACAATTCATCTTCTATAGACAATGGGCGCAGCTTCGTGCATATGCCAACGAAAAAGAGATTAAGATTATTGGAGATATGCCGCTTTTTATGTCTATGGACAGTGCTGATGTATGGGCAAATCAAGGCTTATTCCAATTAGACAGCAAAGGCTATCCACTTGCAGTAGCAGGAGTTCCACCAGATTATTTCTCAGCGACAGGCCAGCTTTGGGGCAATCCGCTCTATGATTGGGATGCACACAAAGCAGATGGATATAAGTGGTGGATTTCAAGAATTCGTACACAATTGAAACTTGCAGACTATGTTCGTATTGATCATTTCCGTGGACTTGACGAATACTGGTCAGTTCCAGCAGGAGAAGAGACAGCACTGAACGGGTCATGGCAGCCAGGTCCGGGAGCAGATTTATTCTATGCAATTGAAAAAGAATTGGGAGAAAACCTTCCTATCATTGCAGAAGATCTTGGTACAATCACACAATCTGTAAGAGATTTACGCGATCAATTCAATTTACCAGGTATGAAGATTTTACAGTTTGCATTTGATTCCGATGAAGAAAGTGCATTCTTACCACATAATTTTACATCAACCAATTGTGTATGCTATACTGGAACACACGACAATGACACAACTGTTGGCTGGTATCAGACGGCATCTCAGTACTCGAAAGACAAAGTTCGCCGTTATATGAATACAGACGGAAGCTGTATTCACTGGGATTTCGTACGTACATGTTTAGGTACAATCGCGGCATATGCGATCTTCCCAATGCAGGATCTGATGGCTGTAGGAAAAGAAGGCCGTATGAATACTCCGGGAAGTGCAACAAAGAACTGGGCATGGCGTTATATGAAGCATGAGCTCAGTGACTGGCTTGCAAATATGCTTCACGATGCCTGCGAATTATACGGACGTCTTCCAGCAAAAGAAGAAAAGGAAGAATAGAAAGGGAAATAATTTATGATTCGATTTATAATAGCTGCAACATTTTTAGGGTTGTTTTTGTTACTTTCCTATCCGGTATTTTTTGTAGAATGGATCATTGGAAAAATAAACAAGAAAGCCAAAGACTACAGTTCGCTTCGCATTGTGCAATGGGGATTCCGTGTGATTTTATGGCTTAGCGGTGTGAAGATTACTGTAAAAGGAAAAGAAAATATTTTGGATGAGGCGGCGCTTTATGTCGGTAATCATAGAAGTTATTTTGATATTTTGCTTTTGAGTGTACAGTGCAAGCGTCTGACGGGATTTATTGCAAAGGACTCGATTGAAAAGGTTCCATCTCTGCGTGTATGGATGAGATATATTTATTGTCTCTTTTTGAATCGCGATGATCCACGAGAAGGATTAAAGACAATCTTGCAGGCGATTGATTATGTAAAACAAGGAATATCCATCGTAATCTTTCCAGAGGGAACCCGAAATAAAGGGGAAGAACTTAGCCTGCTTCCATTTAAAGAAGGTTCGATGAAGATTGCGACGAAGGCAGGATGTCCAATCGTACCTGTGTCCATCAACAATTCGGCTGAAATGTTCGAAAACCATGTGCCAAGACTCAGGAAGACACATGTTATCATCGAATATGGAACTCCGATTTATCCAAAAGAGTTGTCAAGAGAGGAACAGAAGAATCTCGGAGCCAAATGCCAGGAGATTATACTGGAAACAATTAAAAAGAATGCAGCATTGGTATAATGCTTGGAAACAAAAAGGTGTTGTCGCTATGATAGCACCTTTTTTGTGTTCTAAAATCCCCCTTTTTTGTATAAATTAGTAAGGAAATAATAGGTGAGGCATGTCATGAGAAAAGTGTTTCGAGTTATTTTGTCTTTGCTTATCCTGTGTTCTCTTTGGGGATGTTCTGTCCAAAAACTTAGCATAGAGAAATTGCGGGATATAGATTTTACCGTGGTCGAGAAAGAAGATATACCGGAGGAACTGGCAGCGATGATCGCAGAAAAAGAAACACAGGTGTTTAAATTGACTTATGCAGATCAAGGGGCTCTTTATGTAGCGGAAGGATATGGGAAGCAGCCGACGAGCGGTTATAGTATTGAAGTGAAAGAGTGTTATGAAACAGATAATGCAATTTATGTACGAACGAACCTGATAGGACCTGCAAAGGACGAAAAGATTGTGGACACAGACACTTATCCATATATTGTGATAAAAATGGAATTCATCGACAAGAATATTGTATTTGAGTAAAGGGGAGTATCTATGGAAATCATAACAAGAGAGATTCAGACAAATCAGATAGGAAAAAGGCTGATTGACCAGTTTATAATGGATGAAGATTATAATGTACCAGACGCAAAACGTGATATGAAACGAGTAATTGCAGGGGAAGGAACGGTTCGGATTGAAGATGTCAAACTGGTAGAAAACTATGTTCGGATAAGTGGGAAATTGGAATTTCAAGTGCTTTATGCGGGGGATGGACTGGAACCAATGCTTTGCTCCCTGGAAGGAAAGATTCCATTTGAAGAAATGCTTTATACCGAGGATACAGATGGTGTTTTTAATGTAAAAAATTCGCGGGTGGAATTACAGGCGACTATGATTCATTCACGAAAGCTGCGTTTGAAAGCTATGATTGAGTTGGAAGTGGAATCAGAAAAAACATTCTTGGAAGAAATGCCAGTGGATATGGAATGCAGCACACCAATATTTAAAAAGAAAAATCCTGTAAATCTTTTGAAACTTTATACATCAAAACGAGATACATACCGCATCAAAGAAGAAATTGTGTTGCCGGGAACAAAGGAAACGATCGGAACGCTTCTATGGAGTGATATTGCAAACCGTAAAATGGATACAAAACTGGAAGAAGACGGACTTCAAATTCTAGGAGAACTACTCGTGTTTTGTTTTTATGAGTCACCGGATGGGAAAATAGACTGGATTGAGCAGACTGTTCCATATCAGGGGAGAATCGAATGTATGGGAGCGGACTCGATGATGTACCACCAGGCAAATGTGGATTTGGAAGATATTTATACCGATGCCAGACTGGATGAGGACGGAGAAATCCGTATCATAGGTATTGAGGGTACATTGAAAATACATCTGGCAGTTTATGAAGAAGAACAGGTAGAAATTCTGGAAGATGTATATTCACTGGAAAAACAGTGCAAATTAGAAAGAAAAGAGGTCAGTTATGAACAACTAATTTTACAGAATCATTCGAAATGTAAGGTGACAGAACGTCTATCTCTTCCAGAATTAAAAAACGATATTCTCCAAATCTGTCACAGCAATGGAAAAGTGCAGCTCGATTGTGTGAAAAGAGCAGAGCAAGGAATCATGGTGGAGGGTGCGCTGCATATTAGCTTCTTATATATAAAAGCAAACGACGAAGTACCATTTGATACCTGGAAGGGAGTGGTTCCGTTTTCTTATATAATAGAATGTAAAGATGCACAGGAAAATATGAACCACTATATTACCAGCATTTTAGAGCAATTAAGTGTAAGCCTTCTTGGAGGAAATGACATTGAAGTAAAGGCTGTTCTGGCATTTCATTGCTTTTTCAGAAAGACAGTGAACACAGATATGATTTCTGATATGGAATTTGAACCGCTCAACCTGAATGAACTGGAAAAGAGACCAGGTGTCATCGGATATGTAGTAAAAGAAGGGGATGAACTTTGGAACCTGGCGAAGAAATATAGTACGACTATAGATGGAATTATGAATGTGAATAATTTAAAGGAAGGAAAACTAAAAGCTGGTGAACGCATATTGATTTTCAAAGAAAATATGAGTATACTATAGCTGGAATGTTGTATACAAGATACATGAAAAATACAAAGTAATACAAAAGAAAACGGGAGGAAGCAGGATGGGCGATACCTTAAAACTGAAATCTTTGGCAAAAATCAATTTGGGATTAGATGTATTAGGTAAAAGAGAAAATGGATATCATGATGTTCGCATGGTTATGCAGACGATATATCTTTATGATCATGTAACGTTACAGAAGAAGGAGACTCCAGGGATCGATTTGAAGACAAATTTATTTTATCTTCCAGTAGATGAGAAAAATATAGCGTATAAAGCAGCAAAAATGTTGATAGATGAGTTCCAAATCAAAAGCGGGATTTCAATTACATTGGATAAACATATTCCAGTGGCTGCAGGCATGGCAGGGGGAAGTTCAAATGCTGCGACTGTTCTTGTTGGAATGAATCGTTTATTTAATCTGGGACTTAGTGAAAAGGATCTGATGGAGCGTGGTGTGAAACTGGGAGCTGACGTACCATATTGTGTAATGAGAGGAACTGCATTGGCAGAGGGGATTGGTGAGGAATTATCATCACTTCCGCCGCTTCCAAAGTGCTACATTTTGATAGCAAAGCCTTCGATCAGCGTATCCACAAAGACAGTATATGAAAAGCTGGATGCCCATGAGATAGAAGAACATCCGGATATCGATGGGATTTTGAGAGGCTTAGAAGCAGAAGATATAGAAAAGGTTGCAGCTTCTATGGGAAATGTACTGGAACGTGTTACGATTGAGGAGTATCCTATTATAGAGGAAATCAAAGAAGTGATGAAAGCAGAGGGAGCATTGAATGCCATGATGAGTGGAAGTGGTCCGACTGTATTTGGCATCTTTATGGATCGCAAACTCGGAAAACAGGCACAAAAACGTATCCAGCAAAAGGGGCTTGCAAAACAGGTATATCTTGTAAATGTACACAATAATAGGAGGAAGTAGCATGGGAACGAATTTTGAAGTAAATATGAATGATTTTTTACCACTCCGTGATGTTGTATTTAATACGCTTCGTCAGGCAATTTTACGCGGGGAGATAAAGCCCGGAGAGCGTCTTCTGGAAATCCATTTGGCGAATAAGCTGGGTGTCAGCCGTACGCCGATTCGTGAAGCCATTCGTAAATTGGAGCTGGAGAACCTTGTTATTATGATTCCTAGAAAAGGGGCAGTAGTTGCTGAAATCACAGAAAAAAGTCTTCGTGATGTATTGGAAGTTCGAAGAGCACTGGAAGCACTTGCAGTGAAACTTGCCTGTGAAAAGATTCAGGATTCAGAAATCGAAGAATTAAAGGTGACTGCAAAGGAATTTGAAGAGGCGCTTAAGACGGGAGATGTGACCGTGTTTGCCGAGGCGGATGTCAAGTTCCACGATATCATTTATCGCACAACGGATAATCAGAGACTGATACAACTGTTGTACAATCTGCGTGAACAGATGTATCGCTATCGCGTAGAATACCTGAAGCGAGAAGATTCTCACGAAGTATTGCTTGCGGAACACCAGCATATTATTCAGATGCTGGCAGAACGTAATGAAGAAAGAGCAGTAGAGGCTGTATGTGCGCATATTGATAATCAGGTAACAGCAGTTGCAGATACCATCCGTACGAAAAAATAAATCTTAGAAGATTACAATTGGAGAAATATGGAAATACTCCAACTAAATAAAGTTGGAGGTACATATTTATGAAATATATTAAAAAAAGACAAATGGTTTGCATTTTGATTTCTTTGGCAGCAGCGCTTTTGGTTACTGGTTTTTCGTATCAAAGAAAAGAAGGAGAGATTCAGAAAAAGCTGGCAGAGGAAGTGTTTCGTTTTCATGTAATCGCAAATAGTGATAGTGATTATGATCAGAATCTAAAAATGAAAGTGAAGGAGAATGTAATTGCATATATGAAGGAAGCCATTCCGGAATCTGAAAGTGCTAAGATGACAAGGGAGTGGGCAGCAACTCATCTGACTGAGATAGAAGAAATTGCAATCGATACATTGCAAAATGAAGGGTGTTTTGATGAAGTTACAGCATGTGTAACGGAATGTTATTTTCCAGACAAAACATATGGTGATCTGACATTCCCGAAAGGAATGTATGAGGCACTTCGAATTGAGATTGGAGAAGCGAAAGGACAGAACTGGTGGTGTGTATTGTATCCAAACTTGTGTTTTATAGACGCGGTTCATGCAGTAGTACCCGATGAAGGGAAAGCAGAGCTGAAAGAAGTGTTGGATGAAGAAGAATATGAAATGGTGACAGCCACATCGAAGTTTAAGATAAAATGGTTCTTTTTGCCGTTTTAGAAAAATGGCTTTATGTAATTTTAGGAGGAAGAATAGATGTACAAAATCGACACTAAGGTACGTTATAGCGAATGTGGAGAAGATGGAAAGATTAAGCTTGCTTCGATTATTAATTATTTTCAGGATTCCAGCAGTGCACATTCTGAATCATTAGGAGTTGGGATCGATTACTTGAAAGAAAAGCAACGAATCTGGGTATTAAATTCGTGGCAGATTATAATTGAGAGATATCCAATGGCACATGAGCAAATTGAAATTACGACATGGCCAACTGGATTTAAAGGTGTATTTGGACCAAGAAATTTTTGTATGAAGAGTCCAGAGGGAGAAATGCTTGCATATGCCAATACACTTTGGGTGTATATGGATCTGGAGCGAGGTATGCCTACTAAGCCGGATGAAGAGGAGAAGAAAATTTATGGTCAGGAACCGCCTCTTGAAATGGCATATGCACCGCGCAAAATAAAACTTCCAGAAAGAACGGTTATTGTTGACACAGTCTCAGTGCGTAAGTATCATATTGATACAAACAGTCATATGAATAATAGCCAATATGTGCAGCTGGCTGTTGAAGTGCTGCCGGATGATTTTCGGGTGCATGAGGTAAGAGTAGAATATAAGAAATCCGCTGTTTATGGAGATAAAATCGTGTTAAAAAGAGCTGTCGAGGAGTCACGTATTGTTGTTGAACTCTGCGATGCTGAGGATGTACCATATGCAATTGTTGAATTTTTTAGTTCCGAAACAAATTAAGAAATCAGTCCGCTTAGGACACAAAGGATAAATACGAGGAGAATAGAGATGAAATTAGGGAAAAAACAGGTATTAACTGTAGTGAAAAAAGTAGATTTTGGTGTATATCTTGGTTCGGATGAAGAACGGGTATTACTTCCTAAGAAGCAGGTTCCATCAGGCGTTGAGCCAGGAGATCCAGTCGAAGTTTTTTTATATAAAGACTCAGATGATCGATTAATCGCAACTACAAATGAGCCAAAGATTCAGCTTGGAGAACTTGCGGTTCTGGATGTTGCAGACACAGGAAAATTTGGTGCATTTTTGGATTGGGGATTGGAAAAGGATCTATTTCTTCCATTTAAGCAGCAAACTGTGAAAGTGGAAAAAGGGGACAAATGTCTTGTAACACTTTATATTGATAAGAGTCAGAGACTCTGCGCTACTATGAAGGTATATGAAATGCTAAGAACGGATTCGCCATATCAGAAAGATGATGAGGTTCAGGGAATCATTTATGACACAAGTGAGAAATTCGGAACTTTTGTGGCGGTGGATAATCAGTTTTCAGCGCTGATTCCTAAGAAGGATTCTTTTGGAACATTAAAGGTTGGTCAGACGATTCATGCGCGTGTTGCAGCAGTGAAACCAGACGGTAAACTTGATCTTAGCATTAAGGATAAAATTCCAATGCAGATGGATAAAGATGCGGAAATGATCCTGAAAAAGATGGAAAAAAACGGAGGAGTTTTACCTTTTACAGACAAAGCAGATCCTGAAATTATAAAAAAAGAATTCAACATGAGCAAGAATGCTTTTAAGCGTGCAATTGGTCGTTTGTTAAAGGAAAAAAAGGTCGAAATTGGAGAAAAAAGCATTGCAATTCGTAACAGATAAAGTATAATAATTTTGAGAGTATTAACAGGTTCAAGGGAGTCTGAAACAATGAGAATAAAAGCCATTACTGATTTAGAAAAGTTCTTAGATGTAATTGACGAATGCGAAGGAAAGGTTGAGCTAGTAACGAAAGAAGGGGATCGATATAATTTGAATTCGAAACTTTCTCAGATAGTAGCTGCTACGAAAGTGCTTTCAAAAGACGGAGATTTGGATGTCGAGCTCATTGTCGGCGACCCCGAAGAGAGAAAGAAACTCACAGAATTTTTATTAAGTGATTAGAAAAAGGATGCGTCCGCATCCTTTTTTGTAATTTATAAGTATAGGTGATGCATATGAGTTTTACACATTTACATGTCCATACAGAATACAGTTTGTTGGACGGTTCAAACAAGATAAAGGAATATGTTGCCAGGGTAAAAGAACTTGGAATGAATAGTGCGGCAATCACAGATCATGGAGTTATGTATGGTGTGATTGATTTCTATCGAGCAGCAAAGGCAGCGGGGATCAAGCCTATTTTGGGGTGTGAGGTTTATGTGGCACCTGGTTCTCGTTTTGAGAAAGCAGCAGGTACTACGGAAGACAGATATTATCATCTGGTACTTCTGGCAGAGAATCAAAAAGGATATGAAAATCTGACAAAGATTGTTTCCAAGGCTTTTGTGGAAGGGTATTACTACAAACCACGTGTCGACATGGAATTGTTGCAGGAATATCATGAAGGAATTATTGCACTCAGTGCTTGTCTGGCTGGTGAAGTGCAAAAAAACTTGCAGAGAGCGATGTATCAGGAAGCGTTAGCAGCTGCAAAGCGCTATGAGGATATTTTCGGAAAAGGCAATTTCTTTCTGGAATTACAAGATCATGGTATGCAGGAACAGATGATGGTAAATCAGCAGCTGATCCGCCTCTCGCAGGAGACGGGGATTGAATTGGTAGCGACGAACGACGTTCATTATACCTATGCAGAAGATGAGAAACCGCACGATATTCTGCTCTGCATTCAGACTGGAAAAAAGCTCGAGGATGAGAATCGTATGCGATACGAAGGCGGGCAATATTATGTAAAATCGGAAGAAGAGATGCGTGCACTCTTCCCATATGCATTAGACGCACTTGAAAATACCCAAAAGATTGCAGACCGATGCCATGTGGAGATCGAGTTCGGTGTTACAAAACTTCCAAAGTATGATGTTCCGGAAGGGTATACGTCCTGGGAATATTTGAATAAGCTTTGTTTTGAAGGCTTGCAGAAGCATTATGCCAGACCGGGAGAAGAGCCTGCTCAGGCTTTGAAAGATAGATTGACTTATGAACTTGGTGTCATTCAGAAAATGGGATATGTAGACTATTTTCTGATTGTTTGGGATTTTATTAAATATGCAAGAGACAACGATATCATGGTTGGACCAGGGCGAGGTTCGGCGGCAGGAAGTATTGTGTCGTACTGCCTTGGAATTACGAATATCGATCCGATTAAGTATCAGCTCCTGTTTGAACGTTTTCTGAATCCGGAACGTGTTTCCATGCCCGATATTGATATTGATTTCTGTTTTGAACGAAGACAGGAAGTGATCGATTACGTGGTTCGCAAATATGGTTCTGACCGTGTGGTTCAGATCGTGACGTTTGGTACGCTGCAGGCAAAAGGTGTTATTCGTGATGTGGGACGAGTTATGGATCTTCCATATGCATTTGTTGACAGCATTGCAAAGATGATACCACAGGAACTTGGAATGACACTGCAAAAAGCACTGGATGGGAACAGGGAGCTTCGCGATCTGTATGAAAAAGATGAACAGGTCAAGGATTTGATCGACATGTCGAAACGTCTGGAAGGACTTCCAAGACACTCTTCCATGCATGCAGCAGGCGTTGTGATCAGCCAGAAATCTGTTGATGAATATGTTCCGCTTTCGCTCGGTTCGGATGGCTCCGTCACAACACAGTTCACAATGACAACACTGGAAGAGCTTGGTCTTTTAAAAATGGACTTTTTGGGACTTCGTACACTGACTGTGATTCAGAATGCTGTTCAGCTGGCAGAAAAAAACACGGGTAAAAAGATAGATATAGACCATATTAATTATGATGATAAAGCGGTTCTGGATTCTATTGGAACAGGAAAGACGGATGGTGTATTCCAGCTTGAAAGTGCTGGTATGAAGAGTTTCATGAAGGAACTAAAACCACAGAGTCTGGAGGACATTATTGCAGGTATTTCACTTTACCGTCCAGGTCCAATGGACTGTGCGACTCGTTTCAATGTCTAATAAACATTGACCGATTCAATGAAACTTTGAATTGAGAACTTATATTTCAATAAACCAAATGATGGGGTAACGCCCTGAAGGGTTTGCGCTGAGACCTCCGAATAGCAAAAGGTGATAAAGCACTGATTGTTATAAGCTCGGTAAAGTCGTCTGAAGATTACCTAAACTGAAAAAAAATCTTTAAAGTAATATTGGTACAAAAGTTGCTAGAGTACACCTGTATGAAACAAAGAATAATAAGTAGGCATGGTAGTCGATAGGGCGGGCGTCGATGCTCGTATATGGTGAGAATGTTACTTGAGATAGTAACTGACGAACTTCTGAATGTACGGACCTTAAAATACGGGACCGCTAAGGAAACTGGCGGGGCTGCTAAGAGCAGTTCATGTGTGGTAAAGTAATAATAGTCTAAGTGAAATACCATACAGTGTTACAGGCACTGTCAAGCATGAGGGTTCAAAGGAAGCACCTAAGTATGAGATGTTAAGAAAGAAATATAGGAACGAGGAAAGCTATGGATATGTTGAAACTTTATTTTCGATAACATAGTAAGTAGGAAAGGAATTAATCTATAACTACTTTTTACCATAGTGAGAGTAGTGGCACGAGCGTTGAAGTTCTTGTAATGAGAATGGAGCAACAGCCACAAGTCGTTTAGTTTCAACTTTCGAGCTGATATACACAGATTCATTCATGCTGTTAAATCAGAAACGATAGATGAGATGTTAAAACAACTAAAACTAAACGAGGGAACGCCGTATGAGCTCGAAAGACTCACGTACGGTGTGGGACGGGGGAAAATCTAGAGATAACGTCAAAAGATTACCTATCGTCATTTATTCCGCAATATATCAAGGGAAAGAATGATCAGTCATCCATCACGTATGATTGTCCGCAGTTGGAGCATATTCTTGCTCCGACCTATGGGTGTATTGTTTATCAGGAGCAGGTTATGCAGATTGTACGTGACCTTGCTGGATATACACTTGGGCGAAGCGACTTGGTGCGTCGTGCCATGTCAAAGAAAAAAGGCGATGTCATGAAGAGGGAACGCCAGAACTTTGTCTATGGAAATCCAGAAGAAGGGGTGCCAGGCTGTATTGCAAATGGTATCAGTGAACAGGTGGCCAATAAGATTTATGATGAAATGATTGATTTTGCAAAATATGCATTTAATAAATCTCATGCAGCGGCATATGCTGTTGTTGCTTATCAGACGGCTTATCTGAAATATTATTATCCGGTCGAATTCATGGCGGCTCTTATGACATCCGTTATTGATAATCCGGGAAAAGTAGCTGAATATATTTATACCTGCAGACAGATGGGAATCAAGATTCTCCCACCAGATATCAATGCTGGAGAAGGTAGATTTTCTGTAGATGGAGGCAATATCCGTTATGGTCTTGCTGCAATTAAGAGTATTGGACGACCTGTTATTGAGGCAATCGTGACAGAACGTGAAAAGAATGGACCATTTAAGCATTTGAAAGATTTCATAGAAAGACTGTCTGGAAAAGAAGTGAATAAGCGTACGATTGAAAGCTTTATCAAGGCAGGTGCTCTTGACAGCCTTCATGGAACAAGAAAACAATTCATGGTGATCTATATAAAGATCTTAGATCAGGTGAATCAGGAAAAGAAATACTCTATGACGGGTCAGATGTCGCTGTTTGACATTGTAGACGAAAATCAGAAGAAAGAATTTGAGATTCCTCTTCCAAATGTAGGGGAATATGAAAAAGAAACACTGCTTGCTTTTGAAAAAGAGGTTCTCGGAATCTATATCAGCGGGCATCCGATGGAAGAATATGAAGCTAAATGGCGTAAAAATATCAGTGCGACTACACTGGATTTCCAAATCGATGAAGAGACAGGACGTACAAAAGTGCGTGAAGGATCGAAGGAAATCGTTGGAGGTATGATTACTGCAAAGACAATCAAACATACAAAGAACAGTAAGACCATGGCATTCATTACACTGGAGGACCTTGTGGGGACAGTGGAAGTGGTTGTATTTCCAAAAGATTACGAAAAAAACCGTGCATTTTTGAACGAAGATACAAAAGTCTTTGTAAAAGGGCGCGTGTCAGAAGATGATGACAACGCAAGTAAGCTAATCTGTGAGTCGATTATTCCATTTGAACAGACTTCATGTGATTTGTGGATTCAGTTCGCTGATAAAGCAGACTTCCTTGCAGAAGAAAAACATTTATATGAAATGCTTAAGAGTTCAGAAGGCAGAGATGGAGTCGTAATCTATTGCGCAAAGGAAAAGGCAATGAAAAAACTTCCGCCGAATCGCAATATTCACGTGGATTCTGAGCTTTTGTCAAAAATGTATAAATATTATGGAGAAACTAGAATAAAAGTCGTAGAAAAAAGCATTGAAAACCGGAAATAGATATTATAAAATTGTTTCATAATAAAAACAATCCGGCATTATGGGTAAATGGAGGAAACGTTATGAAGAATGGTTCGGGCGAAATCAAAACAATTGGTGTGTTGACAAGTGGTGGAGATGCACCTGGTATGAATGCTGCAATCCGTGCAGTAGTAAGAACAGCTTTAGCAAAAGGACTTAATGTGTGGGGAATCCGTAGAGGATATCATGGACTTCTAAGAGAAGAACTGATTCCGATGAGTGGAAGAGATGTTGCAGATACGATTCAACGCGGTGGTACGATTCTGCAGACAGCAAGAAGTAAGCAGATGATGACAAAGGAAGGTCAGTTAAAAGCGGCAGGTGTTCTAAAAAAATATGGTATCCAAGGTTTAGTAGTTATCGGTGGGGATGGTTCTTTTAAAGGTGCAAAAGCACTTGCTGAATATGGCATCAACGTAATCGGAGTTCCAGGTACAATCGACCTTGATATCGGATGTACAGAGTTTACAATTGGTTTCGATACAGCAGCAAATACTGCTATGGAGGCAATTGACAAGATCCGTGATACTTCGACATCACACGAAAGATGTAGTATTGTAGAAGTAATGGGTAGAGATGCCGGATATCTTGCTTTATGGTGTGGTATTGCGAACGGTGCAGAACAATTCTTGTTACCAGAGCAGCATGGATATGATGAACAGGCTATTATTGAAGATATCATAGAAAATAGAAATCGCGGTAAGAAGCATTACATCATTATCAATGCAGAAGGTGTTGGTGATTCAATCAATATGGCAAAACGTATTGAAGAAGCAACTGGCGTAGAGGCAAGAGCAACAATTCTTGGACACTTACAACGTGGTGGAAGCCCAACTGTAAAAGACAGAGTATATGCTTCTATTATGGGCGCAAAAGCGGTAGAACTTTTGATTGAAGGAAAGACAAATCGTGTAGTAGGTTATCAACATGGTGAATATATTGATTTTGATATCAATGATGCATTAAAGATGGAAAAAAGTATTCCACAATACCAGGTAGATATTGCAAAGATGTTATAATATACCGGAGTTCACATGTATGTGAACTCCGTTTTAAATGCGTTCCTTTTTGTGGAATCCCTTGAAAACGAATCAAAGAACTAGTACAATGAAAGGGCGAGAGAGTATAAAGGAGAAGATTAACTTGAATATAGAACTTAATAAATCAGATCCGGTAGGGGTATTTGATTCGGGAGTTGGAGGACTGACTGTAGCCAGAGAGATCATGCGTCATCTTCCAAATGAAAATATTGTATATTTTGGGGACACAGCACGTGTTCCTTATGGGAGTAAGTCAAAAGACAACATTATTCGTTATTCGAGACAGATTATCAATTTCTTGAAGACAAAAGGTGTGAAAGCAATTGTAATTGCGTGTAATACTGCCAGTGCACTGGCGCTTGATGTAGTGCGTGAGGAAAGTGATATTCCAATTATCGGTGTGGTTGAGCCAGGTGCAAGGGCTGCGCTTGCAGCAACCAAAACAAAAAAGATTGGTGTCATTGGAACGGAAGGTACGATCCGGAGTGCAATGTATGAGAGGATTATTCAAGGATTTGATTCAGAAGCAACTGTGATTGGAAAAGCGTGTCCGCTTTTTGTTCCATTAGTAGAAGAAGGTTTTGCGAAGCATCACGTGACGGAGGAGATTATAGATTACTATCTGGCCTCATTTATGAAGACAGATATAGATTCTCTGATTCTTGGATGTACACATTATCCATTACTTCGCTCCAGAATTCGAGAATATGTCGGGGATAAGATTACATTAGTAAATCCAGCTTATGAAACTGCCATGGATTTAAAACATTTACTGGAGAAAAACGGACTTGCAAATACGCACATAGAGCAGGAACATGGAGCTTATTCCTTTTATGTAAGTGATGCGGCGGACAAGTTTAAACAATTTGCCAATTCTATACTTCCGTATGATATTGAGACAACAAAGCAGATTAATATAGAAGAATACTAGATAAGGTTTAGGAGACAAGATGACAAAAGAAGTATTGATTAGTATTTCCGGTTTACACATGGGCATGAATGAGATGGAGAGTGAAGATAGTGAACCAATTGAAGTTCTTAGCGCGGGTAATTATTATTGTAAAAATGGGAAAAGTTATCTCTTCTTTGAAGAAGCCGTTGAAGGTTTTAGAGAAGTTATCAAAACGCAGATCAGATGGCAGGGCAGCGAGATATTAGAAGTAAGTAAAAAAGGACTTTCTAATATGAATATGGTCTTTGAGAAGAACAAGAAGAACCACTGTTATTACCAGACGCCATACGGACAATTAAATCTCGGAATTTTTACTACGGATATTACGGTGGAAGAGACAGAAGACAATATTAATATTTGTGCAGAATATGAGATGGATGTGAATCATGAACCGCTTGCGGAATGTACGATTCGTATCAATGTGCAGCCAAGAGAATCCAAAGAATTTACGATATTGTAATGAGTATCATTTTTTAAATAAAAAAAGATTGCGAAAAGCAATCTTTTTTTGTATTAATTTTCTTTTTTGAATCTTGAGAAGAATCCTTTTTTCTTTTTTTCTTCTGGTGCTGCTAATGGACCTCTGATTCCTTTTACGTTTGTGATATAAATACCACTTACTGTAGCTTTTACTTCCTTCTTCACAGGAATAAGAGGAAAAATCTTTTCATCGCACATGAGATTCATGATTGTTGGACCAACTTTAGCTTTAACAACAGGTACTTTTGCTCTGCGAAGATATTTTGGCGTATTTTCTAATACAGCAGCTGGAAATCCTGCTTCTTTGATCTTCATACGCTTCTTGTCAATGATGAGCATAGACACGTTCTGTGCCATTGCTTTCATTTGTTCTTGTTGTTCTTCGGCTTTCTTTTCCTGCTTTTTCCCCCAGAAATACAAAGCAACACAAGCAGCTATTACAATAACTGTTATTACAAGTAATACGATTAACCAAGTTTTCACAATGAGCCTCCTCAAAAAAAATTATGTAAACGAATCGTTTTTACATAGAAATTATTGTATCATTGTTTTGAAAGAAGTGCAAGCAGTTTGAGGGGGAATCAACCCAGTAAATCACTGCGAAATTTTTTGAAAAGCTTTTAAAAATAGAAAAGTATGCTATAATAAAAAAATATTTATGTAATGAAGAAAGGAAAGACGGAAAAGTATTATGAAACAAAAAGAAATATTAAAAAAGCTGATTCTTGCACTGACAGTGAGTGTGTTTGCAATGACAATGCTCGCAGGCTGCAATGGAAAGCTTTCTAATGATGTGATTACAATCAATAAGTATAAGGGACTTGAAGTTAAAGATGTGACACCAGTAGAAATAACAGATGCTGATGTAGAGTCAAGTATCCAATCATCACTTTATACAATAGGAACAAAAAATCCGATTACTGACAGAACAGTTCAGGAAGGAGATTTTGTTGTAATCGATTATGTAGGAAAAGTAGATGGAGTTGCTTTTACAGGCGGAACTGCAGATGATCAGACACTTGAGATTGGTTCGGATTCTTATATTGATGGATTTGAAGATGCGATTATTGGACATAAGACTGGAGAAGTATTTGATATTAATGTAACATTTCCTGATAATTATTCGGAAGAATTGGGCGGAAAAGATGCTGTATTTACGATTACCCTAGATGAGATTTACGAATGGATCGTGCCAGAACTTACAGATGAAATTGTCGCAGCAGAGTTATCTACAACAGCAACTACAATAGAAGAATACAGAGAAGAACAGAAAAAGAGCCTTGAAACTTCTAATAAGGAAGCAGCAGATAGTGAATTTTTATCAAAAGTATGGAATGCATTGCTTGAAAACTGTGTCGTAGAAGAATTCCCGGAAGCTGATCTTGAGGAAATGCTTGCTGAGATTGAATCTCAATATGGTTCAGTTGCATCTATGTATGGAGTGGATGTAGATACATTTGTTCAGCAATACTATGGTATTACTGAACAGGAGATGGCGGAAAACCTTTTAAAACAGAGATATGCGATTGAGTTGATTGCTGAAAAAGAAAAGATTACATTGACTGTTACAGAATACGAAGCAGAATTGGAAGAATATGCAGCACGCTGGGGATACACAGCAGAAGAAGTGGAAGAACTTGTTGGACATGATAAACTTGAGATGATGTTTATTCAAGAAAGAGTTGGCGAATGGCTCGTGGAAAACAGTAAAAGAATAGAGGCAGAATAAATGAAAATAGAGACCTGAGCTTGTGTAAAGCAAAGGTCTCTTTGTTTTTATCTATTAATATCAAAACTCATGTTCATGAGGTTTCTAATCGTCTTAACATCATCTGTAATGTTAGCATCACCATGAATTGTATGTTTGATCACACTGCTTGCAACTGCGAAATTAACCATATCCATAGGTTTGTAGTGGTTCATCATAGCATAAATCAAACCACTAGCGAAAGCATCGCCGCCGCCTACACGGTCTAAGATGTTGAAAGTATAAAGACGGCTTTCGAATGTATGACCTTCATACCACATGAATGCTTTTAGACTATTCTCACTACCGCTGTGTGCATAACGAACGTGGCGAGCAATACATTTGATGTTTGGGTAACGTTTTACGAATTGCTGGAATACTTCGTCTTGTTGCTCGTATGAAGGCTGAAGAGGTACACCATCTTTCCAGTCCCCCTTGCTGTGATCTTCTTCATCTTTCCATAGGTGGTAAGGCTCGATCCCAAGAAGTACGTCTACATATGGCAGGCACTCTGTGCAGAAATCACGTGCTTCTTCCCAGCTCCATAATTTTGCACGGAAGTTGCCGTCAAAGCTGACTGTCATGCCTTTCTCCTTCGCAACCTTCAAGCTGTTGAGAATCAGGTCACGACAGCTTGGACTGAGAGCAGGAGTGATTCCGCTGAGGTGGAGCCAATCATATCCTTCCAATAATTGATGCAAATCAATCTTGCTAAAATCATATTCGGTCAATGCACTGTGTTTTCTATCATAAGTTACTTTGCTGGCACGGATTCCGTAACCGGTTTCAAGATAATAAGTTCCGAGTCGATGGGTAGGAGTTTCTTCCGGTGTACTTAAAATAACAGGTGTACAGTGAACATCATTGCTTCGAAGGCTTCTGATAGCACTTTTACCTAAACTGTTATTAGGCACTACACTAAAGAAAGTACTGTCAATTCCAAGGTTCGCAAGGGCGAGAGCAATGTTGGCTTCGCTTCCGCCGTAGCTTGCTTCGAACTCGTTGGCCATACGGATCTTTTCGTAGTTTGGCGGTGATAAACGAAGCATGATTTCGCCAATTGTGAAAAACTTAGGACTATTGACGTTTTTTAATAAAGGGTTGTAATGTTCCATAATTCCTCCTTAATTTCTTACCATTTTCTGTGGCTCTTTTCGATTCTGTATAGTATAATTGTATCAAAAAAAGAGAAATAAGAAAATGATTTTCAGAATATTCTTAGAGTTCTGCATTTAAGACAGGCTTTTTTGGAACAGGCCCGGTAGATTCTCTGATAACTAAAGTGGCACGGAGCTGAATAGAACCGATTGGAACTTTATTTAAAAGGCAGTTCAGTGCATAATATCCACATTTTCCGAGAGAAATACGATCCTGACGAATAGTTGTTAAAGAAGGAACTGTATATTCTGTCATAGGAAGGTCATCAAAACCAATGATACTTAAGTCCTGTGGAATGCGAATGTTTCTGTCTTTGCATTCTGTAATCGCAGAAATTGCCCTGATATCGTGTGAGAATAAAATTGCAGTAACACCTTGCTCAACCAGTTTTGGGATATATTTACGGGTTGATTCTGATACAAAATATCCTGTACCTATATAATTGTCATTAATCTCAAGTCCATACTTATCCATTGCATTTAAATAGGCATTATATCTTGCCTGCATGATATAAGATTCTGGAGGCCCGGAAATCAGACCGATTTTGCGATGCCCTAGTTTGTGAAGATGTTTTACAGCAAGATCGTATCCTTCCTGGCTGTCACATCCGATGGAAGCAACATTTGGATTGCTCTTAATATAATTGTCGTATAATACAGTAGGAATATTCGTAGTGCGGAATTCTTTCATCCATGGATCTATGAGTGTAAAGCCAAGGATAAAAGCAGCAGAATAGTTGCGTTCCATCATATATACATTATAAGGAATTGATTTTTGAACTGATTCTGTAATCTGGACGACGTCAACGATCCATCCTTCGATTTCAGCCTGCTGACGGAAACCAAGTACCATATCATAGGCGAACTGGTTAGGTGTTTCGTAGTCCATGTTTTCTATCATAATGCAGAGCTTCTTCTCGCGCTGCTGTGTACGTTTATTAACATAGCCGAGTTCTACAGCGGTTTCGAGTATTTTCCGACGCATCTCATCACTGACATCTGTCGCATTGTTAAGACCCTTAGAAACGGTACTTTTCGAGATGCCGAGTTTCGCTGCGATATCTTTAATTGTTGCCATGAAATGACCTCCGATTTGTGAAAGTTAACCATAAAATAATTTATTTCCTCGGAAATTATAGCAAAGAGGACGAATAAAATCAAGACTTATAACTAAACTTCAACCGCCAAAAACGTGTCCAAATTGTAAAAAAAGGCTTAAAATAGGCGTTTCCAATTACTAAGCTTACGAAAAAACTTTTAATTAAGTTTCGAAAAAAGTGTTTCGCAAGAGTTAGAAAATGAGGTAAAATTGCACAAAAGTGATAAAAAACAGGGCTGAAATTGTGCAATCCGACGATTCAAGGGCTTGACTTTATAAAAATTTTATGATATTTATAGAAATAGCTAAAAAAGTCTCGAAACTTTTTAAAATCAAAGGAGGTAATTAATTATGAAAAAACTTTTAGCTCTCGCATTAGTAGGAGTAATGTCAGCTTCATTACTTATCGGATGCGGTGGAAAATCAGAAGGAGAAGGAGGTAAAGCTTCTTCAGGCCCAGAAGCTGTTAAATTAACAGTATGGTGCCCACAAAACCAGGTAGACAATGACCTTATAAAATCACAACAGGAAGCTTTCCAAGAAGCTAACAAAGACAAATGGGAAATCACATGGGAAATTAACGTAGTTGGTGAAGATACAGCTAAAGACAGCGTTTTACGTGACGTTGAAGCTGCTGGTGATGTATTCTTCTTTGCTAATGACCAAATCGTTGAATTCGTAAACGCTGGTGCTCTTGCAAAACTTGGCGGATCTGCTAAAGAAATGGTTGAATCAACAATGGCTGAATCAGTAGTTAACACAGCTGTAGTTGATGGCGAATTATATGGTATCCCATTCACACACAACACATACTTCATGTTCTATGACAAAACAATCATGTCAGAAGATGATGTTAAGACAATCGAAGGTATCGTTAACAAAGAAACAGCTGACGACGTATACAACTTCTACTTAGAAGGTGCAGGCGGATGGAAACTTGGTGCTTGGTACTATGGTGCTGGATGTAACCTTTTCGGAGCAAATGGTGATGATTTATCAGCAGGTTGTGACTGGAATGGTGAAACAGGTCTTGCTGTAACAAATTACTTAATCGACCTTGTAAACAATCCAAAAGTTGGTATTGACGGACAAATCACAGTTTCTGAATTAGTTCAAGAACACAGAATCGGTGCTTGGTTTGATGGATCTTGGAGCTATCAATTATACAAAGATGCTTTAGGTGATGATCTTGGTTTAGCTGTAATCCCAACATTCAACTTAAACGGTGAAGATTATCAATTATTAAGCTTCTATGGTTCAAAATGTATCGGTGTTAACGCTCATTCTAAAAATATGGCAGCAGCAGTTGCATTTGCTCAATTCTTAGGTGAAAAAGAACAACAAATTCAACGTTTTGAATTATCAGGACAGGCACCAACAAATATTGAAGCAGGCGCAACTGACGCAGTTTTAGCTGACCCAGTTTCAACAGTACTTGTAAACGAAGCTAACACAGCATCTGTAGCTCAACCAACAGCAGCTATCTTTGGTTCAAAATACTGGAACGCAGCTACAGCTCTTCAAGATGAACTTTTCAACAAAGTTATGACAAAAGATAATGCACAAGAAAAATTGGATGCTTTCGTAACTACAATGACAGCTTCAGAATAAAATTTAATGTAATAGAGAGATTAGTATTGTTACATATTTCAGGGATACCGTAACGGTATCCCTGTTTTAAACAGAAGACTTTTGAAAGTCGGTAAAAGATTTTCAAATTCAGATTATATGAGGAGGTTTCCCATGGGTATCAAAAAAAAGAAAGAGACACCTAATTATACCAGACCTTCTGACTACAGTTGTTTTTATGCAGCTAAAAACGGAAACTCGCAAACAAAGCTTTCGCTTTTAGTTTGGGGTCTTGGCAACATTCTTAACAAACAATTTGCAAGAGGTGTTATTTTCCTGGGATTAGAAATCGCGTATATCGTATACATGATTACGAATGGATTCCAATCACTTGTTAACTTTTTTACATTAGGTACTGCATTACAGCAGGAAGTTTTTAATGAAGAATTGGGCATTTATGAATACGTTACTGGTGATAACTCAATGTTATGCTTACTTTATGGCGTAATTACTATTGGTTTGACATTTTTTGCAGTTTTCGCAGCATTTATGTCTTGCAAGAGTGCATACTGTACACAGTTACGTAAAGAGAAAGGAATGCATGTACCATCGTTCAAAGATGATATCTATTCAATCAGAGAAGAAAATTTACATGCAGCAATGCTCGCATTCCCATTACTTGGTATTATCGTATTTACAATTTTCCCATTGATTTTCATGATCTTAATTGCGTTTACAAACTATGACCATGAACATCAACCACCTGGAAACTTATTTGACTGGGTAGGTTTACAAAACTTTACAGACCTCTTCAGTGGAACAGGTGCTTTGGCAAATACGTTCTGGCCAGTACTCGGCTGGACACTTATCTGGGCAGTATGTGCTACAGTTACATGTTATGTATTTGGTCTTATGCTTGCCCTCTTAATCAACCGTAAGGGTACAAGAATTAAGGGATTCTGGAGATTTATGTTCGTTATCTCAATTGCTGTACCACAATTCGTTACATTATTGAGTATGAGAACAATCTTCAATACAAATGGACCTGTAAATATTATCCTTCGTTCTTTAGGTATTCTTGGAAGTACAGAAGCGATTCCGTTCTTTACAGACCCGACAATTGCTAAGATTACAATTATTTGTATCAATATTTGGATTGGTGTTCCTTATACAATGTTATCAACTACAGGTATCTTACAGAACATCCCAGGAGAGTTGTATGAAGCAGCTAAGATTGACGGTGCTGGAACTATTACAATCTTCTTCAAGATTACTCTTCCATACATGATCTTTGTAATGACACCAAACTTAATTACATCATTTACAGGAAACATTAACAACTTTAACGTTATCTACCTGTTAACAGGCGGTGGACCAAACTCACTGGATTACTATAATGCTGGTAAGACTGACTTACTTGTTACCTGGTTGTATCGTTTGACAATTACTCAGAAAGACTACAACTTAGGTTCAGTTATCGGTATCTTAACGTTTATTATCCTTGCAGTTGTATCACTGATTACATTCCGTAATACAGCTTCATACAAAGATGAGGGGGCGTTCCAATAATGAGAGCAAAAAGATTTATTACAAACTCACTCTGCCATGTATTGTTAGCGATTCTCAGTACAATTTGGGTATTACCTATTTTTTACGTAGTTTTAACATCATTCCGTGCTGAAAGTGGTACATACAAGAGCTACATTTTCCCAAAAGAGTATACTTTGGATAACTACATTAACTTATTTAATGGGAACAAATTAATCAACTTCCCAAGATGGTTCTTCAACACATTAATTATTGCTATTTTCAGTACAATTATTGCAGCATTCATGGTACTTTGTGTATCATATGTAATGAGCCGTCTTCGTTTTAAAATGCGTAAAACTTTCCTTAACATCGCATTAATCCTCGGTATGTTCCCTGGATTCATGTCAATGATCGCTGTTTACTACATTTTGAAAGGTCTTGGTTTCTTAGAATCAGGACAGTTAAAATTAATCGCGTTAGTATTAGTAAACTCAGCTGGTGCCGGTCTTGGTTTCTATATGGCAAAAGGTTTCTTTGATATGATTCCAAGAACAATTGATGAAGCTGCTTACATCGATGGAGCAAGCAAATGGCAGACATTTATTCATATTACAATCCCAATGTCTAAACCAATCATTACTTACACATTATTAACAGCCTTCATGGGACCATGGACAGACTACATCTTTGCAAAAGTTATCATGGGAAGTGATACTGAATACTACACTATTGCGATTGGTCTGTGGACGATGTTGGAAAAAGAATATATTGAATACTACTATACACAGTTCTATGCTGGTTGTGTATTGATTTCAATTCCAATCGCAATCTTATTCATGTTAACACAAAGCTGTTACGTAGAAGGTGTATCTGGAGCGGTAAAAGGTTAATCATCAAATATATAAAGGAGGGTTCTTGTGGAACTCAAAGCATATATAAATTACAACAAGGATTTTGATGATAAGTTCAGATATGACAAAAAAGATTTAGGGGCAATATGTTCAAAGGAGGGCACCAGCTTTAAAGTCTGGTGCCCTCTTGCCACTATTGTAGAACTTCATCTGTATCAAAGTGGTGAAGCAGAAGAGTGTACTACATATCAGATGATTCCAGACGTACACGGAACTTGGTACTGGAAAACAGATGAAAATTTACACGGAACTTATTATGATTATACTGTAACAAGAGAAGGCGATGTGATTCGTACAGCAGACCCATATGCAATCGGATGTGGATGCAATGGAATCCGCAGTATGGTAGTTGATTTGTCAGAGACAAATCCAGAAGGATTTGAGAATGATAAAGCACCAAATCAGCCAAAAGAGACGATTATTTATGAATTACACATCAAGGATTTCTCACATGATCCAGATAGTGGAATTCCAGAAGAATACAGAGGCAAATATAAAGCATTTACTGTATCAGGAGACAACAAGGAATATCCTACTTGTATTGAATATTTAAAACAATTAGGAATTACTCATGTTCATTTACTTCCAATGTATGATTTTGGATGGTTGGATGAATCAAGAGACGACAATCAGTTTAACTGGGGTTATGATCCAGTAAACTACAATGTGCCAGAAGGATCATTTGCAACAGATCCATATGATGGAGCTGTCAGAATTAAAGAATGTAAAGAGATGGTTCAGGCGCTTCATAAAGCAGGAATCCGTGTGGTTATGGACGTTGTTTATAATCATACTTATCAACCAGATTCATGGCTTGAAAGAATGGTTCCGGGATACTATAACAGAAGATGGCCTGACGGAACATTGGCAAATGGTTCTGCATGTATAAGCGATATTGCGGCAGGAAGAGCCATGGTAGACAATTACATTGCAGATTCTGTAATGTATTGGGCAAAAGAATATCATATTGACGGATTTAGATTCGACCTCATGGGTCTTTTGACTGTTGAACTTATGAATCGAATCAGAAAAGAACTCGACGAAGAATTCGGTGTTGGCGAAAAGATTCTTTATGGAGAACCATGGAGAGCTACAGAATCTCCAATGGAAGAAGGAACAATGGCTGCACTGAAGGATAATATCCGATATCTTGATGAAGGTATCGCGGTATTTAGTGATGACATCCGTGACGTAATTAAAGGGCATGTTTTCTATGAAGAAATTCCAGGATTTGTAAATGGTGGTAAGGACTTAGAAAAGAAGGTTCTTGGTGCTGTAACAGCCTGGTGTGATAATGAAGAAGATGAATTCCGTCCAAAAAGCTGTGCACAGATTATCAATTATGTATCAGCACACGACAATTTTACCCTTTGGGATAAATTGGTGCTTTCGATGCATGGCGGATATGGTGTGAATAATGAATATAGACAGGATACAGAGAGTCAAACGGATGCTTCAGAATACAGTACAAAACATGAAGATGTATTAGAAGTAAACAAACTGGCTGCATTCATTTATTTTACATGCCAGGGGCATCTTTTTATGCAGGCAGGAGAAGAATTCGGAAGAACAAAATTTGGGGATGGCAACAGCTATCGCTCAGATCCTGCGATCAATATGCTTAGATGGCATCAAACAGTCGAATTCTCAGATTTATTAGAATACTACAAAGGTTTAATCAGTCTTCGTAAAAAATTACCAGGTCTGTGTGACAAAACAGCAGATGCATCAAAACGAATTTTAGATAAAAAAGTACAGAAAGAAAAAGTCGTTTCATTTGTTGTAGACAACACAGAGACAAGCCAGTTATTTGTCGTTTATAATGCAGGAAACAGTGAGACAACTGTGAAAATCCCTGAGGGAGAGTGGGTTGTACTTGCAGATAAGAACGAAACAGACTGTCGTAAAAAAGCATCATTGACAAAAGATGGTGAGTTGATTGTAGACGCTTGCTGTGGTATGATGCTTGAGAAAATAAAATAATTTGTAATGTCAAAGAGAGGAAACAATATGAAAAGAGCAAGTGGAGTTTTACTTCCTGTATCAAGCCTTCCTTCAAAATATGGTATTGGATGTTTTTCAAAGGAAGCCTACAAGTGGATTGACCAATTGAAAGAAGCTGGTCAAAGTTATTGGCAGATTCTGCCGCTCGCACCAACAAGCTATGGCGATTCACCTTATCAATCATTCTCTTCTTTCGCAGGTAACCCTTATTTTATCGATTTGGAACAATTGATTCAAGAAGGAGTTCTTACAGAAGAAGAATGCAGCAGCGCTGATTTTGGTGACAATCCATCCTATGTTGAATACGGGAAAATTTATGAAAACAGATTCTCATTATTGAGAAAAGCTTATGAACGCAGCAACATTACATCTGTTCCAGAATATCATACATTTATCCAAGAAAATGCATATTGGTTAGATGATTATGCATTGTTTATGGCAGTGAAAGGCAGATTCAATGGTGTTTCTTGGGATAAATGGGCTGAAGATATCAGAAAACGTTGGGGATTTGCGTTAGATTATTATCGTGAACAGTGTTATTTTGATATTGAATTCTACAAATACTTACAATTTACATTTAGAAAACAATGGGACAAACTGAAAAAATATGCAAATGAAAATGGAATCGAAATCATTGGAGATATTCCGATTTATGTTGCGTTCGACTCAGCTGATGCATGGGCTTCACCAGAGTTATTCCAGTTTGATGCAAATTCTCAGCCAACAGCAGTTGCAGGTTGTCCACCAGATGCATTCTCTGCTACAGGACAATTATGGGGCAACCCATTATATCGTTGGGATTACCATAGATATACAGGATATGCATGGTGGTGCACACGTCTCGCACATTGTTTCAAGATGTATGACGTAGTAAGAATCGACCACTTCAGAGGATTTGATGAATATTTCAGTATCCCATACGGTGCAGAGACAGCGATTGGCGGTCACTGGGAAAAAGGACCAGGAATCGAATTATTCCGCACATTGGATGCAAAACTTGGAAAAAAACAGATCATTGCAGAAGACCTTGGATTTATGACACCAACTGTAGAACAACTTCTTGCAGACAGTGGATATCCAGGCATGAAAGTATTAGAATTTGCTTTTGATCCAAGAGAAGAAACAAATTACTTACCACATAGCTATGATAGAAACTGTGTAGTTTATACAGGTACTCATGACAATGAAACATTAGTACAATGGTATAAAGGACTTGATGAAGAAAGCAAGGCGTTTGCTGAAGAATATATGAACAATGCGCATATTCCGGCAGAAGAAAAATACTGGGATTTCGTACGTTTGGCAATGATGAGCAGTGCTAATACATGTATTACTCCAGTACAGGATTTCCTTGGCTTGGATGAAGAAGCAAGAATCAACCACCCATCTACAATCGGTAAGAACTGGAAATGGCGTATGGATTCTGAAATGCTTTCAAAAGAAATGATTGAAAAAATCTATAAACTTACAAAGATCAGTGCACGTTTATCAGATGAATGCGCTGAAGAAGAAGCGCTGAAGATAAAAGCTTCTGCAAAATAATTGTAGTAATAAAACCCGATTCAGAGGAGGAATAGTTTCGTGAAGTTTATCTACGGTAAACAGGATTGGAAAACTTTTGAACGTGGAGAAGAATATTGCTATTTAATGACTAATGGGCTTGGGGGATTTTCATCCCTCAGCCTTATTGGTTCATGCAGCCGTAACGATCAGGCTGTATTTATGGCATGTACACATTCTCCAAATCACAGATACAATATGATTCATAGATTGGAAGAAACCCTAGATAACGGTGATAAGATGGTACACTTATCAAGTCAGGATTTTCAATGTCATGAAAAAAGAGAAAAAGGATATTTATATCAAAGTAACTTCTATTTCGAAGACTATCCAGTATGGTCTTACCTGGTAGATGGAACGGAGGTAGTACGTACAATTGTAATGGAACAAGGGAAAAATACAATCGGTATTTCTTACAAGGTACGTAACCGTTCAGGAAAGAACGTTAAATTAACAGTTGTTCCACAGTTTCAGTTTGTTCCAAAGGGAGTAAGACTTTCTTCAAAACAGGAATTTGTTTTAACTGACAGCACAATTCAATCTAACGGACAATGCCTGTATTATAAAACCAATGGTAACAGCGAACAGATCGCACCTCGATTTATGGATACGTTATACTATTCAGATGACGTAAATGATGGCAAGATGCCATTAGGACGCGCAGCTGTTATTCAGGAGATTTCCATGGAAGTGGCTGCAGGTGAAGAAAAAGTATTGGAAGTTGTATACAGTACAGAAGAAGTGCTGCCTACAATGAGTGAAATCGAAAAGAGTGTGAAAACATACAGAGCTGCACTCAAGAGTCAGGCTGGCTTTACAGATGAAGTTGCAAGTCAGTTAGCAGTAAGTGCAGATCAGTTTATATCATATAGAGCTTCAACAGATGGAAAGACGATTTTGGCAGGTTTCCCATTCTTTGAAGACTGGGGAAGAGATACCATGATTGCACTTCTCGGATGCTGTCTGTCATCAAGACAATTTGATACAGCAGAAAGCATTTTACATACATTCATGGCTTACTGCAAAGACGGTTTAATGCCAAATCTTTTCCCAGAGGGCGGAAATGCCCCAAGATACAATACAGTAGATGCTGCCCTTCTTTTTGTTGTAACTATTTACGAATATTATCAAAGAACAAAAAATGCGGAATTCGTAAAAGAAGCTTATCCAGTAATGAAAGATATCGTTTACTGGTATCAGAAGGGTACCGATTTTGGGATTCATATGGATGAAGATGGACTTATCATGGCTGGACAGGGTTATGATCAGGTAACATGGATGGATGTTCGTGTAGAAGATATCTTGCCTACACCACGTCATGGAAAACCAGTCGAAATCAATGCATACTGGTACAATGCACTTCGTATTATGGAATATTTCAAACAAGAACTTGCAATCGAGGATGACAGTCAGATTGATTACATAGCACTTGCAAATGTAGTAAAAGAAAGTTTCTGCAAACAATTCTGGAATGCAGAAAAATCTTGCTTAAAGGATGTTATTTCAGGAACGAATGCAGACGAACAAATCCGCTGCAATCAGATTTGGGCTGTTTCACTTCCATTCTCGCTTCTTTCAGATGAACAGGAAAAAGAAGTTGTGGAAACTGTATTCCAAAAATTATATACACCATACGGACTCCGTACATTGGCTCCAGAAGACGCAGAATTTAGACCATTCTATGGTGGAGCACAGCTTGATCGTGATTTATCATATCATCAAGGAACAGTATGGCCATTCCCAATGGGTGGATATTATCTGGCATATTTGAAAGTAAATAAATATTCAGAAGAGGCAAAATCATATGTAAAAGAACAGCTTATGGCGATTGATTCCGTACTCCGTGAAGGATGTATTGGACAGATTGCAGAAATCTACGATGGCGAAAATCCAGTGTCATCAAAAGGATGTTTTGCACAGGCATGGAGTGTTGGAGAAATTCTTCGAGTATTTGATATGTTAAGAAATTAGGAGGATTAGATAGAACCGATTCTGTACAGATAGAAATCGGTTCTATTTTTATATTAAGATATGTACAAGAACTATATTTTTGATTTTTATGGAACATTAGTTGATATTAGAACGGATGAGTCAAAAGCCGTTCTATGGGAAAAGATGAGTGAAATATATTCTGCGTGGGGAGCAGTCTACACAGCAGAAGAACTAAAAAAAGAATATAAAAAACTGGTTGAGGCAGAAGCTGAAAAACTGCCTGAGCATGGAGAACCAGATCTTCGTACCGTGTTTGCAGATTTATTCAAAAACAAAGATGTGGCTTGTGATGAGAGTATGGTGAAAGGTATTGCCATTACATTTCGTGCACTTTCCAGAGAAAAACTTTATGTATATGAAGGTGTAAAAGAAGCACTTTCAGAATTAAAGAAGAAAGGGAAAGGCGTGTATCTGCTTTCGAATGCGCAGACAGATTTTACAAGACCAGAGATTGAGATGATGGGACTTACAGAGTATTTTGATGATATTTTTATATCATCGGAAGCAGGCTACAAGAAACCGTCAAAAGAATTTTATAAGAGATTGTTAGATACGTTTTCGTTAGATCCGAAAACCTGTCTTATGGTTGGAAATGATGAGACGGCGGATATTGCGGGAGCCGTTATCATGGGAATGGATTCTTTATATCTACACACAGAATGTTCTCCAGAATTGGAGGAAGAGAGCAAAGCTACATATGTAGTAATGGATGGGGACTGGAAAAAAGTATCTAAAATATTACTTTCATAAATAGAACAGGAAGGGGATACATATGAAATTTGGAAAACTGAAATCATATATTACAAAAGAACAGAAAGTAACATTGGAATTTGAAGCTCAGACAGCGATGATTTCCGTTGTGACACCGAAAATCATCCGTGTGTTTTGTGCTTTGGAGGAAAACGATACTGTTTCTAAAGCAATCGAAGGAGATAAGACCCTGAAAACTGAGGTTTGTACAGAGGAAAAGGAAGATGGTCTCTGGATTCATACGGGAGAAGTGTCTGTAAGAGTTACAGATGAATTTTTTGTAGATTTCTTCGATAAAAATGGTCAGGAAGTCTGCATGGATTATAAAGAGGACAGAAAGCCACTTCAGACGATCAGTGAAGAACATCGTAAACTTCTGGAATCAGAAGGCCATGATTATACAGAGCAAAAGGACTCACTTGCTTTTGAAATTGTAAAGAAAATACAAGGGTCAGAATATTTCTATGGACTTGGCGATAAGACCGGGTATTTAAATAAGCGAAATTATGCGTATGAAATGTGGAATACAGACAATCCGGCACCACAGGTAGACTGTTTTAAGGCATTGTACAAATCCATTCCATTCTTTATGACACTGACAGATACCCATGTTTATGGGATTTTTATGGATAATACATACAAAAGTTTCTTTAATATGGGACAGGAATCGGAAGAATATTATTATTTCGGATCGATGGCAGGAAATCTGGACTACTATTATATTGCAGGAGTTTCTTTGTCAGAAGTACTTTCGGGCTATACCTATCTGACAGGAACTTGTCCAGTACCACAGAAATGGATTCTGGGCTATCATCAGTCGAGATGGGGTTATGTATATCAGGAAGATATCGAAGAGATTGCAAATGGTATGCGCGACAATGATATTCCTTGTGATTCGATTCATTTTGATATTGACTATATGGAAGGCTATCGTGTATTTACATGGAATAATGCGAGATATCATGGCGATCCGGATGGATACTTGAAGACATTGGCTGAACGTGGATTTAAGCCAATCGTAATCGTAGATCCAGGTGTAAAAAAAGATGAAGACTATTATGTGTACCAGAAAGGTGTAGAAAAAGAGTATTTTGCGAAAACACCGGAAGGTGAAATCTATGTCAATGAAGTATGGCCAGGAGAGTCAGTATATCCTGATTTTGGAAAAGAAGAAGTACGCAAATGGTGGGGACAAAATCACAAATTCTTACTTGATAAAGGAGTTCGTGGTATCTGGAATGACATGAACGAACCGGCAAGCTTTAACGGTCCGCTTCCGGGTGATGTTGTGTTTTCAGATGAAGATAAGCCATCCACACATGCCAAGATGCACAATGTATACGGGCATCTGATGGCAAAAGCCACTTATGAAGGATTAAAAGAAATCGATGGTAAGAGACCATTTGTGATCACAAGAGCATGCTACGCAGGAAGCCAGAAATATACTTCTGCATGGACAGGGGATAATCATAGTATGTGGGCGCATCTTCAAATGGCGATTCCACAGCTCTGTAATCTTGGAATGTCTGGTATGCCGTTTGTAGGAACAGATGTCGGTGGATTTGGCTCTGATACAACCGCAGAACTTTTGTGCAGATGGGTACAGGTAGGATGTTTCTCACCATTCTTCCGAAACCATTCAGCGATGGGAACCAGAAGACAGGAGCCTTGGAAGTTTAACGACGAAGTATTAAAGGTTTATAGAAAGTATATAAAACTTCGTTACAAACTCCTTCCTTATATCTATGATCTGTTCTTCAAAGGAGAAAAGACAGGCGAGCCAATTATGAGGCCATTGGTATATCATTATGAAAAGGATGAAGCAGCAAAATCTTGTAATGATCAGTTTATGTTGGGAGAAAGTATCCTCGTTGCCCCAGTTGTAATGCAGGGCATGGCAAAGCGTATGGTATATCTGCCACAAGGTGAATGGTATGACTACTGGACAAAAGAAAAATTAGTCGGTCCGACATGGATTGTAAAAGACGCACCAATCGATGTATGCCCAATGTATGTAAAAGCAGGAAGCATCATTCCAACAATGGAACCAATGTCATATGTGGGTGAAAAAGAACTTGATACACTTATCTTGGATGTATATCCGGGTATCGGAAGCTATGAACATTATCTGGATGATGGAGAAGGATTCGCATATAGAGATGGAGGATACTGCAAGTATCATTTTGAAGTGGATAAGGCAGGCAATGTATCAGTGAATCTGGTAAAAGCAGGATATGAGAAGCCTTACAAGAAGATCGTAGTAAATGTTCTTGGGGAAACTTTTGATTTGGCAATGTAACATATGGAAAAGGAGACAAGCCATGTTAGAGCAATTATTAAAGCAGCCCGGTTTTATTTATGAAATAGATGGAACATATTATTTCCTGGGTAAATGGATCTGCAAAGCATGCACCGACGAGAGTGCCTGTGACTGTGTTTTTATGTATAATATGTGCCGTCGCAGCAAGGAAGAGCCGGAGACAAATATGTATTTTCAAAGGATTCGTGCATATAGTGATTTTGCGCTTGAAATACCATATAATGCTGCCAAGATTCGAGAAGATATGTCAGCTATTTTGGGAGATTTATCAGAAACAACACGAAAAGCGCTAAAAAAACAGATTCAGACTTTTTCAGAAGACCTAGAGAAATATTGCAATTAAAGAAAAAAGCATCAAATAGAGGATTCTCTGATTTGATGCTTTTTCGGCGCTTGTATTTGACAAGAGAATATTTTCAAACTATGTTTGATGTAAAAATAATAAATTGTGTACTATTATAATCAAAGGGAGGTTGATTGCTTTGATTTCACTTAATCTTTTTGAGCTTCGTAAAAAAAGAGGAATAACGCAGAGTCATTTAGCGGAAGTTTTAGGTGTTTCATTCCAGACTATTAGCAAATGGGAAACAGGAGCTGTAGTACCGGATGTAAAACATGTTATATCCATGGCTAAATTTTTTGGAGTAACAACAGATCAAATACTTGGGCTGCAACCTATAGAAAATGATTATTTTTCCAGAATGACAGAGACGGCTGAATATTGGGATGATAAATTGCATTATATTAAGAACTCTAGATATGAATTGTGGAATGTGGATTACATAGAGTTCCTTGTTCAAAAGGTTTGGAAAATAGAAAAGAAAGTAGATGTTCTTGATTTTGGCTGCGGAAATGGATATTTGGCAGGACTGCTCATGCCTTTTTTGCCGGAAGGAAGTACATATACAGGAATTGATATTAGTGGTGTTATGATTCGGGAAGCACAAAAATTATATACAGATGCAAAATATCCGGTTAAGTTTATACGTCAAAATGCTTATGATTACCACGAAATAGAAAAATATGATATGGTCATTTGCCAGGCATTTTTGAGAGAATTATCTAAACCTGAGATGGCATTAAATAATATGATTTATGCTCTAAAAACAGGTGGGATGATTGTTTGTATTGAGGTAAACAGAGAATTGGATAATGCAGGTACATATATTGAAGGATTGGATTATTCTGCCATGCTCATGACGGAGGTGCAGAGAAAGTATTGGACAACTGAGTTGGAACAAAGTGATAGAGATTATGCAGTAGGAATACGACTGCCTTTTCTATTAAGGAGTTTGGGAATAAAGGAAATCGAAGTTCGGGTTCAAGATAAAGTAAAATTTGCCAATCCGGATAATAAAGAAGAATACGACAGATTACAGGCAGCATATGTGTCTGAAAAAGGATGGAATAGGGATAATTCGGAAGGAGATAAGATAGCTGTTGAAGTATTAACAAATCGGGGGTTGGCAAGGGAAGAGGCTGAACAACTTACTCTAAATTGGGGACGAATGAAAGAAAAAATAATGAATGAGAAGAAGGCATTTTTGAAAACAACAGGATTTTTGATTACCTTCGGAAGAAAGGCGGAAATATGAAAATATTAGTGTTAGGTGGAACCAGATATTTTGGTATATCGATGGTTTGGGAATTAATCAAACAAGGACATGAGGTAACCATTGCTACAAGACAGATGAAAAAAGACAATTTTGGAGATGCTGTTAAAAGAATACAGATAGAGCGAACGGACTCATATCAGATAGAGCAGGCATTCAAAGGAAAGCACTATGATGTTGTATATGACAAAATTGCATATTGTTCGAATGATATTAAATATGTGATGGATGTAATTGATTGCAATAAATATATTTATATGTCCAGTACTTCTGTTTATGAACCCAAAACAATAGATACAAAGGAAGAAGATTTTGATGCTTTCCACAAGGAGCTTGTATGGTGTAACCGAATCGATTTTTCCTATGAGGAGATAAAACGACAGGCAGAATGTGCATTGTGGCAGAAATACGGTGACAAAAAGTGGATTGCAGTCAGATATCCATTTGTTATCGGAAAGGATGATTATACAGAGAGGCTGGCGTTTTACGTGGAGCATGTTAAGAAATCAATTCCTATGAATATAGATAACTTGGAGGTTCAGATGGGATTTATACGTTCTGATGAAGCCGGTAAATTTATGGCCTTTTTGGCAGGGAAGGATTTTGAAGGGGCAATTAACGGAAGTTCCCAAGGAACAATTTCATTAAGAGAAATCATCAATTATGTTGAGAAAAAAACAGGCAAAAAGGCAATTGTTGATAAGGCAGGAGATGATGCACCATATAATGGAGAACCTGAATATAGTATTAACACGGATAAGGCAGAAAAATTAGGATTTCAGTTTTCAAAATTAAAGGACTGGATATATGCTTTAATTGACTATTATATAGGCATTGAATAGAAGAAAGGCAAGGACACTTCCGATAGAAAATCGGGAGTGTTTTTGGTATAATGAGAAATGGATAGACGATTCTTATTGATTGAAGACGGATATGGTATTTTACATAAAAATAATAACTATTGGGCTATGGGATGGGACCCTAAACCAACAGATTTAAGTAAATATCATATTAAAGACTATTATATGAGTAAGCTAGGAGCATATGAAGACTGTCCATTTGGTGATGTTCCAATTTGCTATAAGTTGAATGGTAAAATTTTTGCGCAACATGAAGAATTGTTGAATATGATAGATTTGGCATACGATACCGTATTTTCAAAGTTTAGCAAGAAAGAACAAAAAAGGATACTTGAAGAAGTATAGAATCTTATTGGAGGAAGATATGATTGGGAAAAGGGTAACGGTGAAAATTGATAGACCGATGGGAAGTTATCATCCTAAACATAAGGATATATATTATCCTATAAATTAGAGTGACTGGGACTGGGCGGAGGTGTTTGTAAGTGATAGAAGTAAAATTTTACGATAAAGTTGATGATAGTTTGCTTAGATTTGCAGTTATTATTGCAAAAACCGATGGTAAATGGGTGTTTTGCAAACATAAGAACCGAGATACATTTGAAGTTCCAGGTGGGCATCGGGAAGCTGGCGAGGATATTTTAGAAACTGCGATACGTGAATTAAAAGAAGAGACAGGAGCGGTTGTATTTGATATTAAGCCAATATGTGTGTATTCGGTAAAAGGTAAAACACGCGTGAATGAGAATCTTGATGATGAAACTTTTGGAATGCTTTATATTGCTGATATTATTGATTTTGAAGAAATACATAGTGAGATTGAAAAGATTTTGATTACAGATAAATTAGTAGAAAATTGGACATATCCTCTGATTCAACCAAAGTTAATTGGAGAGGCGAAAAATAGAGGATTTCTCTAAAGTCTGATGCGAGCAGAATGGTACAGAAAGGTATTGCAATGAAGATATTATATGGAACGACGAATAAAGCAAAAATACAAGTGATGAAAAATGCGGTAGAATCATTAGATATAGAGCTTATTGGATTAGGGGATATAGATAGTGAATTACCGAACATAATTGAAAACGGAAAAACACCTTTAGAGAATGCAGAGATTAAGGCAAGGGCATACTATGAAGCTTTCCGTATGCCAGTGTTCTCTTGTGATAGTGGTTTGTATTTTGATGAATTGCAAGAGGACGAGCAACCGGGGCTTCATGTGCGTCGAGTTAATGAAAAAGAATTAACAGATGATGAGATGATAGAATATTATGGAACACTAGCTGAACAACATGGAGGCAGAATGACTGGACGATACAGAAATGCGATTTATTTTATTCTAGATGAAAATCATCATTACTCTAGTATGGATATGTCAATTACAACGGAGCCCTTTGCATTGGTAACAAAGCCGCATTCTAAGCGAGTAGAGGGTTTTCCTTTGGATTCGTTGTCTATAGATATAGCAACGGACAAGTATTATTATGATTTGGATGTAAAAGAGGTAAGTACGTCCGTGGAAGATGGGCTTAAAAAATTCTTTGAAGGAATCTTGTTAGGAGAAGTTAAATGATAAAAATAATTGATACATTTGCGCAAATCAATGATTTGTTTGAAGACGGAAAGTTTATTCTTGATAAATGGAAAACATATATGAATTCAGTTTATGATAATGCAGCAAATCTTGTATTCTTCGTTTTGTAAAGTTACAGATGGTTTAAATAAAAAGGTAATCGATTTCTTTGGACATGAAGTGGAAAGTGATATTGTTTTGTATGTGGGACTTTGTAATGGCGCAGGATGGGTGACTAATATTAACGACCGAGATGTCATATTATTAGGAATGGAAAAGATACTAGAATTGAATTGGCTTGACGAAGCTTCTATGTGTGGACTTATTTATCATGAATTAGGACATGTGTATCATAAACAATATGGGGATTTTAATCAGAAAAGTGATAGATGTGAGCAGAACTTTGTTTGGCAATTATTCACAGAAGGTATAGCAATGTACTTCGAACAGACTTTAGTTAATGATTTTAATTATTATCACCAAGATAAGAATGGGTGGATAAAATGGTGCGATAATCATTTTATACAAATATTGAAAGATTTTCATAAAGATTTGCCGACAATGACAAAATGCAATCAAAGGTATTTTGGAGACTGGGTAAGTTATAATGGCAAAGGTGATGTTGGCTATTATCTTGGCACAAAGTTTGTTCAGAAGCTCAATAAGAAATATGATTTTGAAGAGTTAATTAATATGAAAATTGAAAGGGCTTATGAAGAATTTATTTTTTTTGCAGAATAAATTGTGAGGTGAATTATGCAAGGTTTGTAGAAAGTAAAAATCAGATTTTGGAAGAGTGGCAATCAGGAAATTATCGAATAACTCCAAAATTCTCCGCATAGATTGTAAAAAATACAAACTATGTGGAGATTTTTATGAAGGATTATATCGAAGAGAGAGCAGTTGAGATTGCATATTATATTATAGAGAACAATGCAACCGTAAGACAGACAGCGAAAGAATTCGGGATTAGCAAATCGACTGTACATACGGATGTAACAAAATAGAACGTTTTATATGGACAATTGAATAAAAATAAAAAAAGTACACTCTTGGGGAAAGCCCTAGAGTGTACTTTCTTTTAATGTCGGATACTGTTTTTGTATGCTGTCGGAGTTTTTCCGACTATCTTTTTAAATATTTTTGTGAAATAGCAGATATCAGGTATGCCGCAGTATTGAGCGATGGTTTGAATCTGCATATTAGTTGAATTTAATAAAAATACAGCATGATCAATACGTTTACCAGTTACAAATTCTGTGAGTGTAAGACCGGTTTCTTTCTTAAATATAGTAGATAGATAGTTTGGATTAACATCTAGTAGTTTGGCTTGCGCACTTAACGAAAGATCAGAAGCCAAGTCTGTATCCACTTGAATCATCACTCGACGTACCATTTTTGAATATCCTTGGAGAGAATGATTCTTCACGGTAAGAGCATATTTTCTTGCCATTTCTTTGAAAAGCATAGAAATACCCTTTTCAGATGTCTGCATTTCAATTCTCTTAGCAAACAAAGAAGAAATCTTGTCAATATGGATGGGATGAACCCCACCTTCCTCAGTTGCCTTACGAAGAAGCGTGTTTAAAATAATGGCATAATTCTTAGCATTACGTACAGGGTCAGCAAGTCTTTGTTCCTCACTTTGGAAATCTATCTGATTAAAATACATTTCGATTTTGTGAAGTTGACCGTGGGATATTATCTGCATAAGTTCGTTTTCAGCATCATATTTTCTCTCGAGTAGCGCCATGGTATTAGACAACTCAAAAGAGGAATAATCGTTAGATAATTGCATCATATTGTTGGATTCTTCACCAAGAGAAACAAGGTCTTTTAGCACATAATTATCCATAGAACCCCAAAGTCTTTCGGCAAATGAGTTAATAATCGTAAAAAAGATACTAGAATCAGAAATCAGTGGAACGCGAGTGTAGCAGTTTTTAAAAATCCAGAACTGATTGACCGGAATGGAAAAATGCTGTACTCTATCAAGAATTTCTGTATCTGTAAATGGTTTTAATGTGTAAGGACCAATAATCAGATAAGATGGCATCTCCTGATTTGGAAGAAGCATGAATATGTAATTAAAATGATATTCATCATAAGCTCGGTATAAAATATTTGCTTCACAGGTGCGACAGAAGTCGCGAGTGTATACATCGTAATTTAAATCAGGAAAAGCGATAGTTCGAATACCAAAATCGAACACTGGTATATTTTCGAAGGGTTCACTTACGACGGAAGCATTTACCTGCATGTTTTTTAGAATATTTTGTAAAAAGGAAAAGTCATTTTTAAAATTCATAATTGTATCCTCCATCCTTATTATTGTAAAAAAATCACTAAAAATCAATAAAAACTGAAAAAAATACAAATTTTATGTAAATAATTATCACGATTGAGGGGGCAAATTGTATAAAATTGAGAATATCATAGAATACAATAACTTAAAGGAGAGAGAATTATGAGTAACAAAAGAGCAATCCGACCATTTGGCGTGAGAGACAAGGTTGGATATATGATGGGAAATATCGCCAACGACTTTACATTTATTTTTGCAAGTTTATATCTTCAAGTATTCTACACAGATGTTCTTGGAATTAACGCAGGTCTTGTAGGTACAATGTTCTTAATTTCACGAGTTGTGGATGCATTTACAGATACAGCAATGGGACGAATTGCAGACAAAGCAAAAGCGACAAAGAATGGGAAATTCAAACCATGGCTTCTTCGTGCATGTGGTCCAGTAGCACTTGCCTCTTTCTTAATGTATCAGACATTTACAGTAGACGCTTCAATGACAGTTCGTGTGCTCTACATGTTTGTGACATACCTTCTCTGGGGAAGTATCTGCTATACAGCAATCAACATTCCATACGGATCTATGGCTTCCGTAATGAGTTCAGAAGCAGATGACCGTGCAGCATTATCAACATTCCGTGGACTTGGCTCTTTAATCCCACAGATTTTGATTGGTGTTGTTATGCCTATGTTCCTTTATACAAAATTAGCGGATGGAACAGAAGTTGTAAATGCTTCAGCATTTCCTGTGGCTGCAGCTATTCTTGCAGTAGTTTCTGTAACATGTTATATTGCATGCTATTTTATGTGTACAGAACGTGTTCCTGTAACAGAAAGTGCAGAACAAGTTTCTTTCAAAGATACATTAAAGGCATTATTTTCAAATCGTGCATTAATCGGACTTGTAATTGTATACATCTGTTTCCTTGGAGCACAGATGATGAATCAGTCTATCAGTAACTATATTTTTAAAGACTACTTTAACAATACAATGGGTATCACTGTTATGAATGCAGCAGGATTTGCTCCAGCATTAATCCTTGCACCATTAGCAGTACCACTTTCTAGTAAAGTAGGGAAAAAAGAAATTGGAATCATTGCGGCTATTATGGGTACTGTAGCATTCCTTGCATTATTTATTATGAGAACTACAAATATGTGGTTATATGTTGGTATCAGTATCGTGGGTTCATTAGGATTTGGCCTTTTCAACTTAATTATCTGGGCATTCGTAACAGATATTATTGATGACCAGGAAGTAAGAACAAATACACGTGAAGATGGAACAATTTATGCAGTATGTTCTTTCTCGCGTAAGATTGGACAAGCAATTGCTAGTGCACTTGGCGGATGGTCTATTGCAATCATCGGTTATGTGGAAGGTGCAGCAGTTCAAACACCAGAAGTTAATAATGGGATTTATACAATTGCTACATTGGTTCCAGCTATTTTATATGCGATTGTAGGATTCAGCCTTGTATTTATTTATACACTTGATAAGAAAAAAGTACTTGAAAACGTAGCAATCTTAAAAGCAAGAAAAGGTGAAAATTAATGAGAGCAATCCTTAATTTAAATAGAGAATGGACATTCTTAAAAGGGGTGGAGAATCTTCCAGCAGAAATTCCAGAAACAGCGGAAGTTGTGACGCTTCCTCATACTTGGAATGCAAAGGATGGACAAGATGGAGGAAATGACTATTTCCGTGGTTCCTGCTGTTATGTGAAACAAATTGAAAAAAACGATTTGCCAGAAGGGGAACAGTATTTCCTGGAAATCAATGGAGCAAATAACTCTGCAGATGTATATGTGAATGGTAAGAAGCTTGCACATCATGACAACGGTTATTCTACATGGCGTGTGGATATAACAGCGGTGTTGGAAGAATCTAATACCATTGTAATTGTAGTAGACAATGCACCGACAGAACTTGTATATCCACAAACAGCAGACTTTACATTTTATGGTGGATTATACCGTGATGTAAATGTAATTGTAGTAAACAAAACACATTTTAATCTAGAATATTTTGGTGGTAAGGGTCTGAAAATTACTCCAGTAATGAAGGGCGCAGACGCAAAAGTTGACGTAGAAACTTTTGTGACAAATCTTCAATCGGGAGATAGATTGGTATATATCATCAAAGATACAGATGGAAATGTGATTATGAGAAAGGAATGTTCAGAAACGCAGATTTCCTGCGTGATTGAGCATGCACATTTGTGGGATGGTGTAAAAGATCCGTATCTTTACACAGCAGAAGTGGAAATTCGTCGTGGTACAGAAGTACTTGACCAAGTAGGTGCGAGATTTGGATGTAGAAGTTTTTCAATTGATCCTGAAAATGGTTTTATCTTAAATGGAAGAGAATATCCACTTCGAGGAGTTTCTCGCCATCAAGATAGATGGGAAATAGGAAATGCGTTGCTTCCAGAACACCATGTAGAAGATATGGATTATATCTGTGAAATGGGAGCCAATACAATCCGTTTAGCACATTATCAACATGATCAGTATTTCTATGATCTTTGTGATGAAAGAGGTATGGTAGTTTGGGCTGAAATACCATATATCTCAAGACATATGCCAGAAGCAAATGACAATACAGTGTTGCAAATGAAGGAACTGATTGTTCAGAACTATAATCACCCATCTATTGCGGTATGGGGACTTTCTAATGAAATCACCATGGACGGTGCAAAAGATCCGGATATGATAAAACAGCACCGAATCTTAAATGATTTGGTACATGAAATGGATAAGACTCGTCCAACGGTTATTGCATGTATTTCCACATGTGGAATAGATGAAGAATATGTTCATATTCCAGACGTAGTTTCTTACAATCATTATTTTGGCTGGTATGGCGGTAATGTAACTGACAATGGTCCTTGGTTTGATAAATTCCACGAAAAATATCCAAACACACCAATCGGGGTAAGTGAATATGGATGTGAGGCATTAAATTGGCATACATCAAATCCAAGACAGGGCGATTATACAGAAGAATATCAGGCATATTATCATGAAGAATTGATTAAACAGTTATTTACTCGTAAATACATCTGGGCAACTCATGTTTGGAATATGTATGATTTTGGTGCTGATGCGAGAGCAGAAGGCGGTGAAAACGGACAAAATCATAAAGGACTTATGACAATCGATAGAAAGTATAAGAAAGATTCTTTCTATGCATATAAGGCGTGGTTATCTGATGAACCATTTGTACATCTTTGCAGCAAACGATATATTGATCGTGTAGAAGATGTGACAAAAGTGACTGTGTATTCCAATCAACCAGAGGTAGAATTATTTGTTAATGGGGAGAGCGTAGGAAAGAAAACTGCTGAAGACCATTTCTTCCGCTTCGAAGTACCGAATGTAGGTGAAACTACATTGGTGGCAGTTTCTGGAGAATGCCGCGATGAAAGCATCATTCGTAAAGTGGATAAACCAAATGAAGACTACATCTTAAGAGATGGTGGTGCGGTGTTGAATTGGTTTGATATTACAGAAATTGAAGGAAAATGTTCTTTGAACGATACTTTGGGCGACGTTATGAAAACATTCAAAGGGAAACTTTGGTTTGCTAAATTATTCTTGATTCTTGCAAAGAAAATGAGTTCGGCAGAAAAGAAACCAAAGAATACAGACAAAAAGCCTAAAAAGAAGAAAAATGCGGCAGCTGGTATGAACAACGAAACAATGAATTTGATTTCAGGTCTTACAGTACTTCGCTTTACTAGTATGCTAGGAATGAGAAATGTATACTTTACAAAAGAGGAACTATTAAAGCTGAATAAGCAGTTAAATAAAATTTCTAAATAATGTGTTAATGAGATGGTGACAATTTGTCGTCATCTCATTTGTATATTTAAAATATATAAGAAACGATCTCATTTTTGTGATATGTTAAAGACAAAAGATAAATAAGGAGAATGGATTATGTCAAAACAGAAAATTATGGATTGTAAAATATTTCAGAGTAGAGTAAATAGTTCTCAGGTAACTGCGTCTGAAAAATGGTTCGGCTATTTGTTAGGACCAGCTGGAGCGTTACTCTTAAATGCGGTACTCGCTACTTAAAATTGCTCCATACGGTGGAGTGGATTTTTATATGTGGACTATGAATGGAAGTGTTGGGTGGTCTGATATTGGAATTTTACTTCCTTATCGTTTCTGGAAAATGTATGGGGATCAGAATATTTTAGAAACATATTATGAGAGAATGAAGCATTATGCTGAATTTATGATTCGTCGCTGTGGCAAGAACGGTTTTTTATCAAAACCAATAGGAATCAAAGGAGAAACCGCCAAATATGCGGTGAATGCAGGTCAGTCATTTGGTGAATGGGCAGAACCGAAGGAGGTACATCCAAATAAATGGACAGATATGGTAGCGCCACATCCTGAAGAATCTACAGCTTATACTGCATACGTGTTAGGACTGATGGCAAAAATATCAAAGGAGCTTGGAAAGGAAAAGGATGCGGAATACTATCAAAAGTATAGTGAGGGGTGCAAAAAGGCTTATCAGGCAATGGTAAAGACAAAAGACTTTTCATTAGATACAGACAGACAGGCCCGTTTAGTACGTCCCTTAGCGTTTGATCTTCTTGATGAAAATCAGATGGACTATGCCAAGAAAAGACTTTTGAAGTCTTTGGAAAACTATGGATGGAGGATTGGCACTGGATTTTTATCTACGCCGCTAATTTTAGATGTCTTATCAAAATTTGATATAGAAGCAGCTTATCGCTTGTTGGAAAATGAAGAAATGCCAGGATGGTTGTTTATGCCGAAAATGGGAGCCACGACAATTTGGGAATCATGGGAAGGAACACAAGCGCAGGGTGGCATTGCATCCTTAAACCATTATTCAAAAGGTGCTGTTTGCGAATGGTTATTTAAGACTATGTGTGGTATTAAAATCAATGGAGAGAACCAATTCCTGATTGCGCCAAAGCCGGGCGGAATATTCACATATGCAAAAGCAGAATATCAGAGCATTTATGGGAAAGTAATCTGTGAATGGAAAAAGGAATCGGATGATTCTTTTGTGTATAAAATAGAAATTCCAGGTAATACGACAGCAAAGGTTGTATTGCCGGATGGGACAACAGCATTTTATTCAGCTGGAAATTATGTCCTTTAAGAGAATAAATAGAAATTGTTATTATGGACTAAATTTGGGGAAAGACATATTTCCGATAGTCCCCTGCATACATTGTAGAAACAGTGAATGTAGGGGATTTTTATTTGAAAGATTATATCGAAGAACGAGCAATTGAGATTGCAAATTATATTATTGAAAACAATGCGACGGTGAGACAGACGGCTAAGACCTTTGGGATTAGTAAGTCCACAGTGCATGCGGTAGTAACCAAGTGGAACGGTTTTTGTGGAGAATTGAATAGTATATAAAAATGCTTGCAAGAATGGTGCCCTGTAAGCATTTTTTAGTGTATGCAAATTGCATTTTTAAGGAGAAACCGGGGGTATGGGGAATCGAAGTCCACATTAAGATTGTTAATTGTAAGGGAAACACAATATTAAGAATTTTTAAGATTTGCTATATTGTGACAGTATTACGTAAATGGTAGTATTATGTCAATGGGAATTTTAAGAACATAAATAATATTATTTGTGATGGTAAAAAAGTGGGTGGTCTTATTCTAAAGATTGATAAAGAAACACATCACAATGAGCTTGAGATTTTATTTACTTTGCCAGAGAAACATAGCAAAGATATTGAATAGTTAAAGCTAATATTAAAGTTACATAGTAGGGAGGTTTTATCGTGATGAAACATAAAAGAAGGATTTGCATATATAGTATTTGTCTTGTTGTTAGTCTTGTTTTTATATGGGGATTAACTAAAAAAACTGAGACTTCTATATCGAATAAGACAATGGATACTAGTCAGGAGGAACATGGTTCAAAGAATATAGACGCCGTATCATATGAAATGGAATTATCATTGGACACAGATGAAAATAGTTTGACTGAAACAGTGGTTATGGAAATTAATAACAATACCGATAAGCCTGTGTCAGAACTGTGTCTTCGAGATATGACACCAGAGGCATTGAAATATTGTGAAGAAAATTATTCTGAAGAAAATAAGAATCTGGAAACAAAAATTATTTCTATTGTGTCAAAGAACAGTAATGAACAATTGAAATATAAATATGGAGAATATAAAAGTGTTTTATATGTTGAATTAACAGGAGAAAATATTATAGAACCAAATGAGAGCGGATTTATTACAGTTCAAATGAAAACAGATATTCCAAATCGTGGAGATAGATTTGGATATCGAGAAACTGAAAAAGGAAAATTGTATGCGTTGTCATTTTGTTTTCCGTATCTTGCGGATAATGAAAAAGGTGAGTGGATTATCGAGCCATTTTTTGATGATGGGGAAAGCAGAAGTAATGATTTGGCAGATTATTCTGTTAAGTTAAAGATACCGGAATCATATGAAGTTGCAATGACTGGAAAAGAAGAAAAAGTAAACGACATATTTATCACGACAGCAAAGGATGTAAGAGACTTTGCGATTGTTGCCTGTGATTTCATGGAAAAAGAATCTTTTGAAGTGGAAGGGATTCGGGTAAATAATTATTATCTTGCAGGGGAATATGCAGAAGAGTATAAAGAAATAACTAACGCCGTGGCGAAAGACAGTTTATCTGTGTTCTCAAAACAAATAGGAAAATATCCTTATGAAGAAATTGATATAGTACCTTGTCTGTTTGGATTTGGTTATGGTGGTATGGAATACCCGGGGCTGATTATGGCAAATGCTTCCTCATATTTTGACGGACCACTCCGTGATGCAATCTCACTGGAAGATAAAATATCACATGAAATTGCACATCAGTGGTTTTATGCAGCTGTGGGAAACAGAGAATATTCGGAAGGATGGCTGGATGAAGGATTTACAACTTTGCTTGAAAAAGATGTGTACGGATTGTCAGCTTGTGAGGCTCATGATCTTGTAAAAAGATATGAACCAAGTTATCCATCAATCGAAGAAAAAGAAAAGTACAGAACGGAATGTTTAGAAGATGCAAGGGAGTTTTATGAAAATATTTATCTTAATGTAGCTCCGGATAAATATCCAGATGAACAGTATTATGGAACAGCAGAATATGATGGGAGTTATACTTTCCTACAGGAAGTTCGAGTTTTGCTCGGAGATGATATTTTTATGGACTTTGTAAGAAAATATTATGAACAGTTTTATATGAAAATAGTTAAAACAGAAGATGTATTGAAGCTATTAAAGGAGTATAATGATAGTGAAGAAATGGATGAGATTATAAAGTTTTATTTTAGATAAAAAAGGAGAGAGAAGATGTTGCGTTATAAATATAGAAAGATATTTATGACAATCATAATAAGTCTGTTGCTGACAGGATGTGCCAATCAACAGTCGGAAAATGTGTCTGTTGTCAAATATGAAGATAAAGAATATGTAGAATTGGAATATCCACAAAGCATATTTTATTACGATTATAATGGAAACCCTCATGATAATTTTGAGGAAGTAGATGGCATATATCCTATTGATAGTCCTAAGTGGGAAGTGATTTGGAATGGTGGCGATTTATATTGCATTAAAGACCGCGCAGAAGAGGCTAAAGAATATTATGCATCTGATGCAAACTATGTCTGGTATCTTTTTATTGGAGATGAGGATGACGAGGACTTTGTGGCTGTTGATATAGAACTGACAGAATCAGAGTTAGAAGAGGTATGTAAGCTTGAGGAGCTGGAGAGATCCGCTTCCGTATTTTGGGAGGAGTTTGATGATTTTGGCAGTATTGCAAAAATCAGTAAGGATAGTGTTGTAAGAGGGACATTATCTATTGCTAAATATGATGGCAATTGGTACTGGAAGAGTGAAGTGATTGATGAAAGTAGAGAAAAAGATGGGACATGGCCGGAATATGTGCAACCATTGCCTGAGTCACTTAATGAAAAAATAAAAGCTGAGGAATGGTAAAAATAGTCCAGATAGCACATGTGCGTCTGGACTGTTTTGTGATTAGGAGGAGCGAATATGATGCGAGGAAATAAAACAGCAAAGTTGTTGATGTTGGGGACTATCTTTATTTTTATGGCATGTAATTTAGCTGGCTGCGGAAAGAAACAAAATGAAAATGGTCAGGAGGATGCCAAGGCGGAATTTATCATGACTTCAGCTATTCTGGATAAAAAAGTTCAAATCGGGAAAGAAGGAACGCTTTTTTATATACAAAATGAGAATGTGGAAATGGGATTTTCACAAAATATTGAATTATTCAATGGTGCATTTCTAATGTATGGATTTGATGGAGAAATGACAGAAGAAGGTGGAGATAACAGAGATTTTTCTCTGAAAATAATTAATCCTACAACAGGAGAAATCATTACTTCTGCATCATTTTCAGGTAAAGAGTTGCCCAATATACAGATATGCGAAGACTCTATTGCAATCAATGATTGGGCAAATGGGCAAATTCTTATATTAGATGAAAAACTGCAAGAAAGCCATCGATATCAGGTACCATGCGAATATAATTCGTTGTATCTTAGTTCGGATGCTCAAAGAGCATATGTATTTAAACCGGATGAGGGACTAGAGGTTACAGAACTTGCATCAGGAGAAGTAAAAATTCTTCTGGATCAGACGGTTAGTCTTTATACTTCCGATATATGCGGCAATGTGGTGACCTTTTCTTACATAGATAAAAAGACACAGCTTGAACAGTATGGCTCTATTGATTTGGATACTGAAAAGATTACTGATTTTCCATTTGCAGGTTCGTTTTACAGCATCAATCATGTAAATGATATATGGATGGCAACCAAATTTGGTGATGAAGAAAGAGTTTATATGGGAAATGACGAGAGTGTAAATGTATTTGAGTATGGAGATGAATTTTACTCGGTGGTAAGATATCCTGAAAATGGGAACCTCTTGTCTGTACTCCATGACGAAGAAGGGCTTTCAGAAATGATACTCTATGATATAAATGGGAAATTTCTCTCTAAGTGTACGAATACGTTAAGAGGAGCATCCTTGCAAAGTGATTTAATTTGGTCCGAAGTGGATAATGGATATTTCTTTGTAATGTGTGATTCAGATGGTAAGGATAAGCTGATCTTCTGGGACATGAGTGTGTCTGTTTCCGGTGAAAATCTTTCTTTAAAGCCATTAGAAAATGAAAGTTTGGAGACAAATGCGGTTTCGGCAGAGTTATATGAAAAAGCAAAAGAGCTTGGAAATAAGTATGGAATAGAAATTCGAATTGCAGAACAGATGGAAGTAGATTATAACGATTATAAAGTAGAAGAAATCCTAGATGAATATCAAATCAAACAAGCCTTGGAAATTGTAGAAAGAGCTTTGAATTTATATCCAGAAGGTTTTTTTAGACAACTATTGTATGGTAGTATCCGTGAGATAGAACTGCATTTATCTGGAACGGTAACAAATCTCGAGATACCAGATGGAGAAGTAAATGGGTTTACTTCTTATTCTGGTTTTGTTCAGACAAGAGGTGAGAGAGCTGTTATCGTAACGGATATTAAGGAAATAGGAAGTCTAGAGAGCTATTTACATCACGAAATCTTTCATTTAATAGACGATAAGCTGACATTTGATGCGGGAATCCGCCCAGATGCTATGTATTCAGAAGAGAAATGGATGCGTTTAAATCCAGAAGGATTTAAATATGCGGGTAGTACATTTGAGTTACCAGAAGAACTTTTGAGTAGGGAATATGATGAATGGTTTGTGGATCTGTATTCAAAAACATTTCCAAGAGAAGACAGAGCCAGAATCATGGAATATGCTATGATAGGTATGGATGCGATGTTTGTTGCAGCACCATATCGACAGGAAAAGTTGAAATATTTAAATGACTGTATTAGAGATGCTTTTGATACGACGGGATGGCCGGAAAGGACAGTGGCGGAAGAAACACTTGAGAAAAGTTACTAAATTAGCTGTATTCAAAAACAAGATATAATAATATATAAAGTTCTAATAGTTATTTACCCCTGCATAGATTGTAAAAAACAATTTATGCAGGGATTTTTTATGAAAGATTATATCGAAGAACGTGCGATTGAAATCGCTAACTATATCATCGAAGAGAGGACAACTGTGCGACAGGCGGCGAAGAGGTTTGGGGTGAGTAAAAGTACGATACATGTTAGATGTAACAAAAAAGAATGGTTAAAAAACAAGGTTATATGGATAATTGAATAAAGAAGTGGACAGGCACTCTCAGATAGAAATCTGAGAGTGCTTTTGGTATAATGACAATACATTTATTTCGAACAGGAGAGGTGAGCGATTATAACTAGAATGTATGAAGCTGGGAACCATTTGTTAGTTTGTGCAGATTATTCGGATCCTGAAGTACATAGTCACAGTGCGGCGCACATTATGGTTTCTTTGGATGATTATATAGATATAATTACAGGCAGTAAAAAGATACGATGCAGAGGAATCTTGATTCCTTCAGGGATAGCTCACACTGCTAATACATATAAAAACCAAGTGTTAGTGTTTTTGTTTGATAGCACAACTAGTATTTCGAATCAGATAACTGAGATATCTGCATTATCAGACGAAACAGTGAATGAAATTATAAAAGCTTATTATTGTTTTGAGAAAAAGAGCAGATTAAATTCAAACTATGATGAATTCATAAATCATGTGTATAAATGTGCAAATCTAAGAGTAACAAAAGCGACAGATGTGGATAATCGAATTGAGTCTGCTTTGACATATATACAATCGAACTTGCAAGATTCGATTACTTGTAGTCTGGTTGCGAACAATGCTTTCTTGTCAGAAGGAAGGTTTTCTCATTTATTTAAAGAACAGGTGGGAATGTCCTTTGCTGCTTATCTTATTTATCAAAGAGTTATAAAAACTTATGCAGAGATTATAAATGGTAAGTCCATAACAGAGGCTTCCATTAATGCAGGTTTTTCAAGTTCAGCACACTTTGCGGAAACAAATAAAAGATTATTTGGTTTATCTGCAAGTACGATAAAAAGAAATCTTAAATTTTATAAAATAGCAGAAATATGAAAGTAATTCGTGAAGTGCTCTAGTAAATTAAACATAGATTAATTTAGAAGGAGTCAAAAACAATGGATAAAAAAATAATCATAATATATGCTTCTATGCATCATGAAAATACATATAAGCTGGTCAAGGCAATCTCTGACAAATATAAAGTTGAAATGATTGATGCGACTAAACATACAGATGTCAATTTACAGGAATACGATGTTATAGGGTTTGCTTCTGGCATAGATTTTGGAAAATTCTACGAGGCGATTGAAAACTTTGCAAAAGTAAATTTGCCAAATAAAAAGCAGGTATTCTTTTTATACACTTGTGCTATGGAACGAAAAGGATTTACAGATTCAATGAAAGAGATAGCTATGGAACGAGAAGCCACTATTTTAGGGGAATATGGGTGTAAGGGATATAATACTTATGGACCATGGAAGCTTATTGGTGGAATGAATAAGAATCATCCGAATGAGTGTGAAATAATGTCAGCAGTTAAATTTTTCGAAAAAATAAAAATGTAGTATAAGCCAATTGCATGATAAATGCCAGAATCGAGGGTATGGGGAAGCGAAATCCACATCAAGAATACTACTTGTGAATAATACTGTAGCCACAAAATGGCTAATGTGTATTACACAAGTGGATCTTGCTCTAGGAAGAAGGAGATTGTAATTTGTTTTTTTGGTTGATTGAAATTGATAAAATTGAATGATATACTTTGCTTGGATAAAGTGTGAATGTAGTATATAAAGACAAATGTGAGTCGAATGACATTATTTGGTGAGAGAAAATGACTAAGTTCAAATGTAAAAAATGTGGAAAAATGATACCGATTATAGAACAGCAAGAAGAGCAAGTTTGCTCTAATTGTGGTACTGAATATGAACATGTTTATGATGGAGGATGGAAGTACGATATCAAAGGGTACAGAACAAGAAAATGTCTGTATTGCAAAAGTGATTTGTTTATTAAGAAACCCATTGTACATGAGGGCGAAAGCATAACAAAACATCAGTGTGAAAAATGTGGAAACACAAATTTAGCAGACTGGTTGCATGGAAGTTGTATTCTAGTGCCAAGTGATTTGATCAGTTTAAAATGTTCATGGTGTGGTGAATTTATTTCTATGAACATTTCTGAAACTACTCAAAAATGGATAGAGAAAAAAGAGGCTCAATATCAAAGTGACGTTATAACATGTCCGCATTGTGGAAGAGTAAGTAAAGTTTCATTTTTTGTGGGCGGAGCACCGCTTGTTAATACTTTCATTCATAGAGTCTATATGCGCGGAAGAAAGAAAAAAGTCACATTAAATGAAGTTGAACAGTTTGTTTATAAAAATTCGATTTACAAAGTATATGGCATAATTCATGTAAATTCTATCATTGATTTTTGTGGAAAAAATCATTTTGACGAGGATGCAGTTTGTGAGATTATCGATAAAATGAAAATCCCTATTTTTTCGCCGATTGATATAGCAGAAGTGGACGTGAGCAAATACGAAGATAAATTTAAAAAGTTAAAACTTAAAGAAGATGCTATGACAAGTGCAGGAGGTGCTTCGCTTAGTGGATTAATGGGACGAACAAAAGCATGGAAAGATTTGCGAAATATGTTGTTGAATGAGAAGAACTTCACGTGCGAAATATGTGGTTATCAAGCAGATTCTAAAAATGCAAAATCATTACATGTACATGAAGAGTGGGAAGCAAAAGGAAAACAAGTTCTGTTAAAGAAAGTTTCTCTTATTTGCAATAGATGCCATGCATGTAAACATGTTAATAATTTTGGTGTCTTTAGAGTAATAGATGGGGCCGATGAATTAGTAGAAGGAATACCAAGAATGGATTTTATTACAATTCATTTGATGAAGGTTAATCATGTGGAAAAAGAAGTAATCTATGCATATAGAAAACAACTTCATATGGAATGGAGAAAATTTGAAGAACAAACGAGAGAAAAGTTTATTAAAGGTATTCAAGAAGAAACTCAAGAATATTGTTATGACATTGCGGAAAGCATTCCTAACAGAGGTGCGATTGTTGAATATTTGTCTCGGAAAAATTTAATGAATGAGGAGAATAAGTAAGAGAATATAAAAATGGATAGTATCAAAATTTAATAGCGTTTGTAAAGTTAACCTTCGTATATTATGGACATACGGAGGTTTTTTGTTTTTGGTAAAATCATGTGAAAAGTTTTCTCATAGGGTTGTATAACCGCCTCTTTTTTTCCTTATAAGTAAGAGGGGAATCAGCTAGGGCAAGATCCACCCAGTATTACCATAACGAGTTCTTGATGTGGAGTGCCTTCCCCATACCCAGCGATTTTCAATTTTTAACCCGGGAACAAAATTGAAATTTGGCTTCGCAGCTGATTTCTCTCGAAATAGGAGAAAGGAGATTTTATAAAAATGAGTTATCACTATCTGAAAGAAGAGTCGGTTTTTCCGCCCTACCTTCAATTTCCAGAGTTTCTAATGAATCTGCCAATTAGTCAGACGGCTAAAATCACATACATGGTTCTTTATAATCGAGCCAGATTGTCGCAGAAGAATAAATGGCTAGATGAAGAGGGGCGTATTTTTATCATTTTTCCAATTAAAGAAATTTGTAAAAAGATAGGGAAAGGTGAAACAGTAGTTAAACAAGCATTGAATGATTTAGATATAGCTGGATTATTAAAAAGAAAAAGTGGTGGGTTTTCAAAACCGAATCATATTTACATCCGAATTCCACACAGTAGTTCGTTTTCCGCCTCAGACGGAAATACACCTTTCATGAGTATGGGAAAACAACTCTCAGAAATACACAAAACCGTATCTACAACAGTCGGTTTAACGATACCTAATAAAGTAATAGAAACAAATAATAAGAAACAGAGTAATAGAACCAATAGCTTTGTAACAAATAATTTTGGAAAAACAATGAAATCGGCGATGCCAGATTATAGTTGTGTGGAAGGAGAAAGCTTATGACGAAAGAAGATTATATCGGAGAAGATGGATTATTACATTGTGGAGTTTGTGGTGAAGCAAAACAAGCATATCTTTCCAAAGAGACGCTTTGGGGAAAAGTTTGTCGTCCGAGGATGTGCCGATGTGAAAGAGAGGACCAGGATAGGGAAATGAAGCAGAGATTAGAAAAAGAACATATGCAGAAGGTAAAAGAACTTCGAAGAAATTGTTTTAAATATGGTAACTATGCAAATTCTACTTTCCAAAATTCTAAAGTGGCAAATAAACAGTCCATATTTAGCCAGGAATATGTGAAAGACTGGGAGCAAATGAAAGCGAAAAATATTGGAATGTTATTCTGGGGTGATGTGGGTACTGGAAAAACATATCTCGCTGTATGTGTTGCTAATGCACTAATAGAACGAGAAGTGTCTGTGAGAATGTTGAATTTCAGTCATATCTTAAATTCGGGATTTGAAACCCGAAATGAATTGCTAGAAGATATCTGCTGTTGTTCATTGTTAATCATTGATGACTTTGGTTCAGAACGTGAAACCGAATACGGTTTAGAAACAATACATAGTGTTCTGGATGCAAGATACACCTGTGGGAAACCAATGGTTGTGACAACAAATTTACCATTGCAGACTATTAATAATCCAACAGATGTGATGCACAAGAAGATTTATGATCGATTGAAAAATTGTGTTCCAATTCAGTTTACTGGAGAAAGTTTTAGAAAAGATATTGGAAATCAGAAGAAAGAAGAATTTAGGCAGATGTTGCTAAATGCTCAGGAAAGTTTTTAGAAAATAGGTTGTATAACCACCTTCGAATTCCCATATAGATGAAAGGGTTTAAATTTAACCTTTGCTCAGGACTATTTCGAGCTTTATTCTCATAGGATTGGACAAAGGTTAATGAGAAGGAGGTGGAAGCTACGCCGTGAAGAAGAAAAAGTTGAATTATCGGTTTCATAATCCAAATACGGCGGAAGCAACCGCCGATATTCTGCTTAAAGTTTTTATCGAGGCAAATTCTAAGAAGGTTGAGAAGGCTGTTCAGGAGGCCGCGGAGCAATCAGCTAAAGTTAACAAATGTGATGGATTGATTGTGTGATATAGCTTATAATTAAAAGACAATCTGTAACAGAAAATTAGTGCGAGGGATACATATGAACGGGTGGAAAGAACGCCTAATAAAATATATTGAAGCTCTTGATGAAGATATTTCACCAGAGGAAGCAGAAAAGCTGGTTTTAACAGAAATGGATCGGATAAAAAAGGAAGCATCTGCGAAAGCTCAAGAACATCTGGCGGCTGAAATTGTAGATAATCATAATCAATTGAATAAATCCATAGGAATGTCAGAGTTGGTTGCGTTGTACAGAGAATTATTTTATGGAAGGCAGGATGTATTTGCTATACGTTGGGATAATGAAAAAGCTGGAACTCATGGCTATGCCCCTAAGTGTAAAAATGAATGGGATAGAAACATTTGTGGAAAATCTATGCGAATCAAAGGGGCTTGTAAGAAGTGTGCGTATAAAGAAAATCAAGAGATAACGAATCAATTTATACAGCAACATTTTACTGGAACTGGCAGAAATGCTCTTGTTATGGGAGTGTATCCTTTGTTAGAGGACGAAACTTGCAGATTCCTGGCTATTGATTTTGATAAAAAGAATTGGCAGGAAGAGATTCTGATTGCAAAATCAATCTATGAAGAATATGGAATCAAAAGTTACATAGAAAGATCACGTTCTGGAAACGGTGGACATTTATGGATATTCTTTAATGAACCAATTGAAGCTCGATTGGCAAGAAAACTGGGAACTAAGATTTTGGAAACTGCAATAAATAGAACTGGAAGTTCAAAATTTGATTCTTTTGATAGATTGTTTCCAAATCAGGACTACATGCCAAAAGGTGGATATGGAAATCTTATCGCTTTACCGTTGCAAAGGCAGGCCGTAGAGAATGGAAATAGTGTATTTGTAGATGACACATTTAAAATGTATTCTAGCCAGACAGCAGTACTGCAAAGCATAGTACGCTATAGCAGAAGTGAAATACTGCATGTACTGAAACTTTTCCCAGATGTCGTTTTGCAGGAAGTGAACAATAAAGAACTGGCAGAAGAAGATAGAACTCTTCCATGGGAAAAGAAAAAAGAAGAAAAAGTACCGACGAATTTACCAAAGAGTATCGACGTAGTGTTATATGATAAAATATACGTATCCAAGAATAAATTACATCCATTTTTGAAAAAGAAGTTTATAGGATTAACGGTATTTCATAATCCAGAATATTATTTGGCACGCAATCTGAGAAAGAGTGTGCAGGATATTCCAATGTGGATTCAATGTTTTGATGAAGATTCGGAATTTCTCATGCTTCCGATTGGCTTGGAGGAAACATTTGTAGAAATCTGTGGCAGTTATCATGTAAAGGTAAATGTGATTGACAAACGTTATCAAGGTAAAACTATTGATGTGAATTTTTATGGTGACCTTAGAGAAAAACAAGTGATAGCGGTTGAAGAATTATTAGCTGTATCAAATGGGATTTTGCATGCAAATACAGCATTTGGAAAAACAGTTGCAGCAATTGCATTGATAGCTGAACGCAAGGTCAATACATTGATTATCGTAGATAGGATTAGTTTGCTTGAACAGTGGAGAGAACGTTTGGCGGTGTTCTTGAGTATTCCGAAGAATGAAATTGGTGTCATTGGTGGAGGCAAGAAGAAACCAACTGGAAATATTGATGTTGCTGTCAGCCAAAGCTTGTACAGAGATAATAAGGTTTCAGATTTTATTAAGGGTTATGGACAAATAATCTGTGACGAATGTCATCATGTGTCTGCTGTGGGATTCGAGCAGATTATGAAGAATAGTCCTGCGAAATATAAATATGGTTTAACGGCAACCTTAAAGCGTAAAGATGGTAAAGAGCGTATTGTACTTATGCAACTTGGTCCGGTACGTTATAAAGATTTATCAAAAGTAACTAGTGAATTAGGACACAAGGTTCTAGTGCAGGAAACAGGAATCAGTATGGATGCTTCTAAAGCAGAATATACAACAAATGAAATATATGATTATCTGTATATCAATCCAATTAGAAATACACAGATTCTGATGGATGTAAGAAACTGTTTAGATGAAAAACGATATCCGATTATTTTGACGGAGAGAAAAGAGCATATCGAATTACTGGGACAAGAATTGAGTGATTATGTAAAAGTATATAAATTACACGGAGGCTTAAAGAAAAAAGAACGTGAAGCTATTATGGAGGAACTTCAGAATCTTCCGGAAAGTGAGAAGAGAGTGATTATCGCGACAAGTAAATATGTCGGAGAAGGATTCGATTATCCAATTTTGGACACGTTGTTTTTGACATTGCCAATTTCGTGGAGTGGACGAGTGAAACAGTATGCAGGACGTTTGCACCGTGAATATCACGAGAAGAAAGAAGTGCGCATTTATGATTATGTTGATTCGAAGATTGATTCTTCGATGAAGATGTATGGAAAAAGGTGTAAGGGGTATCGAAGTATGGGATATGAGATTGTAGAATAAATAAAGAGAAGACATGGTATTCAAAAAAATGTGTTGGATGCCATGTCTTTGTTTTTTGGAAGTGAAAAAATCACTTTCGAATAAATAAAAACGATTTATTCAGAATATAATATATTGACTAAAGTGAAAAAATCACTTAATATGAAAATATAATAAAAGGAAAGTAGCAAAACCAAATATGTGGAGGTATGGTTATGTTGATTAGATTTAATGTGAAAAATTTCTTGTCTTTTTCTGAAAGAGAAGATGGTAGATCAGAAGAGTTTTCTATGATTGCAGGAAAGGTTAGAAATAAAAAAGCACATGTATATGACAATGATAAAATAAAACTTTTAAAATTTGCTGCAATTTATGGAGCAAATGCAGCGGGTAAATCCAATCTTGTCAAAGCAATGGATTTCATGAAACAAGTAGTTTTATTTGGATTACCTAAGGGACATACAGATAAATATTGCAAAATAGATGAGGCTAATAAAGAAAAAGAAAGCTACTTCGAATTAGAAATCAAATTAGGTGAGAAGTATTATGCGTATGGGTATGAAGTGATTTTGAGTCAAAGTAAATTTGTTTCAGAATGGCTGATTGAACTTACAAGTGATAATAATGAAAAAGTAATTTTTAGCAGGGATATTAAAAATGGAACATTTGAATTTGGCAATGAATTAAAAGAAAAAGGTTTAATTGATAAGTTGGAAGTATATGCTGAAGATATCCAGGAAGATGATAGTATTTTATTACTTTCTATGATGAATAAAAATAAAAGAACGTTGTATCAGCAATATGAACGTGCAGGGATATTGAGAGATATATACTTATGGATTGATAAAAGCTTAGATATTAATTATCCTAATAGACCTATTTCTGATTATTCATATATGGCGGAAACAGAAAATGTTGAAGAAGTATGTAGAATTATTTCTGCATTTGGAACAGGAATTACGGGATTTAAAATGGTCGATGTTGCACCTGATAAGGTTTTAGGAAATTTGCCGAAGAAAATAAGAGACGAATTGATTTCAGATATTGAAGCCAAGACAGTGGAACTTAAGAATAATGAAAAAATGGAAAGCTTCGGTTTAGTCATGAGATCTGCAAAAGATTTCTTTGTTTTAAATGTCAATAAGGAAGGAAAGGCAGAATGTAAAACAATTAAATTTTCTCATGGTAAAGAGAATGTTTTATTTAACATATCTGAAGAATCCGATGGAACAGTAAGAATTCTTGATTTATTGGAAGTTTTGCTTACAGGAGAAGAAAAAACATATGTGATTGATGAATTGGATAGATGCCTGCATCCAAGTTTGACCTACAAGTTTGTGGATACATTCTTACAGTTGGCAGCAAAAAGAAATATCCAGTTGATAGTAACTACACATGAATCAAGATTATTGGATTTTGATTTATTACGTCGAGATGAAATTTGGTTTGTAAATAAAAGAAAATCTGGAGAAAGTGATATTTATTCCTTAGAAGAGTATAATGCACGCTTTGATCAGAAGATAGATAAAGCTTATCTGGAGGGAAGATACGGAGGAGTCCCGGTGTTCAGTACAGTATTTCCTATTGAAGAAGAGGTGTAGTGGATGAGAGAAAGTAGAACATTTGCAGAACGTACCAAAGTATTAAAGTCTGATGAAGCCATCAAAAAGTATTTTCTTGTATACGAAGGTTCTGATACTGAAGTTATTTACTTTGACGCAATACGCTCTTTGCGAGAAGATATAGGAATAAATCCTTTGATTGAATTGATTCCTATAATCCGAAGTTTTAGTGAAGAGGGATGGAGTAATCCAAAGAAAATATTAGATAGAGTGATTGAAAATTTACAAGAAAGTAAAGAACAGTCAATATCATATGAATCTTTATTGAACCGAATTATGGATTATCTTTATGAAGTAAAGGTTATTACAACAAGTAAAGTCCTTGCACGTAACATATGGAAAACAATGAACCAGGCATGTGCAGAGAAATTGAATAAATCTTTAAATGACGTGGTTGAAGACGTTAATGCTGCTTGCGACATGATTACTGACGTGCTGAAAGAAGAATATGAAGTTGAAAACATTGTTGAAGACATTTCCGATATCATTAAAGATGGAGGACTGACTTACGAAGAAGGTTTCGATCAAATATGCTTAATTGTTGATAGGGATAAAGACAGCTTTGTGAGTGAGCAGTATTCATATGTAATGAACAAATGCAAAGAAATGGGCTTCCTGTTTTGTGTGACAAATCCTTGTTTTGAATTTTGGCTGTTACTCCACTTTGATGAAGTATTTGAACTGGATAAAGAAAAACTGTTAGAGAATCCGAAAGCTACGGCTAAGAGACGTTATGCGGAGAATGAGTTGCGTAGAATTTGTCCGCATTATAATAAATCTTCATATCAAGCAGAGACACTTGTAAAGGACATAGATAAGGCTATAGAAAATGAAAAGAAATTCTGTGAAGATGTTGAAAGTTTGAAGGATAGCGTGGGAAGTAATATAGGAGTGTTGATTACTCAGATGAGAAATTAGTAACAAGAGTAGTCTCGGAAACTATTGAATAAATGATGTATAACTTATTCAGCAAATAACCATGCCTTATTCTGCTACGAAAACGATAGAAAACGGCATGACTTTAGAACCTCCCATTGGCAGGTTTTGAAAACGTATTCAGGAAAAGCTTTTAGGCAGCGTCCTGCTTTGCTTTTTTCAGCCGGGCATCCAGATGGATGTTCATGCTCGCAATCATGGCAAAGAAAGAATAACGTTTTTTACCATGA
>JBGVGF010000118.1:0-33481 GCA_045121495.1 Faecalimonas sp.
TCTTTGACACAAAATTCATGACCGTATTCAACGAAAGGTATACGGCCATAACTATGCAAATTATCTTGGTTACTTTTTCTGAAAACCACAATGGAAAAAAACCACCCATCTGTAAAATAACTATTACAAAGAATATTTGAAGAATCAATTGTGTTACTAAAACAAGTCTTAATTTTTTAGGAAAAACCTTATATTGCCCACCCATTGTCAACTCTCCTAATGGCAATCCACATATTATTAAAACAGATAATATGATTACTACTGAAAATGTTATTGCTCCAATTATTGCTACCATAATTTCCTCCATAAATTTCAAATTTCACAGCCCTTACATTCCGCAAAAAAACGAGCTATTATGCACATTTATTACTGGCGAATATTCATAAGTAGCTTGGTCCATATCCTCTTGTGATACGAGACAAATATATTTTACATTACGAAATAAGCCAATCCTCTTAAGCATTTTTGTTGCTTATACTTCTTACACCTATACTTAATGAATTCGATTTTCCACTCACGCTCTTCATCATGAATTGCCTGTAATAATTCCTCTGGTGAAAATGGTTGCTCTAATGACATTGCCAAACTGTATATATACCGGTCTAAAGGTGTAATATCTTTCAATTTCATTTTACTATATCCCCTTTTCAAAAATATACTCTAAACACTCCAGCGTATACTCATCTTCCACACAAATTGTACTTCCATCTCCTACAATATTTGCGCATACTGCAAAGCGTAATCCATTCCCATGACAAGTATATAAATCACAATCTGGCCCCGTCAACTTATCTTTAATCTCAAATCCGTTAGCAGTCAGAATCTGCATTATCTCCGCCAATTCTTCTCTATCGCTTCTTCTCTCTAAATTTCTGAAATAGAGATGTTTACTGTCCCCTTCCAGTCTAAAAGTCTGCATATCGTTACCTTCCGTTGTTATTTGCTCCTGAAATTATACCACCAAATACATGATTTCTCAATTACTTCTAATCGCCCCAATTCTATCCCTTATAAACAAATAATCTGTAGGCATCTCTGGCTACAGACCTTCTAAACCTATTCTAAATTATGCTACCAAAAATTCCATCAAACGCTCCTGTAAACACATTACTAGCCCCGCACATAACTGTGGTATTCCAAGTAGCACGCTCTCTATAGCAATAAATACAATTGCTTGCTTTGCATAAAACAGTGTACCCTCATCCATGTATGTAAAGAATGCCACAAGAACAAATAAGATATTCAGAATGCCAGCTAATACCCCCACAATTCCTTCCACCGTATTATATACCAACAACACAAAGTTCAAGAATAAAATCAACGGTAACACCAATATCTTTGCTACCAACTTAACCAAAAACTTTACTACTACCATACACCTTACCCCCTCATCTTCTTCGCATAGCCATTCAACCTCTGAAATTGTTCATATTCATGCAAAATATCTTTAATCTTATGCTTTGCATTTACAAGTGCAGCTGCTTCCTCCTTGCTACCGGTCATACCACTACAGAATATCTCTACACACTTTTTGAGTGCATCTACATCTGAAAGTTCTCTGCTTTCCTCTCTTACAAACTCTTCCACTTCTATTTGTGTATTTCTAAAAAGAGTGCTGTTATAAATGAACATACGGAACAATCTGTTCCCTTCATCCGGATGCAGTTCTTGGTCCACACGAAGCAGTTCCCTTGAAAATCCTGCAATAGACTTTGAAGCCATTTCCAGTTTGCTTTCGCTACTCAGTTTCACTACGATAGAATATTCACTTATCTCAACAATCTCTAATCGTCTGCCGGTTCTCTTGTAACTGGCACTATTATTTACATAGTTGCAGGCATGTTCAAAGATAGGCACACCATTATACTTCTGCTTTGCAATCTCTGAAAACTTCTCCTGACACTCTTTATTAGCTGCACGTAACTCTAAATATCTAATATCCATAAGAACGCCTCCTTGTATCGCACTTGTTTTTGTGTTCACACTTTCTATGTATATTCTATAACGCTCTATGGATTTTTGCAAGCACTTTTTTGTGTGTTCTCACTTTCAGAAGAAGTTTGCAGAGATTTGAGACCTACCGAGCTACTGCAAATTGCGGAAAATCATGATTCACTTCCTGCTGATAATAACTCTTCATCGTTGACGGTGCATTAAACAAAGCGGCCAGCAAATACTTCTTGATATTTCGCACCTTAGATGTCGTCTCTTTCAGGCAGTCCATTACATACTGAATGTGCGAACTGTTCAGCTTCAAAAATTTACCCTTAACCAATTCTACCGGATACTCATTGCTTGCAATAAATACGGTACCATTTTTACAAAGCACTGTTTCCAGTATCAAATCAAATATCCCATCTAGCAACTCCCTATCATACGGATATTGCTGGTACAAAATATCAAGTTCCATATTTTCACGAATCATTTCAGCGTATGCATGATACTCATCTAATCCATCATCATCTGTCGATATGATTAGATTAGGATTACTATACTCTGTATTATTTATATCAGTATTATTAGGGTTTGTTTTTCCAACTTCTAAAGGTTTATTTTTCAAACCTCCAGAAGTTTGTTTTTCCAACCTCAAGAGGTTTATTTTTCCAACCTCTGAAACATCTTTTTCCTGTTCAGAAGTTGGTTTTTCCAACCTCTGGACCTGTTCTTCTACCTGCTCCATAAATGATTTCACATAAATAATCGCAGGCTTTCCTTGTCCCTGACGCTTACGCTCAATCAGTGAATAGTCCTCTAATGCTTTTATGGTATCCAAGGCTTTGTTCTTCTTACAGTTAAGCATCTCCATGGTATCCTCCACAGAGAAGAAAATATAAGCCCTTTTCTCGGCATCAAACCACTTGTTTTTGATAGAAAGCGACATTCTATCAAGCATCAGACCATATAACACCTTGGCATCTGTAGACAACTCACGAAAATAATCATTCGTAAAGAGTAGCTTCGGTATTCTATAAAAGCTTAGCATATCCGCCTCTTGTCCGTAAAAGTAAGAAAAGGTTATCTTCTCGCTCACTTTTGCATCCTCCTTCCAATCCTTCTTGAAGTGCATTTTTTGCACTTCTATACCGAAGCTGCCACTTGCATCTTAGCGAAGTTTTTTACGTATATCTGATTGGGTAATCCCTTCCCTCTTTTTCTTTTCACAATCAGCCCTACATCTTCAAGCTCTGCCAAGCAATCTACAGCCTTATGTTTCGATACATTCATATCCGACTGTATCTCATCCAACGAATATACAATGTACACCCGGTTCTCTTCATCCAACCACTTGTTTTTATATGCCATTCCCATCCTATCCAAAAGCATCCCATATAAAATCTTTGCCTGAACGGAGAGTGAAGTAAATGCTTCCCCCACCACTAATTCCTTCGGAATCCGAATAAAGCTATACTGGTCTGCCTGTACCCCGTAAAAATAATTTGTCTTCATATTTCTCATTTCTCCTTATTCTCCTGTTCCTGCTTCCACTGTGCCAATAACCCGAATATCACTTGCTCCATTTCTGTCTTGGAATAATACGCCGGAAAGAACTTATGAAGCTTACGCTCATTCAAAGTAATCTTTTTGGATATTGGTGCAGAAGATGCACTGCCAATTAAAATGTTAATCAACTGGTCCTGCGTCATATTGTTATCATCACGATACTTGCGAAGCTCCATAAGCTGTTCCTGCTTTATCATTCCATTCTCACGGATAAATTCATATATCCATTGCTGGACGTTCTTATTCATGTAGGAAAGCTCCACCGCCACAGATAATGCCAGTCGCTTTTCATCTACCATATCTAATAACTTTGGTATAAGTTCTGTGAGACGAATATATCTATACACTTGCGTTCTTGTTAATCCTTCACTCTGTCCTACTATGTCCCCTGAATTTGACTTTGTTCCTTCAGGAAACAAAGTTGTATCCGTACCTTTTCCTTGATGACGTATAGCCTCAAATTTCATTTTAAATGCAAAAGCTTTTTCACTAGGCAAAACCTCTTCCCTTTGAACATTGGCATCTACCATCGCTATAGTAGCTTCATCATTCGTCATTTCCTTTACAATCGCCGGTATTCGAAACAATCCAGCTCTCTTAGCTGCATGCAATCGCCTATGACCGGATATCATCTCATAAGTACCTTCATCATCCGGACGCAACAGCACAGGTGTCAGAACACCATTCGCCTTAATACTCTCCACCAGCTCATCCATCTTCTCATCATCTAGTACCTTGAATGGATGATTCTCGAAAGGATAAATTGCTCTTACATCTATATCCACAGTTCCTTCGGTCTCAGGAACGCATAATAGCTCATCAATACTTGTCAACTTGATTTTCTGTCCTGCTCTACCTGCCATTGCCAATTACCTCCTTAATTAACGCTGTATAAGCAAATGCCGCTTTTCCCTTCGGGTCATATTCATAGATACTGCTTCCCTCTGCACTGATTTCAGCAGCTCTTACAGAAAGCGGTATCTCCACTGCAAATACATTGATACTGGACGAATACGCCTCATACACCTGCATGGAAATATCCTTTGCATAATTGGTTCGGTTATCTACCATAGTGAGCAGAATACCCTCGATTTGAAGTCCCGGGTTCAACTGACGCTTCACTCTACCAATGGTCTTTATAAGCTGTTGCAGACCTTTTACCGGAAGATAAGCAGCCTGCACCGGTATCAACACTGAGTCAGCAGATGCAAGTGCATTTATTGTAAGCATTCCAAGCGACGGCATACAGTCGATAATAATGTAATCATAATTCTCTCTGGCATAGCTGATGTACTCCCTGAGAATGGTCTCCCTACTGATAACTCCAATCAAAGAAATCTCCAAACCTGATAATTCAATATTGCCCGGTAGAATATCTACACCTTCCTCATGATGCAAAATTCCCCTCTTCACATCCACCTGCTCATCATTGATAATCTTCATCATAGCCGTTGCAAGTGAATACTCCATCTGGTCAGGCTCCGAATAACCTAAGCTGATTGTCAGCGAACCCTGTGGGTCCGCATCAATCAACAATACTTTCTTTCCTTCTCTTGCAAGTCCAATAGCCAAATTCACACATGTTACTGTCTTTCCTACGCCACCTTTCTGATTAGCAACGGCGATAACTCTACATTTATTCTCTTTATTATTCATTCTCTTAATCTCCTTCCGTATTCTCGAATTTGTGCTCCACAAATTCGTATGTGAAAAATCTTCCGTATATGGATTTTTCACATTTACTCCTCTGCAAATGACTCGGTAGTGTCAAGCTTACTACCCATATTTTATTTAAATATCTTTATTTTTCAGGAGTTTGCAAATAAAAAAGCAATGACCTCCCTTTTTGAAGTATAATGTAATCACCACAAAAACAAAATACAAAGGATTTCATTGCTCATGAACATTATACTTTATTTACTCAACTACATTCAATACCAAAATAAAAAAATCTGCTGGCTTTTAAATTTTATTTGCAGATATATTCCTCTGAGGCAGTTGACTTTCGATGATTCCCATTCTCCCAGATATCAGAAATTCAAGATCGACCGGCTCCCTGTCATCAAACCTTTTATCAAACAGGACTGGCAGTTCCTTCTGGAATACTATCAATGGAAGTATGGCAAGCCGGTTAAACCGGTTCAACGACGGAATGGAAAATCCATTCCCGATGATACTGTCTGCCCTTTATGCGGGGCTCCCCACCATTACATCTACGATAACAATGGGGGCAATGGACAGTACCAGTGCAAGGTCTGTGGCCAGACTTTTTCTTCCGGTGAAGTTGTTACAACCCCTCTCCGTCTTATCTGTCCTCATTGTGGTAATGCACTGGCTCCAAAAAAAGACCGAAAATTTTTCCGTATACACAAATGTGTGAATCCCAAATGCCCTTACTACCTTCACAACCTGAAAAAGGTGGAACCAAAGGATCTGGATAATGATTATGGCAAAAACAAATATAAGCTTCACTACATCTACCGTGAATTCACTGTGGATTTCTTTGCCATGGACTTAAACTCTCTTCCAAAGAATGCTTCTTCCCTGAAATTCTCCAAACACAATGCCCATGTCATGTCTTTATGCCTGACCCTGCACATCAATCTTGGATTATCCTTACGAAAGACTTCACAGGCTCTCAAAGACCTTTACAACATCAGCATTTCCCACCAGCAGATCGCCAACTACTGCAAGACTGCCGCTGTCTGCATAAAACCTTTTGTTGATAACCATGATTACAAGACTGGCAGTGTATTTGTCGCTGATGAAACCTACATCAAAGTTCGCGGCATGAAAGCCTACATCTGGTTCATCATGGATGCCGCAAGCCGCTCCATCATCGGCTATCAGGTGTCTGACAACCGCAGTGTCGGGCCATGTATCCTCGCCATGCGCATGGCTTTCCGCCATTTGACCCAACTGCCCAAAAACTTTAAATTCATTGCTGACGGGTACAGTGCTTATCCGTTGGCTGCAATGGAGTTTGCAAAAAAGTTTAAACAGAACTTTCTGTTCAACATCACACAGGTGATTGGTTTAACCAATGCCGATGCTGTATCCAGGGAGTTCCGTCCATACAAGCAGATGATCGAACGCCTCAACCGCACGTACAAAACTTCATACAGACCCACAAATGGATTTGATAATTACGATGGTGCCAGCTACGATTTAGCCTTATGGGTTGCGTATTACAACTTCCTCCGCCCCCACAAACACACGAACTACACTCCCCTCAATAAGCTGGATATATTAGAACGTGCTGAAAATATGCCGGGCAAGTGGCAGCTGCTCATCTTCCTTGGGCAGCAGACGATTCTAAAGCTTCAAGCCGAAGGCTCTAACTGTTCTTAGATTCCAAGCCGGAGGTAATAAACCAGCCATCAGAACCAACGGTTCTGACAAGGCATTTATGCCTTTGCCCTTGATGGCACGAAAAAGAACTGCTACACTGCTGTATTCGACGGAGAAGCTTCTAACTGTTCCTGAGTTCTTCGCCGTCGGTGAATCACCTACAGCAGTTCTTTTTCGTGCTGTCAAGGGTGGCGGCAGCCTGCCACTGACTATAATATCTGCAATTTTCAAGGTTCTCCTGAGCCTTTTTTCTTTTGGTTCATTTTTTCATAGATTACTTGACACTATCAATGACTCAACAAACGCTTCAACCTTCTCTAAATTAACTAATACACAGCCCTTAACCTTTCTAATAGCTCCTGCATCCTTTGCTAAAGACTGAAAGCTATGAAGCCCCATAGAAAACAACTCTGCTCCCTCAGCATATCTCACATACTTTTTCTTTCTTGACTTTACTAATTCCTCTAAGTTCTCTACTTCTTTTCTTGTTCTTGGCATAACATAATCCTCCATTTCATAATTAACATCTTCGTCTTCGGTTACCAAACAGTGCTCTTCAAGATATTTTTCAAATACGACAATATCTACCATCGCTGTCTTCCTAAGCTTCCAAGTTGCCTGAGCCATCTTTGCAACAGACACAAATGCCCAATACGGAATCCCATATAATCTTGAAGCTTTTTCATACGTCATGTACTTGTGATTTCTTCCTTCCAAGTACTTGTCCAGATTTACCGGCGGTGCTTTTGTTTTTGGCATATTAGCCTCCTTTCCGATACGAGATGTAATTTAGATTCGTATACGTGTCGTATATTTTCACGGAAAATTCGTATACATTTTGAAATATACAAATCTACGACGCAAAAAAGGCACCCATATTCAGTATTTCTACTAAATACGAGTGCCTAAAATTCAAAAATTGAACCGGCTATACCTCATTTTGCCACGTCGTTGACAATCCATAGAGGTAAGTTGAGTATTTTATTGGAATCCATTATGCTCCATTGAAATCCATCCAAATCCTTAAGATTTGTCGTATTTCCGTGGCATGATTGGATACGATTGGACTTCTATGGATTTCCATAAAGCTCCATAAATCCGTACACTAATTCAAACTCTTCATCGTTGGGAATAATAACACATCTCTGATAGCTGCTGAATCTGTCAACAACATACACATTCTATCGATACCGAATCCGATACCACCTGTTGGAGGCATACCGATTTCAAGTGCATTTAAGAAGTCTTCATCTGTTGTGTTCGCTTCTTCATTTCCCTGTGAAAGCTGTTCTTCCTGATCTTTGAATCTTTCTCTCTGATCAATTGGGTCATTTAATTCTGAGTAAGCATTTGCCATTTCCCATCCGTTCATGAAGAACTCAAAACGTTCTACATATTCTGGATTTTCTGGTTTTTTCTTTGTTAATGGCGAAATTTCGATTGGATGATCCATTACAAATGTAGGTTGAATCAAATGATGTTCTACAAACTCTTCGAAGAACAGATTAAGAATATCACCTTTTTTGTGACGTTCTTCGTATTCTACGTGATGTTCTTTTGCAGCTGCTCTTGCTTCTTCTACTGTATGGATTTCATTCCAGTCTACACCTGAATATTTTTTAACTGCATCTACCATAGTGATTCTTTCAAATGGCTTACCAAGATCCATTTCTACACCATTGTATGTGATTACAGTTGTTCCAAGTACTTCCTGTGCTACGTGACGGTAAAGATTTTCTGTCAAGTCCATCATTCCGTTGTAGTCTGTGTATGCCTGATACAATTCCATTAATGTAAATTCTGGGTTGTGTCTTGTATCAAGACCTTCGTTACGGAATACACGTCCGATTTCATAAACACGTTCCATACCACCAACGATTAATCTCTTTAAGTATAATTCAAGAGAGATACGAAGTTTGAAATCTTCATCCAATGCGTTGAAATGTGTTTCGAATGGTCTTGCTGCTGCCCCACCTGCGTTTGCAACAAGCATAGGTGTTTCTACTTCCAAGAAACCTTGTCCATCTAAATATCTTCTGATTGCACTCAAGATTTTAGAACGTTTGATGAATGTGTCTTTTACTTCTGGATTCATGATAAGGTCTACGTATCTTTGGCGATAACGTAAATCTGTGTTTGTTAATCCATGGTATTTTTCTGGTAAAATCTGAAGGCTCTTTGTTAATAATGTAACTTCTTCAGCATGGATTGAGATTTCGCCCATTTTTGTGCGGAATACTTCACCTTTGATACCAACAACATCACCGATGTCCATTTTCTTGAATTCTTTATATGATTCTTCACCAACACAATCTCTTGCAACGTATGATTGGATTGTTCCTTCTAAATCCTGAATGTGACAGAAAGAAGCTTTTCCCATAACACGTTTTGACATAATACGTCCTGCGATTGATACTTTTTTGCCTTCGAGCTCCTCAAAGTTATCTTTGATTGATTGGCTGTGTGCGTCTTGATCATATTTTGTGATTTGGAATGGATCTTTTCCATTTGCCTGCAAATCAGCAAGTTTTTCACGGCGTACTTTTCTTAATTGGTTAATGTCTTGTTCTTGTACATTTTTTTGTTCTGCCACGGTTCTTCTCTCCTTCTTAAATATAGTATTTTAACGCTTTTAATTAAGCATTTCTTTCAATTTTTAAAACTTTGTATTCAATGATTCCAGCCTGAGCTTCTACAAAGATATCATCTCCAACACATTTTCCGATCAATGCTTTTCCAAGTGGAGATTCGTTTGAAATCTTGCCTGCTAAGCTGTTTGCTTCTGTAGAACCAACGATTTTATATTCTACTTCTTCTTCAAATTCAACATCATATAATGTAACGCTGCATCCAATATTGATTTTGTCTAAATCTACTTCATCTTCATCGACAATTTCAACATTTTTCAAAATCTTTTCGATTTCTTCGATACGAGCTTCAATGTCTCTTTGTTCATCTTTTGCTGCATCATATTCAGCGTTTTCCGATAAGTCACCTTGTTCTCTTGCTTCTCTGATTTTAACTGCAACTTCTTTACGTCTTACTACTTTTAAGTTTTCAAGTTCTTCTTCTAATGCTTTCAAACCTGTATAAGTAAGAATTTTCTTCTTTTCTGCCATGTCATCATTTCCTTTCTTTGTGTTTTCACGGTGTAATATATTATATATTTCTGACTGAATATTCTAGATAAACAATTCTATTCTCACAATTTCAACATTATACATGAATGTCAATCCATTGTCAAGAATTCGATTTTTTAAATACAATTTAAAAGTTCTTCCAATTCTTGGAACGATTCAACAGCATTGATCTTGGCTCTCAGTTTTGCTGAGTTTGGAAGCCCCGTTGTATACCATGAAACATGTTTTCTCATCTCGCGAATTCCGAGATATTCTCCTTTGTACTGCAGCTGAAGTCTTGCATGCTTTAGTATCATCTGATTCATTTCTTCCTTCCCCGGGCGCGGCGGTATCTTTCCTGTCTTTTCATATTCTAAAAGTTCAGAAAAAATCCATGGATTTCCCTGTGCTCCTCTTCCTATCATCACGCCGTCACATCCTGTCTGCTGCATCATTGCAATTGCACTCTCGCCTGACACAACATCTCCATTTCCAATAACAGGAATCGAAACTGCTTCTTTAACCTGACGGATAATATCCCAGTCTGCCTTCCCCGAATAATATTGTTCTCTCGTTCTTCCGTGAACCGCAACCGCATTTGCTCCCGCTTCTTCTATAATCTTTGCAATTTCCACCGCATTAATACAGGTATCATCAAATCCTTTTCGAATCTTGACAGTAACAGGTTTTTGAATTGCCCTCACCGTTTTACTTACAATCTCATAAACCAGTTTTGGATTTTTCATGAGCGCTGAGCCTTCACCATTTCTCACGATTTTTGGAACAGGACATCCCATGTTAATATCCAGAACAGCAAATGGAAGTTCTTCAATTCTTTTTGCAATCTCACTGATCGTATCTGGTTCTGAGCCAAAAAGCTGAAGAGAAACTGGCAATTCTTCTGGATGAATTTCCAAAAGAGCCTTTGTATTTTTATTATTGTATTGAATTGCTTTTGCGCTCACCATCTCCATACATAATAGCCCCGCACCCTGTTCTTTGCATAACAAGCGAAAAGGCAGGTCTGTTACTCCTGCCATTGGTGCTAAAATATACGGATTGTCAAGTTCTACATTCCCGATTTTTAACTTCTTCATATATATATATTCGCTTTCTATTCTGCTTTCTTATTCTTTTCGTAAATCATACGCAGACCTTCCAATGTCAGATTTGGATCGTAGATATCAATCACATCTGTCTCTGGTACGATAATATTTCCAAGACCACCTGTTGCAACTACTTTTGCATCTGCATATCCTGCTGCTTTGATTTTGTTAACTATATATTCTGTCTGTCCAATATAGCCATACACAAGGCCACCCTGCATACTTGATACTGTCTCTTTAGCAATAATCGATTCTGGCTTCTTGATCTCGATTTCAGGAAGCATCGCAGCACCGCCCCAAAGAGCTCTCGCTGATGTACGAATACCAGGAGAAATTACGCCTCCCTCAAATACACCTTCTGCAGACACAATATCATATGTGGTCGCCGTTCCGAAGTCGACTACGATCACAGGTCCGCCATATTTTTCATAGGCAGCAACTGCATCCACAATTCTGTCCGGACCGATGTCCTTTGGATACATCGTATTAATTTTAAGTCCCATATCATAATTGGTCGGCACCATCGGTTTGATTCCAAAATATTTGATAATTGCACTTCCAAGAGAATGCATGATATCCGGTACAACCGATGCAACAATTACATCATCGATATCTTTTACACTAAAATTTCTATGAACCAACAGATCACAAAGCTGAATTCCGTATTCATCAGAAGTTCTTGGCTGTTTTGCTGTCATACGGAATGTTGCCTTTAAATCTTTTCCATCGAATACACCTAATGTAATATGTGTATTTCCAACATCTACTACCAATAACATCTATAAGTCCTCCCCTAAAAAGAAAACCCGATAATATAGCTGCAATGATTCCAGTAATTCTCCTTTTGTTTTCTGAAGCTCTTTAATTTTTAAATGACTTCCGATCTCATCAAAGAAAAAGTCATTTTCTTCTGTGGTCACTTCAAAACAGAGTTCACCGTTTTCCTCAAACACAAGTGTCAGAATACCGCCTACATCTTCAGTATACAAAACACACATGATTTTTAGTTCATCTTTAATATTTTCAGGCAAGGCTTCAAAATCCGGATTCAGATAAAATCTTTGTTCATATGAATTAGCCCCACAAAGTACAATTTTTTCTTCGTACATATATCCTCCTAAACATATCCGTAAATTCCGCGTACGGATACTTCTCCTGCGAAGACAGCCTCTACCGCGCCATCCTCTTTTTCCACCAGCAGTTCTCCACTCTGATTGATTCCAAGCGCAGTCCCCTGATATTCATGTCCTGGTTCTAATACCAGCACTTCTTTCCCTTTATTGACCAGTATCTGGTTATACGCTTTCTGTAAAAATCCCAGATCCTGTTTTTCCAGAAACAAATTATATTGCTTTTCGAATTCTTTTAAAACCTGATATAACAGCATTTCTCGTTCTACCATTCTCCCGGTTTCCAGATAAATCGAAGTCGCCTTATCTTCCAGTTCTTTCGGAAAGTCTGTGACATTGACATTCATTCCTACCCCGATTACTACATGCGAAATTTTCTGATTGCCAAGATGCATCTCTGTCAGAATTCCACAGATTTTCTTTTGATTCAAAATCAGATCATTTGGCCACTTAATCTGTGGCTCTATTCGGAGCAGATTCTGAATCGCTTTTGCCACACTATAAGCCATGACAATCGTGAGCATCGGTGCTTTTTCCGGCAAGATCTGTGGCCGTAACAAAATTGAGAAATAAAGGTTAGTACCTGCCGGTGATTCCCAGCTTCGCCCTCTCCGACCTTTTCCTGCTGCCTGGTAATCAGCCCATGCGACTGTTCCTTCCAAAGCGCCTTCTTTCGCCATCTGGTGAATTCTAATATTGGTCGAATCGGTTTCCTTAAAAAAAATAATCTTATTCTCCAAGAGTAGCCACCATTACTGCTTTAATTGTATGGAGACGGTTTTCTGCTTCATCAAATACAATATCCGCATATTTTTCAAATACATCTTCTGTCACTTCATTGCCTTTTACAGCTGGCAGACAGTGCATAAAGATAGAATCCTCTTTTCCTGTCTTATCCATAAGTGCCTGATTGATCTGGTATGGATATAACACAGCGAGACGTTCTGCGGCCTTGTCCTCTTCTCCCATCGAGCACCATACATCTGTATACAATACGTCTGCACCTTCCACTGCATCTGTTGAATCTGTAATTGTAACAGTTGCACCTGACTCTGCCGCATATCCTTTACAAAGTTCCACTAAATCTCCTGCTGGCCACAATGATTTAGGTGCGATAATCACACAGTTCACACCTACTTTTGCACATCCGATCATAAGGCTGTTTGCCATATTATTTCTTCCATCTCCAAGGTATACAAAATTCAATCCCTTGATGTAACCAAAATGTTCTTTCATTGTAAGAAGATCTGCAAGAATCTGTGTTGGATGATATTCGTCTGTAAGACCATTCCATACAGGTACACCACTATATTCAGCTAACTGTTCTACATGTTCATGTTTAAATCCACGGAACTCGATACCATCAAACATACGTCCGAGCACTCTTGCAGTATCTTTTACGCTTTCCTTATGTCCTAATTGGATATCGTGTTGTGAAAGGTATGTTGGAATCCCACCTTCATCCTGTGCACCTACTGTAAATGCACAGCGTGTTCTTGTAGAAGGCTTTTCAAAAATGAGCGCAATATTCTTGCCTTTTAAAGAATTGCCTGTGATGCCTTTTTTCTTTTTTTCCTTTAAATCTGCTGCTAAATCAATTAAATACAAAATCTCGTCTGGTGTGAAGTCTTTTAATGTTAAGAAATTACGTCCTTTTAAGTTCATCTCATGATCCTTTCTGATGTCCATTAATACATGGACAAATCTTGGTAAATTTATTTTGTCGCTAAGTTTGTCGTATTTTTCGCAGACTGCCTTTTCCAGCTCCTGTACAGAGTAAATCTGATATTTGGGTACTCGCAATAATTTCGCACTTGCTTCGAGCATGGCAAGATATAATTCGATATCTTCATACCCTCTGGAAAGCTTTAACACGAATGCAATTTCAGCCTTTTCAATTTCGCTCAAACTCTTTAATATCTTTTCATAATACCACTCTTCGCGCATTTGTTCAATATAGTAAATTCGTCCGGCAAGACCATAAATCGTTCTCATCGCATCATAATATCCCAGTTTCATATTTTGTCGGCTTCGCTTACTTTCAAATTCCATAATGCTTCCAAGTTTTGCAGTAGGAGCTATTTCATAAATGGTTGTCTCTTCCGTAAGCTTTGCCTTCGGTTTTCTCCCAGGACCATAGATGCGAATCTGAATCAAATCCGTGTACCCCCTTTGAATGAGCGAATTCGTCGGAACATTATTCACTAATCCCCCATCGATATATGTCTGGCCATGTAATTTTTCATTTTTAAATCCTACAAGATATGCACTTGCCAGCAGAAAATCTGACAACATTCCCTCTGGTATATCATGAATACTGATATCGATTTCTTTCATCTGTGAAACAGAAAATGTAAGCAAACAGAATTCAATTCCAGATGCACGAATTTTTTTCTCGTCTATATTTTCCCGTATGAGTTCGCGAAGAGGTGTAATATCCACGCCGCCTTCTTTTAAATGACGTAATACTTCTAAAATCACTTCACGGATTGGCATTTCCCTGCCAAATAACTCTTCCATCCAGTCATCATCCACATCCATTACTCTGGAATAAGTTATTTCGTTCCATATTTTTTCTGCTTTTTCCACATCTCCCATACAAATCAGCGCTCCGTTTAGTGCTCCCACAGACGTTCCCGCAACTGCATTGATTTTAATCCCTGCTTCCGTCAATGCTTTCCAGGCCCCTATCTGATATGCGCCACGTGCTCCTCCGCCTTCCAGCACTAAACCATATTCTTTTGTAAAATCAAGAACCGCTTCCATATGATCATCCCCTATATTCATTTATGTCCCCTTTTAAATTCCAAACAGGCTCTGCGAGACTGCTTTCTTAGCATATAAAATACAATAGGAGTATGCTTTCGCATACCCCTGTTTTTCTCTTTCGTATTTTAATTATTCATCTTTTGCAACTTCTACAACAGATTTTGCTAAACCTGCCATTGCTTGAAGTTCTGATGGAATGATAATCTTTGTTGCCTTTCCATCTGCTGCTTTTTCGAATGCTTCCAGGCTCTTCATTCTAAGAACTGACTCATCTGCGCCAGCCTCTTTCAGGAATTTGATACCATCTGCTTTCGCTTGCTGTACTTTAAGGATCGCTTCTGCTTCCCCTTCTGCTTCACGGATACGTCTTTCTTTTTCGGCTTCTGCACGAAGAATTGCTGATTGCTTTTCCGCTTCTGCTTCGAGAATTACAGATTGCTTATTACCTTCTGCAACAAGGATTGTAGATTTCTTTTCTCCTTCTGCCTTTAAGATTGCTTCACGACGTTCACGTTCCGCTTTCATTTGTTTTTCCATCGCATCTTGAATTGCTGCTGGTGGAATGATATTTTTTAATTCCACACGATTTACTTTGATACCCCATGGGTCTGTTGCAACATCAAGAGAAGCTCTCATTTTTGTATTGATTGTTTCTCTGGAAGTTAAAGTCTGGTCTAATTCCAAATCCCCGATAATGTTACGAAGTGTTGTTGCTGTAAGGTTCTCAATCGCCATGATTGGATTTGCAACTCCATAACAGAATAATTTAGGATCTGTAATCTGATAAAATACAACTGTATCAATACGCATTGTAACGTTGTCTTTTGTAATAACTGGTTGTGGTGCAAAATCAACAACCTGTTCCTTTAAATCGACTCTTCTCGCTACTCGTTCAATAATCGGAATCTTGAAGTGAAGACCTACGCCCCATGTTGCCTGATAAGCACCAAGTCTTTCAATTACGAGCGCTTGTGCCTGCTGTACAACTTTTACGCAGGAAATCAAAATACCAACTACAAGAACTACAAATATGATTCCTAATAATTTGCCGATAATATTCATATTATGCCTCCTCTTTTTCTACGATTAGTTTCACACCCTGGATTCCCTTAATCAGCACAACCGATCCAGCTTCAATGCTTTCTGATTCGTCTGTCTTGGCAGACCATTCCATTCCATTGACTTCAACCTTGCCAATTCCCTGCAAAGTATGAATTGCTTCCTTCACAATTGCCCTTTGTCCGATTAAACTTTCTGCATTCGTACGTTCTCTTTCCTGATTAAAGAATTTTACCGCAATCGGACGAGTAAGTACAAACAGTACGACTGAAACTACAAGAAAAACAATCACCTGTACTACTGTTCCAAATCCAATATAGGCTGCGAGAAAAGCTGCAATCGCACCTAACGCAAACCAAATTGTCGTCAATCCGAGTGTAATGATTTCAATCACTAAAAGAATCGCGAATATGATTAACCATAACATCGTCTGCATATAATCGCCTCTTTTCTTAATCTTTGTTATTCTTTTGCTTTCTTATTTTACTATACTTTTTCCAAGATTACAACCGACTGACACATAACAAACCTTACATTAGTGTTACAAAATAAAAAAAAGACAGATTTTACTCTGCCTTCCAAAAATACTCCCCTATTTTGTTATATTAGCTGAAATAGTGATCTCCAAGTTTGAAGTTTCCTGAATGTGTGTTAAAGAATAATGCATTTCCAACTGGATTTGCACCATTTAACGCATCTCTTGCTGCTTCGTAACATGAACTTGGAATGTTCCCTGATGCTAATACTCTTGCAAATTTACCTGTCATCACTGGTGTAAATTGTCCACTTTGATAGATAACTCCTTTTACTGTGTTTGGAAAACGACTGCTTGATACACGGTTTAATACTACCGCACCTACAGCAACTTTTCCTTGGTATGGCTGATTACCAGCTTCACAGAAGATGAGTGCAGCTAATAATTTTTCTGTATTGATTTCTTCAATTTTTTGTGCATCTTTTGTACCATTTGCACATGTTACTTCTGCTCTCTCTACTGCTGCGATTCCAAATAAAAGTGAATCTGTTTTTACATATCCTGTAACTTTACCTGATGAAATTTTTGACCATTCTTCGCCTTGTTCTTCTACTGTAACGATTGTGTTACTGAACATTCTTCCAATAGCTTTACTTCCTTCTTTTGCTTCTTTGTAGATGTTCATCTTGCTATCTGTATTAGCCAAAGCTTTTCCTTGCCATTCTTGTGTATCTACTGCAACACTTGCCATTTCTGGGATTTCTTCCCAAGCTTGTGCAAGTGGTGACATTTGTGTCTCGTGATTAATTGTGATTGATTGAGCTTCAGATTGTGGATTAGCTGCGAAGCTAGCAAACCCAGTTGTGAAAAACATACAGCCTGCAAGTACTACACTAAGAATCCCTTTCTTGTTCCCTAATAACATAATTACCTCCTAATTTTGTTGCAACATTTAAAACTACTATTACATTTCTATTCTGATTTAATTCTTTTCTATTACGTTTGTTACAAAAATGTTACAACTTCATGTGACAATTCGGATACTAACATTAAATTTTTAAATCGTCAACCCCTTTTTTACTATTTTTACCCGTTTTATTGTACTAATTCAGGAACAATCCATGTTTTTAGGTCAAAAAATAAAAAATGTTACGAAATTTCATTGAAACAAATTCCGTAACATTTTTATTTTCTTACAAACTGTTAACAAATCTCATAAATGCACTTCTGCCTTCTTCTGTACATTTGAATACACCTGCATCTTCTAATACATGTGTAAACACAATGCCAACTTCTTCTTTTAAAATATCCATTACATTTTCTTCTGTAATTGTCTCATATTTCGAAAGGAAAGAAGCAACCCATGCTGCATGTTTTTTGATTTTTTCACAACTTGAAATATCCTTTCTTGCAACGATATAGTCTGCAAGTATCTCTAATTCTTCTTTTAGTCTTGACGGCAGCACCGCAAGCCCCATAACTTCAATTAAACCAATATTCTCTTTTTTGATATTATGATACTCTGCGTGCGGATGATAAACCCCTAGCGGATTTTCTTCTGTCGTAATATTGTTGCGAAGCGCTAGATCTAATTCGTATGTATCTCCCACTTTTCTTGCAATCGGAGTGATTGTATTGTGTAATTCTCCGTCTGTCTCTGCAAAAACAAATGCGGCTGCATCTGTATAATTTCTCCACATTTGTAAAATATGATCTGCGAGTTCCACTAATCTTTCAACTTCTTTACTGCGAATGCGGATTACCGAAAGAGGCCATTTTACAATTCCTGCTTCCACATCTTCATAACCAGAGACCACAAAACCTTTCTCTATTGGAGCTTTTGCCATTGCAAATGTATAATTTCCTCCTTGGAAATGATCATGACTTAGAATAGATCCGCCTACGATTGGAAGATCCGCATTGGAACCGAGAAAATAGTGTGGAAACTGCTTAATAAAATCAAACAATTTCACAAATGTAGCTCTCTCGATCTTCATTGGAGTATGTTCTCCGTTAAATACGATACAGTGTTCATTGTAATAAACGTATGGCGAATATTGGAATCCCCATTTGCTGTCATTTACAACAATCGGCATAATTCTATGATTTTCTCTTGCCGGATGATTTACACGACCTGCATAACCCTCATTTTCCATGCAAAGCTGACATTTAGGATAGCTGCTTGCTTTGGCTGTCTTGGCTGCCGCAATTGCTTTTGGATCTTTTTCCGGTTTTGAAAGATTTATGGTAATATCGATTACACCATATGGCGAATCTACTTTCCACTTCATATCTTTCTTCACACGGTAACGACGGATATAGTCACTATCCTGACTCAATTTATAAAAATAATCCGTTGCCGCTTCTTTTGATTCCTCGTATTTCCTCCAGAATTCATTTTGTACCTGTGCAGGTCTTGGCACCAAACAATTCATAAGCTTTGTGTCAAATAAGTCTCGATATACAATACTATCTTCAATCAAACCACGCGCCACTGCTTCATCCAGAAGATTTTTCAATACTTGTTCTAACTCAATTTCTTTTGTGTTAATATCGCAATCTTCATATGAATCTTCATGAAATAATTCTAACAAAAGATTTGTGGTATAAATACGTTCACATTCTGGTGTTAGTCCAGTCTGAATTCCATATTCGACCAGTTTTTTGATATTTTCGTACAACATAAGAAGCCTCCTATTTTTTAAATCCGTGTGGATGTGTACTGTGCCATTTCCATGCGGATGAAATGATTTTTTCCAAATCTTCGTGCTGCGGATTCCAGCCAAGAATTTCTTTTGCTTTCTCACTTGATGCAATAAGTCTTGCCGGATCTCCTGCTCTTCTTGGTGCTACTTCTGCTTTAATTGGAAGTCCAGTTGCCTTCTTAGCTGTTTCGATTACTTCTTTTACAGAGAATCCAACTCCATTACCGAGATTAAATGTATTGCTTTCATTTCCTGCCAATAGATACTTCACTGCAAGAATATGAGCCTGTGCAAGGTCTGTTACGTGGATATAGTCACGGATGCAGGTTCCGTCTTCTGTGTCATAATCGTCTCCAAAAATGCTGATGTGATCTCTTTGTCCCAGTGGTACTTGTAAAATGAGTGGAATCAAATGAGTTTCTGGTGCATGTGCTTCTCCAATTTCCCCACTTTCGTGTGCTCCACATGCATTAAAGTAGCGAAGTGCCACATATTTTAAGCCGTGTGCTACATCTGTCCACTTCATCATCTTTTCCATAGAAAGCTTTGTCTCGCCATATGCATTTGTCGGACAAGTCTTGTCACTCTCTAAGATTGGAATATTTTCCGGTTCCCCATAAGTTGCTGCAGTCGATGAAAATACAATCTTCTTTACATCATGTGCGATCATAGATTGTAAAAGTACCTTTGTACCATTTACGTTATTGTCAAAATATTTCAAAGGATTTGTCATACTTTCGCCAACAAGTGAATTTGCAGCAAAATGAATCACAGCGTCAATCGATTCCTTTTCAAACACGGAATCGATAAATTGTCTGTCACGAATGTCCCCCTGATAGAATCTGGCCTTTGAATGTACTGCTTCAATATGCCCTGTTTCCAGATTGTCAACGATTACAACATCTTCACCATTTGCTACAAGTTCATAAACTGTGTGAGACCCAATATATCCTGCTCCACCTAAAACTAAAATTGCCATAATATTTCAACCTCTCCTAATAATCTATCAATCTATAAACGGATAACCCCTGCTCCATCTCCGATATCTACTACATAAAATTCTGCTTCGTGTCCTACTTTTTCAACATATGCTTTTTCGATTTCTTCCACAAAATGTTCTACTGCTTCATTTTTCACGATGCTTACTGTACAGCCGCCAAATCCGCCTCCTGTGATTCGTGAACCAATTACCCCTGGCATTGCCTGTGCAAGTTCCACAAGAATATCTATTTCTTCACAAGATACTTCATAATCGTCTCGTAATGATTTATGCGATGCATTCATAAGCTGCCCAAATAATTCAATATTGTTATTTTTCAATGCTTCTACTGCTTTGATTGCACGCTGATTTTCGTAGACAGCATGTTTAGCGCGTTTTTGACGTACTTCTGACTTAATCGCATCTTTATTCGCTTCAAATTCTTCTTCTGTAAGATCACCAAGTGTTTTTATATTCACTACTTTTTGGAGTTCAGAAAGCGCTGTTTCACATTCATTTCTTCTGTCATTGTACGCAGAATTTACTAGACTGTGTTTTACTTTACTGTTTGTGATTACAATTTTTGCATTTGGAAGTTTTACAGGCGCATATTCATATTTTAATGTATTTGTATCTAAGAAAATGGCATTATCCTTCTTGCCCATTGCACTTGCAAATTGATCCATAATACCGCAATTACAGCCATTGAAGTTATTTTCCGAATATTGTCCGATGAGTGCAATATCCACCATAGAAACATCAAATCCGTACATATCTTTTAACATTACGCCTGTCACTACTTCCAAGGAAGCAGAAGAAGATAATCCTGAACCATTTGGAATATTTCCGCTGATTGCTACATCAAGTCCACATGGAATTTTAAATCCTCTCTTTTCAAATGCCCACATTACCCCCTTTGGATAATTTGTCCAACCCGCTTCTTTGCTTGGAACCAGATCATTAAGACTTGTTTCCATGATTCCAAGTGTTTCGAAATTGTCTGAATAAAAACGTATCTTTTGGTCATCTCGTTTTCTTGCAACTACATACGTACCAAGTGTCAATGCACACGGAAATACATGTCCTCCGTTATAATCTGTATGTTCCCCGATCAAGTTTACACGTCCTGGTGCAAAGTATGTGCGAATATTCCCGTTATCGCCATACAGCTCGTAAAATTTTTGAACTAGATTTGCCAACATCATTACTTTCTCCTTCCTTTTTTTAATTTTTCTTGTAAGTTATTCACTTCTGTTCTATGATTATAATGATAATGAGAATATTGATTTATAACAATAAAAATATTACCAATAATTATAAGGATATTGAGATTATGCAGATAGCAATATTAGAAAACAAAAAAGAACAAAAAGAGCATGGAAGTTTTAGTTTTCCTGTAAATGTTAGTATTGAACATATTGAGACTTACGAGCAGGGAGCTTTTCTCTGGCACTGGCATCCGGAGATTGAGCTGACTTGTGTTATGTCTGGTGAGATTGAATATCATATAAATGAACGGACTTATTTTCTGACAAGCGGAGAGGGACTTTTTGGAAATAGCAGCACACTGCATTCTGGATACATGAAGGATGGTCAGGAATGTACTTATCTTTCAATTACTTTTCATCCAAGATTTTTATATGGATATGAAAACAGTGCCCTTCAGACAAAATATGTAGATTTCATCACATCAAACGATACATGGTCATCACTATTATTAGAAAAAAATGTAGCCTGGCATCAGGAAATCATTCAGATTATGCTGGAGATCTACAACATATCGCAGGATCCCCCGGATGATTATGAACTGCAGGTTCATATCTTTCTGATGCAGATTTGGCAAAAACTCTATTATTACTTTATTTCATTGCCAGAACGAGAAAATCACTCTTCACAATATTTAGAGCGTTTACGAACAATTATTACTTTTATTCAAGAACATTATAATCAGGAGATTTCTTTAGAAGATGTGGCTGACTCTGTCAACATTTGTAAAAGTGAGTGCTGTAGATTTTTCAAAAAGCATATGGACATGACAATTTTCGACTATATATTACTGCTCCGCATTCAGAACAGTCTTCCGCTTCTTAAAAGCGGGGAAAGTATTACACAGATAGCTGGTATGGTAGGATTTTCAAGCCCGGCATATTACAGTCAGATATTCAAGCGATATATGAAATGCACCCCGCGGGAGTATAAGAACATGCAGCGTTAGAAGACTCGTTTCCTGTAAAAGAACAAAGGTTTATCGCCTTTGGCGATAAACCTCAAACATCAACACAGATGCCGCTATAGCTGCATTTAATGATTCCACGTGTCCTTGCATCGGGATTCTAACCCAGATATCTGCTGCGTTAGCCACTTCCTCGCGCAGTCCATTTCCTTCATTTCCTATTAAAATGGCTGTACCTGACTGATAATCTTCTTTATCATAAGTATTCTTTCCATCCAAATGCGCTGCATAGGACTTGATTCCCTTCCTTTTAAACGTTGCAAGAAGTTTCAATAAATCTTCTACATAGATGACTGGCATCCTGTAGATAGATCCCATGGTAGAACGGATCGTTTTGAGATTATAGATATCTACGCTTTCTTTACTTAAAAATACGGCATTGACTCCGGCACCTTCTGCGGTTCTTACGATTGTCCCTAAATTACCTGGATCCTGCAAATTGTCTAATACTATAAAATGTGGTTTTTCTATCTTCAAAATCTCATCTATATCATATTTTTTCTGTTCTACGATACATAAAATTCCTTGTGGAGTCTTTGTATCAGACACATATTGAAACACGGTATCTGACAAGATTTCCACCGAAAACTTACTCAGATCAAGTTCCTGTTTCTTCTTATTATAAAATGATTCTGAAATGTACACTTTTTGAACACGTTTTTCTGGTACTTCTACAAACATGCGAAGTCCTTCCACAAGAAATACTTTTTCTTCATTTCTCGCCTTACTTTTCTTCTGTAATTGAAGCAATCTTTTTACCTGTGCGTTGCTTGTACTTGTAATCATCTGTCCTCGATTCCTCTTCTTTACTAGTTTTTCCTTATGTTGATTATACTTTGAATCTGTATCCTACTCCCCAGATTGTTTCAATATACTGCGGCTTAGATGTATCAAATTCAATCTTTTCACGAATCTTCTTAATATGCACTGTTACAGTCGCAATGTCACCGATCGATTCCATATCCCAGATTTCACTAAACAGCTCATCCTTTGTATACACACGGTTCGGATGCGATGCAAGAAATGTCAGTAAATCAAATTCTTTCGTTGTAAACGTTTTTTCTTCTCCATTTACCCATACACGTCTGGCAGTTGTGTCAATCTTAATTCCGCGAATCTCAATTACTTTATTCTCTTCCATCGCACTTCCAATCAGACGTTCATATCTTGCCATATGAGCCTTTACTCTGGCAACTAATTCACTTGGACTGAATGGTTTTGTCATGTAATCGTCTGCACCAAGACCAAGTCCTCTGATTTTGTCAATATCATCTTTCTTTGCAGAAACCATGATAATTGGTGTATTCTTTTCTGCACGAACCTGACGGCAGATTTCAAACCCATCTACACCTGGAAGCATCAAATCTAGGATCACTAAGTCAAATTCTTCATTCAACGCTTTATTTAATCCTGTATTGCCATCATTTGCAACTTCTACTTCGAATCCACTCAGTTCCAAATAATCTTTCTCTAAATCAGCAATCGCTGCTTCGTCTTCTACAATTAATATTTTACTCATGTGCCGGTACCTCCTGATATTTTCTAATCACAAAATACATAATCGTTCCAGTCCCTTCTTTACTGGTCGCCCAAATCTTTCCACCATGCTCTTCGACAATCTTTTTCACAATTGAAAGTCCAATTCCACTTCCGCCTGTCGAAGAATTGCGCGATGCATCTGTACGATAGAATCGGTCAAAAATGTTTGGCAATTCCTTTGCACCAATTCCCTTTCCGTTATCTTCGATTTCAACTTGAATGAAATCTCCAACATCTTTTACACGCAGGTTAATTTTTCCCTTTGGTTTGTCCATATATTTAGCGGAATTTGAAACAATATTATTAATAACACGCTTTAATTGTTCTGCATCTGCAATAATTTTTATATCGCCATCAACGTAATTCACATAACTGAATTCGATTCCTCTCGAAACTAAATCCATCTCCAAATCCACGGCACAATCATCAAAATAATCACTCACAGAAATGGTGTTGAAATTATATGGAATTCTATTCGAATCAATCTTCGAATACAGAGTCAATTCATTGATCAGCAAATCCATCTCATTTGCTTTATTGTATATAGTCTTGATATAGCGGTCCATCTTCTCCGGTGTATCAGCAACTCCGTCCATAATCCCTTCCACATATCCTTTGATGGCTGTAATTGGGGTCTTAAGATCATGAGAAATATTGCTGATCAATTCCTTACTGCGCTTATCATATTCTATTTTTTCAGAAGTGGTATCCTTCAAACGCTTTCTCATCTCTTCAAAATCACGGCAAAGCTGTCCAATCTCATCATCTGTCTCCACCTCTAATTCAAAATCAAGATTACCATCCTTTATATTTTGGGTTGCAATCTTCATCCGTCCAAGTGGAATCGCAATGCCACGATAAATCCATATAATAAGAAGCGCTGCTGTAAACGCCAGGATTAGAATAACTGCCAACAACATATCTGACACAAAATTACTTACTTCAGGAATTACTTGACTCACATCTGTGATGATAAATGCGCTGCTTTGAATATTGAGTGCATCTATAAAATCAACCTGTTTAATTAAGATTTGTAGTTCGCCGCCAATATAGGTTCTGTTTTCAGAATTTGGATCATAATTCCCATATTCAGGAAGCTTGGAATATACGTCTGCCGCCGTATCTGAACCAGAATATGTGATTTGATTCCCTTTTCTAACAATGAGATAAGAATTCATCGTTCGCAGTTCCTGATTCACTTCATCGAGATATGTGATATCATCAAATTTTTCCACTGCTCTGTTCGCAGTAATCGTCAGATGGTGATATGTACTTTCTGTTACTTTATTCAATGTCTTTGTGGGGTTCGTGAAATACTCATAAGTCGCTCCCGTAATCCCATAATTCTCCTCGATAGCTCTCAACTGCAGTTGACTGAATGTAAAAATAACTGCAACAGATAACAAAAGTGGAAGAATCGTAACAGTAATAAATGCTATAACTAATCTTGTTCTTAATTTCATATAACACGCACCTTTGTTTCATTGACTTACAAGCAGTGAAACTCATGAGCCCACTGCTCGTTATTTACCTGAATATTATATCACGCAGCAAAAACTATTACACCAACGCACTTCTAAATATTTATAAACTTTTTCTAAAACAAAACGGGCACAGCAAATCTTTTCACTGTGCCTGTTGCTATTTATTTTTGTTATTGTAAATATGCTTTTAAAGTCTCTGCCTTGTCTAATTTTTCCCAAGGTAAATCTAAGTCGTTACGTCCGAAATGTCCATAAGCTGCTGTTTGTTTGTAGATTGGACGACGTAAATCTAACATCTTGATGATTCCAGCTGGTCTTAAGTCGAAGTTCTCTCTAACGATTTCTACTAATTTTTCTTCTGATAATTTGCCTGTACCAAATGTATCGATCATAATTGATGTTGGCTGCGCAACACCGATCGCATATGATAATTGAATTTCACATTTATCTGCGAGACCTGCTGCAACAATGTTCTTAGCTGCATAACGAGCCGCATAGGCTGCTGAACGGTCTACCTTTGTACAGTCTTTTCCAGAGAACGCACCGCCGCCATGACGAGCCATTCCACCGTATGTGTCAACGATAATCTTACGTCCTGTTAAACCACTGTCTCCGTGTGGACCACCGATTACGAAACGACCTGTTGGGTTGATGAAGAATTTTGTGTTGTCATCAATTAATTCTGCTGGTAATACAGCGTCAAATACATATTTCTTCACATCAGCGTGAATCTGTTCCTGTGTTACATCTGGATCATGTTGTGTAGACAATACAACTGCATCTAATCTTGCTGGTTTTCCATTTTCATCGTATTCTACTGTAACTTGTGATTTTCCATCTGGACGAAGGTATGTTAATGTACCATTCTTACGAACTTCTGTAAGTTTTAATGTCAATTTATGAGCAAGTGAAATAGGATATGGCATCAATTCTTCTGTTTCATTTGATGCATAACCAAACATCATACCTTGATCTCCGGCACCGATTGCTTCGATTTCTTCATCTGACATTCTGTTTTCTTTTGCTTCCAGCGCTTTGTCTACACCCATAGCGATGTCTGTAGATTGTTCGTCAATGGCTGTGATAACACCACATGTATGAGCGTCAAATCCGTATTTTCCTCTGTTGTATCCGATTTCATCAACTGTTTCTCTTACGATTTTTTGGATATCAACGTAAGCACTTGTTGTAATTTCACCCATAACTAATACTAACCCTGTTGTGATTGCTGTTTCACAAGCAACACGGCTCATTGGGTCTTGTTCTAATAATGCGTCTAATACGGCATCTGAAATTTGGTCACAGATTTTATCTGGATGACCTTCTGTTACTGATTCTGAAGTAAATAATAATCTTTCCATAGTTCCTTCCTTTCTTTTTTCTTTCTCTTGTTGCTTTCTGTCTAATTATTGGATATAAAAAAACAGTCTGCAAAAAGCGGACTGTTTTATATTTCTTATAAACCAATCCTCTTATTGTTCGATTACTCGCTCAGGTTGGCACCTTCCGAAATCATGACTTCATCCGGGGTTGCCGTGGCTTCATAGATCCTTTTACCTCCACCACTCTGAATAAGAGAAAGTTTTCTCTGTTTAATTTTCTTTCGTTAGAGATATTAACATTAAACATCATAGACGTCAAGGGTTATTATATACTTTTTTACTTTTGTCTATAAGGCTCATCTGCAGGATATCCTCCCGCAATCTTTTGCATCGTTCTTTGCACCGCATCTCGAGATGTCTTCCAATCGGCATCTCGATAACGATAATCGAATTTCTTCTGGAACCAATCTAATTCTTCCAAAATACGTTCAATATTTTCTTCCATCTGTGGGAATAAGATATCGCGCAGTTGTTTCTGTTCCTTATCATTTAGATAAACTGGAGCTTTATCCAGAATATCTGCAAAATGATGCATACAAAATCCCTTACCGTTCTTTACCAGATTCATAAACTCTGGGTCGCCCTTTTTGAACAATACAAAAAATGTAGCAATATATCTATCATAATTATTCTTAATGTGGTTACACACATAGCAAGATCCTTCTTTTTCATGAACCCATTTACTGACATTATTTGTATTAACCATAGAAGCTGTATCTTTACGGACACGATCCATAAATCCCACTTTAGCTGTGCTTGAGAACCCTTTCATCTCTTTCTTCAATTCGCCAAATCGTCTTTTTAAATGTGTCTCCAAAATCAAAGAACTGCCAAGTGGATTGCCGTATCGAAACATTTTTTTCATGTGGTCTGCACAAAATCCAACCTTATCTGTCTCAAAACGTACATCATCCTGCATATAAGAAGCTTCCGGTCCTAAAACGAAATCCAGTGCATGCTGTTCCAGATTTCTTTCGATGTAACAGAATGGACACTCATCATTTGCCTTCAACGCATCCATCATAGGAATAGTATATAATTGTTCCTTCATAATCTCCTCCTGCTTATTCATGATTCCGATTTCCGCTCCGGAATCATGTTAAAATACTTTATTACTTTTATTATATACATTCTCTTTTGATTCGTCTACGCTTGAAACTTATCTATCTTGCAGCTCTATTCATAAGAAAGTTGTTGCATATCTTTTTAATCTGCTGCATAATTGCCAACAAAACGCCTGAGATTAAAATGGCTATGGCAGCGGAATAACCCATATCTGATAATGTTACTAATAATAAATTCATACTCATACCAAAACCTCCTATCTCCCTAGTTTAAAATAAGCGGTACCGAACTTTTTTCGGCACCGCTTCTCTTTCGAATAATTCCTTCTGACTCTTAGAGCAATCCAACCAAATCTAAACTTGGTTTCAACGTTTCTTCTCCTGGCTGCCATTTTGCCGGGCAAACTTCGTCGCCATGCTCATATACAAATTGGCAAGCTTGTAGCTTACGAAACAGTTCATCTGCGTTACGTCCTACGTTTCCAGCATTCACCTCGTATGAAACAATCTTTCCTTCTGGATTTACAATAAAACTTCCTCTTTCTGCTAATCCGTCTTCTTCGATCAGTACGTTAAAATCTTTTGAAAGTGCATGTGTTGGATCTGCAAGCATTGGATATTGGATCTTTTTAATTCGATCGGATGCGTCGTGCCATGCTTTATGAACAAAATGTGTATCTGTAGAAATTGAGTAAATCTCACATCCTGCTTCCTGGAAATCTGCGTATTTATTTGCAAGATTTTCTAATTCCGTTGGGCAAACAAATGTAAAATCTGCTGGATAAAAGAAGAATACACTCCATTTTCCTAAAACATCTGCTTTTGTTACTGTTTTAAAACTATTATCAACATATGCTTGAACCGCAAAATCGCTAATTTCTTTGTTAATCATAGACATAATATATTCTCCTTTGCTTATTATTATATTCTTCTGTTTTCTTAATGTTATACTATCATAGTTTCCTTCGGTTGTCAATATCAGTAATAATTACTATTTTTATTTCAGAATCTGCAAGCTCAAGGACAAGAGTATGAATATCCTCGTCTTCATAGGTAAGTAAGTTTCTATTGTTATTAGAACAAAAAATGTCTCAAAATCCTTGATTTTTCAAGGTTTCTGAGACATTTTCTTAAAGGCGCCAACCAGATTTGAACTGGTGATAGAGGTGTTGCAGACCTTTGCCTTACCACTTGGCTATGGCGCCTTAGTTATTCTTTTAAGAATACGTAAATTATAACAAACTCCTGATTTCACGTCAATATATTTTTCATTGACAACTTTATACTTCCTCCCCTATACTCTCTTTAGATAAAATATAGGAGAGTTTTACATGCGAAAAACAAAATTTAAAATACAGGAATTGTGCATGATTGGGTTGTTTACGGCCATCATCGTAATCATGGCACAGATCGCAATCCCCATGCCTTTTGGAGTCCCGATAACCATGCAGACCTTTGCTGTCATGATTGCAGGCATCGTGCTTGGTTCTAAGAACGGAGCTCTTTCTACTCTTATATATATGCTGCTAGGTGCTATAGGATTACCAGTTTTTTCAAATTTTACCGGAGGTTGGCAAGTACTTGTTGGCCCTACCAGTGGATTTATCGTCACATTTCCATTAATGGCATATATTATCGGACTTGGCACTGAATGCAGAACCTGCCATAAATGGACCTATCCAATCGCTCTTATCCTTGGAAATATTCTCAACTTCCTCGGAGGAATTTCGATATTCTGCCTCCTAACCCAAAGCCCGTTTGTCGTAGGATTCATGACCTGCGTTCTGCCATTTATACCAGTTACTGTTTTAAAGACCATTTTAGCATCCATTCTGGGTTTGGATATCAAAAGAAGATTACAGGCACTCCTTTAAAAGCAACATTGCAGCCTCGTAATCTTCGACTGCTACATTCGCACAGTTCAGCATAACCACTGTTTCCTTCGTCCCCTCTTTATCTGCCAAATGTTCCGGTTGTGGAAATACAGCCACTCCTCTTTCTTTAGCCCGTCTTGCAATCTCAATCGCATCGTACTTCGTTTCCAACCTCACATACACATGAAATCCAGTTTCTCCTATTTCGGCCGATGCTTTTTCCTGAAATACTTTTTTTACTGCTTTTGATAATTGTGCTGCCTTGGCTAAATGTATTTTTCTGGACTTTCGAATCTGACTGGACAAATGCCCATCGCGAATAAATTGTGTAATGGCAATCTGTTCTGCTTTTGATGCAGTCTGGTTATACATATCTTTTCGTTTTTCATACACTTCCAAAAGTTCAGGTGGCAATACCATGAAACTCATACGAATCGATGGAAGAAGCATTTTGGAAAATGTCCCAAGATACACCACTGTTCTTCCTCCTGCCAATCCTTGAAGAGAAGGTGTCGGCTTTTGATAATAACGGAATTCACTGTTGTAATCATCTTCAATAATAAGGAAATCTTGCTGGTATGCCTCTGCGATAAGTTCCCTGCGCTCTGTAATTGTCATGACGCCGCCCCATCGTGTCATCTGTGATGGGGACACATAATAGATTCCATTTCCCATCTCCTTATAATTTTCACAAATTTCAAATCTATAATCTTCAAACACTGCACGCCCTTGTATGAATTCTTTATTATAGAAACAAATCCTTCTACGTTGTGCTATCAATGGACACAAAATATTAAGAAGACTTTGTACGCCCGCTCCAATTACAATCTGCTCTGGTGAACAAACTACACTTCGCTCCTTTTGCAGATATCCACAAAGTACTTCCCTAAAATCCCATTCTCCCTGTGGCTCCCCATAGCTATAAAGCCGCTCGTCCTGCCGGAGCGCACTCTTCATATATCGTCTCCATACTTCAAACTTAAAACTGTCCCGATCCACATTTGATGTTAGAAAATCATATAAAATTGCTTTTTGTTCCTTCTGCTTTTTTGAAGAGGTTATCTTAATCTGCTCCTTCTGCTTCTCCGCAATATCTGTCACATAATAGCCACTTTGCGGTTTCGAAATAATATATCCTTCCGCCGCCAAAAGTAAATATGCATTCTCCATCGTTGTCCGACTCATCTGAAACTGTATGGCCGCTTTTCGAATTGATGGAAGCTTTGTCCTTGCCGGCAGCTTTTCACTTAAAATCAATTCTTTATAGTAATTGTATACTCTTAAATATCTGGAAAGCTCATTATTTTCTAATATATTTTCCATCAACATCACCTTTTTACCTGTTTTTTTCTCAGTATATCACACCATTTTTCTTACTTCAATGAACTGACCCCTAAAAAATAATCATTTTTGTGTATTTTATAAGTGACACTTTTGCTATATTCTGATAAAAACGTTTTTTGAAAGGATTATAGATCTATGATAAAGCGAGTGGCCGTTATCAATGACTTATCTGGTCTTGGAAAATGTTCTTTGACTGCTGCTATTCCGGTTCTTTCTGTTATGGGTGTTCAGGCTTGCCCGGTACCGACCGCTATACTGACAAATCAGACAGGATATGACAGTTTTTATTGCGACGACTATACTGACAAAATTGATTATTATACAAAAGAATGGCAAAAACGAGGACTTATATTAGATGGAATCTATACAGGTTTTCTTGGAAGCGAAGCACAGGTTCAAAAGATCTTGCGTTTCTGCGAAATTTTTCGAAAAGAAAATACGTTACTTTTTGTTGACCCTGTCATGGGAGATTTAGGTAAAATTTACGATACTTATACTCATGGGCTGATTCGGCAAATGCGTACTTTGGCGTTGCAGGCAGATGTTATTACACCAAATCTTACAGAGTGTTGTTTGCTGACAGATACTGATTATGAAGAAATTATGTCACATGAAAAAGAAGCAAACTTTCTGGATTATATTGAAGAAATGGCAAGACCTCTTTTGCAATCAAATATTAAAACTATTATCGTTACCGGGATTATCCATCAGCGGAAGGACGATCTTGTACCAAAGTATTACAATTTAGTAATCACAAAGGATGACTGTCAATATGTTTCTTCTCTCATCCATGGTGGAAGCTATTCCGGAACTGGTGATTTGCTCGCATCAGTTGTGTGTGCAGGCATGGTGAGAGGCGATTCTGCCTGTCTATCTGTAAAAAGAGCAGTTCAGTTTCTGGAAGCGTCTTTACTTGATACTATTACAGAAGATACTGACAGAAATGATGGAATCAATTTTGAGCCACATTTACCACTATTACTAGATGCTGATACATTATTTAAGGAGGTAATCAAATGTTATCCAAAACAATCAAAGTAAAATCAATGAACACAAAAGCTGGTTCACATCAAAAAATGATTTATTTAACAACAACAGGACTTTTTGCAGCTTTGATCTGCATTACAACAGCCTATATCTTCCACATTCCAGTTGGAACAAACGGCGGTTATGTACATGTCGGCGATGCTCTTATCTATCTGGCTGCTGCTATTCTTCCTACACCATATGCGATAGCTGCTGCAGCACTCGGCGGTGCAATGGCAGACCTTATGACAGCTCCAGTATGGACGCTTGCAACACTGATCATCAAGATGTTGATTGCAGTTCCATTTACAAGTAAAAAAGATAAGATCATTCATGTACAAAATATCATCAGCGTGTTTATTGCTTCTCTTATTACAATCGTCGGTTATTATCTTGCAGAAGTTATTTTATTTGGAAGCTGGGTAGCAATTATTCCTTCCATCACAGGCTCAATCGTCCAGGCTATTGGAAGTGGAATCCTCTTCCTCGCTTTTGGTCACGCACTAGATAAAATGCGTTTCAAAACGATGTTAAAGAATAAATTTCATATATAAGGAGATTTCAAAATGGCAGATATTGTTTACACTTATAATAACAATGCTTATTTTAATATCACAAACCGTTGTACATGTAGATGTATCTTCTGCGTTCGCAACGAAAAAGACACATTAGGAGATGCCGAAGGGTTATGGCACGATCACAATCCTTCCTGGGAAGAGATCAAAGCTGCAATTGACGCTTTTGATTTTTCAAACTACAAAGAAGCAATCTTTTGTGGATACGGTGAACCAACCTGTGCGTTAGATAATCTTTTGGCCGCAGCAAAATATATGAAAGAAATGCACCCTGACATCAAGCTTCGTTTGAACACAAATGGTCTGGGAGAACTGCATAACAAGAGATCCATTGTAGAAGACCTTGCAAAATATATTGACTCTGTTTCGATCAGCTTGAATGCGCCAAATGCAGAACGATATCAGGAAGTAACTCAGCCTTGTTTTCCTGATTCCTTTAAAGATATGATTGCATTTTCTAAAAAAGCAAAAGAATGGTTCCAATCCGTACAATTTAGTGTAGTAAGTATTATCAGCGAAGAAGAAATCAAAGCCAGCAAAAAACTGGCTGAGGAACTCGGAATTCCTCTTCGCGTCAGAATATATTCATAAATAAAAAATCCTCTGTACTTTGCAGAGGATTTTTATTTCATATTAATCTCCATTCCGCCGCCTTTCAGTTGGCGGCACAAATAGTCATTAAAGATTTTCAACTGCCTTCCCTTTTTGTAAAATAGACTTTAGAAGCTATACTACAAAGCACGGGAGGAGGAGTTGTAAATTCTTT
>JBGVGF010000119.1:0-10066 GCA_045121495.1 Faecalimonas sp.
GACTCAACTGCCGCAGACCGGAATCGAACCGGTACGGGTATCACTACCCACGGGATTTTAAGTCCCGGGCGTCTGCCAGTTCCGCCACTGCGGCTAAGTGGGACCTACAGGGCTCGAACCTGTGACCCTCTGCTTGTAAGGCAGATGCTCTCCCAGCTGAGCTAAGATCCCGCATTGCTTACACATCTCCACCAAACACAGTCTGATATCAATGTTAACGACCCAGATGGGACTCGAACCCACGACCTCCGCCGTGACAGGGCGGCGCTCTAACCAACTGAGCCACTAGGCCAATTATGTTTCCATAATCAAATCAGTAATGGACCTTCGGGGACTCGAACCCAGGACCGACCGGTTATGAGCCGGTTGCTCTAACCAACTGAGCTAAAGGTCCATAAACCAGATCCGGTCTGAACCGATTACTGATTAAATGACTCCTACGGGAATCGAACCCGTGTTACCGCCGTGAAAGGGCGATGTCTTAACCGCTTGACCAAGGAGCCATGCTGTCGCTTTCTCTCAGCGACGAAATTTATAATACCATACCTTATTTATAAATGCAAGTACTTTTTTAAAAAATATTGTAATTTTTTTGTCGCCATCTTTTTGTCGTTTTGTAAATATTCAGGAGGCAATGTCATGATGTAGAGATCAAAAGATGCCTGACAGATTGTTCCGTGCTTTGCACTCCCACAATCCTGGCATCTTAACACATTTTATAATCCAAATTTTATTAAGTATGATATAATCTTTATCAGAGATATTCGCAAATAGCTTTTCGAAAGATCTTCAGACGCTTTTCTGCGTCTTGATATGCCCTACATAATCATTTATGGCTCATGTATCCGCATTGAGACTGGGCTTTTACAGTAAAATCTGTGCATGGCTGAATAGCTGCAATAAAATAATAAACCGGAGGAACATATGAAAGAACAAATTTATACAATACCACTTATGGACGCATTTCGTTCCAACGACGAATGCCCTTTTTGCTTTATCGAACGCAATCTTGAACAGCACGCTATAGACTTCGTTCTTGGCTCCGGCGCATCTTATATGGAAGATGATATCCGGGCTCAGACAGATGAAACCGGATTTTGTCGTACACATTTCGAAAAAATGTATCATTACGGCAATCGTCTCGGCGCTGGTTTAATTCTTTCCACTCACATCAGGAAAAAGAATCAGGAACTGGAACAGATAATCAAAAACTTTACCCCCGGCAAGACTTCCATGCTGAACAAATTCAAAAAAGGCACCGGGTACCTTGATAAAAAAACAAATATCGGTCAATGGGTGCAGGATCAGGAAAGTCACTGTTACATCTGTGATTATATGAAAAAAACTTATGTCCGATATCTTGACACATTTTTTGAATTGTACCGTAAAAATCAGGAATTTGTCGAGCTTTTGAAAAACAGCAATGGCTTCTGTCTGCATCATTTTTCAGATCTGGTGGAAACTGCGGAGCATAAGCTGCCTACAAAAGAAAAAGCTGCATTTTATGATATTCTTTTCCCACTTATGACTGATAATCTGAAGCGGGTACAGGAAGATGTCGAATGGTTTTGTGACAAATTTGATTACCGAAATAAAGATGCCGACTGGAAAAATGCAAAAGATGCATTACAGAGAAGTATGCAAAAGATGGCCGGTGGTCATCCCGCAGATCCCATCTACACACAGGATTGCTGAAAACTCTGGATTTATAAGTTCCGCTGCGAGCTGGGCTCGAACCAACAACCCCACGGTTAACAGCCGTGTGCTCTACCATTGACTCGAATAGCACCGAAAAAGCATATATTCAGCCGATAGCATCTATACTAAAAGTGCCTTTAAAATTGCTTCCTGAAGGTCTGTCGAAGTATAGATGCTATCGCCTAACAGAGTTTTTTCGATTTCAAGCTGAAGGCGGTCTTTCTTTTGATAGTACGCTCTTGACCGTAGTCGTATTCGATGTCCTCCAGTAACCTTTTCGGCTGTTCACCGCCATGTGCGCATAATACTCCGGTATTCCCGGTTTTATGAGATTCCGTTTCTTTGTCCGCGGCAGTTTCCATTGTTTCCAGATACACATGCGAATACGATGATACAACCAGCTGTTGATATCTTCGGGCTTCTTCTTCATGCTTGCTATTCCGTAGTAGTTCAGTCATCCCCTTACATAGACTTTTTTTCCTTACCAATGCAGACTTGACACTTTGACAGTGTCTCCGGGAAGAGCGTTCTTTCCCTTCTTTCATATTCTAAACCACTACTTTTCTATAGCTCTATTTCATATTTTTCCGGATATAATGATAAAACTAATTTTATCTGTTCGTTTGCTTCCAATGCAGCCTTTTCTATAGGGAACGCAAGCATTATTATCTGCGTTTCTCCCTTTTCAAGAACAGGCGCTCCGTTTAACTCCGGATTTAAATATGGATATACATACGGATCGATTGCGCTGCCTTTCTCTATCCCGACCTGCATGGTAAGCGGTGCAAGACTAAACGACTGTTCCTCATCTGCCATATTTTTGACTTCCAGCCTTATTACAATTTCTTTTTCCGGTAGCACCTCTTCGGGGATTTCCATATACAGCTCTTTTATATCGTCCGCGCTATAAAAATCCACTTTTTCTGCTTTAACCTGAAAACCGTTATATTCAAATGTCTCGCCGATTTTATATGTATGCGTTCCATCTATGTGCTGTCTGGAATTGACATACATGATCCTCGCGATGGACAGAACTCCCAAAATTATGATCAGCAAAACAATGATGATCTTTTTTAAAGAACTTCTCATGCTATGATCCTGCCTTTTGATATTTTTATGATCTCGTCTGACAACAATTCCAGCTCTTCTCTGTCATGACATGCCACAATGATAACGGAGCCTTTTTCTTTTAATTCTCTGAGTATCCCTCTTACCTTTTCTACGCCCGTTTCATCAATAGCGTTGATGGGTTCGTCCAGAATAACAATATCCGGACTCCCCATAATGGCGGCCGCGATTCCCAGTTTTTGCTTCATACCCAACGAATATTTTCTGTAAACCCGTTTATCATCCGCGTCTAATCCAACCTTCGTCAGACAGTCTCTCAGTTCTTTTTCTTCTATCTTTCCCTGAATGTCTGCCAAAAGTTTTAAATTTTCCAGGCCGGTATACCCGTTTAGGAATGACGGATTCTCCAGTAAAGCTCCGACACTTCTCGGAAACGAAATCTTCTTATGCAAAATCTCTCCGTCAATATCAATCTCTCCACCAGACAGTGTTATGAGCCCGCAGATTGCACGCATAAGCATCGTTTTTCCGCTGCCGTTCTTCCCCTGTAATCCGTAGACCTTTCCGCCCTGAAATTCAAGAGATATATTATCCAGCAGAATATCCTGCTTTATTTTTTTTGTCACACCTTTTAATCGAATATACATGTTCTACTTCCTTTCCATGATGTCCTGTCTGCGGAAAATCCATATGCCAGCCGCCAATGATAACACTGTTATCACAACTGATATAATTACAGCCTGCATAACATTGATTCCATCGATACGAAAGATACCGCTCCGTGCAAGCATAGACAGATTTCCTGTTAAAAATGGGGTGAAATAATATGCTGATGAAATATATAAGACTGCCATAAACATAAAGCCCATAAAAGCAGAGGTGACTAACGACACCACAAGCTGAACAGATACCGCCGCTATGGAAGCAAGGATCGGCAGGACAATCACTTTTACAGTATCTATTGGTGTACCTTCAAAAACAGGCGATAGTAAATTCTGATATCCGATTGGCTGTATAGCAAAGCTGATTGGAACCTGTGCCGCAAGACAAAATATCGCCACAAAGACATACGCCACAAAATAATACAATATCACGCCCACTATGCACCACAGCCATTTTGACAGAAACCACTTATCCCTTGAACCGCCTTTCATCAGCACATTCGCGCCATGATTATTGTATATTTCTGAATACGGATATTTCCCTGTAAAATAAAACAAAATCATATTGATCAGAAACCATGTGATGGGGAGCTGGAACTTCTCACCGGACAATTTGTCAAACGGCTGCATCCCTTCAAATATATGCAAAAAATAATCCATGCTGTTTAAATCCCGCGGCAGCTCCAATCCCGCGCTTTTTTCATCTGATATCTGAAAATGAAATGCCATTCCTGCTGTGACTACAATAGCGGCAATGATAAAAAGACACATTATATTTTTTCTGAATCCGATTTTCAGATCATACTTAAAATACATCTTTTTCCCTTTCTTTTCGCAAAAATGATATTGCAACAAAAATCATGAGAAGCAGCAGCTCGGCCAAAATAATGATAGGCTCTGCGTTACACAGAAACTGTGTTGGCTTTAAAAATTGAAGGGGGGTAAGTTCAGATCTGCCCACCAGCTGCATAATATAGTCTGCAATCAGATATAAAATCATTCCTCCTGCAAACACAAACAATATATTATCCGCATAACAGCTTATCCCAAGTGCAATGGTCGCAATCGCGCCCAAAAAAACTGCGTCAATAAAAATGTAGATGACCGTATAAGCCAGGGGATGCGAATAGAATAGTCCTGCCAGCATCGCAGAATCATCAAACGGACAATATGTTGCTGTTGTTACCTCTGGCAGCAGCGCCGGGAAAAACAGCGCGGAAATCCATAAACTAAAAAGTAATATGAGTAGTGCCGTCGCAAAACCGTTCAAAAAAACCGAAAGATATTTCGCTGCATAGTAATCTCTTCTATTTGCTTTTATTAATATATTTTTTATATATCCGCTTTTTTTGTCACGATAATAACTGATCGCATGCGGCAATGTTACCAGAAGAGGGAAAATTGTATATAATATTGTTGATGGCAGATATGCATAATCAAGCCCGATAAAAGAATTATACAGAGAACGCGGATAATACAATCCCACTTTCTCCATACCATACTCCTGGATCAATTGATTAAACGTTCTTACTTCCATAATCTGTATGCACAAAAGCCAGACACACAGCATCGCGCCCATGCCCAGGCATAAATAGAATGTCTTACTGGCAAAGGCTCTCCTGCATTCTACTTTTAAAAGATTTTTCATGATTTTCAGTTCCCCTTTTGGATCTCTATTTCAATATAATTATTCTGACTGTCTTCTGTTTCAATAACTGTTGGTATCAGGAGAAACTTCTCACACTTTATCATTTCTTCGTCCGCGAAAAATCCTACCGTAATTTCTGTTGTACCTGATTGAATTTCCGCTATTCCGCCTTCATGGATATCACTGCTTATTCGCTTACCATCTTGATAGAAGCAGCCCGCATCGAAGTATTCATCATTGTTGATACCTCTAAGAATGAAAGATGCTGTATTTATGTTTAAATCCTTTTGAGAATTAATATTCAGTTTCACACCGACAAAAGAGTAATCATCTAACAGATTGCCTTTGTCATCTATAAAAACTCCGGTAACATCCTGCAGTAAATCTATAGATGCTTTTGTAATTTTCTCTGTTTCTACATATGAGTCAACAACACGCATATCAATATAGTCTGTAAATTCTCCGTTTTCATCCAGATTGGCCGCTATTGAGATGGATTCGCTCTCCCCCACGGCATGTTCTTCCATCTGGGTAATCTCTTCTTGCATATTTACTTTTGCTTCTTCTGTGTTATCATCCGGACGACTGCAGGCACACATTCCTGTAATCGAGATCAAGATCAGCAGTCCGCTCAATCTTCTTCTCATATCAATCCCTCCATACTGTTTGGGACTGTCACAATAACCATACTCCAGAATAACTATGCCTCTCCATCTAATTTACGTTTCTTCCAATTTTTTAGGCATGTCAGGTAATTATTGAATAATCGTAAATCCAGGTGAATCTTATAAATGTTCCAAAGTATTTCAGTAATTGCAACAGTCCCTTAATTACTTAAATGCTATCAGGGCTCCATGCACCGCTGATTGTCGTACTCTGTACGCCAGATCTTGTGAAGCCAAGTCTTGCCCAGCTGTAACCATTTTCATTTACCACATTGGGTAAGTAAGTATAACTGCTGGAAGCACTGACTACCTTAGGCGTGCCATAGGTACAATTATATTTTGTTCCTGTTGATGATTTTGCGCCGTAAACACGGACAACAACCGGGTAACCTGCTTTCGACAGTTTTACTGTTGCTGATGTTGCATCCAATTTCTGTCTTGCCGTTGTGTATTTCGTTACAGCAGTGATTGTGAAGTTAGAAAAGTATGTATCGGTATAATTCCCTGCCGCAAGTACGCTGAAAGTGCTCATTGATAAGAGCATTCCTGTTGCTAACACTGTTGCAACTACTTTTTTAATAGTTCTTTTCATTTTTTATTTTCTCCTTTTCCATTCTATTGTTTCAATGATTGCCCTTAGTATATTCGAATCATCGCCAAAGTCAATCGCTTTTACTCGAAACGACAATTTTAACGCCTTTTTGGTCTTTTCCTTCTCTGCACAACCTCCATAATCCGGTCACTATACATGGAATTTGCAACACTGCAGTTAATATAATCCCTTCAGCAATACTTACAGCATATACTTTAAATTCTGCAAACAAAAGCACTCCATATATTGCCACAAATACGATCGTCATAGATATTGTTGTGATTTTATACTCTTTTTTCTCTTCCACACTTAGACGACGATTTTCTGAATCTATAGGACTAAACAACATTAAACTAAACGCTGCTCCTAGTACGGATATACTTAAGAATATATTGGTGTTTAACTTATCGACCAGCCAAACAATAAGAAACAATATCCCACAGGAAGATAGCAGGCACATCCATAATTTTTTAGCATGTATTCCGCCACTAAATTTACGAATGAACATAACTGGGAAAATGATTATTAAACTCTCTATCGTTTTCCCTAATAGACCGCCTATAATTAACATGAACACTACTGGGGTCACAGTTAAAAAAAGACTGTATACAGCATATTCATATAGCTCTCTATCTTCCATCTGAATAGTTTTTCGTTTGACCAACCATCTGGTTATACATTTTGATAAGTATCTCACTGAGATTTGCCATTTCTAAATTCTTTTAACTTTTCTGGCACCTTGGGCTGATAGACCACTATACATGAAGTTGAATTTGCATCCAACACAAGCATTTTATTCAATAAACCAGTGACTATCTTAGCCATATCCCCAACTTTTTTTCCTTTTTTCAATTCATGCATCCTCTCCTTTATAGCTTTCTAAATCATTGAAACCTAGAATCTTTAAACGTTTTTAGGATAATCTATATTTTCAAAAAAAGCCATACCATTTCCCCCAATGATGGTAGAATATATTAATTTGGTTAAAATCAGCTTTTTTCTCTTTATTTTTTAATGTATAACAGAAAAAAAATGTTAAACATTTCATAAACATAATGTAACACAGATATTTTCTTTATTACATTCTTCTGTTCTTCGTAAGACTTGATATGATAGAACTTATTATAGAAAAGGGGTAATATCATTGAAAATAATTAATCAGTACCAATCCATGGGGAATAGAATAAAATCACGCCGTAAAGAATTACGCATAAAGCAAAATGAACTTGCTGAAAGTCTGGGTATTTCCAACAATCATATATCCTCTATTGAAAACGGAAGAGAAAAACCTAGTCTAGATATGTTTTTAAAAATATGTGAAGAATTAAAAGTTACACCGGATTATCTCCTATTAGGCAATGTTCACGCAAACAATATACCGCAAAACATTACAGAAGCATTACTTTTATGTAGCGATGAAGATATTGAACTCGTATCCCAGTTTATTGAACTTTTAGTACATCGAAATAAGAATACTTGGAATAATAAAAATTTCGTATAACGCAAATATATATTTTTTATTTCTATATACTTTTTATGGCCTCTTTATAGTATAATGATTGGAGTTATTCTATAAGGAGGTTTTTATGCGGATTTTAATCTGTGATGATGATATAGAATTATCTCAGCAACTCAAAAAAATATTGATTACTTTCTTTCAGAAAAATTCTCTTAAACTTCCAGAAATTATCATTTACAATAGCGGAAAGGATTTGCTCAAAGATTCCCAAAGCAAAGATATTGTTTTTCTGGATATAGAGATGCCGGGGATGAATGGGATATATGTAGGAAATGAACTTAAACGTCAGAATAACAATGCTATTATTTTTGTTGTAACCTCATATTCCCAATATCTAGATGAAGCAATGCGTTTCCATGTATTCCGCTATCTCACAAAGCCCTTGGATAAACAACGAATTTTCAGAAACATGAAAGACGCTCTTGCTTTATATAGTACTTCAATTTTTAAAGTCTCCATTGAAACAAAAGAGGGGATGTTCGTTGTTCTATCTACTGAGGTTATTTTTATCGAAGCAAGTAACCATAAGACCATTGTTCATACATCTAACGGCGATTATTTATGCATTCACAATATCAATTATTGGCTTAATCAGCTTCAGATGCCATGCTTTTTTCAGTCACATAGAAGTTTTATCGTAAATTTGGATCATGTGTCGAGTTTTGATCATTCTTTGATCTATCTTTGCAACAACCAATATCAGGCATATTTAACGCGCCGGAAGTATACACAATTTAAAGACACCTTTTTATTATATTTAGAAAGTAGATGGTGATTGTCTTGGGGAATTTTTTTCTATATCTCTTTATTTATATTATAGAAGCTTGTATTTTGTGGTGGTATGCCTATGGTATATTTGATCTAAAACACTCTAAAATGCTAAAAGCTATCATAATTTCCATTGGTTATGGAATTTTGTTTTTGCTTTCTTTCAACGATTCTATCCAAATCAATACTATAGCTTTTATACTAATCAATTTTGCTATTATAAAACTCTTGTGTACTGCTAAATGGCGTGTGTGTTTATTTCACTCTCTTATTCTCACATGCTTTGTTGGACTATGCGAGATAGGTACATTTGCCATATTTTCCAAATTTAAAGAAACCGGTTTTTATACCAATGCTCATATATCTCTAGTAATCTTCGTGACATTGCTGAGTAAATTATTGTATTTTATATGTGTTTCAATAATTAGATGGAGATTCTCCTCAAAAAGCAATTTAGAATACAGCAGTAGAATTACTGCCTTGTTAAATATCATTCCGCTTATTTTAATATACATTATGGTAACGCTTATAGCTTTCATTTTAAGTGTCGCTCCATCTGTTACTTTAAGATATATGCTTTCTATCTCAGCTTTTCTTTTGCTCTTAATAAATTTTATTATTACATACATCTATCACTATACGCAGAAGAAAAATGCTGAATTTGTCGAACTTCAATTACAGTTGCAAAAAGAATACGCTATGGCTGAGTACTACAAAACATTATTTACCCAAAATAAAAACCAGCGAATATTAATCCATGACATACGAAAACATCTCACATCTATCGCTCAGTTAAATGCACAGAATGAACAGAAAAAAATCCAGCAGTATCTGGATACTCTTTTGAATTCTTCTGATCTGCAGGTTTCTGTCCGTGTCTCTGACAACGACATGTTGAATTCTATATTGTGCCACTATATAAAAATATGTCATGATAAATATATTAAATTTAAAGCAGATATACGGACAAATTTGCTACAAAAACTTAATTTTCCTGAGCTTACTTCCCTGTTCTGTAACTTGTTGGACAATGCAGTGGAAGCATGTAATGACATCCCCAACTCATTTATTGAAGTAAGCGTTGTACGAAAGAGTAATTCCAATCTAACTCTGATCAGCATTATCAACACCTGTAACATTGCTCCGTCTTTTGATGGTAATGGCTTTCCTGTTTCTTCAAAAAGAGATAAGAGAAAGCACGGATTAGGGCTAAAGAGCGTAAACCGCATTGTCAATAAATATAGAGGAAATATCAAGATGTATTATGATAACCAATCGACAACTTTTCACACAATTATTCTTCTTAACAATGCATAAATATATACTGGGGAAAAACAAAAATTCATATCACATTTCCCCAGTATTTTTAATTTAGAACTATAATTAAATAACAAATACAGATTATTCTTATCCGACTGAATATTCCCGCGTTCGGAAATCAAAAAT
>JBGVGF010000120.1:0-2050 GCA_045121495.1 Faecalimonas sp.
GCAGGGAGTTCCTCGCCTTGCTCAAAAGGGTTATCCTTGCAAATCAGTTTAATATCAATATCTAATACATTGGCGATTCTCAATGCGAAATCATATCGTACAGAAGAATCTCGCTGAATAATTGAATAAATCGTAGTTGGACTAATATCCGTTTGGCGACATAAATCACGTACGGTCATTCCTTTATCATCAAGTGCTTGTTTTAAATTTTTTCCATATCCCATAATGAGCACCTCCTATACGCAGTATTATACAACAAAAAGTTTTTGTACGCAATTAGTAATTTTTCTGTTGACAAATTACGCAAATAGGATTAATATAAATAAAAAAGTACGAAATGCGTACAGAGAGAAAGGAGGAGTATCTATGTTGAGTACAAACTATTTAATGACTGCAGAAGAAGTAGCAGAAAAATTGGATTGTTCCACAGGTCATGCGTATAAGTTAATTCGTTCCATGAATCAGGAATTGAAGAAGCAGGGTTTTTACGTAATCGCTGGGAAAATTCCAAGAGCGTTTGTGGAACAGAAATTCTTTGGAATGACATTGCAAGCACAGTAGAAAGAGAGGTGAGGTAAATGCCTGCATACAAAGATAACGTACACAATACTTGGTACTGCATGTTCTACTTCGAAGACTGGACAGGTCAAAAGAAGAAAAAGAAGAAATGTGGATTTAAGACCAAGAAAGAAGCACTAGAGTGGGAAAGTGAATTTAAGCTTACTGCAAATGCAAATATGGATATGAAAATGGTTGATTTCATAGAAATTTATTTCAGAGATAAGAACGGAGAATTAAAAGACCGTACAAAGAAGAATAAACGATATATGATTGAAAATCGTATTGTGCCATATTTTGGAGATTGCAAGATGAACGAGATTACTGCATCGGATATTATTCAATGGCAGAATGAAATGTTGCAGATGAATTTCTCCGATTCCTATTTACGTATGCTTCAAAATCAAATGACAGCTTTGTTTACACATGCATCAAAGATTTACAACTTAAAGAATAACCCATGTAAAAAGGTTAAAAAGATGGGGCGTTCCGATAGTAGGAGCTTAACGTTTTGGACATTGGAAGAGTACGAGAAGTTCCTTGCTTCGATTGATAAGGACTCAAGATATTACGTACTATTTGAAACACTGTTTTGGACTGGGATGCGTATAGGGGAACTGTTGGCACTTACGAAGGAAGATGTTGATTTGAAAAACAATCAAATCAATATTAACAAGACGTTTTATCGTACCGGTGGAAAAGATATTATCACATCGCCAAAAACAGAGCAGTCCATTCGTGTTGTAGAAATACCACAGTTTTTAACAGATGAATTGAGAGAGTATTTGGAGCATGTATATGAATTACCAGATACAGAACGTATCTTTCCGGTTGGACAAGAAGCGGTTCAGCACAAGTTAAAATATCACGTGGAACAATCTGGTGTTGAGAGGATTAGAGTACATGACCTTAGACATTCTCATGCATCCTATCTTATCAATCAAGGTGTAGAGCCACTTTTGATTAAGGATAGACTTGGACACAAGGATATCAAAATCACATTGAATACCTACGGACACTTATATCCAAATCAGCAGAAAAAGGTGGCGAATTTATTAGATGCAAACAGAACAAAAAAAGAGTCTTAATGGCGGCAACCATAAAGACTCATTGATAACGGAATAACTTCTGTCATCTTCTAACTAAAGATATTATAGCAGAGGTTATTCCATCTATCAATCATTAAATAAAGATTTATGGAAGGAGTAACATGGAAAACTTAAAAATTATCAATATGGCAGATGTGGAAACCAAGAAAGTAGAGTTTCTTTGGTATCCATATATTCCCTATGGGAAGCTGACAATTATACAAGGCGACCCAGGGGAAGGGAAAACAACAGCGGTGTTGCAAATAGCAGCACTTTTGACCAAAGGAGAGAAGCTTCCGGAGGATGATCAGGAACGTGAACCTGTGAACGTTATCTATCAGACTGCGGAAGATGGATTGGCAGACACAGTAAAACCGAGATTGGAGGCTGCAGGAGCAGATTGT
>JBGVGF010000121.1:0-4076 GCA_045121495.1 Faecalimonas sp.
TTGCAGAAAGAGTAGCAGTAAAATATAGTGCGAATCATGTGTTCGATTATTTTGAACTGCATTCGGATTATTCTATTTTCGAAATTCAGCCGAAAAAGACATGGATCGGACATTCTATTGCGGAAGCAAATATCCGTGCAAAGTACAATGTGAGTATTTTCGGAATTCAGAAAGGCGATCAATTGAACGTGTTTCCAAAACCGGATTATATCATGACAAAAGAAGACCATTTGATGGTGGTCGGTCTGAAAAAGGATATTAGTAAACTGCTGGAAAGTATGTAAAAGACAAAGAAAGGCAGAACTGTTTCAGAAAATTCCGCTTACGAAAAAATTTTAAAAATGATAAAATATTTATAACTATGATTGCATTTTTGAAGTTATAGAAGGACAGGCGGCGGAATTATGTTTGAAGCAGGAAGTTATGTTTTGAACGCAAAAAATGGAATCTGCAGAGTTGAAGGGACTGTAAATTTAGATGCTTCCATCAGTAATAGTGATCAGCTATACTATTTATTGATTCCGGTAGAGGAATCGAATGCGAAGGTTTATATACCTGTAGACGGAGCAGAGCAGAGAATGCGAAGTGTTATTGATGAACAGAAAGCGTGGGATGTGATCGATGCCATTCCACAGATTGAAGAAATCAGTATTCAGAATGACAAAGAGTAAGTGCTTAGTTTCGGGGTGGATTTTATCCACTCCGTTTCTGCTTTATAATTGTAACTAGGAAACGCAAACGTTTTGCTCTATTTCGAGACTAGAACGCAAGCGTTTTACTCTACTTGGAGGCTAGCAATTATGAAAGCAAAACGTGTCAGTCGTGAAGAACAACTGAAACTTATTATGGAATGCCGTTCCAGCGGTCTTTCTGATTACCAGTGGTGTAAAGCACATGGAATTCATGCAGGTACTTTTTACAACTGGGTCAGTAAGTTACGCAAAGCCGGCGTGACAATACCTGATTCTGAGAGTAAGCACTTGGGAATCCCTGTTCATCAGGAAGTTGTCAAAGTAGATCTGGTTCCGGAACCGGCACCAGCTACTACAATAATGGAGCAAAACACTCGCATTCTAGCAATGCCCGCTACTGATGTTAGTGTTGCTATGGAAATCGTAATGGGTAATTCTACCATTCGATTCTTTAATAACACCAATCCAGACTTAATCAGAACTACGCTCCAATGCTTAGGAGGAATGTCTCATGCTTGGTGATATTTCCCTTGCAACCAACATTTATCTGGTGACTGGATACACGGACATGAGAAAGTCCATTGATGGATTGTGTGCAATTATTATGAAAAATTTCAATCAGGAACCAGATGGACATTCCATCTATCTGTTCTGTGGCAAGCGTTGCGACAGGATCAAAGTCCTGTTCAAAGAGCCGGATGGGTACATCCTTTTGTATAAAAGGCTTGATGTTTTATCCGGAAGATATCGTTGGCCAAGGAACAGTTCTGAGGTAAAACCTATCACTTGGCAGCAATTCGACTGGCTCATGTCAGGCCTTGAAATCGAACAGCCAAAGGCACTTCGAATGGCGTAAAACCCTTGTATTTACTGGATTTTCAGGCATTTTTGTGTTATAATGTCTGTAGTAAATCAAGGAGAAAAACCATGGCAAAGAGCAGTAAAGATATCCAGCTTGTTGAGTTGAAAGACATGATCGCACAACTGAATACTACTATTAAAATGCTGAATGACACTATCTCAAGACAGCAGGCTGAGAATGATAATCTCAAAGCTGAACTGGCATGGTTCAAGCAGAAGATGTTTGGTTCTTCCAGTGAACGCCGTACTGACAATATTGCCGGACAGCTAAGCCTGTTCGGTGAAGCTGTGGAAGAAGAAAAAACAGTCGAACTTATCGAACCTGAGATCGTAGTTCCTGCAAAGAAGAGCCGTAAAAAGAGACCTACTTTAGAGGAACAGTTCAAAGATATCCCAACAAGACAAGTATTAGCTGACACTCTGACAGATGAAGATAAGATTTGTCCGTTATGTTCTGCCCAGATGCAGCCAATTGGTACGGAAGTGATCCGTAGCGAGATTATCTATACGCCACCAAAACTGGAACGGATCGAATATATCGCAACTACTTATGCCTGTCCTGAATGCAAGGAAACAGAAGAACCTCAATTCGTCAAAGATAATGGGATTCCCGCATTGTTAGCTGGAAGTTATGTTTCATCATCCCTTCTGGCACACATTGCATATCAGAAGTTCGGGCTTTACATCCCGTTACATCGTCAGGAAAAAGATTTCCTGCAATGGAATGCTCCGATTAGCAGGGCATCTATGGCGAAGTGGATCATTACCTGTGGCATGGAATATCTCCAGCCGATATATGATTACTTCCATCGTGAACTTCTAAAACGAAGATTTTTAATGATGGACGAAACACCAACCCAGGTATTAAAAGAAGATGGACGCAGAGCAGAAACGAAATCTTACTTCTGGGTAATCCGTACCGGAGAAGACGAACTGAATCCAATCATTCTTTATAATTACACACCGACCCGAGCTGGTGAAAACATCAAAAAATTCCTGCAAGGTATCAAACCGGGCTTTTATTTTATGACCGATGGTTATCGTGGATACAATAAACTGAAAGATGCCAAGCGTTGCTGTTGCTGGGCACATGTTCGCAGATACCTTTTAGAAGCCATTCCGAAAGGAATGGAAAAGGATTACAATAATCCTGCAGTACAGGGTGTGTTGTACTGTAACAAACTTTTTGAGTATGAACGTACCTATAAAGAAAAGGGACTTTCATACAAACAGATTGAAAAACGACGCCTCAAAGATCAGAAATCTGTCATTGAGGGATTTTTGTCGTGGCTTAAACAGGTGAACCCTGGTAGCAACGACAAGCTTAAGAAAGCCATTACTTATATCAACAATTATCAGGAATATCTGATGACATATCTTGAAGATGGTCGTTGCAGTCTGAGCAACAATCTCAGCGAGAATGCCATCCGCCCAGTAACCGTAGGCCGAAAGAACTGGCTGTTTTCTGACACAGCCGAAGGTGCAAAGGCAAACGCCCTATACCTTACAATTGTTGAAATGGCTAAAACCTATAACTTAAATTTATATGAATATCTGAAGTTCCTGTTTGAACGTCGACCAAACAAGAACATGACAGATGAAGAATTCGAAAATCTTGCTCCTTGGAACAAACATGTTCAGGAGCTGTGTAAATAAAATGGAGTAAAATGCTTGTTTTCCTAGCGTCTGGCAATAGATGCTAGGATTTCTTTTTTATATCTACCCCGAAACTAAGCACTTACGATTATTAGAGGAGTTTTAATGAATGTATGTACTGTATATAATAGATTAAAGGAAAGGATGGTATCATATGAAGAAAAAAAAGAATATTCGAGTGGCTGCACTTGTAATGATTTTTACAATGTTTTTTGGTGTGACAGCACAAACAACTTATGCGAAAGAAATAAATACCATTGATTTCGAATATTATTCTCAGACGTTAATAAGTGAATATGCTAAGTACGGAATTGAGATTGAAATGGAACCTGTGGAGGGGTTTGTCTATACACAAGAACTATTAGAATTTGAATTGGCAAAAGTTGAAGATTATGCAGAAAAATCCAAAGCATTTTCAGATGAACCAGTATTTGCGACGGGGTATGCAACTGATGATATTAATTCATCTGTTTCAACTTGTGCAATGTATACAACAATAAGTGCATATGCAGATGGTAGCTTTATAGATACAGAAGATAAACCATTTGTTTATTTGTGTTCTTATAGAGTTACTGCCAGCTTCTATGTTGATGCGCAGCGAAATGAAATACTAAGTGCGTATGCGCCGTCTGTAGAAGTTATGTCGGCAACTGGTTATGATGATTATGCTAGTTTGCAATCATATTCTGTAAGTATAGATAATTCATCTTCTACAATCAGTAAACACAACGCAACTTATACTATGAATGTTTTGTTTAAAAAATCTCTTAGTATTGGTGGTGTAACATCTTGGGAAAAAGTATCGAAAACAGTTGTGGTTACAATATATCCTTTTGAATAAAGGAGTTTTCATTTTATGTATGATTT
>JBGVGF010000122.1:0-20417 GCA_045121495.1 Faecalimonas sp.
TCGAAATCCCCATGTCACAAGTACACAGTCCATCCCTGTATTTTCTGCTGTTGCAAAATCAACTTCAGAATCACCCACATAAATCGCAGTTTCTTTCTCTTTTCCAAGCTCCTTCAAAGCCTGAATGACTGTATCCGGCGCCGGTTTTTTGCGAATCCCATCTTTCTGTCCGATGGCAACCTTTATGTACTCTTTAAAATAAATCTCATTTAATTCACATACAGCTGCATGATTCTTATTTGAAACGATTGCCATGGCATAGCCCTGTTTCTTCAATGTATCCAAAAGCTGCATAATTCCATCATAGGCTCTCGTTTTAATCTGACAGTGTTCCGTATAGTAACTTCGAAATTCTTCGAAAACTCGCTCAAACTCATCACCGGTCACACTTTCCGGCACTGCCTGTTCCATAAGCCTTCGTATTCCATTTCCTACAAAATGTCTTACCTCTTCTAAAGTACGCTTTGGATATCCATTTTCTTCCATCACGTGATTCACGCCATCTGCCAGATCTTCCAATGTATTCAATAATGTTCCATCCAGATCAAAAATCACTGTATCATAATTTTTCATAATTTTCTCCCACTTTTTTGTTTCCCAATGCCTGAACTGTATTGTCATGCAGAATTTCTTTCATAGATTCATCTTTATCAACAAAGCTGGAATAGATCACGTCTGTCAGTGTCAGAATCGGATACTGCGGCGAAATCATATTTCCTTCATCCAGACGATCCATGGAGGCTACCAAAACAATCTCATCACAAAATTCATGTAAATAATCCAAATTATTTGCAGTCAGTACAATCGTTTTGGCCCCTCTTTTATGACCTTCCTGAAGCATATAGAGTACTTCCTCCGTCGTCGCACTGATCGTGATTCCTATTACCAAGTCTCGATTGCTAAGAAAAACTGTCTGCATCTTCATCAGATGGCTGTCCTGAATACAGTCGATATCCACACCAATTCTCATAAAACGCATTTCCATCTCACTGGCAGCAAATCCAGAGCTTCCTTTCCCACAGACAAACACCCTATGCGCCTCACTCAGATATCTGCATATTCTTGCAATCTGGGCTTCATCAACCAGATTATAGGTATGATTTAAAAGTTCCTGATAGATTCCAAGCACCCCGCTCAGATTCTTTGTAACAGGTTCTTTCTTTTCCACAAAGGTCTCTTCATATTGATAAATAAATTCACGATATCCCCGATAACCACACTTCTTGGCAAAACGTGACAGGGATGCTTCTGAAACGAAGAGACGCTGTGAAACTGCCTTCGCTGAAAAATCCATTTTTACACGATTTTCAATAAAAAAATCCGCAATGGTCTTTTCCACAGTTGACAGACTCTGATACTTTGACTCTATGATTGGCACAATCGACTTCGTATTAAACCCTCTCATTTTCACCTCTCCAATACCTTTTCCCTAAATTATAATATAGACCCAATAACGAATCAACAAAGAATCCCAAAACGCAAATCGGAGATACGCACGAAACGCATCTCCGATTCGGAAAGGAGTAGAGTAGGCCTGTCATTTTTTACTTTTTCCTTTGCAAATATGGTATTCTTTTACGAATTCTTTCATTTCATCTTCATTAGCAAATACATGATATGGAAGGAGAATTGCGCCTCCTTGATAATGAATCACAAACTGACTTTCTAAAGGAACCATTGTAATAATATCACCATAAGCAATTTTCATTTTTTTCTTTTTATCTGTATATTCAATACCTTCCTCTGTAAAGCGATATACGACTTCTTTAAAATCCTGAATATCCATCTTTGGCAGAATCTTGTTCGTAACCTTTCTTTTCATGTGCCGTTTCCACACTGCTTTTCCACCATACATGATCCATACTGCCGCAAGCGCGATCAGGCTGGTGATAAACATCCATGAATGAATCTTTAGAAAAATTACACCTGTAATCAGCACTGCCGGAATACTAGTCGTGATAAACCACCGATAGCCTCTCATTTTTTTTGAGCTGCCAAACTGATAACATAAAAATTCAATATATTCTTCTTTTGTTGTCGTAACGCTGTATGTTCTGTTCATTGATTTCTTCTATTCCTTCAACATTTTCTTTCCCTTGCAGTAGCACTGTACCATCTGGAAATTGGCATCCGTCACTGCAAAATCTGCGTCTTTTCCAATCTGAATACTGCCTTTTCGGTCCTCCACGCCCAGCATTTTTGCCGGATTGATCGTTGCTGCATTGATTGCCTGTATATAAGATGTGCCCGCATAATGAATCAGATTATAAATTCCTTCATTGATCCTCAAGGAAGAACTGCAAAGTGCACCGCTGTCTGTACGAAACTGCCCCCGTTCATCAATGTGAATGCCCTTTGGGAGTTGTCCCTGATATCCTTTTAAAGGGCTTGCGTCACTAACCAGTACCAGATGCTTCTCATCTTTTGCCCTGCATAAAGCTCTAACCGCAGGCCAGCTTACATGATGACCATCTCCGATAATTTCCGTATAAATGTCATCTATGGTATACGCAATTCCTACCAGTGAGGGCTCTCTGTGGTGAAACGGTTTCATTCCATTATAAGTGTGTGTCAATGCATCTGCACCCAACTCGATTGCCTTCCTCGCTGTTTCGTAAGGTGCCGCACTGTGTCCAATGCTGACTCTGATGCCCTGAGACAATGCATATTTTAAGACCTCAAAATCATCATCCAGCTCTACAGCCAGAATCATTCGTCTGATCTGATGCTCCGATGCATCAATATATTTTTTTAGCTGTTCCACATTTGGTTTTGAGATCAGCTTCTCATCATGTGCTCCCTTACATTCCGGATTGATAAAATTCCCTTCCATGTAAATACCAAGCACTTCTGCTCCGTCATTTTTCCCAACTGCATTTGCCAGACGACGAAAAGTTTCCAGATTATCCGCTTCACTCTCTGTCGCAGTCGTTGCCATAAAAGAGGTTACCCCCTCTTTTGCAATCTCTCTTTGCCACAGCGCCATTTGCTCCACATCTGCAGTAGTCGTATCTACGCCTGCGTGGCCATGTGTATGTGCATCAATAAATCCCGGCAGGATATAGCATTCTCCGTAATCCATATCCGGTTCTTTACTGTTATATTCTTCGATATTTACGATTTTTCCATTTTCCATCTGAATCTGTGCTTCACGAAATGCATCACGAAGCCAGACGTTTTTACTCTGTATTCTCATAATTTTTTTAGAAAGGGGCTGCAAAATCGCAGCCCCTATTTTCTTATTTGTTACGATATTTCTTGTTACAATTGATAAATCTCTCTGTAATTAAATGAGGTCTTGTGACAGCTGTTCCGATACATACCATATCAGCACCTGCCTCCAGTACCGCTTCCAGATCTGCAAGTTCCCAGATTCTGCCCTCTGCATTGACCGGTAAGGAAGTATGTTTTTTAATTTCCTTGATCAGTTCAACGTTTGGTTTCTCTGTTTTGCCTTCACAAGAACTTCTTGTATATCCGGCAAGCGTTGTAGAAATAATATCTACGCATCCTGTTTCTGCAACTTTGATTGCTTCATCCAGTGTTGCCAGATCAGCCATGATCGGCATATCAGGATATGCGTCTTTGATCTGATGAAGAAGTTTTTCAAGCTCTTCAAATGGTCTGCATTCACGAATTGTGCAATCCAGTGCAAGAACATCACAACCAGCTTCGATAATCTCTTTTGCAGATTCAAAAGTCGGTGTAATGAAAATTTCATCTAATGGATTTCCATCACCGAATTTCTTATTAATACCAACGATTGGCAGATCACAAGCTTCTTTAATTGCTTTGATATCCTGTGGCCAGCAGGCTCTTAAGCCATTTGCGCCACCCATTTCGGCACAGAGTGCCATCGCAACCATGTACTTCGGACCATATAAAGGAGTATCTTCGTAAGCCTGGCAGGAAACTACCACCCCATTCATTAACTTTTCAACAGTTTTATGCATCGATTTTTAGGCTCCTTTTATCAGTCTGGTTTATACAGTTAAAATTGTTGTAAAATATCCAACGATCGCAATGATGAGGAATAAGATCATCATCTTGTTTACAGTCCATTTTTTCTTAACCATTAATACATAAGCGATTAATGATACGATCAGAACAGATACGCCTGGTAAGATACTGTCTAAAATGGATGCAATATTAATTGCTAAATCACCGCTTGTGTATACAAGCCCGATGTTTACATGTGTATAGGAAGCTGTTACAGCACCTACTACAATAAGACCAACTGTTTCAGCTGCTTTTGTTACCTGGTCTTTAATTCCTCCCGCCAGTACCATTTCAGCTGCACTTGCACCTGCTTTCACACCGTAGGAGAATAAGAACCATGTTAATGGGAACATAATTCCAAGGAATACTAAAATGTAGAACAGAGGTCCAATGATTTCGCCGTTCTGGCAAAGACCTAATGCAATACTTAAAAGAATTGGACAAAGTGTACCCGGAAGTAAGGAATCGCCGATACCAGCGAATGGTCCCATTAACGCTGTTTTAATTGCGTTGATAAATTCTGGCTGAACGTCGCCGCCCTTTGCCATTTCATTTTCCATACCTAAAACGATACCTGGAATGATACATCCAAGGAACGGTTCTGTATTAAAGAAAATTGTGTGTCTTTCGAGCATCTCCTGCTGTTTTTCCTTATCGCCTGGATAAAGTTCTTCACGTACGTTCGCAAGCATTCTAACGATTGCAGGACCTTCCATACGTTCGAAGTTCTGTACAGAAAGGTTAAAGATCATCCAGTCCCAATAAGCCTTACGTATCGCTTTTTTACTTAAAGTTTTAGTTTCAGCCATTTCTTATGCCCCCTTTACTGATGTCTGATATTTCAGATATGCAATTACTGCTGCAATAATAACGATTGGGATCATACCAAGATTTAATACGGATACTAAAATAAATCCGAGAATGAAATAAATAATATCAAGGTCTTTCTTAACCAATGTACGCATCAGAAGCATAAATCCAACTAATGGTAACATGTTTGCGAAAATCTGCAGAATGTCTGTTAACCATACTGGCATCATTTCTACAAGAGTTGTTACCAGACCAGAGCCTAAGTAGTTGATGATGAGAATTGGGAAAAATCTCATTACAAAGTTTGTAACCTGTCCGATGATTGGAATTCTTGCTGCTTTTTCAAGTTCACCTTTTTCAATATAAGCGTCCTGTTTGTGAACAAAGAACAGGTTGATTGCACATAAACCATAAACTGCGAATACACCTAAAGTAGACAGTGGAACTGCTAATGCAAGTGCGAATTCTTCGCCAGCGCCTGCTGCCATAGCCAAAGGAATACCGATCCATGCTGCAAAGTTAACGTCTGCAGGCATTGATCCACCTGGAGTAACAAGACCGATGTAGAGCATCTGAATTGCTGCACCCATGATAATACCAGTCTGAACATCACCCATAATAATACCGATGAGGAAACCGGAAATAAGTGGTCTGCCTAATGTATACCATCCAGTAAGACCACCGCCTACTGTAATTCCGTAGATAGAACTACTCCATCCCAAAAATGCAATTAATAATGCTTGAATAAAACTCATAGCGTCCTCCTTTTAAAACTTGTCTTTCACTTCGTCCCATTCAACTGTTGGCTGTTCCGGAACCTGACGGAACCATACGCGAGCACCCATGCTGGTTGCTTCTTTTACAGCCTCTGCCTCATCCGGCATCAGATGAATTGTTGGGGTAACTGGAGTTGAACCTTTACGTTTTGTCATAGGTCCAACATTCAGTTCTTTTGGAAGATCGTCCACTGCTTTAAGTAACTCAAGATAAACGATTGGGCTCTTCATAAGTACCAATGTTTTCACATTGTTATCTTTTGCTTCCTTAATTTTTGATACTGAATCCTGAATAGTGAATACGTCTGCTTTCATAGATGGTGGAACAGCTGTTTTGAAAACCGTTTTCAAAATCGCATTGGTTGCTGTAAAATCATCCACAACGATAATTTCTTCGATGTCATATTCTTTTACGATAACGGTCATGCACTGTCCATGAATCAAACGATCATCGCAACGTACTAAATTAATCATCCTATTCGTCTCCTTTCTAAGAAAACATCTCTCTCATTTTGATAACCTTAATGTTATCTTTTGCGCCTTCAACAACGCTTGCAAGAAACTCATCATAGTCCTCGCAAAATTCTCTCTCCATTACAAGCTGTAACAGCATCGGAAGATTTACACCAGTGATTACACTTGTGTCAAATGTTGCCAATGCTGCTGCAGAAGCATTGAACGGTGTTGCTCCGAAAAGGTCCACACAGACAACATATTTCTCGCCTGCTTCCTCATATTTTGAAGTTACCTCTTTGACCCTTTCGCTCAGGTCAAGCATGCCTTCCCCTTCCTGAAAGCAGATCACATCAAAATTTTCCTGCTCGCCTGCAATCATCTCCACAGCTGCATGAATGCCGGCCGCAAAATTTGAATGTGTGCATACAACAATACCTAACATTTATCACCCTCCTTTTATTTGATAATTTTTGTTCTGAGACAAACTGCCAACGGGCCCTTTTTAGCAGTTACAGAATGGATTTCCAATCTCAGCAAACTATCATATACTCAATATATTATTTTCCGGTTTTAATTTCAATTAGTTTTCTTTTTTTCGAAATTACTTTCATATTTTTCGTCATTTCATCTAGCAGCTTCGTTTTTTGCCGAATATTTTTTGTCATTTTTTTACCAAATCAGGATTGTTTTTTCGAAATTTAGCGCATTTTGCCTTTTCAAAAAAAGAATAATTTCATTGAAAATATCCACACTAATTCTATAGCTCTAAAAACAATTTTTCTGTTTTTATGAGCATATTCATCACCTGATTCAATCATATGAAAAGGAGAGCTTATTTATGAAAAACAAAACATTTTTACTCACCCTTGTACTGACCTGTATGGTCCTTTGTTCCGTCGGCTGCGGCAGACGAATGAACAGTGCAACAGATGGTACAAACAAAAACACAACAACTGAAACTACTACTGACAAAAATACGACAAATAATACGACAACAAACAAAAACAACACTACTACTGACAATTACAATGAAACTACCAACAACGGTACTACAGTAAATGACAATTATACTGGTACTCACGAAAATAATAATATCGTTGATGGCGTTGTAAACGGTGTTGAAGATACAGTAAATGGCGTTGTAAATGGCGTTGAAGATGTGGTAGATGGAACTGGAAACACAGTCAATAATGCAACTGACCACAATAACACAACTGTAGAAAACAATACAGAACACAAGACCACAGAAGAAAATAAAACAACTACAAACAAAACACGATAGCAATAAGGGAGAGCCTTTGACAGCTCTCCCTTTATCATTACATATCTTATAAATGCTCTCTTTGAATGGTAAATCCACGCCCTCTGATTTCATTAATATCAGAAACGATTACAAATGCTGAAGGGTCAATGGAATGTACTGCATCAATCAACGTCTGATACTGATTAATCGGTACCACGACCATTAACATATCTCGTTTTTCATTTGTATAACCGCCACGGCTCTCCACAATTGTACATCCTCTGTCCAGATCCTCAAGAATCTTTGTGCGAATCAAATCAGATTCCTGACTAATAATCTGTAATTGCTTCGTCTGCTTTGCTCCCAATAAAATGGTCTTATCAATGACAAAGCTGCAAAGCACAACTGAAATCACACCATAAATAGATGCCTGAAGTCCATATGCAATTACACCCAACAGAACCGTAAAACAGTCTACTGCCATCAGCAAAATGTGCAGTGGAATATGAGTATATTTATTGATGATCAATGGAATAATATCCATTCCACCAGTACTTGCATTTCTTTTATAAACAATACCTATTCCAAATCCAACCAGTACCCCAGCGCAAATAATGGAAGTCAACGTATCCATTGTTACATACTGTTTCGGAATGATCTCATACAAGTCATTTGATAATGTCAAAAGAATCGGATATACAATGGTACTTGTAACAGTTTTAAAGAAAAATTCTTTTCCCAGCACAATCGCACCTGCAATAAATAATGTATAGACCAGCACATTAATCACAATTTCTTCCGGAATTCCCAAAAATGCATTAACTGCAACCGCAATCCCGGCAGTTCCGCCAACCAGCAGTTTATTCGGGATTACAAAAAACGCAACTGCAATGGCTATACAGGCATTTCCCAAAAGGATCACAAGAATATCTATTAATATTTTATATAATTTTCTTTTTCTCATTATCTTTCCCCTTAATTTACAATAAAAAACACAACTGTTGTAATCTTACAACAGTTGTGCATTGATAATCAAGGCTTATTGCAGTGAAAATTCCAAATTAACCCTTAACAGCTCCGGCAAGAACACCTTTGATGATGTGTTTCTGACCAAGTAAGTAAATAACTACAACAGGAAGGACTGTCATAACGATACAAGCCATCATAGGTCCCATTTCAACACGTCCGTAGCTTCCACGGAAGTACTGAATCAGCATTGGAATTGTACGGTATTTCTTGATATCCAGTACCAATGTTGGTAACAGGTAGTCATTCCATACCCACATAGTTTCTAAGACACCTACTGAAATCATAGTAGGTTTTAAGATTGGCAATACAACCTTAAAATATGTCTGAATTGGTGAGCAGCCATCAATCATGGATGCTTCTTCGATTTCCAATGGAATGGATTTTACGAAACCTGAGAACATAAATACCGCAAGTCCAGCACCAAATCCTAAGTAAATAAAGCAAATTGTCCATGGAGTATTAAATTTAAGACCAAAGATATCCAAACGGTCTGCAGTCTGAGACAGTGTGAACATTACCATCTGGAATGGCACTACCATGGAGAATGCACATAAAAGATACATTAACTTGGAAATCAGGTTATTTACACGGTTAATATACCATGCACACATAGAGCAGCATAAAAGGATTAAGAAAACTGAAGACACAGTGATAAATAAACTGTATCCAAAGCTCTTTAAGAAGCCCTGTGCGCCTAAAGCACTGATATAGTTTGTGAGACCCGCAAAAGTTTCAGCAGTAGGAAGGGCGAATGCTGCATCTGTTGTGATCGCTCTTTCTACCTTTAAGGAGTTCATAACAACCATGATGATTGGATACATCCAAAGTGCTGCAAGAACTGTAAAAAATACAGTTCCAATGTTGCTCCACATATTTTTCTGTTTTGTATTCATTACTGCTGCACCTCCTTAGAACGAGTAGCATAAAGCTGTGACAGCGAGATAACTACTACTAAAATAAAGAAGATTACGGCTTTCGCCTGTCCAATTCCCTTCCACTGAGGTCCGGAACGCGCATAGAATGTATTGTAAATGTTAAGAGCTAACATTTCTGTTGCATGCGCTGGTTCACCTGCTGTTAATGCCAGGTTCTGGTCGAACAGTTTGAAAGAGTTTGTAATTGTTAAGAATAAACAAATCGTAAAGGAAGACATTAACATTGGTAATTTTACCTTTACTAATGTCTGAATAGCGTTCGCACCGTCGATTGCTGCTGCTTCAAGCAAATCTGGAGGAACGTTCTGCAGACCTGCTACATAGATGATCATCATGTAACCAATCTGCTGCCAGCACATCAGGATAATAATTCCCCAGAAGCCGGCTGTACTATTTAATGCTAACAGTGGCTGTGCAAGGTTTGACAGAATACAGTTCAAAAGAATCTGCCAGATGTAACCAAGTACGATACCACCAATTAAGTTCGGCATGAAAAATACGGTACGGAAAATGTTTGTACCTTTCATTTCTTTTGTAAGAGCTAATGCGATTGCAAAAGCGATACCATTGATCAAAATGGTAGAAACAAATGCAAATACTACTGTGAAAATGAAAGAATCACCAAATGTTTCATCTGATAATGCTTTCACATAGTTTGAAATACCAACCCATTTTGCATTATCTACAGTAATGAACTGGCAGAATGATAAATAAATCCCTTGAATAAATGGCCAGATAAACCCTACGCAAAATGCTGCAAGTGTAGGAAGCACAAATACCGGAAACCATTTTTTGAGCGCCTTCTCCATAATCTCTCGCCCGCTTTCTTATCTAGTCTTGCAGAATAAAACACAAATCTGTTTCATCCTAAAAATATTTAAGAATAGGGGAGCTTAAGGCTCCCCTATCCGTTGTTACCTAAAATCTAAACTTTTCAGTAAATCTTACTGTCCGTTTGCTAATGCATATTCTGTTGCCCATCCGTCAACAAATGCAGATACTACGTTATCCCAGTTAGCATCTGTCTGATCAGCTGCGTACTGTGTTAAAGCTGTACCAACGCCATTCTTCCATTCTTCTGAAGGCATTGTTGTGAAGTTCCATGAAACTGGAACTTTGCCAGCTGCTGTATATTCTGTATCCTGTTTAACGAATAAGTTTGGAGATTCTGCTGCGCCTTTGAATGGAATTACAAATCCCATGTCGTTAGCCATAGCTGTTGTACCTTCTTCAGAAGATACGCACCAGTACATGAAGTCTAATGTAGCCTGGATATCTTCTTCAGCTGCGAATGCATTTACGCACCAGTAGTTTTCTGTACCTGTACAGAGACCCTGATTAGCTTCATCGCCTGCACCAACATAGATTGGGATCATAGCAAGATCATCATCTGTGTAAGCACCATCAGCTGTTAAGCTGCCGTATTCCCAAGAACCATTCTGGAAGAATACTGCTTCGCCTGCTAAGAATTCGTTACGGGAATCATCACCTGTTTTAGCAGAAAGGTCTGCTGGAGCACATGTGCTGTTGTTGATGTAGAGATCCCACATAGCGCGGTAGTTGTCTAAGTATGTACCTTTGATAGCGTCTGTTGCGCTGATTCCATCTGCCTGATATTCGAAGTAGATTGGAAGGTTTGCAAGGTGTGTTTTGAATCTCCAGTCAGAAGATCCGTCCATACCTGCTGAAGAGAATGCTGCAAATCCTAATTCGTCTTTACGAGCTGTGATATCTTCTGCAACTGCTTTTAATGTTTCGAAAGAATTGATGTCTTCTACTGCATATCCTGCTTCTGCTAAGAGAGTTTTGTTAACGATCAGACCATAAGATTCGATAACATATCCGATACCGTAAACAACGCCATCTTCTGTTAATGCGAAGGAGTCGCTTGTAAGTTCTCCGTAAACATCAGATCCTGCTAAGTCATAGCAGTAATCTTTCCAGTTAGCAAGACCTACAGGACCGTTAACCTGGAATAATGTAGGAGCTTCGGATTTACCCATTTCAGCCATTAATGTTGTTTCATATTCACCGGAAGCTGCTGTTACTACTGTTACTGGAACACCTGTTTCAGCTGTGTAAGCTGCTGCTAAGTTCTGCCAAGCTTCATCCTGTTCTGGTTTGAAGTTTAAGTAGTAAACTGATCCGTCTGCTGCAGGAGCTGCTTCTTCAGCATCTGCTGCATCTTCTGTTGCTGGTGCTGCAGCTTCTTCTGAAGATCCGCCACATCCTGTTAACATACCAACAACCATTGTCAGGGACAATAAAAGAGCGATTACTTTTTTCATGTATGTTTCCTCCCTATTCTTGTAATATGTTCTGCAAAGCTTTGCAAGCGTTTGCAAACTGCTCTCAAGGGGATTTCCCTTATGATTTAGGTTAACATTGTTTGTACTTTTTGTCAATACTTTCATATTTTACTCTATGATTTTGTTTATTTTGCACAATTTTATATCCCTAATTCCGTCAGACCGCCAAAAATTTAGTTTTTTATCCTCATCAATAGGAGTAAAATTTGCGGTTGTCTTGTCATCTTTTTGCATGAATAGACATTTTATTGCATAAAAATTGTGTCACACCCAATTTTATGCAGCAAAAAACCTCCCAAGCATACGCTTGAGAGGTTGAATTTTTGAAATATTGTATGCTCGAAAAAGCTGCTGCTTTTCCTCGCTGGCGCTTTGCGCCATATTATCTCTTGTACAACCGAAAATCGTTGATTTTACGCGGTTTTTGCTAAGTTTAAGAAGTGAAATGTTGCAAACGTGTTACAAACCCACGACTTCTCATTACTCTTCACCACACCTCATCGCATTCACATCAAGACCAGGATAACTGCAACTCTCTCTTATTAGTTACGCAATCTGTCAGGTACAAATTGATAAGTGTCTGATATGGAATACCAGAACGTTCTGCCTGTTGTTTGAAATATTCAATCACATCAGAATTTAAATTAATTGTAATCTGCTTCTTTTCTTTCTGTAAATATGGATTTTTTCTCGCTTTGCTGAAATCGTATTCATCTCTCATATCAACACCTCCCTAATAATCATAATATTGACTTGTTTCTGTTTTTGTTGCTTTTCTAGCAGATATAATCCTGATAACCGTATCAGATACGCGATAACAATGGCAAACCACCAAAAGATTTGCTCTGTTACTTTCTCCTAAAATAATGAATCTTTCTTCATCCTCAGAGTGATCTGGATCATCTATTACAAGAGCTTCTTCATCATAAAACACTGTTTGCGCTTCTTCAAATGAGATTTTGTGTTTATTCTTGTTAATTTTGTTCTTATTTTCATCCCATTCGAATTTTAACTGTTCCAATAACACCACTCCTTCCTTAATTATATTATAATTATAATATAATTATATGTCAATTGTTATTCAATTATACCAAAATGGGTTAACACAAATTCCCAAATAGGTTCGACACTGTCGCACCTATTAAAATCCCGCTTTTCGCAACTCGTCCATCATTGCCGTTCTTCGCTTATATTCCTGTCTCCACGTAGCTGCAATATTTTTTGCAACCAATTCTCCACTTTCACATTTTGCAATTTTCTTAAGATATGGCATAAGATGCTTATATTTTTTTCTTTCATTTGCCATTTCGGCTGCTTGATTTAAATACGCAGAATATATTTTAATTACTCGTTCTGGCATTGTTTTACGCAAAGTCTTATCATAGGAATCCAGAAGACCGACTTTATTTGAACTTTGCTCAATTTTTCTCATTAGTTCATCATACCTTTTTTCTTCATAAAGCAGCTTACATACAAAATCCTCAAACCTACTTTTCTTCACGATATCATCGACTAACTTACTCCATTGCGCTTGACTCTCAATACATTTTTTCAATCTATAAACATATCTCAAATCATATTGCCAAAAGGATATTATATAATGTTCCAGTTCCTTAGCATATTCAGCTGACATATTTAATTTATTATATAAATCTATTAGCTGCTCGCTATACTTCTTCAACTGCTCTGCATTGCCTGCATCAAGTTCTTTACTTTCTTCCAATACCTTTATTGCACTTCTATATTCACCATTCTCAATTGCTTCCGAAATTTCCAATTCTCGAATTACAAAATACCTACGATTCCTTTGTTTATATTCTTCTATCTGTTCCTTGGTATAGTCCAATTTTTCCATATACTGTATTCTTTTTAAGATTGGACTTTCATATCCATGATGGACCGAATAGATTTTTCCACAATCGAGTCCAACACACCTGTTTATAATTGCATCCAGAAATTGGATTTCTTCCATTAACCTTTCTCCTGTTGCAAAGTGTTCCAGTATGATTTCTTCTATATATTCTTCATAAATATCGATGACATAACCGTCTTGATAGTTTTCAAACCATTTTTTTAATTCTTTTCTGTATGTATCATCGCTATTTTCGATAATTTTACTCCAACATTCATAGCAAGCATTTGCAACAAAAGAAGAACCTCCATCCGAATCGTCCATATCAATATTTCCAATACAATGAAACACAAGATTCGTCAACTCAAATGCCTGTTTCAAGCATTTCTTTTCAATTAATGGCATGACCTTTGTATTCAAAAAACATTCTAATTCGGAAGTAAATTCCGAAGCATGGTGCCAATCTACATATCCGCCGTTACTATGTCTATATACAATCTGATCCACTTCCGTTCGCAGTTCTAACATCAACTTGCTATTCATTTGAAAATCGTATTGTATTTGCAGATTATTTTTTAACCGTTCATCATTCAAAACAAATCCGACCAATAATTCTCTAACTTTATCTTCCGGAATCTTCGAAACAAGTTCCAACACTTCCTCTTTTTCTCTTTGATGTCTCTGATAAAAATCTTCTAGCGGTGATGAAAATTCTTCTATCTCATCATCTTCTCTTTCTGCATCTATCCCTGCAAGCATTTCCTCAAATTTGAAAAGAACCGCAGCCATGTGTTTGCAATTACGGCCATCTGCAGCATATGGACAAGAGCAATACATATCTATCACTTCTTCGCCATCTAACATAATGTGAACATCATAAACATCCGTTCCATCTACTTGTGCAGCAATTTCATCATTTGAATAATTAAAATCTATAACATATCCGTCTTCATAATATTCAATTCCTCTATCTAAAATATGCGGCCTAAACAATTTATACCAATCCATATATTCTCTCCACAAAACCTTAATCAAATGGTAACTCTAATTCTTTGTCATTATAACCATGACCTACTTTTTCAAAAAGTTCTACCTCTCTTCGTTCAATCGCTTCCATTTCTTCCCATGTAATACCATAAGGTGCTCCGCCTGATGTATAACCCGCTATAAATGCAAATGTTTCATCTGATTCAAACAACTTATCTTCGAAGTTATCTTGTCTTCTCTTTCTTTTTGTTTTATCTTTTGAAGCCATATTCTTTCTTCAACCTTTCATAAATTTCAAAAGCTATCGGGCAGACCGCCACCGCATCTAATACGCTATACAAACTCAAAATTCTTTCCGGTTGATTTGTATATGGATAATTTTTACAATTTTCAGGTTTACATTCACCCAACATACAATTCCCATCTACCTGCAAAAAATCACAAGGTTTATGTTTCGTCTGCCAATTACCCTCAGTATCTTTCTTAGCCAAATATTTCTCGGCAAATTCTGCAGTGTTCATTCCCAAATACAGTGCACTTTTTTCAACATCTGCTACCGTAATACTTCCATGGTACATCTTGCAGCAATTACGGCATCTGTTACAATCATAATTCGCAAACAATTCATTATGTAATCTTGCAAACTGTTCATCCAATTCTTTTTCATCTGCATGACATTTCAAAAATGTACGAAATTCAAGATTTTCTCTTTCTCTTTTCTGCGCTTCAAATTTAACTTTTCTTGGTGCTAACATAGAACTTTCACCTCTGTTTTCTGATTTTGTGATATTGCAAATCATCTGTGTTTATTCTACCACAGTTCTCTTTCTGATAAAATACAAAAGCCTCCCAGAACAAATGGAGTAATCAAACAACAAAAAAACTCCTCAAGACCGAAGTCCTGAGGAGTTTTGAGTCGTATTATGTCGCACTTATATATTTATATGTTAGGATTATTGCGAATCTCATAAGGCTCCTCGAAAGTCCTTCGGACTTCCTCGGTCCTTGTGAGATTCTTATGAATGCAATTATACAAAAAAAGCTCCAAGAGAGTAAACTCTCTGGAGCTTTTTGTAAATTGCATTCGCAATAATCCTAACGTTTTGATAACTGCAAACCCTTGATTTTACTGAGCTTAGTGGGTGGAATGTTGCAAACACGTTACACACGCATGGCTTCTCATTACTCTTCACCACATCTTTATCTCACTAATGTTTCTTCAACGACTTTTTAAATTCTTTATATGTTTTATATTCTTCTGTTTTTTTGAACTGAATCTTTTTCCAGATATACATTCCCAAAAATACTACAACTAATACAATTAAAATTGTTCTAATTAAATTTGCATTTTTCACGATGTCCGGAGTAACTGCTTTTACTGTTGTGTCCGCACCCACACCATTCATTGCCATAGAATTTGCAATTACGTACAAATTATAATGACAAGCTTCGCGCATATAGGAAATTGCCACAGGATCATTTTCATACTCTGCCAAGTCTGGTTCTTTTCCGTTCATCATATCATCATATGCTGTGCTGCCAGCCATAACACCGCTGATTGCGTCCATATGATTTCTACAGTTGTCAGAGATTGCAATACCCTTTGATCCCCATTCTCCACGCATAATGCCGTCAATGAGTCCTTCTGTAGCACCTGACCAGGTTGTTCCCCATCTTGTGTAAGATGTCATAACACCTGCGGTGTCGTCAGCTTCCATCGCATCCTGGAATGCTTTCAGATAAATTTCACGAATTGACTGTTCATTTGCCCAGATTGAGATACCAACACGTTCTTCTTCATGGTCATTTAATGCAAAGTGCTTAATTACAACTTTTACACCATATTCAGCGATACCGGCAACTTCTGCATTTGTCATTTCACCTGATAAATATCCGTCTTCTGAGAAATATTCAAAGTTACGTCCTGAATAAGCTGTTCTATGAATGTTGCTTCCAGGTCCATAAAGTACTGCTACTTCATTATCTACACAGTCATTTCCTATTACTTTACCAACTGCATTGATCAATTCTCTGTTAAATGTTGCGCCCATCACATCTTCCGATGTTAAAGCTACCGTCTCAAACTTAGGCCCGATTGGGAATAATCTTGCTGTAAGTCCCTGTGGTCCGTTTTCATCACGTGAACCAGGAGCATTGATTGATTCTACTGGCATTGTCCAGTGGAATGCATCACCAATGAGATTGATCATATCTTCAAATGTAAGCTGATCAAGAATTTCTTCCCACTTAGGATCATCGTAATCAAGACCAATCATATCATAAAGATTGAGTTCATTTTCTGCTCCCATTGTTGGCATATCAACGGTTTCATAGTCTGCACTATCATAGCGAAGCGCCTGAAGATCATCGATCATTTGCTCTGTTAAATTAATTTTAATGATTTCTGTAGGATATGTTCCTTCCCAGTCATTTCTTGAAAGATATGTAACTTCTACGGAATCATCACCTTCATAGTAATTTAAGTCTGTATCTGATACTTGATTTGTAATTTCTGTGCCGTTTGCAGAAACTGAATAAGTTTTTGCATCAAATGTATCATTTACATATTTTGCTGTTAAATCAGCATTTCCTTCTACATCGTATCCTTTTGCAACAAGAATATTATTTACAGCGTTATGTGCATCAGTTGCTGCTGTTAAATAATAGGTTCCATCTTCAAAAATATATGTCTGTGCTTTATTTGCATCATAGGAAGCAAGATCATAACGGTCTACTTTTAATTTTACAACTTCTGATTTTCCCGGCTCAAGGATATCAGTTTTTTCAAAGCCAACTAATTGAACTGCTGCTTTTTCAACGCCATTATCAATATCATATTGAGTATATGGAGACTGTCCGTAAATCTGAATTGTTTCCTTACCTGCCACATCGCCGGTATTTGTTACTTTTACAGTCACATCAAAAACATCTTCTGCTGCATTATATTTGGCAGAGAAATCGCTATATTCAAATGATGTATAAGATAATCCGTATCCAAATGGGAATGCAACTTCTGCGTCATAATCATATCCTGCAGTGTTACCAGTTCCCATGATTGCATCCTCATATCTTGTTTCGTAGTATTTATATCCTACATAGATACCTTCCTGATAAATCATGTAAGTATCTGCTGTATTTGATAAACCACTTTCTTCCCAGCCACCATACATTGTAGGTGCAAAATTCACCATAGCCGGCGCGCTGAAATTATCATAACAGTATGTATCCACAAGACTTCCTGATGGATTGATTTTTCCTGCCATAATGTCCATTACTGCGTTTAAACCAGAAGCCCCAACGCCGCCAATCCACATTACAGCATCAATACCGTATGGATTGCCTTGTAAGAAATCCATTTCTAATGCATTTGATGTATTTACCAAAACGATTACTTTCTTAAATACACCTTGATTTTTTAATGCTTTTACATTTTCAAGCATTTCTCTTTCTACATCATTTAATTCAAGATAATTGTATGTTGTGTACTGAAGGTCATCGTCTTCCCCACCGACACGTGATAATACAACAACCGCTGCATCACCGTATTCAGCAAAAGATGCTTTTACATCATCTGTGTATACGTCCCATGGCACTTCTGCAATTGTTGTCTCGGCTGAACTAAACAAGCTTGATTCCACACGTACATATTCACTAGCTTCGCCTTCTGCGTAGAAGTTCCATAATGTTTCATTAATTTCGAATCCTGATTTTTCAGCTGCCTGCTTTAAATTATCGCATGTAGATGCGTCAACATTTGCAGAACCAGTTCCACCGTAAACCACGTTTACAGAACTGCTTGAAAACAAGCTGATTTTATTCCCGTCATCCAATGGAAGTGCATTGTTGTCGTTTACAAGCAGCGCAGCCCCCTCTGCTTCAGTCTGGTACACAATTTCTTTTCCGGCCGCAATACGTTCTTCCGTTGTTGCATAATCGCCTTCGTAATATACAGCACTTTCATCCTCATTTTCTAATTCCCAGTATGTTCCGCCCGAAACAATTGCCATTGTGTTATCTGCTCTATTAATAACAAATGTCCCTAACAACGCAATTACTAGTAAAATACTTGTGAAAATCGATAACGCTTTCCATGGCTGGATAAACTTGCGTTTCGCTTTTTTGAAAGCTTTTTTCATTGCTTTCTTTTCTGCTTTTAAAGCTTTTGTGTCACTCACTTTTTTCTCCTCCCTCATAGTTAAGTACTTAACTTTTTCTTTCTATTCTACTATGCAGAGCTATTTTAGTCAATCACTTAACTATTAAGTACTTATTTCTTTAGTAAAAAGTGTATGCACCTTTTCGTCGCATGCCTGGAAATAAAAAACTGCCACTTTGAAGTGACAGTTTATATTCTTTATTTTATTTCCTCTTCTTCGTCCATTGCACCACTCATTTTATTAATCATTTCAATAAATAGTGCAACATTTTCTTCTCCCACACGCTCGATTACATTTCCAAATCGCTGATAAAATTCTTCATTCATCTTTTCGTATACGAGGCGACCTTCTTCCGTTAAAACAACGATAATATTTCGTCGATTATTCAGATCCGTCTCTCGTGTAAGATATCCACGTTTTTCTAGGGAATTTAACATCTGCGACACCGCTGCTTTACTCACAGAAAGATATTCTCTTACCTCAATAAGCGCATTACTATTGTATTTTCCCTTGGTATTTTCAAAAACTTCTCGCATAAGAATATATTCTGACATCGTAATATTTACGTTGTTGCAATCTCTTCCCAATCCTCGATTCATACTTTTCTTAAGACGGAACATTGCCTGAACTAAATCATTTTCTAATTCTCTTGACATTTTCTCACCTGACTTTTTATTTGCTATCTCTTAATTATAAAAACCAAATATCCAAAATGCAAGCAGACATCTTACTTTTTATACCCATTCAAAGTTTTCTTTTCCTGCTCCAACCTCAAAATGATATTTTCCTATTCCTAAATCAATTCCAGAAAAATGCCCATCTCCTGCTGATATAGACACTTTATTTCCTTCTCCCTTTACCATATATGGCTGTTTATTTAATGCCGTTGGAGCATAAAGTAACGCTTTCACTCCATCAACAAACCACTGTGGTGCTTCGCCTTCGTAGTCACTGATTTCCTCTGCACTCTTAGATTTGTGTGCTACACCTTGTGTCTGCCCATATCCTATCGCAATCACTCCATTGATACATACATTTGGATCATCTAAATGTTTCTTTGCACCTTTATTATTGAACATTCCTCCAACCCACCATGTATTCAAACCAAGTGTCTGCGCAAAAAGAATCATATCTGCTCCACAATAACCTAGCTTTTCATCTAACGACTCACATTCCTTACCTGCAAGAATAATGTAACTATGAACAGTTTTGCTTAATAACATCTTCGCAATTCCGCTGATACCATCCGAATTACCTGTCACAAGTTTGAGATTCACTCCATGTACAGTATTATGCTCCTTAATTCTGATGCTTAACAAATCCACCAAATCTTTTGGAATAGGTTGGTCAGTATATTTGCGAACCATATGTCTTTGAGTAATTGCTTCTTTTATTGTCATAAATGCCTCCGTCCGACTACAATAGTTAACTACTTAACTATTGTAACAATTTTTTAGCAGTTTATCAACAACAAAAAAACTCCCCAAGACCGTAGTCCTGAGGAGTTGTGAGTCGTATTGAGTTGTCCTGAGACGTCTGATTAACGTTTTGAGAACTGAAATTATCTCTTGCTGAACTGAGGAGCGCGTCTCGCTGCCTTCAGACCGTATTATACTCCTTTGAGCGCCGATTTTCCTTGGTATTCCGGGCTTTTCCAGCTTTTCGATGTTCAGTTGTCCTATTCCTTAACCAGGGAAAATGGTGCATTTTCAATCAGCATCCTGCCAGTTAAAGCGCGCTGTTCACTACCTCGAACAACTCCTCTGGCTTATTATATTTCACCTTTGCGTAAATGTCCATAGTTGTTTTGCTGTTTTCATGTCCTGCAAGGTACTGAACTGTCTTGGGATCAACGCCTGCATAA
>JBGVGF010000123.1:0-13928 GCA_045121495.1 Faecalimonas sp.
AGGTAAAACCTCTCCAATCAAATTATCGATTGTTATGACAAGTAACGCTATTCAATTATTCAGTATTTATGCTAGTTTAGGAAGATTTCTTACCATAATAACTTGCTTTACATAATATCTATTATGACAAGCTTGTCATAATAGATATGCTATGATATAGAAAAAAGTGAGGAGGTATGTCTTATGGATACAAATTTGAATGTTGCTATTGCACCAAAGGATTCAACTTTTCAAGTAAGAATAAATTCTGAAATCAAGAGAGCTGTTGAGGATATTTGCGCAAACTGGATTGATGCAGATGATTTAGAGAGGGAAGTGGGGGTAATTGATTGAAAAAGTTAAAATATATTCCTGAAGTATCGAAAATGTTTGGCATAGTGTCAGATTATCGGTACATATTTGTGTCTAGAAATTATGTGTTTTATAGAATTGAGGAGAAATGAACTTTCTTAAGAAAGGTGAAGGAAATAGTATGAGTATATATAAGTCAGAAAAAGGGAAAGAGGCAATTTTATCTCTTTATGATAAGCAAATAAAAAGAATAGATGGGGAATGTAAAGATATATATATTGATACTTCTTTTGGCAAGACTCATTTAATCGAAACCGGTAATATGTCTGGTACTCCTTTACTTGTATTTCATGGAGGAAATGCCACTACAGCTTACAATTTATTGGCATGTGATTTTCTGATGAATGATTTTCATATTTATGCAGTTGATACTATCGGTCATCCGGGAAAAAGTGCAGAAGTTAGTTTGTCTCCTTATAATTACGATTATGGGAAATGGGCGGCTGAGGTAATAGAAAAACTTGAATATGAGAATATTTCTTGTTTTGGAGGCTCTTTTGGTGCAGGAATAATCGCAAAAACAATGTGTGTTGCGCCGGATAAGATAAAAAAGGTTGTATTATATGTTCCTTCGGGAATAAGTAATGCTCCGGCTATTAATAGCATGAGTATGATGTTTCCGATGATTATGTATTGGATTACACATAAGGATAAATGGTTAAAAAAATGCATATTACCTATGGCTATTGAGGAAGGTAATATTACTGATGATATTTATGAAACAGCAAAATTGAGTATAGATTTTTCAAAAGTGAAGACTGGAATGCCAAGTAATGTTGATGTAAAAGATATGAAAAAATGCAAGGCTCCAGCATTGGTTATGGCGGCAGAAAAGGATTGTTTATTCCCGGCAAAGCAAGTGCTTTCCAGAGCAACGAAGATAATAAACTATTCCACTACATATTTGCTGGAAGCGAGAGGACATATACATTATTTGACTGATAAGGAAAAGAAGATGATAGTTAATTTTTTAGTATAATACTATTGTATTAGGCGCATTTGTATTTTGCTTGGGTGTAAAATTATTAAAGCACCGCAGAGCGCAAATTCGAATTTGGAGGATTGATTTATGTTCTGGGATAATGTTGCTGGTGTATATGATATATTTACAAACATTATAAATAGAAAAACGCACAAGGGCTTATGCACGAAGGTTGAAGAAGAAATCACTAAAACAGATGAAGTATTAGAATGTGCGTGTGGAACCGGTTTGCTCAGTGGTGTTATAGCTAAGAAATGTAAAAGTCTGGTAGCAACGGATTTTTCTGTGAAGATGCTTCAGAAAGCAAGTAAAAAGCACAGGGCATATTCTAATATAGAGTTTCGTGAGGGGAATATTTTGGCGATTGAATATCCGAATGAAACATTTGATATAGTGGTTGCAGCTAACGTAATTCATTTGCTGGATGAACCATATAAAGCATTGGCAGAATTAGATAGAGTGTGCCGCAAAGGTGGTAAAATAATCGTTCCTACATACATGAATAAGAATGATAAGGGCAAGACCAGTGGATTTGCCAATACGGTAGGAAAAGCAGGAGCTGATTTTAAGCGACAGTTTACATATGAAACTTACATGGAATTTATCAAAAAAGCAGGATATGAGAATGTGGAATATTCCTTAATTGAAGGAAAGATTCCGTGTGCAGTTGCAGGATTGTTCTTAGGAGCATCCTTTAATAATGCAATAGGTGGGTGCATTCTTGGTGTTTTGATTTCTGGCATTGCTTGCATTATCTATGTGTTGGATAACCAAGATAAGAATTAAACAAATAAGAATTTACAGGAAAAATATATAAGTGTACTAGCTTTGGAGAAGCATTAAAATCATTTGAAATAAACTGTCCAGGCAGAAGCAGAAGATATTTATGCAGAAGCAAAAGCTTTAGATGAAGAACGTGTTGCAGAAGAAAACGCAACTAGTATAGTAGGATAAAACATGTTTTATGCCTTAGGGCAAAGTATATAGGCTACATAGGGACTGTCAGTGTGAAGTGCAGTCCCTTTTATTATGGGGATAAACGATGAGATTTATTATTAAACATGGAATCTTCCTTGCTTTGGCAGGGGAGATTTTGTTTATGAACAAAATAAAATACTTGAATCTTCTATATTGTTAACGTATAATGAGTGCTGTTATTTTAATTATGATATATTAGTAAAGTTAATGCGAAAGAAAAGGAGACGTTCGTTTATGAAGAAAACAGAAGGATTGTCAGAAAATGTTTTCCAGCTTGACGGTAAAGTGCCTTTGAAACAGGCGATTCCATTGGGATTACAGCATGTTATGGCAATGTTCGTTGGTAACTTAACTCCACTTTTGATTATCACAGGAGCATGTGGTATTGCAGGTGGTGAATTTGCAGATTTACAGTTACATTTACTCCAGAATGCAATGTTAGTTGCAGGTATTGTAACGTTGGTTCAGCTTTTTGCAATTGGACCTGTAGGTGGAAAAGTGCCAATTATTATGGGTACTTCATCAGGATTTATTGGAGTATTTAACTCTGTAGCAGTTACAATGGGTGGTGGTGTCCTTGCATATGGTGCAATCATGGGAGCTGCGATTATTGGTGGTTTGTTTGAAGGTGTACTTGGATTTTTCTTAAAACCATTACGTAAATTCTTTCCAGCAGTAGTTACAGGAACTGTTGTATTATCAATCGGTCTTAGTTTGATTTCTGTAGGTATCAACTCTTTTGGTGGTGGAAATACCGCAAAAGACTTTGGTTCTATGGAAAACTTATTATTAGCTATCTTTGTACTTGCAATGATTTTATTCTTTAAACATGGTACAAAAGGCTTTACAAGTTCTTCTGCAATTCTTTTAGGTATTGCATGTGGTTATGTAGTTGCATTTATTATGGGCTTTGTATTACCTACAACAGGTGTTACAGCAGATGGTGTTGAATATACAAAATCATGGGTTCTTAACTGGGATAAAGTTGCAAACGCTGCTTGGTTTGAGATTCCTAGAATTTTACCTGTAAAACCAGTATTTGACCTTCGTGCAATTCTTCCTGTTATGATTATGTTTATCGTAACAGCTGTAGAAACAGTAGGTGATATTTCTGGTGTAATGGAAGGTGGACTTGGACGTGAAGCAACAGACAAAGAACTTGCTGGTGGTGTTATTTGTGATGGTGTAGGTTCATCTTTTGCAGCAATTTTTGGTGTGCTTCCAAATACATCATTCAGCCAGAACGTTGGTTTAGTTGCTATGACAAAGATTGTAAATCGTTACACATTAGCAACAGGTGCTATTTTCTTAATCCTCTGTGGACTTTGTCCAAAGCTTGGAGCACTTGTTTCTATTATGCCACAGTCTGTATTAGGTGGAGCAGCAGTTATGATGTTCTCATCTATCGTAATCAGTGGGATTCAGTTAATTACAAAAGAACCTCTTACAGGACGTAACTTATCTATCGTAGCAGTAGCTCTTGGTGTTGGTTACGGTATGGGTGCAAATACAGCAATTTTAGCTCAGGCACCACAGTTCATTCAGTTAATCTTTGGTGGTTCTGGTATCGTTCCAGCTGCTATGGTTGCAATTATTCTTAATATTGTGTTACCAAAAGATAAAGCAGAATAATAGAATATTAGATATGCAAAAGCACAGGCCATTTGATGTGACCCCAAAAAGTTAGACTTTTATTGCGTAACAGATTTTAATGTCTGTTACGCATTTTTTATGCAACCTGAAGATTAAGCCTGTATTCAATAGGACTCATCCATCCAAGTTTCTGTTTAATTCTTTGTTCATTGTAATACGCAATATATTTTTCTATTGTTTCCTTTAATTCGTCATAACTATAGTAAACACTACCATAGTACATTTCTTGCTTCAGTATTCCAAAAAAGTTCTCCATAACAGAATTATCATAACAATTTCCTTTGCGAGACATACTTTGGAATATTCGATGTTCTTTAAGTTCGAAAGCATATGAAGTCATTTGATATGCCAATCCTCGGTCTGAGTGAAATGTCCTTCTATAAGGACAATCAGAAGTGACACGTATGGCTTCTTTCAAAGCTGACATGATTCCCATCGCAGATGGTTGTTGTGATATATTGAAACTTATTATTTCTCCATTACACATGTCCATAAATGGATCTAGATAAAGTTTCTTAATAACCATTCGTCCCTTATCATCAACTTCATAGTACTTAAATTCTGTAGTATCTGTTGTAATTTTCTGATGTGGGATATGTGTGTGAAAACGTCTACGAATTCTGTTTGGAGCGATTTTTCCGACATTCCCTTTATATGAACTGTATTTACGGCTTTTTCTGGTGAAAGAAGTTACTTGAAGTCCATACTTCTGCATAATTCGCTGTACGCGTTTTTTATTTACAACATAACCTAATTTTCGAAGCATTGCATGCATGCGGCGATAACCAAAGTCTTTGTGTTCATTATGTATTTCTAAGATTTTATCCTCAAGTTCCTTATTAGGATTTTCTCTGTCGAATCTTTTTTGCCAATACATATATGTCGCTTTGGGCATTCCAGTATATGAAAGAAGGTCTTTTAATTTAAACTGTCCTCGGAGGCTGTTGATGATTCTTGCAAATCTTTCATTTTTGCTTCGTCCTCTAAACGCAGCCTCCTCAGTTCTTTTAAAAAGGCATTCTCTATCCTACCCACCGCTTCCTCTAAGATAGGACATAACTACTTTTTTCTTGAATTCAAAACTGTATTTTGCCATGAAAAAACTGACCTGTGCTTTTTTATTAGATTGATAATTTTTGTAATCGTATAAAATCTTCTTTGGTATCAATATCCATTAGTTCATACGAATTTTCAATTGGAAGATACTGTACCAAGTCAGGGGCTTGCTTGATGACATATCCGCCACCTTTTCCCACTGGAAGTTGAAGTAACTCATTATAGGTCAATTTTGGAAAAACAACAGGTGAACCAATGATATCATCGCATATAGGTCGAATGACTTTGGAAGGAGCGTTTGCTGCGGAAAGAGCAAGTGCTGCAATGGTTTCCTGCCTTAATAATGGTTGGTCAGAAGTGCAGAACATGCAATGTTCCGTGTCTAATAGTCTTTCAAGACCTAATCGAATGGTATCATTACGATATGGCATAGTATGAAGAATGAAATCGATATTTCGTTCTTTACACAGGTTTGCAACTGATTCATGTCTTGTTACAACAATTCGTTTTCCAAAAATATCAGATGTAGCATCTAATACATAGGAGATAAGTGGTTTACCATGAAATTCGGCCATAAGCTTATTTTCGCCAAAGCGCTTACCTAGTCCAGATGCCATAATAATACAGCCTATATTGCCGAATGGAGCATCTAAATCAATAAGAAATACATCTTCACGTTCACATAATTCTTTTAAATGAGATAAGTTTTGTTTTCGAACGACTGCAAGAACATGCTTCTTTTCCATGACTTTTGTAATCATACACAGATAGTCTTCGCACTGGGATTCCAAATATCCGATTTCATCGATACTGATCCATTCTGAATCGGATAGAAGAGCATTATCCAATGATTTGATTCCACTATTTGTGAAGCCATCGCCACAAAGTCTCATTTTATTCTCGAATCCTTCAAGAGTAGCATCATAGACACCAACTTGCGTGATGGTGTTGGAACCGTTTTCTTTTAAATAAACAGCCGCTTTAGGTACCGCCCATGTTGTAATACCAGGCAAAGTACTAGGGAAAAGGCGATTTAGCAGAGTGCTTTTTCCTGTACCACGGTCACCAGTTATGATGATGTGTTTTTTATTGCTATTCTGAAAAGAATTCCAGATACAATTGCTGGTTAGCCTGTATGCAGGCATCTCGGTAGTTTTCATAACGGATGAGCCACTCCTTTCCTTCAGGGGTTAATTGACTGCCACCGCCTGTTTTTCCACCTGTAGTACGTGTTGTGAGTGGAAATCCAAGGGCATTTTCAGCATTCCTTATTATTTTTAAGGCTTTGGTATAGGCCATGTCCATGGAAAGTGCTGCAGTACGAAGGGAGCCATGTTCTTCTATGGCATGCATAAGTCTAGCAGGTCCTTCTCCAAAGAACTTATTATTATTTTTGTCAAAAAATGTAATCTTAGTTTGAGCCTTCAAAGAGATTCTCCTTTAACAATACAATCTGTTTTTGTCCAGATTTATTTATATAATGATGTAAACTAATATCGCCATAGAGGTGGCGTAGTTTTTCTTCCATACTTGAAAGTGAGTCTGTCTGTGGACAGATAGTAGATGCGATGTGGCCATCTGCAAGAAGTAGCAGGCGGTCACAACTATTTAGTGCTAGCATTGGGTCGTGTAAAGAAACAAGCGCTGTGCTATGTGTTTCTTTATTCCATTTTCGGATTAACTCCAGCATCTGATAACGAAAGTGAAAATCTAAGGCACTTTCAGGTTCGTCTAAAAGTAATAATTTACTATTTGTAACCAAAGTTCTTGCTAGTATGCAAAGCTGTTTTTGGCCTTCGCTTAAATGAAGATAATTGGTATGTTCTTTGCCAGAAAGGCCAACCAAACGAATAAGTTCGACGGCTTTTTCCTTCATCTCTGGTGATGGATGCTCCAAAAATCCAAGGTGTGGATGAAATCCCATGAGCACAGTATCAAGCACAGAGATATCAATGGAGATGCCACTTCTTTGTGGGATATAGCTACATAATCTAGCAAGTTCTTTGGGCTTCATTTTTTCCATTACATGCCCATCTAAGAGGCATTCACCAGTGTGTGGCAAGATACCACAGATGGCTTTCAAAAGTGTTGTTTTACCACTTCCATTCGCTCCAAGGATACCGATGGTCTCGAAAGGCTCTGTTTCAAAGGAAAGAGCGGAGAGAATCTCATGTTTTCCATAGCCTGCAGACAAATCATTTACTGTAAAGAATTTCATAGACTTCTCCTTTCCTGCAAAATCAAATAAATCAAAAATGGTGCTCCCAATAAGCTTGTAAAGATACTTACAGGAAGTTCTGTAGCAGAAACACTACGCGCAAGTATATCCGCACCACATAGTAGAATTCCACCCATGAAGCCACTTAGAAGCATGGTCTGGATACGATTCTCTTTTGTAATTAAACGTGCCGTATGTGGTGCAAGAAGCCCGATAAAGCTAATAAGTCCAGTTAAGCTGATGACAGATGCAACGGTTAAGGTTGCGGTTAAAAGAACAATTAAACGAAGAGAGGTAACGGAAACACCAAGCATACGTGCTTCCCCTTCTTCTGTTGATAGAACGATAATCTGTCGATGTAGCAGGAATAAAATACACAAGCAAAAGACACATAAAAGGAGATTCGAGGTAATGGAATATCCGCTGATTCCACTTAAACTTCCCATAATCCAATATTCGATGGAAGCCAGTTCTCGTTCTGGGTCTGCTGTGAGTTTTAAACACATCAAAAATGTCTGGGCCAAAGAGTGTACGGCAATGCCCGCTAAGACAATGGTACTTTTCTTGCCACTTTTATCTAGACTTGATAGAAAGAGTGCGATAACAACTGCACCTAATGCACCTACAAAAGAGGAGAGTGTGATTGCAAGTGAGCCAGAAAGAAAAAGGATTCCCGCAGCAGCACCGGCACTTGCACCAGAGGAAACACCAATGATATCTGGCGAAGCAAGCGCATTTCGAAATACAGTCTGGAAGACAAAACCTGCGGCTCCAAGAGCGAATCCACCGATGATGCCGACTATGGTTCGACTTAAGCGCAATGTGAGAAAGACTCTCCATTGTAATTCGTCACCAGAGAGAAGCTTTTCGATGGATAAAGGATATTTTCCAACATATAAACTGACAATAGCCAATGCAATCATAAGGATTGCACTGGCTATGATATAATGTTTATTTTTCACTGTATTTAAAGTTATAGAATGTTTCATAGTATTCATCAATAATTGCTGAAGCATCAGCAGCACTAAATAAATCTTCATGTAAAGTATTTGCTAACCATACAGAACCGAGGATACCACTTGGTACAGGGCTGTCCCAAGATTCTGCCTTGCTTGGCATCTGGTATACCTTTTTGTTCCTTACAGCGGAACATTCAGCAAGGTTTGGATCTGCAAGTACATCATCGACTGTGTAAGTTGCATCAGATGCTAAGATAATGTATTCAGGATTCCAGGTTAAAAGCTGTTCGTAATCGATTTCTACCCAATAGGTATCTTTGATATCAGCAGCTACATTTTTGCCACCTGCAAGTGTAATCATATCGGACTGATACATGGCAGAACCAGCTGTGGAAAGCATACTTGAGTTACCAGCTAAGTATACACTTGGAGTATCTGCATTTGCAAGTGAAGAAGTAAGTGTTGCTTCATATTTTGCCATGAAATCCATTAATGATTTGGTTTCTTTCTGTGTATTCGTTGCAGTTCCAATAAGAGTCATCATTTCTGTTAAGAGTTCCTGACTTTCAGGATTTACATAAAGAACATCAATGCCTAATTTTTCAAGAGATTCTGCAGTGTTTTTTAATTTCATTGGAAGAATTACTAAGTCTGGTTCCAAAGCAGTACAGCCTTCTAAGTCAAATTCTTTTGCTGTACCAACATTTGGTAAATCAATTAATTCTGGAGCACTTAATTTGTAAATCGGACGTTTATCTGCTTTTGCTTCAATACCTACCAATTTGTCATCCAAATCAAGGGCGATGAGAAGACTTGTAGAAATGTAATATCCACTTACAAGTTTCTGAGGTTCTGATTCGATAGTAACCTCACGTCCAGCCTGGTCTTTAACAGTAATAGGGTATTGTGTTACTGTAGCGGAATCATTTTCTGTGTTAAGTTCTGAATTGTTTTCTGTGTTGATTTCAGAGTTGTTGCTTGGTTTTGTCTGCCCGCATGCTGTGATTGAGAAAATCATTACAAACACGAGTAATAAGGATAATAGTTTCTTTTTCATAATGTCACCTCGTTATAGTTTTAAAAATACAACGCTATTATAACAATTTGTCTTTCATAATACAAGGATAAATGGTATTATAAAGGTAATTAGATTATAAGGGGAAGTGTGCGTATGATGACAATTAAAGAGTACGTTCGTGTAAAAAGTTTAGAAGAAGCGTGGCAACTGAATCAGAACAAAAAGAATCGTATTTTAGGTGGAATGTTATGGATGCGTTTAAGCAATACCATGATAAATACAGCCATTGATTTATCTGAAATAGGATTAGATACTATTGAAGAAAATGAAGAAGAATTCTCTATCGGTGCAATGGTTTCCTTACGTGATTTGGAAGTACATGAAGGTCTAAATGGATATACCAATAATGCTGTAAAAAATGCAGTTAAGGATATTGTTGGTGTGCAGTTTAGAAATATGGCTACCGTTGGTGGAAGTATCTGGGGTAGATTTGGGTTTTCTGATGTATTAACAGTATTCTTAGCATTAGATACTTATGTAGAATTATATAAAGGTGGAATTGTATCTTTAGAAGAATTTACATCGATGAAAGCAGATAATGATATTTTGGTGCGCTTAATTGTGAAAAAAGTATCTGGAAAAGTGGTTTATACTGCAATGAGAAATCAGAGTACAGATTTCCCTATTCTTACCTGTGCAGTTTCCAATATGAATGGCGTATATAAGGCTGCGATTGGTGCAAGACCATCGAAAGCAGCTGTATATTATGATACAGAAAAGCGCTTAGCAAGCGGTGTAACAGTAGATGCAGTGAAACTTTTCGCTGAAGATGTTTCAAAGAGTGCTGATACAAAGAGCAATGTACGTGGTAGCAAAGAATATCGTACACATTTGATAAAAGTTCTTGTAGAACGTAGTTTGAATGAGTTAGGAGGTTGCGATGGAAATTAAGTTAAAATTAAATGGAAAAGTCGTAACAGGACAAGTGCAGCCAGATACTGTACTTTTAGACTTCCTTCGTGAGAAAGGATGTTTAAGTGTAAAACGTGGTTGTGATACTTCTAACTGTGGATTGTGTACCGTTTTAATGGATGAAAAACCTATTTTATCATGTTCTACATTAGCTGTTCGGGCAGATGGACATGAGATTTATACATTAGAAGGATTACAGGAAGAAGCATCGGAATTTGTCGGATTTATTGCGGATCAGGGAGCAGACCAGTGTGGATTCTGTAATCCAGGTTTTGTAATGAATACCATTGCTTTACTTCGTGAGAATCCAGACCCAACAGATGATGAAATCCGTGCATTTTTATCAGGTAACTTATGTCGTTGTTCCGGATATGATGGACAACTTCGTGGGATTCGAGCGTTTTTAAATTCACGTAAAAATTAGGAGGCGTCCATGGAACATAAAGACTATAGTGCAATTAACAAATCCGTTCGTAAAAAGGACGCGATGCAGTTATTATTAGGAAAACCAGTATATACAGATGATGTAAGACCAAAGGATGCTTTAGTAGTAAAAATTCTTCGTAGCCCACATGCGAATGCGATTGTGGAATCGATTAATACAAAAGCAGCAAAATTAGTTCCTGGTGTAGTAGATATTTATACATGGGAAGATGTGCCAACAACACGTTTTGCAATTGCCGGTCAGACATATCCAGAACCATCTCCATATGACCGTTTGATTTTGGATCGTCATGTACGTTTTGCAGGAGATGCAGTTGCGATTATTGCTGCAGAAACAGAAGCAGCTGCATTAAAAGCAATGAAAATCATTAAAGTAGAGTACAATGTTTTAGAAGCTGTTTTGGATTTCCGTACAGCAAAAGATAATCCAGTACTGGTACATCCAGAAGAGGACTGGTTCCCACCATGTGAAGTAGGTGGTGACCCAAAACGAAATATGGTTGCTAGTGCCAGTGATTCCCATGGGGATGTAGATGCGATTATCGATGAATGTGAAATCGTGTTGGATAGAACTTATCATACAAAAGCATATAATCAAGCAATGATGGAACCATTTACCTGTTATGCAAATTTGGATCGATATGGAAGATTACATGTGATTTCGTCTACCCAGATTGTATTCCATACCAGACGTATTCTTTCTCGTGCCCTTGGTATTCCAAAGAGCAAGATTCGAGTAGAAAAACCACGTATTGGTGGTGGATTTGGTGCAAAACAGACTGCTGTTTGCGATGTGTATCCAGCATTCGTTACCATGAAAACAGGAAGACCTGCTAGCATTACTTATACCAGAGAAGAATCTCAGATTGCAGGTTCTCCACGACATGAAATGGAAATTCGTATTCGTTTGGGTGCGACAAAAGAAGGTAAGATTCGAGCATTAGATTTATATACACTTTCTAATACTGGTGCATATGGAGAGCATGGTCCTACTACAGTAGGTTTATCTGGTCATAAATCACTTCCAATGTATACAGGTGGAATGGAAGCCTTCCGTTTTAGCTATGATGTAGTTTATACCAATCACCAGGCGGCTGGTGCGTATCGTGGTTATGGTGCGACACAGGGAATATTTGCTCTCGAATCTATTGTAAATGAGTTAGCAGAACAGCTTGGTATGGATCCAACTGTGCTTCGTGATATGAACATGGTAAAAGAAGGAATGTTAATGCCTGCTTATTATAATGAAGTTGCAAATGCCTGCGCCCTTGACCGTTGTATGGATCATTGCCGTCAGATGTTTGGTTGGGAAGAAAAATATCCAGTTCGAGATATGGGCAATGGAAAAGTACGTACAGCCGGTGTTGCCATGGCTATGCAAGGTTCTTGTATTTCCAACGTCGATGTAGGTTCTGCGACTGTTAAACTTAGCGAAGATGGTACCTATAACTTGATTATTGGTGCAGCTGATATGGGTACGGGGTGTGATACGATTCTTGCCCAAATGGTAGCAGAATGTATGGACTGCAGTGTGGACGATGTAGCGGTATTTGGTGCAGATACAGACGTATCACCTTACGACTCAGGTTCCTATGCATCTTCCACAACTTATATTACTGGTAAAGCAGTAGAAAAAGCATGTACAGATTTGAAGAAGAGAATCTGTTCTATCGCAGCGGATATGTTAAACTGTGCAGAGGAAGAAGTAGTATTTGAAAAAGGTTGTGTACGTCATATTGAAAATGGAAACCGTATTTCATTAACTGATATTGCGTATAAGACACAAGTATTCAATACAAAACCAGCGGAAGCAACTGCGACACATTCTTCTCCAGTTTCACCACCACCTTATATGGTAGGCATGGTTGAAATCGAATTAGATAAATTAACCGGAAAGGTTGATATTATAGATTATATGGCAGTAGTGGACTGTGGTATTCCAATTAATCCAGCGTTGGCACGTATTCAGACTGAAGGCGGTATCGTACAGGGTATTGGTCATACACTGTTTGAAGATGTAACCTATGATACCCATGGAAAACCAATTGAATCGTCATTCATGCAATACAAGGTACCAACACGTTTAGATATGGGGAAATTAAAGGTAGAATTCGAGCACAGTTATGAACCTACTGGCCCATTCGGAGCGAAATCAATCGGTGAAATCGTAATTAATACACCTGCTCCAGCAATTGCACATGCAATTTACCGTGCAACCGGTGCATGGCATAGAGAAATTCCTATATCACCAGAGAAAATTGTCATGTCTATGATGGAAGAGTAACAAAGGAGAACAGAAGCAAAGATGAACTGTTTAGAAGAAAGAATTGTAAAAGACGGTATTGTAAGAGAAGGTAATGTATTAAAAGTAGATAGTTTCTTAAACCATCAGATGGATATTGAATTATTCAATGAAATGGGTAAAGAATGGAAAAAACGTTTCGAAGGAAAGAACATTAATAAGATTCTTACCATTGAAGCATCTGGTATCGGAATTGCATGTATCGTTGCACAGCACTTTAATGTACCTGTTGTATTTGCAAAAAAATCTAAGAGTATCAATATTGAAGGTGAAATGTATACTGCGGAAGTAGAATCATTTACCCATAAGAATAAAAATCAGGTTATTGTATCTAAGAGATTTTTAAATGAAGATGACCATGTATTAATCATTGATGATTTCCTTGCAAACGGATGTGCACTTCAGGGCCTTATCCAGATTGTACAGCAAGCAGGTGGAACTGTAGAAGGTATCGGTATTGCAATTGAAAAAGGCTTCCAGACAGGTGGAAGAATTATTCGCAACCTAGGATTCCAGTTAGAATCTCTTGCAATCGTGGAGGAAATGAATTGGGAAACTGGTGAAATCAAATTTAGAGAATAGAAAAGGGTCTTAGACTTATGATTTGATGCTATTCAAAGAAATTGAATGCATAATACTTATTAAATTATTTATCAATTCTTTATCTGATATTCCTGCCCATATTATACTTTTGGAATTCTGTGGTAAGAGAAACTCAATGAATTTTGGTTGTGTGTATGGGGATGTTCTAATCATTAACGTGTGTTTTGTGATATGGTTAGATATTTTAGAAATATATGTCTAAAGTTTAAAGTATAGGACAAATTCCAATTTGTCGAACACTTGAAAATTTCAGTCTTATGGAGAGATTAAAAGCATACACGAATTTGAATTTTACGAACTAAAATAATAGGTAGACATAGTGTGTCTGGTAGTAAAATGGGGCATTTCTCACTTTGTGTCATGTTTTCTTACTGGTAGATTTGATACGCTTT
>JBGVGF010000124.1:0-14238 GCA_045121495.1 Faecalimonas sp.
TCGTGTGCCAAATGGGGCGCTGCCCCCTTTGGAAACCCCCGCAACAAACAGGTGCTATGCACCCAGCCGGGAGCATAGCGCCGTTTGTTGTCAGCAGCCCGTTTCACGGTCTGCGTGTAGTTCCTTGTAAACTGACCTAATATAAACCCATAAAAAAGAGAGAAAAATGTAAAAAATGACATTTTTCTCTCTTTTTATTCTGTCGCAAAAATTCAAATTTGTAAATATCTTATCATGACTGATTTTTGTATTCAAGGAATCATTTGTACTCATTCTAATGTTTCTTCAATTGATTCACGAACAGGTAAGTAGTAAGCATCCACTTCAATTTTGTTATCGACGAAATCTAGCTCAACCCAATAATCTCTTACAAAGTACCCTCTGTAATAGTTTTGCATAGAGTAGACGTCTAATGTTTCAAAATCTATAAGAATCAATGGAATTGTTTCTTGCTTTTCTTCATCTTTACGATAAGAATGTTCTAATACCGTAGTTACTTTTAGTAAGCAGTCGGTGCAGAGATTTTGTTCTAATTCTTTTGTGTTTAAATAGCATCCATCTGCTGGTGTTATTTCTACACTTGCCATACCACGTGAAGGGGTACTGTTGATAGAAAATTTTATAGTTTCAAGGTTGGTGTTTCTCATGGAAGTACCATTTTGATCTGGCATTTCTTTACCAACCTCATCATATTCTTTAAGACCTAAATCGATAACATACCATTCAGTCAAAGAAATGATACCGATTGTATCGAATTTTCTGTAGTAAGGCATTAGGCTCATAACATGATTTCCACATATAAAACACGTTGATGAATCGGAGAGGCCAGAGGTCAAGTGCTCATATGTAACATCAACATATTCTACAGGAGTGTATTCAGATGATTTGCTCTTGTCGATTCTGTTACATATCTGAAAGACAAGGAAACCTGCAAGAATAACAATGATAAGAACTGCACATACTTTCCATAGAATATCTTTCCTTATTTTAATATATTTATCGTCCATGTTAGACCTCCTAACTAATTGTTGTTTTCAGTATAGCATATGTTGACTGTCTTATGAGGGAATAAGCACAGGTGGACTAGTACTAGTCCCATTATATCAATGATAGCCGATATGATAAAGGAGAAAATCGGACTAGATTCAGTCCATATAAAGAGGGCTATTATGGAGCAGAAAATAAAACAGAAAGGCATCGATATCGGTGGCAATATCCGTAGCATACGTATGGGAAAGGGTATAGGGCAGACCGAACTGGTGAGGATGCTGCAGTTACAGGAAATAGATATAACAAGAGAAACGCTTGTAAAAATTGAAAGAGGTATTCAGCATATAACGGGTTCGCAGTTACGTGGAATCAGAGATTGCCTGGAAACCACTTATGATGAACTTTTGAAATAAAATGAATATAGTATCGATAAAACCTTGTCATTGCGACGAGGTTTATTTTTTGCTGTTTTTTCAAGAATACCCCACCAAAACCCTGTCCAAATGTCCGTATACCGAAGGTGGATAGTTCCGCCTTTAGAAACGGAGGCGGATATGATGACAGCAGAAAACAGAACCCCATCAATTCCTTTTATTGTTACGATGGATATTGCATATAAGCAGCTAGAAAAAGGGGTACTTTCTCCGGAAGAATATCAGTGCTTTTTAGATAAGATGACTGATAAATATAAGGATGAAAATACCCGAATATTGTATCAAAGTAAACTTGCTATTTACCGAGATAAGAGTGATATATAGTACTGCGAAAGGAGTTGATTTTAATGCAAATTACAAAGCTACCACTGTTACAGAACAAGCCACAGCGATTAAAGGTAGCAGCGTATACTAGAGTTTCAAGAAACTCTGAAACGTTACTGCACTCCCTTGCGAACCAGGTTTCATACTACACAAAACTCATTAACTCGAATCCGGAATGGGAATATGCAGGGGTTTATGTTGATGAGGGAATCACGGGAACAAGCATTGAAGAAAGAAATGATTTCCTTCGTATGATGGAAGATGCCAAACAGGGCAAAATCGACCTGATCCTAACGAAGTCTGTATCACGATTTGCAAGAAATACAGTAGACCTTTTGGATAGTGCCAGAACCCTTAAAAAACTGAATGTAGAGGTGCGATTTGAAAAAGATAACATCAGCACCTTTGATAACGATGGTGAGTTGATGCTTTCCTTGTTGGCTTCATTTGCACAAGCTGAGGCAGAATCACTTTCTGAAAATGTGAAATGGGGAAAAAGAAAGCAAATGCAGGAAGGAATATATCATCACTTTGCCAGATGTTATGGATACGAATGGCAGGGTGATGATTTTTGCATTGTTGAGGAGGAAGCAGAAGTAGTGAGGTTCATTTTTAAGGAGTATCTTGCAGGTGTTTCGCCAACACAGATAGCCAGAAAAATAACTGCACCGACGCTTACAGGAAAGCAATTTACAAGAGGAACAGTTAAGGATATTTTGAAAAGTTGTAATTATGTGGGGGATAGAACGTTACAGAAATTCTATTCTCCAACGATTCGAAAGAAAGATAGAAATTATGGTCAGCTTCCAAAATACGTGATTTCAGATGTGCATGAACCGATTATTTCACGAGAGGATTTTCTCAAAGTACAGGAGATGATGGAAGAAAAAGCGAAGAAGACCCCGAAGAAAACATTCACTTGCTTTTCTGGACTTGTGAAGTGCGGGCATTGTGGCAGGGCTTGCTGCAGAAGAACACTTCACGGAAAGCGAATATGGAAGTGCCAGGGGAACGAAATGAGCAGAACCTGCGAGGCAAGATATATTTCCGAAGAGGAATTAAGAGAGTTCACTTTTTCGATTTTTGAAGATGAGGATGACTTTAAAAGGCAAATAGAACTGATAAAGCTGTTCGATGACAACGTAACTTTTGTGTATAAGGACGGCAGAGAAAAGAAGTTCGCAAGAAAAATAGGAAGGAGACGTAGACGTGAGAAGTAAGAAAGTAGTTACGGTCATACCGGAAAAAAGACCTAGCATAAAAGCGGATGCTGAGTTCCAGGTAAAGAAAAGACGAGTTGCAGGGTATGCACGAGTTTCCACTGAATTGGAACAGCAGCAAAACTCATATCAGACACAGCTTGATTATTACACTGCATACATTTCAAGCAGACCGGATTGGGAATTCGTTGGGATGTATTCAGATGAAGGGGTGACGGGGACAAGCATTAAGAAACGTGATGGGTTTAACCGAATGGTCGAAGATGCTTTGAACGGGAAAATTGATTTGATTGTTACAAAGTCAGTTTCACGATTTGCAAGAAATACCGTGGATTCCCTTTCAACGGTGCGAAAGCTGAAGGCAGCCGGAGTTGAGATTTACTTTGAGAAAGAGAACATTTTCACAATGGACCAGAAGGGAGAGTTGATGATTACAATCATGTCCTCCCTTGCACAGGAAGAGAGCCGTTCCATATCTGAGAATACGACTTGGGGACAGAGAAAGAGAATGGCTGACGGGCACGGGTGTCTTGGATTTTCAAGGTTTATGGGATATGACAGAGGCCCAGATGGGGAGTTCGTTATCAATGAAGAACAAGCTAAAATTGTAAGAAGAATATTCAATGAATACTTGAGTGGAAAGAACACACCCCAAATAGCAAAAGGACTGACAGCAGACGGTATTAAGACTATTACAGGAAGGGATAAATGGGATACAAGTACAATCCTTTCCATGCTTAAAAATGAAAAATACAAGGGCGATTGTCTAATGCAGAAGTTTTATATCGATAACTTCCTTACAAAAAAACTGGTTAAAAATAAAGGGGAGCTTCAGCAGTATTATGTGAAAGACCATCATGACCCAATCGTTTCAGAAGAGGTATTCGATGCAGTTCAGAAAAAATTGAAGCATAGTTCTAAAAAGAAGAAACAGTCTGGTGCGAGAGATTTTTCATCATTGATAGTATGTGGAGATTGTGGTGCTTTCTACGGTTCAAAGGTATGGCATTCCAACGATAAGTACAAAAAAATTATTTATCGATGCAATGCCAAATACGATGGGGAAAAATGCAAGACCCCGGCTGTTGATGAAGAACGATTGAAAGAGCTGTACGTTGATGCAATGAACGTCCTGATCGAGGACAAAGAAGATATCCTTGAGAACCTAAAGGTGATGCTGGAAATGAAGTTAGATGATGAGGGGTTTGCCACAGCACTTCGAACTGCAGCGTTGGAATTGCAAAAAGCCGAAGATGACTACAGAGCAATAATCGATAAGCAGAAAATCAGTCCGGTCGATTTTGAAGAGTATGAAAAGCAAATAAAGGTTGCTGGTATTCAGTACGATGAAGCCAAGGAATGCTATGAACTCTTGATTGAAAAGAATAGAACCCGAACAAGAGAAGCCTATGAATTGGAGCGATTCATTGAAGGGTTCGAAGCGTTGGATGGAGCCGTTTCCGAATACGATTATGACTTGATGATGCGAACAGTGAGTAGAATTAAAGTGTTCGAAGATAAGAGCATTGTTTTCGAATTCATATGCGGAACAGAAATTTCGCTTGAAATTTAGTACGGAGCAGGAGGAAATCTCCTGCTTTTGTTGTATTTAAATATTATGGACAAACGCAGGACGAGATAATATGACACGAAATTGTATCATAATAACGATATGGGGAAAGTGGCACATCATGGCTCTAAATATTCCACACAAGACTCCTTTTTGCAGGTGACAAAACCTGAGGTTTCATTGATTTCGTCAGGAGAAGACAATTCCTATGGACATCCTCACAGGGAGACAATAGAACGTTTACGAAAGGCTGGGAGCAGAATTTTTCAGACAGCACAGCAGGGCGCAATTACATTGGAAACTGATGGGGATTTCATTGACATTTTTTCACCTTCCATTTAGACTATTAAAAGAAAAAGTATCAGGAAAGGCGAGCGAAGCATGAAAAGTCTGAACGAAGATTTAAAGACGGGAGAATTTAAAAAGGTATATTTGCTTTATGGAGAAGAAGGATACCTGAAAAAACAATATAAAGACAAATTGCGAAATGCATTGATTTCGCCAGATGATACGATGAATTATGCGTATTACGAAGGAAAGGGCGTCAATGTAAAGGAAATTATTGATTTAGCAGAAACTTTACCATTTTTTTCGGAACGCAGATTGATCATTATGGAAGATACCGGGTTTTTCAAAAATGCAACACCAGAACTCGCGGACTATATCAAAGAGATGCCAGACAGTACTGCAATGGTTTTTGTGGAAAGCGAAGTGGATAAACGTGGTAAATTATACAAGGCTGTTCAAAGTAAAGGGCGCATTGTAGAATTGGGACGCCAGGATGAGAACACATTGCTTCGATGGATTGCAGGGAGTGTGAAGCGAGAGGGGAAACAGATTTCAGAATCTACTATAAGACATTTTCTTGCAAAGGTAGGTACGGATATGGAGAATATCCAAAAGGAACTGGAAAAGCTTTTTTGCTATACACTTAATAAAGATGCGATTGTGATAGCTGATGTAGAGGAAATATGCACACAACAGATCAGTAATCAGATTTTTGATATGGTAAATGCAGTGGCAGATAAAAAGCAGAGAAAAGCCCTTGATTATTACTATGATTTACTTGCTCTGAAGGAGCCTCCGATGAGGATACTATTCTTGCTGGCAAGACAGTTTAAATTGCTTTTGGAAGTCAAAGTGCTGGATAAGCAAGGATTTGCAAGAAAGGATATTGCTTCTAAGACAGGCCTTCATCCATTTGTGGTCGGAAAGTATCAAGAGCAGGCAAAGTCATTCTCTCAAAAAGAACTTAGGGCGATCATGGAAGAAAGTGTAGATATTGAAGAAAGTGTAAAAAGCGGACGATTAAGTGATGTTTTGGGAGTAGAACTTTTTATAATCAAATATTCTACAAAATAAAAGTGGAATCCGACGTGGAAATAAGTTATAATCTAAATAATATGCATTCAGGAGGAAAAAAAGTGGCTACAATAGATCAAAAGAAAATACGAAATTTTTGTATTATCGCACATATTGACCATGGAAAGTCGACATTGGCCGACCGCATTATTGAAAAGACTGGGCTGTTAACAAGCCGTGAGATGCAGGCACAAGTATTGGACAACATGGAGCTGGAACGTGAACGTGGAATTACGATTAAGGCTCAGGCTGTGCGCATTGTATATAAAGCAAATGATGGAGAAGAATATATTTTTAATTTGATTGATACACCGGGACATGTGGATTTCAATTATGAAGTATCACGAAGTCTTGCAGCATGTGACGGTGCAATTTTGGTAGTAGATGCTGCACAGGGTGTGGAAGCGCAGACATTAGCAAACGTGTATCTTGCTTTGGATCATGATTTGGATGTTATGCCTGTTATCAACAAAATTGATTTACCTAGTGCAGAACCAGATAGAGTAATTGAAGAGATTGAAGATGTTATTGGAATCGAAGCAACAGATGCACCTCGTATTTCCGCCAAGGTTGGCCTTAATATCGAAGAAGTATTAGAGCAGATCGTACAGAAGATTCCAGCCCCAGAGGGAGATCCAGAAGCACCCCTTCAGGCACTTATTTTTGACTCAGTATACGATTCTTATAAAGGGGTTATCGTATTCTGCCGAATCAAAGAAGGTAGTGTAAGAAAAGGAACCAATATGAAGATGATGGCAACTGGTGCAACAGCGGAAGTTGTGGAAGTTGGATATTTTGGAGCTGGTCAGTTCATTCCATGTGAAGAACTCAGTGCTGGTATGGTAGGATATATCACGGCCAGTCTTAAAAATGTAAAAGATACACGTGTCGGCGATACGATTACAGATGCAGACAGACCTTGTGAAAAACCGCTTCCAGGTTATAAAAAAGTTCAACCAATGGTATACTGTGGTATGTATCCAGCGGACGGTTCTAAATATCAGGATTTACGTGATGCATTAGAAAAGCTTCAATTGAACGATGCAGCTCTCCAGTTTGAGCCAGAGACATCGATTGCGCTCGGATTTGGATTCCGTTGTGGATTTCTTGGTTTATTACATTTGGAAATCATTCAGGAACGTCTGGAGAGAGAGTACAACCTGGATCTTGTAACAACAGCACCGGGTGTTGTCTATCGTGTGCATAAGACAAATGGTGAGATGATCGAACTTACGAATCCATCAAATCTTCCGGAACAGACAGAGATTGACTACATGGAAGAGCCAATGGTGAAAGCAGAGATTATGGTAACTTCAGAGTATATTGGAGCAATTATGGACTTGTGTCAGGAACGCCGTGGCATTTATCAGGGCATGGAGTACATTGAAGAAACAAGAGCAGTACTTCATTACCATTTACCTCTCAATGAAATCATCTATGATTTCTTTGATGCGTTGAAATCACGTTCAAGAGGATATGCTTCTTTTGATTACGAAATGTTAGGATACGAGAAATCAGAACTCGTAAAACTGGACATTTTAATTAATAAAGAAGAAGTGGATGCATTGTCATTCATTGTATTTAGCGGCAATGCCTATGAACGCGGACGCAAGATGTGTGAAAAACTAAAAGAAGAGATTCCAAGACATCTGTTTGAGATTCCGATTCAGGCTGCAATTGGAAGTAAGATTATCGCCAGAGAGACAGTAAAAGCGATGCGTAAAGACGTGCTTGCAAAATGTTATGGTGGTGATATTTCACGTAAGAGAAAACTTCTCGAAAAACAAAAAGAAGGTAAGAAAAGAATGCGTCAGATTGGAAACGTAGAGATTCCACAGAAAGCATTCATGAGTGTATTGAAATTAGACGAAAAATAAAAAAAGGCGTAGTGATGAGAGTCGCTGCGCCTTAATTAATGATGAAAGTATTGAGGTGAGCCAGTATGAAAAAGGAGCTGGAAATCTATATTCATATTCCATTTTGTGTAAAAAAATGTGCCTATTGTGATTTTCTTTCTGGACCACAAAATGCAGAAACAATTGAAAAATATGTGGAGATGTTAATTCAAGAGATATCCGTATTGGGAAGACACTATCCAGAGCGAATGATTTCGACCATTTTCTTTGGAGGCGGAACTCCTTCTATATTAAGTGGCAGGCAAATGGCAAGCATTATGGAGGCATTAAAAACATATTTCCATATTCTGACGGATGTTGAAATATCAATGGAAGCAAATCCAGGTACAGTTACAAAAGAAAAACTAGAAGCATACAAAAAAGCTGGTATCAACCGAATCAGTTTTGGACTTCAGTCTGCGAACAATGATGATTTAAGAGTGCTTGGAAGAATTCACACATATGAAGATTTTTTAGAAAGTTTCCAACTTGCAAGAGAATGTGGGTTTGACAATATCAACGTAGATCTAATATCTGCAATACCAAACCAGAATCTAAAAAGCTGGGAGAGGAGTTTAACAAAGATTATCCAGTTAAATCCGGAACACATTTCTGCATATAGTTTAATTATTGAAGAAGGAACCCCGTTTTATAAGATTTATGGTGAAGGTTCCGAAAAAGAGATTGAACTTCCGGATGAGGAGGAAGAAAGAGAGATATATCATCGGACAGAAGTGTTATTAAATCAAGCCGGATATCAAAGATATGAGATTTCTAATTATGCGAAACCAGGGAAAGAATGTCAGCATAATCTAGGATATTGGGAGAGAAAGGATTATCTGGGAATCGGACTTGGTTCATCAAGTCTTATGGAAAATGTAAGGTTTAAAAATACAGATGATTTGCAGTATTATATCCAGAATGCAGGTAAGTTGGAAGTGATTCGGGAAGAAAGAGAAGAACTTTCAGAGACGCAACAGATGGAAGAATTTGTATTTCTAGGACTTCGAAAAATGCAGGGGATTTCAATCAGAAAATTTGAGGAAGATTTTGGAAAGAGTTTATGCGAATGTTATGGGGAAAATATAGAGCGAATAAAAAAGGAAGGATTGCTCGAGGAGTCCGATGGAGTTCTTAGATTAACCCAAAAAGGAATTGATATCAGCAATTATGTGTTTGCTGAAATCTTATATTAAGAAAAACAGATGCATCGTATGTATCCTATTTTGTGAATAAAAAATGAGAAATCTAAAAAATATATAAACATGGTTGACAAATGCAAAAGAGGATGCTATCTTAATAAACGTAAGGTGTTAGCACTCGAAAATGAAGAGTGCTAATAAATAAAAAGGAGGTTGACATGGCACTGAATCAATTGGATAATCGCAAAACAAAGATTTTGCAGACGATTATTAAAACTTATTTAGATACAGGCGAACCGGTAGGTTCACGTACGATTTCTAAATATACTGATTTGAATCTAAGTTCCGCTACGATTCGTAACGAGATGGCAGATTTGGAAGATTTGGGTTATATCATTCAGCCTCATACATCAGCGGGACGCATTCCTTCAGATAAAGGATATCGATGGTATGTAGATATGCTGATGGAAGAAAAAGAGCAAGAAGTGATTGAGATGCGCGAGCAGATGATTCAGAAGGCTGATAAGATGGATCAGATTCTGAAACAGGCAGCAAAGGTACTGGCATCCAGTACCAATTATGCGACGATGATTTCAGCTCCTACTTATAATAGAAACAAATTGAAATTCATTCAATTATCGCAGGTGGATGAGAATCAGATCATTGCAGTAATTGTAATGGAAGGAAACATCATCAAAAACAAGATTGTTACAGTCAATGAACCATTGAGCAACGAGATTCTTTTGAAATTGAATATGTTACTCAATACGAATCTTAACGGTATGTCGATTGATGAGATCAATCTTGGAATGATAGCCCGATTGAAAGAACAGGCTGGGATGCAGAGTGAAGTCATCAGCGATGTATTAGATGCAATTGCAAGTATTATTCAACTGGATAATGGCATGGAAATCTATACAAGCGGTGCGACGAATGTATTCAAATACCCAGAGTTAAGCGATAATCAAAGTGCTCAGAAAATCATCAATGCCTTTGAAGAAAAACATCTCTTGGAAGAGATTGTTACTGAAACTCTTTCGAAAGAAGAGAACAAAGGAATACAGGTGTATATTGGAAGCGAAGCGCCGGTACAATCGATGAAAGATTGCAGTGTGGTTACAGCTACTTACGAATTGGGCGAAGGCATGCAGGGGACAATCGGTATTATAGGACCAAAGCGAATGGATTATGAGAATGTAATGAAGACTCTGAAGACGCTGATGAATGCGTTGGATGAGATATTCCATAGAGAAGAATAAAAGTTAGAAATTAGAATCAGTTACAGTAGAAAGGTGGAAAACTGCATTGGAAAAAGAAATGAACCAGAAAGCTGCATCTGAAGTTGTGGAAGAAACTGTAGAAAATACTGAAGAAACAGTAGAAGAAACTACATCTGAAGCAGTTGAAGAAGCAACAGAAGAAGTGGCAGAAGACGCAGAAGAAACTCCAGTATCAGAAGCTGGCGAAACAAAAGAAAAGAAAAAACTTTTCGGTCGTAAGCCAAAGAAAGATCCAAAGGATGAAAAAATCGAAGAACTTACAGACCGTGTTACAAGACAGATGGCTGAGTTCGACAACTTCCGTAAGCGCACAGAAAAAGAAAAAGCGGCGATGTACGAAGTTGGAGCAAAGAGTATTATTGAAAAGATGCTTCCAGTGGTAGACAATTTTGAAAGAGGACTCACAGCAGTTCCGGAAGAACAAAAAGAAGATTCTTTTGTGAAAGGAATGGAAATGATTTATAAACAAATCATAACAACGTTTGAAACAGTTGGTGTAAAACCAATCGAAGCTGTTGGAGCAGAGTTTGATCCAAACTTACACAATGCGGTAATGCATGTGGAAGATGAAACAGTTGGAGAGAATATTGTCGTGGAAGAATTTCAAAAAGGATATACTTACCGCGACTGCGTCGTAAGACATAGTATGGTTAAAGTAGCAAACTAATTATTGTAAGCAACAAAATTAAAATATATTTCAAAAATCTAGGAGGATTTTATCATGGGAAAAATTATTGGTATTGACTTAGGAACAACAAACAGCTGTGTAGCCGTTATGGAAGGTGGACAGCCAACAGTTATCGCAAATACAGAAGGAGCAAGAACTACACCATCTGTAGTTGCTTTTACAAAAACAGGAGAACGTTTAGTTGGTGAACCAGCAAAACGTCAGGCAGTAACAAATGCTGAAAAAACAATTTCTTCTATCAAGAGAGAAATGGGTTCAGACTACAAAGTAACAATCGATGACAAAAAATATTCTCCACAAGAAATTTCAGCTATGATTCTTCAAAAATTGAAAGCAGATGCTGAAGGATACTTAGGAGAAAAAGTAACAGAAGCTGTTATCACAGTACCTGCTTACTTCAATGATGCTCAACGTCAAGCTACAAAAGATGCTGGTAAAATCGCTGGTCTTGATGTAAAACGTATCATCAACGAACCAACAGCAGCAGCTTTAGCTTATGGTCTTGACAATGAAAAAGAACAAAAAATCATGGTATACGACTTAGGTGGCGGTACATTCGACGTATCTATCATTGAAATCGGTGATGGTGTTATCGAAGTATTATCAACAGCTGGTAACAATAGACTTGGTGGAGATGATTTCGACCAAAAAATCGTGGATTATATCGTAGCTGATTTCAAAGCAGCAAACGGTGTAGATTTATCAGTAGATAAAATGGCTCTTCAAAGAGTAAAAGAAGCTGCAGAAAAAGCGAAGAAAGAATTATCTTCAGCTACAACAACAAACATCAATTTGCCATTCATCAGCATGAATGCTTCAGGTCCACTTCACTTAGATATGAACCTTACAAGAGCTAAATTCGATGAATTAACACATGATCTTGTTGAAAAGACAGCAGAACCAGTAAAACGTGCTCTTTCAGATGCAGGTCTTTCAGCTTCTGAATTAGGTCAAGTGTTATTAGTTGGTGGATCAACACGTATCCCAGCTGTTCAAGATAAAGTAAAACAATTAACAGGAAAAGAACCAAGTAAATCTCTTAACCCAGATGAATGTGTAGCATTAGGTGCTTCTGTTCAAGGTGGTAAATTAGCTGGAGATGCTGGTGCTGGCGACATCTTATTACTTGATGTTACTCCACTTTCATTATCAATCGAAACAATGGGTGGTATCGCTACAAGATTAATTGAAAGAAATACAACAATTCCAACAAAGAAGAGTCAAATCTTCTCAACAGCAGCAGATAATCAATCAGCAGTAGATATCAATGTTGTTCAAGGTGAAAGACAATTTGCCAGAGATAACAAATCTCTTGGTCAATTCAGACTTGATGGAATTGCTCCAGCTCCACGTGGAATCCCACAAATCGAAGTAACATTCGATATCGACGCTAACGGTATTGTAAATGTATCTGCAAAAGATTTAGGAACAGGTAAAGAGCAACACATCACAATTACAGCTGGTTCAAATATGTCAGATGCTGATATCGAAAAAGCTGTAAAAGAAGCTGCAGAATTTGAAGCTCAAGATAAGAAACGTAAAGAGGCTGTTGATGCGAGAAACGATGCTGACGCTATGATCTTCCAGACAGAAAAAGCGTTAAAAGAAGTAGGAGACAAGATTGACGCTTCTGAAAAAGCAAACGTAGAAGCTGACATCCAGGCATTAAAAGATATCTTGGCAAAATCTACTCCAGAATCTGTAACAGATGCACAAGTAGAAGAAATCAAAGCTGGTAAAGAAAAATTAATGGCTAGTGCTCAAGCATTATTTACAAAGATGTATGAACAAGCTGGTGCTGCACAAGGAGCGCAAGCTGGTCCTACACCAAACCCAGGTCCAGCTCCAGAAGGATTTGGCGGCGATGACGTTGTAGATGGAGATTACAAAGAAATCTAATAATATCAGGATAAAATGTTCTGCGGAATCTGACATAGGTTAAGTTCCGCAGACTTTTCCTCGTTTATAAAAGATAATAGAAAGGCAGAATTGATTATGGCTGAGACAAAAAGAGATTATTATGAAGTGCTTGGTGTCGACAGAAACGCCGACGAAGCAGCATTAAAGAAAGCATATAGATCCCTGGCTAAAAAATATCATCCAGACGTAAATCCAGGCGATGCGGAAGCAGAAAAGAAATTTAAAGAAGCTTCAGAAGCATACGCTGTACTTAGTGATGCCGAAAAACGTCGTCAATATGACCAATTCGGTCACGCAGCATTTGAACAAGGAGGCGGCGGAGCAGGTGGCTTTGGTGGCTTCGATTTTAATAGTGCTGATTTTAGCGATATTTTTGGTGATATTTTTGGCGACTTCTTTGGCGGTTCTCGTCGCAGTTCCGGTCGTGCAAACAATGGACCAAGACAGGGAGCCAATATTCGTAAAGGTATCCGTATTACTTTCGAAGAAGCGGTATTTGGATGTGAAAAAGAATTAGAAGTAGTGTTAAAAGAGCCTTGTACAACATGTGGTGGAACCGGTGCAAAGCCAGGATCTTCACCTGAGACATGTCCAAAATGCGGCGGAAGAGGACAAGTTGTGTATACACAGCAATCATTCTTTGGAACTGTCCAAAATGTTCAGACATGTCCAGATTGTCAAGGATCAGGAAAAATTATTAAAGACAAATGTTCTGATTGCAATGGAACTGGATATGTATCTAAGATGAAAAAAATCGCAGTATCGATTCCAGCAGGTATTGACAATGGACAGAGTATTCGTATTCGTGAAAAAGGGGAACCAGGTATTAACGGCGGTCCAAGAGGGGATTTATTGGTAGAAGTAACTGTATCAAGACATCCAATTTTCGGGCGTCAGGATATGCATATTTTCTCTACAGCACCAATTTCATTTGCACAGGCTGCACTTGGCGCTGATGTCCGTATTAAAACTGTGGATGGAGATGTATTATATACAGTGGCTCCAGGAACAAAAACAGATACAAAGGTTCGCTTAAAAGGAAAAGGTGTTCCTTCACTTCGCAACAAACAAGTGCGAGGCGATCATTATGTAACACTTGTAATTCAGACACCTGAAAAGCTTAGTGCTGAAGCAAGAGAGGCCCTTCGCAAGTTTGATGAACTTACAGGAAATACATTAAATCAGGGAAAAGAATCTGAAAATGCTTCATCTAAAAAAAATAAGAAAAAAGGATTCATGGACAAATTAAAAGAAACATTTGAAGATTAGATAAAATAGGGATTTGTTTGATTTTATCTACTTACGAATTCGTTGCTTATTATCCTCTGCTTCAATGCTCCACTGCATTCAACTTCATCTAGTATCTGTAAGCAAAAAAAGAATGCTTGCCGTGAGAGGCTCGCATTCTTTTTT
>JBGVGF010000125.1:0-66271 GCA_045121495.1 Faecalimonas sp.
AGGATGTCCAAATACCTGTTTTGGAAGTGGAAGATCCAGTGACATTAAAAAGATTGGCCAATAAATAGTATGGAAACGAATGATGTCTTTTCCGATCAGATGAAGGTCTGCTGGCCAGTTCTTGTTGAATGATTCTTCGCTGTCACCGTCACAGTGATATCCGATACCTGTGATATAGTTTGAAAGTGCATCAAGCCATACATATGTTACATGGTTTGGATCAAATTCAACAGGTATTCCCCATTTGAATGATGTTCTTGATACGCAAAGGTCCTGAAGTCCTGGAAGAAGGAAGTTGTTCATCATTTCGTTCTTACGTGATACAGGCTGAATAAATTCTGGATGAGTATTGATATGTTCGATCAGTCTGTCTGCATATTTGCTCATTTTGAAGAAATACGCTTCTTCTTTTGCTGGCTGAACTTCACGTCCACAGTCAGGACATTTTCCATCTACTAATTGAGATTCAGTGAAGAATGATTCACATGGTGTACAATACATACCTTCATAGTATCCTTTGTAAATATCACCTTGGTCGTATAATTTTTTGAAAATCTTCTGTACTTGTTTTTCATGGTAATCATCTGTTGTACGAATGAAATAATCGTAAGATGTATTCATCATGTCAGCAATTTCTTTTACCTGTGCTGCAATACCATCCACAAATGCCTGTGGCTCTAATCCTGCTTCTTTTGCTTTTAATTCGATTTTCTGACCATGTTCGTCAGTACCTGTCTGGAACCATACATCATATCCTTGACTTCTTTTGTATCTTGCAATTGCATCAGCAAGTACGAATTCGTATGTGTTACCAATGTGTGGTTTGCCTGATGTGTAGGCAATGGCTGTTGTCATATAAAACTTTTTGTTTTCCATTTTTCTTTTCCTTCCTTTTATTTCCTGTGTTGAAGAAGGGGTTTTTTATGATATACAAAAGAATTCAAATCGGAATACTTTTCTGATAGCATAAAAAAACCCGCTCTTCTTAATCTAATAAGAAGACGGGTGAAATTCCGTGTTACCACTTCTCTTCGCCAGCATCTCACGATACTGACCTCTATGAGTTCGACTCTGCATGAATAAACTCTCTCGCTGTAAAGGGCGACCCCATTGTACCTTACAGATTCAATTTCAAGGATTCCGAATCGTAATCTGCTCAGTACACCGCTCCGAAGCCATCTTCCACTTTCTTCCATCTATCCCTCTCAGCAGCCGGGAATTCTCTGTAAGACTTTCAAAAATGTACTCTTTTCATCACTGCGTTTATTTTTTTAATTTTATTATGCGAAAAAATTCAAAAAAATTTTTCTTACATTACAAAAAATCGTACCATATGTTTCATTTGATGTCAAGAATCCTCTTTTCCAAAACCTTCTTTCCCCATTTTCATTGTGCTGGTAGTTTCTGGAATCTGCTCAATACATTTGACTTTCTTATTTCATCCATGATAGTATCGTGCCATTATCGGGTACACTTTAAAAACAAGTAGCTTGATAATCCCATAGTAAAGGAGGGTTTAAATGTCTAAACAAAAAAATAAATTATCTTTATATAATCGCTGGTTAAATGGAATCGAAACAATAGGCAACCGGCTTCCTCATCCAATCGCTTTATTTGCTGCACTGACTGGAGCTGTCGTTTTGATTTCTGCCATTTGCTCCGCGCTTGGCATTTCTGCAACTGGTGAATTGGTCACAAAACTGGAAGATGGTACTACTGTACTCCAAGAAACAACGGTTACTTCTGTAAGTCTTCTCACCAGAGACGGACTGACTTATATGCTGACCCAGGCAGTCAACAACTTTACTACGTATGCGCCACTGGGTATGACTCTGGTCGCAATGCTCGGAGTCGGTGTTGCCGAACAATCCGGACTTATCAATTCATTACTAAAGGCAGTCGTAAGGATTACTCCTGCTTCCCTGATTACCCCTATGGTCGTCTTCCTTGGAGTTATGTCCAATATTGCAACAGACGCCGGGTATGTAATATTGATTCCACTTGGAGCTATGATTTTTTATGCGTATGGACGCCATCCGATGGCCGGTCTGGCTGCTGCATTCTCCGGCGTATCCGGTGGATTTTCTGCCAACCTGCTGATCGGTACATTAGATCCTTTGTTAGCAGGAATCACACAGACTGCAACTTCCATTATCGATCCATCTTACGAAGTAGCAGTCATGGGAAATTATTTCTTTTTATTTGCATCCACATTCCTGATTACTGTTTTAGGTACCTTTGTAACAAACAAAATCGTAGAACCGCGTCTGGGAACATATCACGGAGAAGTCACTGGACACGAAGATGACTCTCTTAGAACGCTTACGGATGTTGAAAGAAAAGGATTACGAAATGCAGGTATTGTTGCTGGTATTTTTATTATTACAATCATCATTGCCTGTGCGTTTCCTGATTCCTTCTTACGAAATGAAAATGGAGAACTCTTCGGAAATACTCCTTCACCATTTGTAGACGGTATCGTTGTATTGATCGCATTCCTGTTTATGTTACCGGGTATCGCATATGGTAAAACCGTCGGAACGTTTACCAGACAAAAAGGTGCTTGTGATGCCATGTCAAATGCGATGGCTTCCATGGGTTCTTTTCTGGCACTGGCATTTGTTTCCGCACAATTTATTAATTACTTCAACTATACAAAACTCGGCACAATCGTTGCGCTGGCAGGCGCAAATTTCTTCAAGAGTATTGATATTGGATTGATTCCGCTTATGATTATTTTCGTACTATTTTCCGCATTTATGAATTTATTCATGGGATCTGCTTCTGCAAAATGGAACATTCTTGCACCAGTATTTGTTCCAATGTTTATGCTGCTTGGCTACAGTCCGGAACTTTGCCAGCTTGCATATCGAATCGGCGATTCTTCTACAAATATTATCACGCCAATGATGACTTATTTTGCAGTTATCATCACGTTTGCACAGCGCTACGATAAGAAGGCTGGTATAGGTACCTTAACCGCTACGATGATTCCTTATTCACTTGTATTTATGATTGGATGGATTCTTCTTTTGATTATCTGGCTGCTAATCGGTCTTCCAATCGGAATCGATACTGGTATTTTTTATACATTCTAACAATTTCACCATGAGCTAAGAGTTTTCTTCTGAACTCTTAGCTCATACTCTTTTCTTTCGTTTCATAGAATAGATAAAAAAAGATTGGATTTTTATGAAACGAAAAAAACAACTCTTATCTCTTCTTATTATATGCACCTGCATGATCACCAGTTGCTCTTATATCCCAACAAATGTGGATGCCGCCTTTAAAAATTTTACCTTAACTCTGTTCCAGCAGGATGTAGCTTCTTCTACACTTGCTCTCCACTACTCGGTGGAAAATCCAGAAGAATATGGTATCTCTTCCTCAGAAATCACATTTGGAACTTTTGAAACAGATTCTGTAGCAATCATGGCTTCTTTCGAAAACTGCCAGGCTGTCCTAGACAAATTCTCTTACAATTCCCTTTCCAAAGAGAACCAACTCACATATGACATTCTCTCTTCCTATATAAATACATCTCTGGAAGGCGCACCCTACACGTTATATGATGAACCTTTAAGTCCACTTACAGGTATTCATGCGCAGCTCCCTGTGCTTCTTGCGGAATATGCTTTTCATACTACAGATGACGTAGAAACTTATCTCCAGCTAATTGAAACCACACCTGCATATTTTTCTTCGCTGATCGAATTCGAGCAAGCGAAGTCTGACGCCGGTTTGTTTATGTCTGATGTGATTGTAGAAGAAATCATTGCACAATGCAATGCGTTTATCAATATGGGAGAAAACAATTATCTCCTTTCTACATTCGAGGAACGTCTTGCCACAATTGAGGATATTACTGCGAGTCAAAAAGCCGATTATATTTCTCAAAACCAAACACTTTTAGATTCCGCAATCCTTCCTGCATATCAGAAGCTAGTCAGCGCTCTTTCAGATTTAAAAGGAAGTGGGAAAAACGATCTTGGCCTTTGCTATCTCCCCGATGGAAAACAATACTACTGTTATCTGGCAGAGCGTGAAACCGGCTCTTCAAGATCAATGGATGATATGATCTCACTGATAGAAACACAGATTGCTTCCGATCTTCTTGCTCTTCATTCGGTTGTTGAAGAAAATCCTTCTATTACAGAAACTGCCAGCAGTAAGATTTCATCTACTCCCGACAAAATTCTTTCAGACTTAGAAGAACTGATTATCGGCGCATTTCCTGAGCCTTCTGATGTAAATGTAACAATCAAATATGTCCCTTCCTCTTTGGAACCTTACTTAAGCCCTGCATTTTATCTGATTCCGGCCATCGATAACTCCTCGGAAAACGTAATCTACATCAATCAAGGAAATGCACTGGAAGATATCGACCTCTTCACAACGCTTGCTCATGAAGGGTATCCGGGGCATTTATACCAGACAACTTACTTTGCTTCAACAGATCCTGACCCACTGCGTTCACTCTTTAACTTCAAAGGATACGTGGAAGGTTGGGCGACCTATGCCGAAATGTGTTCTTATTATTTGAGTTCCTATGAAAAACCTTATGCAACTTTATTACAGAAAAACAACTCTCTGATTCTTGGACTCTATGCGATGGCCGATATTGGGATTCATTATCAAGGCTGGAATCAGGAACGAACGATTCAATATTTCAAAGATTATGGGATAGATCATGAAGATGTGATTAAAGAAGTTTATGAACTGATCATTGGGGATCCTGCCAATTATCTAAGTTATTATGTCGGGTATGTGGAAATATTGGATTTGAAACAAGAGATGATTCAAAAGGATGATTCATTTACACAAAAGAACTTTCATAGAAAATTTCTAAATATCGGACCTGCGCCGTTCGATATCGTTCGAGAAGAAATGCTTGGGGACGTCTCATAACGTCCCCGCAAGCCATACACTTGCAATAATCCCGGCTAAAGTTGCAAGCAAGGCACCCGCAAGCGTATATCTTGTCTTTTTTATCTTGGCAGTCATAAAATAAACACTCATCGTATAAAAAATTGTCTCCGTGCAGCTCAGCATAATAGAAGCGATCAGACCAATTCTTGAATCCGTCCCGTATTCCTTATATAAATCCAGGAGAAGACCAGTTGCTGCCGATGAAGAAAACATCTTTACAATTGCCAGAGGTACAAGCTGAGGCGGAAATCCAATATATGCAGTCAAATTCCCAATGATTTCTGCAAGAAAATCCAGAAAACCAGACGCCCGCAGAATTCCAACTGCAACCATGAGACCGATCAATGTCGGCATGATCTTAATTACCGTGGCAAATCCTTTTTTTGCTCCTTTTACAAACTCGTCATACACATTTACCTGCATCGACATACCATATGTAACGATTCCCAGAATCACCGCCGGTATCATGATATCGCTTAGATATAAGATAAAACTCATACTGCTCCCTAAACCATTTTGTTACTATATTTTATGTCTCTTTTATATTTCTTAACACTGGAATATTCTCTCATAGATATTAAAAAACCCTATCAAATCGATAGGGTTTTCTTCTAAAGTGTAAATTTAATTTCTCTTCCTGTGTGCTCATATTGGCGATATTTCACGCCTGCTGCATCCATCATTTTCTTCGAAGCAATCGTTGCTGGAGTATCTGCATATTTGTCGCTGTCATAAATCACTTCTTTTATGCCTGATTGAATGATTGCTTTCGCACATTCATTACATGGGAACAGGCATACATATAATTTCGCGCCCTGAAGGCTTCCGCCGCTATAGTTTAAGATAGCATTCAGTTCACTGTGTGCAACATAAAGGTATTTGGTCTCAAGCGGATCATTGCCTTCTCTTCCCCAAGGAAATTCATCATCGCAGCATCCTGTCGGAAGTCCATTGTATCCCATAGAAAGAATCTTATTATCCTGGCTTACAATACAACATCCTACCTGTGTACTAGGATCTTTGGAGCGCATCCCTGATAATATAGCAACTCCCATAAAATATTCATCCCAAGAAATATAATCTTTTCTTTTTCCTGTCATGCGTTTCTCCTCCGTATTACTTCGCAAAGCAGATCACTATTCGATCATGCTGATACGGCGAACATGGCGTTCATCCCCTGAGAATGGTGTATTTAAGAATGTATCAACAATCTTTACAGCCAATTCAGGACCAACTACACGGCCACCTAATGCAACGATGTTTGTATCGTTGTGAAGTCTTGTAGCTTCTGCTGAAAAACAGTCAGAACAAAGCGCACAGCGGATGCCTTTCATCTTATTTGCAGTGATAGAAATACCAATTCCTGTACCACAGATTAAGATTCCCTTTTCACATTCGCCATCTAAAATTGCCTGTCCAACTTTTCTCGCATAGATAGGATAATCAACAGATTCACCGTTACATCCGAAATCTTTGTATTCAAGACCCTTCTTTTCTAAATATTTGATAATTTCTAATTTTAAATCATATCCACCATGATCACATCCAATTGCTATCATAAGTGCTTCCTCCTTATACCATTCCTTTATTTAACTTATCAGCGAGTTTTTTAATCAATTCTCGCAATAATTCGAAATTCTCACCGTATACGACGAGTGGTTGTCCATGTGCAGATCTGACCATACGGTCATCTTCAATAAACTCGTTCAATGTAAATACATTTTTCACATGTTCGTATTCTGTCACAATCTTCCATTTCTGCATTTCTTCAAATGTAAGTATCAGTGTCTCTTCATCCAGATCTTCCTCTGTAAGCTGCTTGGCCTCATGTGCCGCCAATGTCATCTGATGACTTCGCATAATCGCTTCTGCTTTCTGATTTGCCGGCTCTGGAAAGAGCACAACCATGCCACGCGATCCAACCTCATATTCTTTCATAAGCGGTTCGTTACGCAAAATCTCTGCTGCCATAGGACCTCTGCAGTTGTCACTCTTACTTACAAATAAAACTCTGCGATATTTCTGAAGACATGTAATATCTTTTGCCTGTATAGAATGATGACCAGCTGCTTTATCAAGACGGTTCATAATCGCATTGCCTATTCCATCTTCCGTAAATGCTTCACTGTAAATATAGCTGACATCCTCTTCATCGAACTCACGCAGCACCTTGTATAAATTCTTAGCAACTGAGCTTTCATTATTTCTAGAACCTATATTTTTTACTACACCTGTCGTATAAGAACCCATCGTTTCATTCGTAGCGATAATCCCTACTTTATATCCTAAACGAGTCTGCTCATATGCAATCTGCTTGATTGCTTTTACGACTTCTTCTGTCTCGCCATGGACAATCATAAGCTGGGCCTTTGGTGCGTAGTGACGGTATTTCATACCTGGAGCCTTTGGTGCTTCGCTGCTTGAATCAGAAATCAAAGCCTTATCAACCGTAATGTCTCCTATTACTGCTTCCATCATCTCTTTTGTAATAGCACCAGGTCTCAAAATCATCGGAGGGTCTACTGTCATATCCACTATGGTAGATTCTAGACCGATCTCTACACTGCCGCCATCTAATACCATATCAATTTTCCCATTCAAATCATCAAAAACATGTTGCGCAGTTGTAGGACTTGGTCTTCCCGATGTATTGGCACTTGGTGCTGAAACATATCCTCCTCCTGCTCTAATCAGTTTTAGTGCGATTTCATCCACCGGCATCCTTACTGCAACTGTCTGAAGACCGCCTGTAGTTCCGAGTGGTACCTTGTCGGTCTTACGGAATATAAGAGTCAAAGGTCCTGGCCAAAACTTTTCCGTCAAAAGCTTTGCTTTGGCAGGTACTTCCTGCGCAATCAAATCCAATGATTCCACATCTGCGATATGTACAATCAATGGATTATCTGATGGACGACCTTTAGCTGCATAAGTCTTCTTCGCTGCTTCCTCATCAAGTGCATTGGCACCTAAGCCATATACTGTCTCTGTAGGAAATGCAACGAGACCACCTTTCCACAATATGTCTCCAGCTGTTTCAATAATTTGTTGATCAATTTTGGTTTTGTCAATTTTCTTTATTATCGTTTCCATACGTTGTATTATAACATCATTCTTTTTATTATTCAAGAACGCCTCTGCTTTAGCCACTTGATAATCCCATCGCAAATTGCGTTTGCAAGCTCATTTTGGTATGTTTCGTCCGTCAATTTTTCCGCTTCCTGCGCATTACTTAAGAATCCACATTCCACAATAATTGTAGGAACTTCTGTCTTTTTTAATAAATAATATGTGTCATTGCCTTTCGCCTCTCTGGTATTTTCACTATCAATCTGCTTTAGTTCTTCCTGCATTATCAAAGCTGCATTCTTTCCAACCTCTGAATGCTCATAGTAAAATACCTGAGCCCCCTTAATATCGGCCTGCAAATAGCTGTTTTGATGTATGCTGACAGCAATTGCAGGTTTTTCTTCATTAATTAATGCAACTCTTTTTTTCATATCTGCCATTTTACTGTCTTCTGCTGTATCATCTTCCCTAGTCATGATCACAGTCACCTTTTGTTTCTCTAGATTTTCCTTTACTTTTTTGGCAATCTGCAGATTAAGATCTTTTTCTAAAACATCATTGACGCCTATCTTCCCGGGATCTTTTCCGCCATGCCCTGCATCAATTATAACAATTTCATTTTCGCTTACGTCCTCGCTTACTACGCTTTGACTCAGCTCCCTGTTCAGAAAAATCAGTGCCAGCAATACAGCCAGCATCATGTACCATTTCCATTTTCCTTTAAACATGGTTTCCCTACTTTTCCTTTTTATACATTATATAAAAAAGAAGGACTGATTATTCAGTCCTTCTAAGTAAAATTCAAATATTAATTTACATATCTTAAAATCAAATCCCAAATGCCTGATTTTTCAAATCCCAGTCTCCATGCAGATGTTCCTGCCAGATCATACTCTTTCATGAGCTTTAACTTTGCTTCCAATGCAGCCTCATCTTCCAGCCAGATCTTATAGGTTGCGCCATCCGCTTCCCACTCTGCATAGTTTTGTCCTGTCACTTCATCTACGACAATCTCTGCTCCAGCATTCGCAATTGCCTGCTCTGCTGAATCCATGCCGTATGCAAGACTCGTAACTTTCATTGGGTATTCTGCTTCTTCTGTGCCTTCCTGCGCTGCAAGCTCTGCTTCTGTCTTAGGAACTTCTTTCCACAATCTCGTAAAGAATGGTACTGCATTGATTACCTTTTCTTTTGGTACAACTTTCAAAGTTTCTTCGATTCCTGACCTTACAAAATCAAGTGATGCAACAGAACCACTTTCATAAGAACCACTATAATGTTCATCGTATCCCATGATGATTACATAATCAGCAACTTTTCCTTGTTCCTCCAAATGATAGTGCGCATTGTATCCCTTTGGAACATAATTGTCTACTGATAAAATGATTCCATTCTGTCTGCATCTTAGTGCCAGTTCACGGATAAACTGAATGTAATGTTCGCCACATTCTACTGAAACTTTTTCAAAATCCACATTAATGCCGTCAATGTCTGTCTTTAGCACTTCTGCCATTAAGTGATTAATTAAATTTTCACGTTGAGAAGTTCTGCTCAAAAGTTCATAGGTCTCTTCGTAAGAATCGATTCCTCCATCAAAGTCTCTTACTAATGCCCAAACTTCAAGATTTGCCTGATGTGCATAATTCACATACTGTGAACTTGCAAGAGAATGAATATTCCCTTTTGTATCTGCTATGGTAAACCAGGTTGGAGAAATTGTAGTCAATCCCTTCGTGTTAGCGATTGTCTCTAAAACATAATTGTTTGCCGTACTGTTTGTCACCACATGCCATGCCATATTGATCGTGTAGTCTTTTGAAATATTCTGGTAGACCTGTTCTTCAAAGTCTCTCGTGATATTTTCTGATTTCTCATTTCTGAGGCAGCTGCTCTTTACGTATCCGATAAATCCATCTTCCGTACGCACTTTTTTCCAGCCGTCAACGTCCTCGATTACTGTAACGATATCTTTCTTTGACACATTTGTCAAAATCGGACTCTTTACACCACCACGGTATCTCACCTGTGTATTTCTCTTAATCGTGGCAATCGTAGTCTCTCCCCAGTCGCTGTCGATCACAATTCGCTTAACCGGTTCATCATATACTCGAAAATCAATGTTTGTATACTTTTGTATGAAATCTAAAGCAATATATGCTTTTTCACCTTCCATCTTCAGAATTACATAATCTTCCGCGTATTCCTGCTTCTGGAGTGTATATTCCTTGCTTCCTACATTTACAGATATTGTTCCGTCTGGTAAAGTGTACAATAAAATGTTTTCATTAAAATCCAAATAGAATCGATCATTCAGATAATCACGCACAATTGCATACTCTAAATATGCAGTTCCATCAATCTGGATACCATAGATATCATTCGCTTCACTATCTGAACTATTTACATTATCCGGACTGATGATTTCATTATCAATAATAACAGCAAGCTGGTCTTTTGTATTTGTTCCATCTTTTTTTAACCCATAATATTCATACAAATCCGCCAGTTCCTTGGAAGGACCATAACGCTTTATTAAAAATGTTCCTCCTATAACACCTACTATTATTATAAAGAACAGAAACACTTTCAGTGCCAGATTTCTCTTTCTGCGGCGTTTCATCTGAGCTCTTTTTTGATTGCGATTTCGATTCGCTTGTCTTGATCTAGTTCTATCCTCCATGTCACACCTCCTACTCGAACCTATTATATCAACATTTTTTGTACTCGTCATTAACTATTTCGACATTTTTTCACAAACAGAAACATTTGTTCATCTAAGTCAGAGGGGGATCTTTGTCAAATTTATAGTTGTTAACTAACATTAATGTTGTGAAATGTCAATTCTTTTACATGACCTTCTTCATCCCATACATAATCTCTCATATAGGTCTTATCTTCTTTTAGCATATGTGCCGTTACAATCTGCATCGGACTTGCAGGATCATTGCCCAATTTCATGCAAATACCTGATTGTTCATACCTTTCCAGTTCCAAGTATAGATTTTTATATAGCTTTTCTTCCATAGGATAACTATTCCTCCTTTATGATAAGGTAACTATGACAGAAATAATTCGAATTCCTATGGTGCAGTGATATATTATTGAATTATTTCCAATTCACAAGAAGATAGACTTATTTTTATTTGTGGATAATTGATTTGAATAAATCTGCTTGATATGAGATTTTAGAAAACAGAATTTTTAGAAATTACATTCTTAGAAATTATATAAAAAATCGTTTTGACAATAATAGAAATTAACTTTTGATGATATGTCCCTCCTTACATGTAATAATTCATATAGTTACCTGACATACTATCTTCCTGTACCTAGATTATATACATTTATTTTGAACAATTTCAAGCTGGATTTTGTTCATAACTAAATCCACATTTTTCCCCTTGATATATATAGCCTCGTAAAGTTTTCCACACTGTTATCCCCTGCATTTACATAGTTATCCACAAGGTTATCCACATTTTCCACATAGTAGATGTGTATAACTTGTCACTTTATCCACAAATAAACTTTAGAGAAATTTTCTTTACATATTTTTTTATTTTGTTTATACTAATACAAATAATAAATATATTTAGAATAGGAAGTGATGATATGAAGATTGAAAAAATTAATGACAATCAGATTCGTTGTACGCTTACCCGCGCTGATTTAGCTTCTCGTGAGTTAAAACTAAGCGAATTGATTTGCGGCTCCGATAAAGCAAAATCACTTTTCCAGGATATGATGAAACAGGCTGCTGCTGAATTTGGTTTTGAAGCAGAAGATATGCCTCTTATGATCGAAGCTGTTCCAGCTTCTTCAGATTCTATCGTTCTTATTATCACTAAAGTAGACGATCCTGAGGAACTGGAGTCCAAATTTTCTAAGTTTGGTACTTCACTACATGATCTTGAAAACAGAAGACGCAGTATGCTTGATAAATTAGAAGGTGCAGAAGATATTCTGGATCTACTCCATAAAGTAAAAAAAGCTGTTTCCGACCCTGGAAATCAACTTACCACGAAAGATGAGCTTTGCGAAGATGAGATGGAAACCCATGAGGAAGAGGGCATCGAACAGAAACCAGAACAATCTAAGATTCGTTTGTTTTCCTTTGCCACTCTCGACAGCGTAATACATGCCTGCCGTATATTAAAATCACTATATCATGGTTCAAATACACTGTACAAAGACACCCCAAACGGTGTTTATATCCTTGCCATGACACAATCTGATCATGCTCTTACAGAATTCAATAAGATCTGTAACATGATGTCAGAATATGGTTCCACAGAAAAAGCTACTACTGCAGTTCTTGCCTTTCTGGAAGAACACTGCGAAGTGATTGTCGCAGCGGATGCTGTAAAACAATTAGGCAATATTTAAATAAGAAAGATTCCGATTATCAAAAGAGTTCGCTTATGCGCAGAGATTGCGTAAGCGAACTTTTTTTAGTATAATAAACATAATTATACTCAACTACGAGAGAAATGCAGGTGAAAATATGCAGAAGTACAACTGTAAAAACTGTGGTGCCGAGCTCTATTGGGACAGTAATGCCAACTGCCTGAAGTGTGAGTATTGTGATTTCGAATATCAGCCATCCGATTTCGAAGCACAGACACGGGAAGACACAGAACATGTCAATACCGATGACACTGCTCCAGAAACTGCTGACCAATTTGCAACTGCAACCGATGAGTCTGATTCAGTCGAACTTGTCGTTTACAAATGCAGTCATTGCAGTGCCGAGATCGTTACCGCTAAAAGCACAATCGCAACTACCTGTGCTTATTGTGGCAGGGCAATCAGTATAACCGACAAACTGGTTGACAACTTTAAACCAGATGCAGTTATTCCATTTTTGATAGACGAAGCAAAAGCGAAAGACATTTATCAAAAATACATTCACGGTACTTTCCTTACACCAAAAGCATTTGGCAGTGAAAGTACACTAAAGAAAATAAAAGGAACCTATGTTCCATTCTGGCTCCATTCATTCCAAAACAGAACCAATGCGCTCCTCTATTGCGAGAACATTGTATCTAAAAGACAGGGTCATGACAAAATCGTAGAACATCACATGTATCATGTAACCATGGACACACAGGGAGTGTTTACCGACATTCCAACTGATGCGCTTAAAAATCTGGACAATGCCTTGATGGATGCCATTGAACCATTTGACTACAACAAGCTAAAAGAATTCAATCCAGCTTATATGGCGGGTTTTTATGCAGAAGAATACAACGAAGATGAGCAGACTACGCTCACCAGGGCAAAGAATCGTGCAAAAGAATCCATGCTTTCACAGACTCGGGAGGCTGCTGGTGCATATGGTGTAAAGACGATCCGCAATTCCAGTGAAGCTTATTCCAACACCATCTCCAAGTACGCAATGCTACCGGTATGGCTCCTGAACGTAGAATATCAGGGAAAAGATTACCTGTACGCTATCAATGGAGAAACTGGAAAGATTGCCGGAAGGCTTCCGATGTGTAAAAAGAAACTATTAAGAGCAATCGCTGGTTCTCTTGCAGGGAGCTATCTTGTGATCACACTTCTAAAACTGATTCTGTTGTTAGGAGGTGTCCTATGAGAAAGAAATTAAAAACTCTTCTTTGCGTCCTTATACTTGCAGTTACAATCAGCCTGCCGCTTACTGTGGATGCTAATAATTATAATGAGGAAACTGTGTTTGATTACGCCGACCTTCTTACTTCCAGCGAGGAAGATAACTTAAGGAATTATGCAGAAAAATTCGAAAAATATGATATTTCTGTTATTTTCCTGACAACCAATGACGCTGAGGATAAATCATCCATGATTTATTCCGATGATTTTTATGACAACAATAATTTCCGTCCGGATGGCGTCCTGTTTATGATCGATATGGACAATCGAGAAATCTATATTAACACGGTTGGAGAATGCATCGATTTACTCACTGACACAGCTATTTATAATACGTTGGATGCCTGTTATACACATGCTTCTAACGGAGAATATGCTCTTTGTCTTAGCCGAATGAGTAAATCCATCTGTACTAAGCTTGAAGATCATTACAATCCTCTTTTGGGAGCTGTCAAATTTTCATTTACAACATTAATCATTATGGTGGTTATTACTATAATCATAGTTATCGTTCTGATTTCTAAACATAACCGTGCTAACAAATCTGTGTCTGCAAAACATTATATTGGTTCTACTTTTGAAGTAAAAGACCGAAATGTAGTTTATATGGGATGCAGTAAAGAAGTGATCCGCGACTACTATGCACCATCTAATAATAGCAGTGGCAGCGGCAGACGTACCGGTGGCAGCTCTCACCGATCATCAAGAGGTGTAAGACACGGCGGCGGAGGTCGTAAGTTCTAATGTGTTTAAAACGCTTCATCAGACGAAAAATCGACGAAATGGCAGTGAGAGCAATTGGTGTCTCTGCCACACAAATTAAACATTTCCTGGAAGATGCCGAGGATGAGCCAATACAAAAATCAGTCAGTGGTGCAACTGATCTTTATTTAAAACAAATTGAACGTAATTTCCCTAATTTCTGTTCCAGCGAGGCAGAAAACGAGATTTCACAGTATGTAGAACAATATGCAGCAAAACAGGGCGGCACAAATATCCGTATCAACCGTATCTCCATTTCTGGATATCGCAAATATGATACTTATGCCACCATTCAATATCAATGTTCTACCGGATTTAACAGACCAGAAGGCAATCGCTATGAGACACGCTATATTCTGGATTACACTTTAAAAATCAAAGATAACGGAAGCGCATCTGCTGTCATGAAATGTCCAAATTGTGGCGCAGCTTTGCAGCACACCGATATTTTACAATGTCCTTACTGCGATATTAAAATTGTCAGAGATACGATTCTCAGTTGGGACGTAACTTCAATCAAAGAAAAGTAAAAGGAGATACGATTATGGGACTTATTAGTTTAGTAGGAGATGTACTTGGCGGAGGACTTAACGCAGTAAAAGGCTCTGTACAATCATCTATTTGGAAAGAATACTTTGAAAGTGGAGATATGTCAAACGGCATTCTCATGAAACGTGGTGAAAAAATTCTCACATCTACCGGAAAAAATACAAAGAAGGATGACAACTTAATTTCAAGCGGTTCAGGAATCGATGTTCAGGAAGGACAATGTATGTTTATCGTTGAAAATGGTAAAATCGTTGAATTCTGTGCTGAACCAGGAAGATTTACATACGACGCTTCCACAGCTCCTTCATTATATAGTGGTGATAACAAAGGCTTAAAAGCATTAGGAAAAGAGATCCTTAGCCAGTGGTCGGCCGGTGGTCAGAGATTTTCTACACAAAGAGTATACTATATTAACATGGGGGAACTTATTGCAACTCCGATCAAATGGGGATGTGGCGATATCGCTTTCCATCATACAACACAGATGCTCAACGGTGCTCCACCAATCGAACTTGACATTACATTAAAAGGAAATGGTGAAGTAACAATCAAAATCAGCGATCCTGTAAAATTCTACACAATGATCGGTGCACAAGTTGCCGGAGCTGATTCAGATTCCATCGTACGCGTTACTGACGCAGGCATTTACTCTAACTTAAAATCTGGTATTATTGACAAGGTTGCAGAAGCAATTTCTACTCTTGGATACAATGAACCAACTCCATACACAGCAATCCGCTCAAAATCTGCTCTCATCACAAAGTATATGAACGAATTACTTAGTGCTGAATGGGCTGGTGAACGTGGTTTTGAAATCGCGTCTTTCTCAATCAACGGTGCATTTATTCCTACAGAGGAAGATAAAGATGCCATCCAGGAAATGCAAAAAACATTTACAATGGGTGCAAATATGAACGCTGCCAACTATGATATCCAAAAAACAATGGCACGCGGTGTTGAAGCTGCCGGACAGCATGGCGGCGTAGGTAATCTTTTCGGATTAGGTATGGGCATGAACATGATGGGAAATACAGGACTTGGAAATATGACTGCACAGCCTGCACCTCAACAACAGCAACAAGTACAGGCACAGCAAGTAAAACCTGTGAATAGCTGGAACTGCAAATGCGGTCAGGAAAACACAGGCAAATTCTGTATGAATTGTGGATCTCCAAAGCCTGTTTCTGATGAATGGACTTGCAGCTGCGGTACAAAGAACAAAGGTAAATTCTGTTCTGAATGTGGATCTCCAAAACCTGTTTCTGATGAATGGACTTGCAGCTGCGGCGCAAAAAATAAAGGCAAATTCTGTTCTGAATGTGGAAGTGCCAGAGAATAAGAACAAAAAAATAGATTGTGCTTTGCACAATCTATTTTTATACTCTTTTCTAATTCAAACTATGCGTTAAGAAATGCATTAATTTTTTCAACTAATAAGTCTGCATCAATTCCGTGTACCATAGCAGCTTCTCCTAAAGATTCAGCTTGTGCTGATGGACAGCCAAGACAGTGCATTCCAACTTGCATTAAAATTGGAGCAACTTGTGGAAAGCTTCCAATAAGTTCGCCAATTGTCATGTCTTTTGTTATTTTAACAGCCATTTTCGACTCCTCCTTTTGTTTCTCATTGCTCTATTATAATACTATTCAAACAAATTATCAACATTTGTCTTTAGAAAATGCGGTGTTTCCAATTATCAGAATTGTTACAATAATTTTATATTGTATTTTGACTTTTCAAAAGTCAATGAATTTTGCGATTTTTTTCGACAAATTAACATTTTTATTATATCTCAACAAAACATCCGTTCTTTTTAAACAAAAAATAATCCACACTTTCCACGTGTTTTTGTGTGGATAATGTGGATAACTTTGTGGAAATCTCGATTTTATCACCTTTTTCGACATTTTTTGTGTGGATAACTTTTTTGATAACTTTTCAAGAGGTTTCGACAAAATAATTTTTTTTTGTTAAATTTGTACAAGATTACAAAATTGTTAAAAAAGTGTTATCTACATAGAAATAGGTTACACGAACTGCGCATTGTCTGCATGCAGTGCATTCTAATGTGTTACGGGAGCGTCCTCTAGGGACTAGTTTCCTAACTATTAAAAAAGCTGCCACTCAATGAGTGACAGCTTTTCTTTTAAAACATTCTTCTGATTGTAATAATATTTGAGTATGTTGCACTTGACATTCCGATTCCATGGCTTTCATCAATTGCATTTACAATCATACCATTTCCAGCATAGATACCAACATGACCTGCGTAACATACAATGTCTCCTGGCTGCATTTCGTTGTAGCTTACTGCTCTCCCAACGCTTCTCATAGAAGAAGAAGTACGTGGAAGATAGATTCCGAAATGTGCATATACACTCTTTACAAATCCGGAACAGTCTGTTCCGTTTGTTAAGCTTGTACCACCGTAAACATATGGATTACCAAGAAACTGCTTTGCATAATCTACAACTGATTGTCCTTGTGCTAAAAGGGCTGCTGCTTTTGCTTCCGCTTCCGCTTTCTTTCTTGCTTCTTCTTCTGCCTTCTTACGAGCTGCCTCTTCTGCAAGTCTCTTTTCTTCTGCTTCTCTTGTTTCAGCTACTGAAAATCCAGCTTCAATTTCTTCTTCATCCAATGTATAGATATCAATATCAACATATTTTTCAGCCAAGATTTCTTTTGCTCTTGCGATTGCATCTTTGCCTGTAAGAAGATCTTCTGATTTCACGAATCCTTTTACTTCACCAGATTCGATTTCTGACCATCCTTCCGAAGTTGAAATTACTTTCACTTGAGATGTCTCATAAATCTTTCCTACCCAGTCGCTTTCTTCATCTGCTGCACTGTTTACTAACAAGTATCCAGTCTCCCCAATTACAGCAAACGCTTTTTCAGAAAGCATCTTATTCGTTTTCATTTCTTCTGCACTTTCGATCTTAATTTTATTTTCAATTACTGCTTCGCTTTTGATTTCTGCAACTGCATTGATCAATATATTCTGATCTAATTGTGCTTCTGTATTCTGTTTTGGTAAGGCAATAATCGGTGTAATCTCTGCCGCTTCTGCTTCACCTGAAGGAATTAAAATCGCACCTGCTAAAACTGCAATTACAATCCCTTTCTTTATGAATTGTAAATTCATAAACCCCTCCGTTAAAAACTTTATTATAATTGTTACATAAATGTTACATTTGTTACGATGTAATTCTATCAATATTTCTAAACAATGTCAATAAGATTATAACATTTCTGTTATGTTTTCCAATTTTGTATTGACTTTTGTACAAAAATACATTATTATAATTTTAGTAACTATTATCATTATTATTTTAAAAGGAGGATTCAATTTGGCAGCATTAAAATATAGTAGACAAAGGGAATCCATCAAAGAATATTTAAATAGTACCTGCGAACATCCGACAGCGGATGCTGTTTATTTACATGTAAAGCAGGAATATCCTAATATTAGTCTTGGAACTGTATACCGCAACCTTAATCTATTAGCTGATTTAGGAGAGGCAATTAAAATCACAACTACTTACGGTGGTGATCGATTTGATGGTCGTACACATCCTCATTATCACTTTTGTTGTACAAAATGTGGTCGTGTCATTGATTTAGACTTAGACGAATTACATTTTGTTAATAAGGAAGCGGAAAAAAACTTTGATGGAATTATTGAAAGTCATACAATGATGTTTTTTGGAAGTTGTAAAGATTGTGCAAAAAGTAATTGACAAACAATAATTAATATGTTAAAGTAATATTAGTAATAATTACTATTATTACTTCAACAAAAGAAACAAATAAAAAATATATATTTATAAAGGAGATTAAGATTATGAAAAAATTTGTATGTACAGTATGTGGTTATGTTCATGAAGGAAATGAGGCTCCAGCACAATGTCCAGTATGTAAGGTTCCAGCTGAAAAATTTGCTGAACAAAAAGGTGAAAGAGAATGGGCTGCTGAACACGTTGTAGGCGTTGCTAAAGGTGTTAGCGAAGATATCATCGCAGACCTTAGAGCAAACTTTGAAGGTGAATGTTCAGAAGTAGGTATGTATCTTGCTATGGCTAGAGTAGCTCATAGAGAAGGATATCCAGAAATCGGTTTATACTGGGAAAAAGCTGCTTGGGAAGAAGCAGAACACGCTGCTAAATTTGCTGAATTATTAGGCGAAGTTGTAACAGACAGCACAAAGAAAAATCTCGAAATGAGAATTGACGCTGAAAACGGTGCAACAGCTGGTAAATTCGATCTCGCAAAACGTGCAAAAGAACAAAACCTTGATGCAATTCATGACACAGTACACGAAATGGCTCGTGATGAAGCTAGACACGGAAAAGCATTCGAAGGACTTCTTAAGAGATACTTTGCCTAATCAAAAGTCTAGTAAAATCAATACTTTCAAGAATTTATGGGTATGTCAAATTGAGGCATACCCTTTCTTTTATATCAAGGGTGTAAAAGTGTGGGTGTTTGTACTTGTGCTGATAGCATAAGCTTATGCTTGAACATAAGCAGAAATAATATTAAAATACTTTCCTATTCTCTTTGAATAACTTTCTGCACATATTTTCAAAATATATATTGACATATCTCTATCCTTCTGTTATATTAATATCAGTAACAATTACTATTATTAATTACAAAATAACTAAATATAAAATAAAGCAAAGGAGATTAAAATTATGAAAAAATATGTATGTACAGTATGTGGTTATGAATATGATCCTGTTGTAGGTGATCCTGATAACGGAGTTGCAGCAGGTACAGCTTGGGAGGATGTCCCAGAAGATTGGGTTTGCCCTTTATGCAGCTTAGGAAAAGATGTTTTTGAAGAACAATAGATAAGCGCATTTTATTGACGAAAGGTAAATAAACCATATATAATAGAAGAACAAAGCAGCGGCTATCTGATTCGGATTTTGATAGCTGCTAGAAAATAGGAGGATTGTCATATGTCTAAATACGCAGGTACAAAAACTGAAAAGAACTTAATGGAAGCATTCGCAGGAGAATCTCAGGCACGTAATAAATACACATATTACGCTTCTGCAGCAAGAAAAGCAGGTTTCGTGCAAATGGCTAATATTTTTGAAGAAACAGCAAATCAAGAAAAAGAACATGCGAAAATGTGGTTCAAAGAATTCCATGGCATCGGAAGTGTTGAAGAAACTTTAGTAGATGCTGCAGCTGGTGAAAATGAAGAATGGACAAGCATGTATGCACGCATGGCTCAAGAAGCAAGAGAAGAAGGCTTTGAAGAATTAGCTGCAAAATTTGAATTAGTAGCAAGTGTAGAAGCAGCTCACGAAAAACGCTACCTTAAGTTATTAGAAAGCTACAGAAATGGAACTACATTCAAAGGCGACGCTCCACTTGGATGGAAATGTAACAACTGTGGTTACATCCACATCGGAGAAGAAGCTCCTGAAGTATGTCCAGCATGTGCTCATCCAAAAGCACACTTCGAAAGAAAAGTTGAAAACTACTAAAATTCCATGTGAATCAAGGGGTATCTTAATAGATACCTCTTTTATTTTGCAAAATATAATGATAAAATCCTGTTATTACGAAAGAAAAAGGGGGATTCCTACATGGTAGGCAGCGGACTCAAGAAATTGGCGGCAACCCATAATATGCGCATAGACCGAGGTATCGCTTACGGAAGTATGTTCGGTTATGCAACTACATTATCCGAAGGTTCAGGCTATAAACGTATTCATATTACAACGACATTTATAGAACCTGCAAATCAGCAATCTTTACAGACGGCTGTTGGAACGAAAAATTTGAACAAGGAATTTCGAGTTCAAGAAATCAACTTTTTTGATAATTATATCGACATTATATTTTTTGATAATCCTGGAACAATGAAAAAAATCATATCTTTTATCGATTACTTTTATCCACTATTAGATGCCCACGAGGCAGCAAAAGCAAATATCTGTACGGAATGTGGATGTGAGATTGAATCTGGACAATGGAAATTAGTGAATGGAGCAGCATTCTATCTTCATTCAGGTTGTGCACAAAAAGTGGAATTAGCTATTGCACATGCTGAGGAAACTCGTAGAAACGAAGATACTGGTTCTTATATTAGTGGTTTCTTGGGTGCTTTATTAGGTGCAGCATTCGGTGCAGTTCTCTGGGCCATTGTACTTTATCTGGGTTACGTTGCAGCAATCGTTGGATTTTTAATTGGATGGCTTGCTGAAAAGGCTTACAATTTACTCCACGGAAAACAAGGCAAAGGCAAAATTGTCATTTTACTTATCGCAGTTGTATTTGGTGTTGCTTTAGGAACCGCTTTGGGAGAGACATTTCTTCTTATTAATATGATCAACAGTGGAGAACTTGCTGGCTTTACGTTTTCTGATATGCCTCTGCTTCTTCTCATCCTGCTTGCTGATTCAGAGTATATGAGCATTGTAGCCGGAAACATTGTCATTGGATTATTGTTTGCAGCTCTCGGCGTCTTTTCTCTTATTATAAAGACCAAAAACGAAATTTCCGGAGTCAAAGTTATAGATTTGAAATAATTTTTGAAAAAACACTTCCCATTTGGAGTGTTTTTTTCATTTCTGTCGTATAGTTAATTAAGAAGGGAGGACCTCCATTATGACTGATCAGGAAATACTTATCACACTCAAAAAGAATCCAGAGCAGGGCATTCATCTCATGATGAACTTATACGGCGGTGCGATTGCAACCATCTGTCGTAATTTCTTATATGACTGTTCTGAAAATGATATAGAAGAAGCAATTGCAGATACCTTTATTCATTTTTGGAAAAACAGAGACAATTTTCAATTGAATCAAAAGTATTCTTTGAAAAGTTACCTATATGCAATTGCGCGCAATGTTTCACGCGACATGCGCCGTAAACAAAAGAAAGCAGACATTTTCTCGCTGGAAGAACTTTCGTTAGATTTACCCTCGTCATACAGTCTGGAAAATGAACTTGAAAGAAAAGAATGCGAAGCAATTTTACACACTTGTCTGGAAAACATGAAAGAACCAGATAAAAGTGTTTTCTTATATCGATATTTTTATGGCTACCACATCCGTGATATTGCAGCGAAATTATGCCTCAACAAAAAACAGGTTGAAAACATTTTATATCGAGGAAAGGAAAAGCTTCGTAAAGACTTATTAGAAAGGGGAATTTTATATGAATAACCTTGACGATTTGATTCACGACATTCATACCGATGAAGCACTACCAATCGATGGTTCTTTAGACGCCGTCCAGCAATGGCGTATCGAAGAACATATCCTGCAATCTATCAAATTAGAAACAACCGATACAATATCTTCACCCGTACCATTTCGTTTCAAACCGAAACGCAGGAAATGGCTGACACTCGCTCTTGCGGCAGTTCTTCTATTTACGCTTGGCATTACTGCAATAGCTGCCGTGAAAAATGAATGGGACATTCAGTTAATTAATTTTATGGGAATCAGCAATGCTGACACACTACAGTTAGAAGACGGAGAAGTACAGATTAATAAGACAGCCACATATACCAGAGATAGTTCCGTTAAGGATATTGCATTCCCGGAAAATCCAATTCAGATCAAGGCCATATCTTCTATCGGTGACAAAAACAGTGCCTACATTCGTATTGAAACGGATTACGACGTACCAGCTTCTTATAATGAAGAAACAGACTATTTCGTTATGAACGACCTGAATTTTTACATTGAACCGATGGAAAGCGGATTTGGGATGGTGTATACCTCTTTTATAGAAGACGGAAAACTTGGTTTCTTGATGTCTGTTTCCAATTGTGAAAACTTGAATCGCTGTGAGATTTATCTTCAGCTTACAGATTTGTACCTCTATCATGATTTAAAAGATGACAGTACTCCCGCCAAACCAGAATTAATATGTCCTGGTACATGGACATTAGAATGGAAATTTAATTATAAATCAAACATGAAGACTTACCGTATGTTCGAATCCATTGAATCTAATGGCGTGACCTATTACCTTACAAAAGTTGAGATTTCCCCAATCTCTGTTCGTCTGGAAGCATTCCGTATGCCACAGGATCGCCAGAAGGAACATCCTAATGATTTATTAGAATCGCTTTATTTTGAGGATGGTTCTATTCTGACTGTCGAAAGTGAAAGTAGCAGTGGGGTTCGTAATGGTATATTCATAGATTCTTACATTGATGTAAGCGAATTTGGCAATGCCATCGATGCAGACGCAGTCAAAAGTATTACAATTTGCGGCAAAGAGATTAAATTGCATTAATTTTTGCTTGCATTCCCTGTATTTTTATTGTAGTATATGCATATACTTAATGTAGTTTTAAAAACTACTTATCGAATTATTGTTAATTAATTTAAGGGGTGACATATATGAATAAAAAGGGAATCAAAGATCCAGGAAGCGCAATTACACATTTTATAGGCATGTTGATGGCGATATTTGCCGGCATTCCGCTTATCTTTAAAGCAGCACAGGAGCCTAGCTGGATTTACTTATTTTCAGCGATTGTTTACATCTCCAGTATGATTTTATTATATGCAGCGAGCACGATATATCATACATTTGACATTTCAGAAAAGGTTAATCGCCGCCTGAAAAAATTTGATCACATGATGATTTCTATATTAATCGCAGGAAGCTATACTCCAATCTGCCTGCTTGTTTTAGAAAAACCTTTGGGTTATATTTTACTTGGTATTGTTTGGAGTTTCGCAATTGTTGGTATTGTAATCAAAGCATTCTGGGTGCATTGTCCAAAGTGGTTTTCTTCCGTATTATATATTGGAATGGGCTGGACATGTGTACTTGCATTCGGCAGTATTTTGAATGCGCTGCAGCCTGCTGCTTTTGGATGGCTTTTAGCAGGAGGCATCATCTATACAATCGGCGGTGTCATCTATGCTTTAAAATTACCAATCTTTAATAACAGACATAAGAATTTCGGTTCGCATGAGATTTTCCATCTGTTTGTTATGGGCGGCAGTATGTGTCACTTTATCGTAATGTATGTTTTTGTCATGTAAGACTTCTAAATAAACTTTCACTCAAAAAATCGCTGCAGGCTATGTTATAACCTACAGCGATTTTCTTATTCTGTCTCTGTTGTTTCTTCTGTATCACTTGTCTCTTCAGTTTGTTCTACTTCTTTCAACGATTCTATGTTAAATTGCATCGAATCCACGATACTGCTTCCAACTGTGTATACGATTTCTTTTTCATTTATCGTTACATAATAATTTCCATCTACAGCATTCCCTACATACACTGTAGTTACATTTCCTGAAGTATCCTCAAGTGTAAGTGTATATTTCGCCTCTTCAAGCCCATAGTCTTCCAATGCATCGGGTTCTTCCAGAGTTCTAACTGCTACAAGGTTTGTGAACACACTGACCATAGATTCTACTGAACTTTGGTCCAATGAAATTGTTTCATCTGTCTCGTAATACCAGATATCATCTTTTTTTACAAATGACATAACATTTGCATCAGAAGATCCATATTTCAACGATACAATATCTTCAATTTTTGTAACATAAGTTGTACTGTCTGCTTCCTGCGCTGCCTTTTTCTCCTGCATATCTCCAATCATAAAATAGCAACCAATTAAAACCAGCAAAACCACAAGGAGAATTGGAATTGTCATCTTTTTCTTCATATACTCCTCCTATGCCCTCCTACGTTTCAACCATTTCACAAATCCATATCCCAATACAACAATCGGAACTCCAAAAATAAACAGGATTCCAAATGCACCTGCATATTGTACTGTGTTATATGTCATAACAAGGCTTTTTGCTTCGATTGAGATATTTTCTACATCTTCAAAATGGTTTGTCACTGTATTCATAAATAATGTGATATTTTCTAACGTAGCAAAATAATCCGTAATCGATGAATCAATCAATGTAGCTGCAGAAATAACAGTGAACTGTCCTTCCTCTTCTGTTGCGGTCGCCCCAAGGATATATGTTCCTTGCTGTGCATCTTCGCCATCCACTGCATATCCTGCATCTGATGTCTTCATGAATGTATTTAATGAAATCGTATCTCTTGCAGGATCTACTTCTGTCATACCAAGCGCATCTGCAACTAATACCATCTCCGTTGACATTCCAGTTGCCAAATCCCCGCTTAAAGAAAGCGTCGGAAAAATATAATAATAATTTCCCTGATAACATCTTTCGGTATCTGCAATGTAGCCTTCTGCTTTTTGCATACCGTATTCTAAAAGAAGCGCGTCTAAGTTTGGTGTTTCATTTTGTGTTACTCCTAGAATCAAGAATACATCCCCACCGTTTGTGATATATTCTGAAATCATATTCTTTTCATCTTCTGTAAAGTCAGTTGTCGGCGCATAGCACATTAACAGATCGCAATCTTCTGGAATTTCATTTTTCATCACTGTATTTAATTCTGTAATCGTAAAGTTTGATTTGTCAAATAAATCATTGATTGTGCTTGAGAAAGAAGATTCTCCGTGTCCTGCTGTGCGATATACCTTCTTCTCAACTTCGTTTGTCACTGCATTAATTGCACTTGTAAGCTGTCCTTCTGCATCAAACTCACTTTCTGAGACATAGCCTGTTGTGTAGTAAGAAGAATAATCATACACAATAATGTCCGTAAAGTAGATCAATTCCTGTTTTTCAGTTTCTTCACATGATACTACGATTGTTTCCGACTCTGCACCATACTCTTCTACTATAGAAGGATGAAGTACAGGGTCAATCCATTCCACTGAAATTTTGTTTGAAAGAGCCGCATATTTCTTCACAAATGTCTTAATACGCTCATCCATACTGGCTTCATCTGCAAACACACGAATCGTAATCTCTTTGTCCAACTCCTTTAAAAATGTTTTACTTGTATCTGTAATTTCGTATAACTTATTGTCACTCAAATCAATGCTGCCGATTGTATCCGAAAACTGCCCCGCAATCATATTTATTACAATTACAATCCCAATTACAAATGCTGTGATAGCTGTACTATATGTACCGTAACGGAGTTGTGGACGTTTTAAAATCTCTTTTATTTTATTCATAGCATGATCCTCCTAACTCCAGCGACGTTTCTGGATTGACTGAATTGTCAAAAATACAAAAACAAAAATAAGCGATACGTATAATATAATTCCATTTATATTCAGTATTTTACTGGCAAGAACATCTGCAAGAATTTCTGTCAGATCCAGCTTTCCCAACCATTCTGATAAGAAACTTCCCGCTGTATTGCTCGGTAAAAGTGAAAGAAATGATCCCCACATATACATAATTACGAGTACCGCAAATGTACCGATCGCAGAAATAATCTGGCTCTCTGTAAGAGATGAAATAAACATTCCGACTGCAATATACACACATCCTAATAAGAAAAACACAAAAAGCGCTGTGTAATCCACCAGAAGATAAGCAGTTCCATTCATCTTAATTACAAGTGGATAAAAGCAGAATAAAAGGATTGGAATTAAAAATACGGTTATCATTGCAAGATACTTTCCGACTACAATCCCCGTAAGACTTACCGGTGAAGTAAAAAGAAGCTGATCTGTCTTACTTTTTCTTTCTTCTGCGAAACATTTCATGGTCAAAATCGGTACTGCAACAATAAAAATAAACAATACACTGTAAAGCGCATATGCAAAATATGGATATCCCCCATTTAAGTTATACGCAAGAAAATAGATCCCCACAAATAACGCCAGAAATGCAATAAACACATATCCAATCATAGACTGAAAATAAGATTTGAGCTCTCTTTTATAAATTGCTATCATCTTCTGATTCTCCTTCCGTCAATTCTAAGAATACTTGTTCCAGTGACACTTTTGTCTTTCGCATACCTAAAATCGGACAATCTGCTTTTGCAAATGCAAAGAATAATTCTTCTCGGATATCTTCTCTGTCTTTTACTTTAATCATAACATCAAGATTACCATCTGCATTTTCTTCGCAATTCCATTCTGATATCGACTTAAACGAATTCAAAATTTCAAGGACTTCCTTGTCCTTTGCTTTTACTTCCAGCTCAACTGTATCATTCCCTGCCATTAGATATTCCAGATTCTCTGGCGTATCACTTGCAACCAGTTTCCCTTTGGAAATAATCATAATATAATCACAGACTTCTCGCACCTCTGCCAAAATATGAGAACTTAAGATAACTGTATGTTGTTTTGCAAGATTTCGAATCAGTTCACGGATTTCTATAATCTGCTTCGGATCCAAACCAACCGTAGGCTCATCCAAGATAATGATTTCTGGAAATCCGAGTATCGCTTGTGCAAGTCCTACACGCTGCTTATATCCTTTTGATAAGTTTTTAATCAAACGGTCTTCTACGTCCTCCAACTTAGCTAGTTTTATAACTTCTTGAATCTCTTCTTCTCTGTCTTCCTTCGGAATCTTCTTTAATTCTGATGAAAACGCAAGATATTCATATACTGTCATCTCTGTATAAAGCGGTGGTATTTCCGGGAGATAACCAATGCTTCTTTTTGCCAGCCCAGGTTCCTGTAAAAGGTTATGTCCATTAATCAATACTTCTCCTTCTGTGGCCCCAAGATAGCCTGTCATGATATTCATTGTTGTAGATTTTCCTGCACCATTTGGTCCTAAAAAGCCATAAATCTTACCTTTTTCAATGGTAAAATTTAAATGGTCTACGGCTACATGCTTGCCGTATTTCTTCACAAGGTTTCTTACTTCGATCAACGTTTTCCCTCCTTGATGATTTAGATTATTTTTCTATTGTATGAGAAAAAATCGAAAACTTTATGTTGATTCTGTGATTTGTTTTTGATAAAAATGTGGAGATTTTGTGAAACTTGCTTTTGGACGATTCGAACATTTTTACTTATTCATTAATTTTTCTTTTTCTGCACGTGTCAACTGTTTTATTGCATACTCCCTTCGCATAGCCTCTTCTTTTGTCTCAAAGGTCTCATAATACACCAGCACAACAGGAAGTCTCGGCTTTGTATACTTCGCCCCTCTGCCATCATTGTGATCCTTTAGACGCTTCTCCAGGTTATTTGTCCACCCTGTATAATATGTGCCATCCTTACACTTCAAAATATATGTATAATTCATATTTCAATCAATATCCTTCCAAACAAAATTATCACCACTATTTTGCCACACATCTTTCACTTTTCCAACGTCCGATTCCAAAATCCCCTCACATAATTCATGCGTAAAGTCTTGCAATCGAGAATTACGCGCAAACTAAAATAAGCGTGTTTCTCTCATTTGTGAAACACGCTTATAACTCATTCCCAATTATGCCTCCATATATTCCATCGGATTTACCGGTTCTCCATCTTTTAATACTTGCAAATACAGATTTGGTCCTTCTACACTGTAATATTTAGTCGGCTCACTTAAATATCCGATCAATTCTCCTTTAGACACGCGATCCCCTTCTTGCAGGCTCACTTCCTTTAATTGTCCATAGACGATCTGATAGCCGTTCCCCAGGTTCATTGTAATCGTAGTTCCTGTCTGTGCATCCACTTTGATGGATTCTACTTCTCCATCTGCTGCTGCGACTACTTCATCCCCAACTTCTCCACCAATAATAATAGCAGGATTGTATTTGTACTGATCTAATGTAGCAAAATAAACGGTCTTATCCATGCTATATCCCATCAATACATTTCCGTCCAAAGGCCATGCTAATGCATCATTGGCTGTAAATGATAATGTACTCTCCAGAATCGGAGCAGTTTCTGTTACTATCTCTGGTGTTTCTGTTACAGATTCTTTTTCGATTTCTGCCTGAATCGTATCTGTATTAGTAATCTGCGCACGTTCATCCTCTACGTTTGTTTTCTCTTTTGTCTGTTCATTTTCTGTTGTTTCCGCCTCCGCCAGCTGCTGTTCTCTGGTATTTCTCTGATATTGGCTAAATGTAATCATCCCGACAATCGCGATCATTGCCACAAAACAAATCACCAATCCTACTGCTGCACCCTTTTCGCGTCGTGAAACTTCTTGCTCTTTATTCATATTAATCACCTCTGGACTTATTTTTGCCAGAAAATGATTTCCTTATTCTACATCCCACAAAATTTCTGCAACCTCTTTTATTTCTGTACCTTCAAAAAAATACTGAAGAATCTCCTGATATGTTTTTCCTTCTTTTGCCATCTCATTTGCCATATATTGACTCATTCCCAGACCATGTCCAACACCTCTTGTGATTACCCTCGTTTTCCCGTCAAATTCCTGCACTTCAAAGCAACTGGATGGCAGTTTATAAGTATCCCGAAAATTGTCTCCGCTACATACTTCTTCTCCAATCTTTACTTCCATTACATATCCCGAACTATCCTTGGATACAATCTGTACGCCTGCTACGTCCAAAATCTGTGTCCGCATCTGGTCATCCGCACCTATATCCTTTTCACAATCTTTTGCCTGCAAATAGGGATAATCTTCACTTCCTAGGACCTCTTTCCCGCTGCGTGTTTTTCCATTGCTGAGCTGATGAAACGGAACCAGTGCAAGTTTTTCCTGATACAACACAACTTGTCCCTCTGTTTCTTCCCAAATCTTTTTCAATCTCTGATACCATGCTGGATCTAAATCTGGTTTTCCGAAAGTATCCTGATCCAAACTTTCTATTTCACTATATACCGTTGTACGCACGATGAGCGCCTGCGCCTTTATCATTTCATCATGATAATCTGACGAAACCTCCTTTGCCAATATTCCGATACAATACTCGTCCAATGCCGTATCCTGGCTTGTCTTTAGACTTTCTCCGTTCATGAAAATAGTAATGATATATGGCAGCAATAAAACAATGATTAAGATAGAAAATAGTTTTTTAATTTTTTGCATAAAACAAGCCTCCCATAGTTATTCTATGAAAGGCTTGAAATTTTTATTACTATTTTTTTACTACTACTTTGTTAAGTTTCCAGATATCATCCACATATTCTTGGATTGTTCTGTCTGATGTAAACTTACCACATGAAGCTGTTTGTAAAAGTGCCATTTTTGACCATCTTTCTTGATCAACATAAGCTTCTCCTACACGTTTTTGAGCTTCTGCATAGCTTCTGAAATCTTTTAAGATGAAGTATGTGTCTGCTCTGTCGCTGCTGTATGTGTTTAATAATGAGTTATATAAGTCTCTGTATAATTCTCTGTTACCTTTTGCATATGTTCCATCAACAAGTTGATCAACAACACGTCTGATTTCCCAATCATTGTAGTAGATATCCATTGGATTGTATCCGCCATTGTTTTCGTAGTTGATAACTTCGTCTGAACTTAAACCGAAGATGAATGCATTTTCCATACCAACTTCTTCTACGATTTCTACGTTAGCACCATCCATTGTACCAAGTGTTGGAGCACCGTTTAACATGAATTTCATGTTACCTGTACCAGAAGCTTCTTTTGATGCTGTAGAAATTTGTTCACTTACATCTGCTGCTGCGAAAATCCATTCAGCGTTTGATACTCTGTAGTCTTCAATAAATACAACTTTGATCTTGCCGTTGATGCTAGCATCGTTGTTTACAACATCAGCAACTGAGTTGATTAATTTGATTGTTTGTTTTGCACGAGCGTATCCAGCTGCAGCCTTAGCACCAAAGATAAATGTTCTTGGGTAGAATGGCATTGTTGGGTTTTCTTTAATTTTATTGTATGAATACATAACGTGTAAGATGTTTAATAATTGACGTTTGTATTCATGTAATCTCTTAACTTGTACGTCAAAGATTGAGTTAGGATCAACTGCTACATGGTTGTGTTCCCAGATGTATTGTGCAAGACGAATCTTGTTCTGGTGTTTGATTTCCATGAATTCTTTTCTTGCTTTTGGATCATCTACAAGTGGTTTTAATTTAGACATTTGAGCAAGGTCTGTAATCCAGCCATCTCCAATGTGTTCTGTTACCCAATCAGCTAAAAGTGGGTTACCATGTAATAAGAAACGTCTTTGTGTAATACCATTTGTTTTATTATTGAATTTTTCTGGCATCATTTCGTAGAAGTCTCTTAATTCTTGTTTCTTTAAGATTTCTGTATGAAGAGCAGCAACACCGTTTACAGAGTAACCAGCAGCGATTGCAAGGTGAGCCATCTTAACCTGACCATCCCATAAAATAGCCATCTTACGAACTTTTTCTTCGTTTCCTGGATATTTTGCTTTGATTTCGTTAACAAAACGACGGTCAATTTCTTCAACAATTTGATAAACACGTGGAAGTAATCTCTTGAATAAGTCGATTGGCCATTTTTCAAGAGCTTCTGCCATGATTGTATGGTTTGTGTAAGCACATGTTTTTGTTGTAACTTCCCATGCTTCATCCCAGTTAAGACCTTCTTCATCCATAAGAAGTCTCATAAGTTCTGCAACAGATACTGTTGGATGAGTATCGTTCATTTGGATTGTTACTTTTTCGTGGAAGTTTCTGATGTCTCCGCCTTCATGTTCTCTCTTATATTTTGCAATTGCTTCTTGTAAGCTTGCTGATACAAAGAAATATTGTTGTTTTAAACGAAGTTCTTTACCAGCGTAGTGGTTGTCGTTTGGATATAATACTTCAACGATTGTTTTTGCAAGGTTTTCTTGTTCGATTGCTTTTTGATATTCACCACGGTCAAATTTATCTAAGTGGAATTCTGTGATTGCTTTTGCATCCCAAATGCGAAGAGTATTTACAACATTGTTACCATAACCAACGATTGGCATATCATATGGAACAGCAACTACAGATTCAAAGTTTTCCTGAACATAGATTGCTCTTCCTGTTACAGGATCCTTGTCTGGACGAACTGTACCGCCGAAGCGTACTTCTTTTGCGTATTCATCACGGCGAACTTCAAATGGGTTTCCATCTATTAACCAGTTATCTGGTGTTTCTACCTGGTAACCATCTTTGATTTTTTGTTTGAACATACCGTATTTGTATCTGATACCACATCCATAAGCTGAATATCCTAATGAAGCTAATGAATCCAGGAAACAAGCTGCAAGACGTCCAAGACCACCATTACCAAGAGCAGCATCTGGTTCTTGATCTTCGATTATGTTTAAGTTGATTCCCATTTCATCTAATGCTTCTCTTACTTCTTTGTATGAAGTTAAGTTAATTAAACAGTTTCCTAATGCTCTACCCATTAAGAATTCCATTGACATGTAGTATACCGTCTTTGGATCATCTTTTTTGTATTGTTCTTGTGTTGCGAGCCAGTTGTCGATAATATCATCTTTTACTGCGTATGCAACTGCTTGAAAACGCTGTTGTTCCGTAGCTTCTTCAATTGTCTTTCTGTATAATCTTTTACAATTGTTCTTTACCGTTGTTTTGAATTCTTCCTTATTAAATTTCATTGCGTTTGTTTTGCGTGCCATAAAATATCTCTCCTTATTTTTCAACTCCGAGAGTTACCTTTTCACCGTTGATGTTCCATTCTTTTGTATAGCCTGCTGGTGCTCCTTTGATAACTTCGATTGCCAATACTTCTCCGCCGATCTCATCAGCATGTTCAGCAAAAATATTTTCTGCTTTTTCTGTACCTTCGTAGTAAACTTTAATTTTATCTGTTACTTCGAAGTCAGCTTCTTTTCTCATTGTCTGGATCTTACTGATAATTTCTCTTACGAAACCTTCCTCCAGCAATTCTGGTGTGAGATTTGTATCAAGTACAACTGTGATACCATTGTCGTTTTCTGATACATAACCTTCCATCTGTTTCATGTCAATCAAAAGATCTTCTTTGAGTAAAGTAATTTCCTGACCATTGATGTCTAATTTTAATGCGCCAGTTTCGTTGATTTCATCCATAGCTGCATTTCCATCTAATGTATCAAGTGCTTTTTTAATTCCGCCTAAAATCTTACCGAATTTTGGACCAACAGTTCTGAGTTGTGGTTTGAATGTGTATGAAGTAAATGCTCTTACATCATCTGTGAATTCCATAGATTTTACATTTAATTCTTCTTCCACGATTTCCTGATAAAATTCTGGTAATGCTTTTTCAGCTTTTACAAACATCTTAGCAATTGGCTGACGGTTCTTAATGTTGGCTGCATTTCTGCATGCACGTCCCATAACAACCAATTTTAATACTTCATCCATGTTTGCTTCTAAGTCTTTATCAATGAATGCATCATTTGCAACAGGGAAATCACATAAGTGAATACTTTCTGGTGCATTTGCATCAAGACTTCTTACTAAGTTCTGGTAAATGTCTTCTGTCATAAATGGAATCATAGGCGCTGCTACTTTTGATACAGTTACAAGTGCTGTATAAAGTGTCATATAGGCATTGATCTTGTCTTGCTCCATACCTTTTGCCCAGAAACGTTCACGGCTTCTTCTTACATACCAGATACTCATATCATCTACGAAAACCTGAAGTGCTCTTGCGCTTTCTGGAATTCTGTAGTTTGAAAGATTTTCATCTACTGTCTTAATAAGTGTATTTAATTTTGACAGTAACCATTTATCCATAACGTTTAATTTGTCATAATCTAATGCATATTTTGTTGCATCAAATTGATCGATTTCTGCATAAAGAACGAAGAACGCATATGTGTTCCATAATGTACCCATAAATTTACGTTGTCCTTCTGTTACCGCTTTTCCATGGAAACGGTTTGGAAGCCATGGTGCACTATTGATGTAGAAATACCAACGGATTGCATCTGCGCCATATTGTTCTAATGCTTCGAATGGATCCACTGCATTTCCTTTTGATTTGCTCATCTTCTGTCCATCTTTATCCTGAACATGACCAAGTACGAGTACATTCTTGTATGGTGCTTTGTCGAAAAGTAAAGTTGAGATCGCAAGCAATGAATAGAACCATCCACGAGTCTGGTCTACCCCTTCAGAAATAAATTCTGCAGGGAATTGTTGCTCAAATAATTCTTTATTTTCAAATGGATAATGATGTTGTGCAAATGGCATAGAGCCACTGTCGAACCAGCAGTCGATAACCTCTGGTACACGATGCATTTCTTTTCCACAATGTGGACATTTGATTGTAACTTCATCGATAAACGGACGGTGAAGTTCAATATTTTCCGGACAGTTGTCAGACATTGATTTTAATTCTTCAATACTTCCAATTGAATGCATATGTCCGCATTCACATTCCCAAATATTGAGCGGTGTTCCCCAGTAACGGTTACGGCTGATACCCCAATCCTGTACGTTTTCAAGCCAGTCACCGAAACGTCCCTTACCGATACTTTCTGGAATCCAGTTTACTGTGTTGTTGTTTCTAATTAAGTTTTCTTTTACGTCTGTCATCTTGATGAACCAAGATTCACGTGCGTAGTAAATAAGTGGTGTGTCACATCTCCAGCAATGTGGATAGCTGTGTTCAAAGTTTGGAGCTGAGAATAATAATCCTCGATCTTCCAAATCTTGAAGAACTTTAGGATCGGCTTTCTTACAGAATGTGCCTGCCCATGGAGTTTCTTCTGTCATTTCACCTTTTTCATTTACTAATTGAAGGAATGGAAGGTCATATTTGCGTCCTACGTTCGCATCATCCTCACCAAATGCAGGTGCAATATGAACTACACCAGTACCATCTGTTAAAGTTACATATGTGTCACATGTCACATAGTAAGCTTTCTTGTTTAATTCCACAAATGGGAATAATGGTTCGTATTCTTTTCCTTCTAAATCTTTACCAACATAGCTTTCTAATACTTCTACATCGCCTTCTAATACAGCGCCAACAAGTGCTTCTGCCATGTAGTATGTGTATTCTCCGTTTTTCACTTTTACATAAGTTTCATTTGGATTTACACAAAGTGCAACGTTTGAAGGTAATGTCCAAGGTGTTGTTGTCCATGCTAAGATATAAGCATCTTCACCTTTCACTTTAAATCTTACAATCGCTGATCTTTCTTTTACATCTTTGTAGCCCTGTGCTACTTCATGACTTGAAAGCGGAGTTCCACATCGTGGGCAGTAAGGTACGATTTTATAACCTTTGTATAAAAGACCTTTGTCCCAGATTTGCTTTAATGCCCACCATTCTGATTCAATAAAGTTATTGTCATAAGTAATATATGGGTGTTCCATATCTACCCAGAAACCAACTGTAGATGAGAATCCTTCCCACATACCTTTGTATTTCCAAACACTATCTTTACAGTGTCCAATGAATGGTTCCAAACCATATTGTTCGATTTGTTCTTTTCCATCAAGTCCAAGTAACTTTTCTACTTCAAGTTCTACCGGAAGCCCGTGAGTATCCCAGCCGGCTTTTCTTGGTACCATGTATCCTTTCATTGTGCGGTATCTTGGAATCATATCTTTGATTACACGAGTTAATACATGTCCAATGTGTGGCTTTCCATTTGCTGTCGGAGGTCCATCGTAGAATGTGTATGTTTCGCCTTCTTTACGATTTTCCATACTTTTTTCAAAAATCTGATTATCAGCCCAAAACTTTTCTGTTTTCTTTTCGCGATCTACGAATTTAAGATCGGTCGATACTTTCTGATACATACTTTTCCTCCTTTTTATTCTCTTTAAAATCCTTCATTAACGAAATTTTTTCCAGAATTTTCTCTGCCATACTTATTTGAAACGTTTCAAGTTAAATGACATAAAAAAGATTGCGCCTTGCGAAATCTTCGCGCGCGAGCGAACTGCAACAGCAGTAATATCCTTTCCGCGAGCTGCGCATCATTCGCACGTAGTGCATTTTTTTATTTTACAGAAACTAATTTTCTGTAAAATAAAAAAAATCCCATCCTTGTAAAAGGACGGGAAATAATAATCACGCTTAACCACCTGTTACATCATACTATCATATGCGTTCCTATTAACGGTGGAATGCCGTCAGTACTTACTTGAAAAATTTTAATTCGAATTTCTTAAAATCTCTGGTTCTGCAACTGCAACTCGGAAGTGATCTTCCACTGTATTCTACTTGCATCAGGCTCTCACCATCCCTGATTCGCTTTGTCTTTCGAATATAGCTTACTGTCTTCGTCAATGTTTTTGCCATATACAGAACTTATTATAGATAAAACCCCTTGAAAAGTCAAGGGGTCTTTCATTTTTTACAACTTCATCACATCGCATCAACAAATCATTTATTGAGCAACTTCAGAACCTTCTATTTTTTCTCCATCTGCAACACGCTTCATTAAATTGATAATCTTCTGTACTGATTCCATATCTGGATTCATAACATATAATGTTCTTTCTGGCATCGAATACGTATAATTACTTTCTCCGGTTCCTGTAGCCGCAATTGAATAGATATTCCATGCACCGCCTTCATCCAGCTGCATCTTGACTAAGTCCTGAATCTGATCCTCTGACAGGTTTGTTTCAACATTGTCACTTACACTATCAATGATGCCGCCTGCTTTTATAAGCAGCTGTGGAGAAATCATCTTTTTGATCATCGCAACAATGACTGCCTGTTGGTTTTTGCCTCGCTGATTATCTCCGCCCGGCAAACTATAACGTTCTCTCGAAAATGCCAATGCCTCTTCTCCATTAAAGTGATTCATGCCCTTTTGCACTTGGCACTGCCCGTGTAACGTCGTAAATTCATATTCTGAATACACATCTACTCCGCCAAGCTGATCTACGATCTCTACCACGGAAGTAAAGTTTACTCTCGCATAGAAATTAATATCTGTTTCATACAGACTTTCCAGCGTAGCAATCGATGCATCTACACCATAGATTCCGGCATGCGTCAGCTTATCTTTCTGACCACCTGATACTCCAGGAATCGCAACATAGTAATCTCTAGGTGTTGTAGTGAGCAGAATCTGGTGTGTCTTTGGATTTACCGTTGCAATAATATTCACGTCGCTTCGACTGTTTGTCGCGATCGGTCCATAAACATCAATACCACTGATATAAACATTAAAGCAGTCTTCTGTAATCGAGAATTCTTTATTCGTCTCTGCACCCATATTCAGTAATTCTGTCTTGATCTCGTATTGGTAGATAACCTTTATACTTGATTCAAAATCTTCATAGACTTCTTCCAGCATTCCATTGTAAGCTTCATTGTAAACAATCGCCTGAACATTGCCATCCAGCAGCGCTCCTGCCTGTTCCTGTATGCTCTGATATTCTACTGTGGCTATCTCATAACCTAAATTTTTATTAATTGCATTTACTGTATTTTCGACATCCGTACCTCTTAACTGATATTGCACACCAAAAGAATACTCCTTGGCATCATTGATTGTCTCTGCCGGATCATCTGCCAAAACGGCAACTACCATTTTGTCGATTTTGTATGATCCACCTGTGAGTGAACCTACTGCACCATTCACCTTCGCAATGTAATAACTTCCAAGTGATAAGATCAGAATCAAAATGATGCTGAGCAGAGAACCTCCTACTGATCGGCCTCTCTTTCGCTTTTGTGATGCCGCTGCTACAATAAACAGAAACAACACGATCGAAATAATCACGATCAAATATTTCATAGGAAACATATCCAGTACAAATACTGTTCCTACAAATAATATAGAAACGATTGCCTGTAAAGTAAGAAGAAAATTGCCAAGTATTCCTACTTTTTGTTTCCTTTCTTTATCGAGTCTTTGTTGTCTTCTTAATGCACGTCTTTTTCTCTTATCTGTTTTTTTCGGAGACGACTTTGCAGGATTATCGAATTGTTTTTCACCCATAATAATTCCCCCATTTATTATTCATATCTTCTGTTTTTTCATTGTGATCTGCGTCTTTTATGACGTCTTTTTCTCATTAATCTCTTTTTATACTTAATATACTGCAATAGAATCAAAAATCCAATAAATAAAATGAGTATAATAACAACAATGATTTTTATCACGCCTGGTATTTTAAACTTGTCCTCCGAATCCCGCTTTTCTTCTTCCTTCGTTTCTTCAATACCATGCACTTCATTATAGTATTCCTCTGTAATCGTGGCTTTCATACTTCCAACCGGCTGTCCATGATACAGATATGTGATTTCACCAGTTTTATCCCCTACTTCAGCTGGCTCTTCAAACACATATTCTAGTTTCTCTACCGACAGTCCTTTTGGTACTATAACATAGGACTCCTCCCCTATTTCTGCAATATCTTCACATTCAATATCCTCAGTAGAAACTGCTACTTTCGAAAAATTGTCAAAAGCATAATCCAGCATCTCTCTTGTATCCACATAAGCATTGCCTCCGCCGCCATGTGTCCTCATAACAACTGCAACAAGATTCATATCATCTTTTGTTGCAAATGTAACCAAGGTTGTTAATGCCTGATCTGTATATCCTGTCTTTCCTCCAACGCAATACTCATAATATCGATTACTCCACTGATTGATCATATCATGATTCTGCTGAAAGGTTCTTGTCTCATCCGTAATATTTGTTCCCGGAATTGTGTGCTGATAAGTGCTTGTAATCTCACGGAATTTCTCATACTGGAATAATTCAGAACCGATCAGTGCCATATCTCTGCAGCATGTATAATGTTGCTCATCATGAAGACCATGCGTGTTCATCCAGTGAGAATTCTCACACCCAAGTTCCGCCGATGTCTCATTCATAACCTTCAGGAACTCTTCATAGCCACCTTCCATATGAGCACCGAGTGCATGGGATACCTCATTTGCCGATGCTAATAGCATACCATACAAACAATCTTCCATACCCACTTCTTCATCCGGCTTGATACCAATATGTGCATCTCCATATTCTAGAAATCCCACATCATCCCAGGTGAAACTGACAGTTTCATCCATCTCATAATTTTGAAATACTACAAGTGCTGTCATGATCTTGGTAATACTTGCCGGATAATGTCTGTCATCAATATTCTTTGCATATAGAATCGCACCACTGTCAATATCCATTACAATTCCAGCTTCACTGTATATCTGCGGTCCTTCTGCCCATCCCTCCAATAAATTAGAATCTACCGGCAGTTCATAAACACTTTCCAGCTCTGTAGATGGGATTTCTTTTACATTCGCTGCTTTCGTAACAAAGAGGTCAGATTCTGCTGCATTTGCACTCTCTCCAAGACATCCAACCAGCATACTGCATGTGATGACTCCTGCAAGCAGTAATCTTTTGGTTCTATTTTTCATCCTTCTCTCCCTCTGGAAGTTCCAAAATCTCCTCACCTTCAATTGCTTCTATTTGATTAAAAATTGCATTATCCTTCAATCCTTTTTGAAGTTTCGCAACATTTTCAAGAACCTGTGTAAATTCTAATGATAAGGAACGCAGAGAATTTGAATACTCTGTCAAAATCGTTGAGCAATAGTCTTTGTATGCTGCTTTGATTTTTTCTTTTTCAGCAATTGTCTTCTTTTGTTCCTTTGTCAAGCTTTCAATTTTTTCGTTTAATTCAGAAATCAAAACATCCTGTTCCTGCATTCGCTTTTCATAATCTCGAATCAGGCTGTTTTCTTCCTCTTCATATTTATCTACACATTTTTGAAAAAGATCTATAATATTATTTATCTTTATATAAACATCATCTTTATCATATCCGCCAAAAATCACCTTCTTCAGCTTCATCTGATCTATATATTCATTCACTTCACGTAGTTTATCCATATTTGTACACCCCTGTCTTTTGAATAGGTTTATTATACCCAAAAATAAAAAGGACTGCAAGACAACTTGCAGTCCATAATTGGATTCTTACTCCACAATTACAACTCCATCTTCTTTCACTGTAACTGTCATTCCTTCTTTTACATAATCCAAAAATTCATCACCAAGACAATCTACTACCGGCATATTTACCTCATCCAGCCACACATCTGCCAAAATCGCACCTGCTGCAGCAAGTGAATCAATATGATTTGCAAACAGCATACATGCTGGCTGACGTCCCATTGCACAAGCGCAGTAGAGAACAAGTCCGCCTGTTGTAGAACCAATTGTCTGTGGCAGGCAGAGTGCCTTTCCTGCAATTGGTTTTCCATACAGATCTGGATTATTTTGATCTCCTACCTTTGCAGTCTTATCACCAAATTGTAATGGCTTTTGAAGCGAAGCAAGTGTATTGAATCCACCATGTGTCACAACAGCTTCTGCTTTTACTGTTCCTGGAGTAACAACACGTCCTTTAAATTCTCTCATACTTATTTGCCTCCCTTCGTAATCTGTACTAAAATTTCATCTTCTGTATAATAACGGGCTGTCGTATAGGTACGCAGCTTGTTTGATGATGTTATCACCGGCATTTTTGCACACATCGGGTTGTTCATATACATAAGCGGGCAAATATAAGAAGTAATTACACCTGTTTTCTTTAATCTTACAGCATATTCTGTTTTTTCAAATTCTTTTAAAACTGCAGGTGACGCTGTAAATACGGTCGGAATTACCACCTTACTGTTTCCTGCTTGCTTTAGTCCCGCTTCTACGCGGTCTGTCCAGTCTTTTAACTGCTGAAGGCTCATATGTGGACATCCCATAAAACAGAGTTTTGGAGCTGCATCTTTATCTTTCCATACGATTGGATAATGATTCTTGACTCTTTCTAACTCCGCATCATCAATCACATAAACTTTTGCATCTGAAACAATCAGATCTTTTCCACATTCTTTTGCTTCTGGAGTCAAGTTTTCCACATGATAAAGACCAACTGCACCATTTGAAGCTGTTGCTGCTCCAAAATCTTTTAAATAGGTACATGTTGCTTCATTGAGTTCTGTTCCAATCCATTTATCCAGACCAACAATATAAGGAACATCTTCCATGACCTTCATACCGATAGCAGAGCCAAGAAGCTGTGCTTCTGGTTTTTTCTTTGTTTCCACCTTAATAATCCAGGTCGCTTTTCTTCCTTCGTCTGTTAAAAGTCCAAAATATGGAACATATCCTAGTACAGAACCCATGATATCCATAATTCCAGAGTTACGATTACAGCGTGCACCTAATACTGAGTTTGCATAAACGACTGCAGAAGATTCAGCCCAGCTAAGTACATCGCCTTTTTTCGGAACATTACCAACCTGATCCATGTAACACGTACATGTAAATGCATCTTTTTCCATAAGACCAAGTTTATTCAATTGTTCTTCATAGAAATCCTGTTTACTATACATAAATTTATTAAAAATTAACTTTTGCAAAAAATTTGCTGGCACATTACTGTCCAATGGACGAGGATCAACTGAGAATTTCTGTTTTGAAGGCGCATTTGCTTCCAATAATTTGTCCATAAGATCATACACTGGCCCTAACAATTTTAATCCAAAAGATGTAACTAAGTGGTTATATTCTGAAGTAACCGGAACCATTTTTTCTGCACCAAAAGCTTCCCCAAACATCACCAACGTCTTCATGACTTTCGCCATCGTTTCACCCTGCGATCCATTTAAAATCGCCTGTTGTTCTTCTGTTAATTTCATCATTATCTTTTTCTCCTAAACGATCATTAGAGTTTCATTGCAACATCCCATGCATTCCAGATAACAGTACGCAGGTTACCAACTTTCTTAGCATCACCTATGATGTGAACATGTTTGCTCTTTGCTGCAATCGGAGCCGGACTATATCCTACCGAAAGGATCACACTGTCTGCATCAATATGGAATGATTTTCCATTTTTATCTACTGCCACAACACCATCTTTCGTTATTTCACTTAGTTTTGTTTCCAGATGCACAGGTACTTTATTCGTACTGAAAAAATCACGAAGGAAACTTGAGTTGGCAAGACAAATTCCTTTTACCGCAATCAAATCATCTTTCATTTCTACAATAGTCGGTTTCTTTCCTTGCAAATACAGATCATATGCAATTTCACATCCTGTAAGTCCGCCACCGATGATAGTTACATTTTCACCGACCTGCTTTTCTCCTAACAGGTATTCTGTTGCATCCATGGCATATTCTGCGCCTTTCACTCCCAATTTTCTCGCTTTTGCACCAGTTGCGACAATTACTTCGTCTGCCCCCAATGCGTTTATATCCGTTACTTCTGTGTTTAATTTCACTGCAATTGGATATCTTGTAATCTCTCGCTCATACCATCTGATCAGATCACGATCTTTTTCTTTAAATGAAGGAGCCGCTGCTGCAATAAAAATACCGCCCAGCTTATCATCTTTTTCATATAAAGTCACACTATGTCCGCGTTTTGCACATACGATAGCCGCTTCCATACCACCAATACCGCCGCCGATCACCGCAATATTTTTCTTCTTTGACGCAGGCTTGATCTTGTACTTTTTGGACTGCATTACACTTGGAACCAGTGCACAGCGTGCAAGCCCACGAGTATCTCCAAAATCCTGATTATTTGCATGTCCTTTATAATGAGAAAAGTTAAAGCATCCGTTATGACAACAGATACATGGTCTGATATCTTCCAGTCTATTTTCGATTAATTTTGTAACCCATTCACTATCTGCAAGGAACTGGCGTGCAATACCAACACCATCAATACGTCCTTCCAAAACTGCCTGCGCTCCCACATCCGGTTCCATACGTCCTGCACAGACTACAGGAATATCTACAAATTTCTTAATATGTGCAACATCTTCCAAATTACAGTTTTGTGGCATGTACTGTGGCGGATGTGCCCAATACCAGGAATCATAAGTTCCATTGTCCGCATTTAACATATCATATCCCGCATCTTGTAAATATTTGGCAGCTTTTTCGCTTTCCGCCATATCTCGACCAATTTCGACATATTCTTCTCCCGGAACTGCTCCCACACAGAAATCTTTCACTTTCGATTCTACAGAATAGCGAAGAGATACAGGGAAATCCTGACCACATGCTGCCTTGATCGCTTTTACAATATCTGTTGCAAAACGATATCTGTTTTCAAACGAACCGCCGTATTTATCTGTACGCTTATTTGTATACTTTAACGTAAACTGGTCTAACAGATATCCTTCATGAACCGCATGTACTTCTACACCATCAACACCCGCTTCTTTACAGAGCTTTGCTGTTTTTGCATAAGCTTCTACAATCTCTTCAATCTCTTTTACCGTAATTGGACGACATGTTACATCAGGTGCCCAGCGAAGAGGAAGTTCACTTGGACTTGCAAGCTGATAAGAAGTATCGATGATTGGTTTTGCAATGGTACGGAGCACCGGATTTTTATGTAATGGAAGAACATGATCTGTAATCGCCCATGAACGTCCCATCCCTGCAGTAATCTGCACAAACAATTTTGCTCCTGTCTTATGAATCTCCTCCATAAAAGGCTTCAATTCTTCAAACATCTTTTTATTCTGCCACAACCATCTGTTTCCCAGGGTATCTTTGATTGGCGCAATCCCAGGAATAATAAGCCCCACATTATTTTTTGCTCTTTCTAAAAAGAATTTGGCTGCCTCTTTGTCAAAATGATTCGGCTCCATCCATCCAAAAAGAGAGGTTCCACCCATTGGACATAGGACGATTCTGTTTTTAATCTCAACATTTCCTACTTTCCATGGCGTAAATAACGGGTCGTATTTCGGATCCATTTTACTCATAATATATATTCCTTTCTCTTCTATTATTATCTACATCTTACTATAAATACTTTGAATTTCCAACTAATTTGTACCCAACGAAAAGACACCAGGGTAGCAGGTGTCTCTATTTGTCGTCATACTCAAACACATATCTTTCAAACGCATTGATAATCTTTGTGTCTTTATATTTATCGTATCTTTTGTGCTTACGCCCATAATTCAAATGCACATGACCGTGTACAAAGAATTTGGGATGATATTTGTCTAAAATCTCGTTAAATGTATGAAATCCACGATGTGGTAAATCCACCCCGTCATTTATTCCAAACGCAGGTGCGTGTGTAACCAGAATATCTACTCCTTTTCTCCAGAATAATTTTGGCCATATCCGAAGCAGTCTGCCTTTCATCTCCAGCTCTGTATATTGATGTACACCCGGACGGTATCGCATGGAACCTCCAAGTCCCATAATGCGAATACCGTTGTGAATATATATTTTATCTTCAATGCAAATACAACCTTCCGGTGGAATCTTTTCGTATTTTTCATCGTGATTTCCATGAACATATAACACTGGAACATTGGAAAATGTGGCCAAAAAAGATAAGTATGTCGGTTCCAAATCTCCACATGAAATAATCAAATCGATTCCTTCCAGCTTCTCTTTTTCAAAAAAATCCCATAGATATGGCGATTCTTCGTCTGCTATCGCAAGTATTTTCATGCAATTTATCCTCTTCCTAGTTATTTTTTATCAATTCCTTGCTGTGCGAACAACGGAATTGCATCTTCACGTAATTCTTCCTGTGTTGGTATATGACCAATAATATTTTCTGCGAGCCAATCCATTGTGACGATTTCCTCTGGCGAAAGACTGCACTCTGGATTTTCCTGTATAACGCCATCCTGTGAATAAAGAACTCCAGAAAATGGATTGAATTCTCCTCGACATATAGTCTCCTTCAGAATCTCAATCAAACGCTTTGTACCAATTGGAAGATTTCGTGAGAATTCAACATCAATTACTCCTGCTGTCATTCCCCACCAATAATTAATCGCCTTTTCCTCTGAAGATTCTTCGTCGTAATTCCAGGTCTTATCCATAATCGCCTGAATCAATTTTTCATAAAATTTACCCCAATGCAATAATGGCATTGCAAGTCTCTTTGCTTCTCCATCCTCCATATGGTATATACCAAAATACTTTGAAGCATCTTCCGGAACCAGCATATCTTTTCCTGAAATACACGACGGTCCTACATTTTTAATATTTTCCATCAGATCGTAGTCCTTCATACTATTCCATTCCAGATAAACTTTAACACGTGGATTGATCATTTTTGCGCCAAGTGCAAAGGCATTAATATTTGCAATCGTCCCATAAATCGGATAATCCGCAATATAAGTTACTTTATCATTGTCAGCCATAGCTCCTGCAATTGCACCCATAAGAAACTTCGCTTCATGAAGTCTTGTATAATAAGTTCTGATATAACGGTGCGATGTATTTACAGAACAATTCAAAATTCGAATATTAGGGTTCTCAATGGCAGCTTTTACACTTGCCTTTGCAAATGTTGGAGTCGTTGTAAAGACAATGTTGCACTCCTCTGCAATCGCTTTTTCGATAAAATCATTTATATTTTCTTTTGTGGCATTTGTATAATAAATTGTCTCTACTTCTTCCGGGAATGTCTGTTCCAAATGCAGTCGTCCAAGCTCATGGCCATACGTCCATGCCGATGATTCCACTGTCTTTTCATAGATAAATGCAATCTTAAGTTTCGGTGAGCCTACAGAAAGGAGCCTTCTAAGCGATAACTTCTTCTTTTCTGTAGGATCCATTTTCAGTTCGATATCTTCTTCTTTTTCCAAGAGTTTGAATTCTTCTCCAGTCTTTTCAATTGTCTCAATCAGCTCTTTCGTAGACATCTCAGATACTTCTTTATATCCATATACTTCTATCAGTGCTAAAAATGCATCTCCGACTGTCGAAGAAGAGTTGCTATATTTTTTTTGAAAATCCATTTTAAATCTAGTATAAATCGAACGAAAATCAATGCAGTCCTCTTCTGTCCATACTTCTTCAGGCTCTTTTCCAATCAATTTTTGAAGCTTCTTAAAGCTGCCTTCTTTGGTGAACCAGATATAGTTTATTTTTGATAATTCATAAAAATCTAAAAATTCGTAATAAATCTTGTTTTCTTTTTCTTCTGTTTTCTTCGGAATAATACGCGTAACCTCTCCCGCAATCGAAGTCACATCAAAAAACTTCAGAATGCTGACACGCTTATTTCCCTCTTCTACATAGAATTTATTCATATATTCATAAGCTTTGATAGGATTTCGGATTCCCTCTTCCAAATGACTATCACAAAGACTCGACCATTTGTATGCGAATTCTGTCTTTGCTTCCAGAACAGGCATAAAATTGGCAGCAAATGCGTTGCTTCTTGAATTTGTCTTGGTCCCTACAATCTGATCTACTGGAATCTGAACGAGTCCGAGAGGTACCTCCGAATACGAACCTTTCGCTGGTAAAATATCATCCAAAACTGGCAATGTTGTTGGTAATCCCTGCGATACTCTATATTGAAAATCTTTCTTTCCTAATTTGTAAGCTTTTTCATAATCTGCCGCTGACATAAGTTCCTCCTTTCAAGGATACAGCAAGTGTAATTTCACACACTCTAAAAACTATAACATTATCATTATATCACATATACCAGATTGCATGAAATATATTTTCTTTTCAAAGCTATTGCAATATATCTATATCTATGTATAATATACTTTGTTCGGTAATTTTAAATAATTTGTTTAGTATTAGGTAACAGGAGGTGTGGTTTTGGATATTGGCAAAAAATTAAAAGAACTTCGTTTACAAAACGAGCTTACTTTAGAAGATTTAGCTTCCCGCAGTGAACTAACAAAAGGTTTTTTGTCACAAGTGGAACGCAATCTTACCACTCCCAGTATTGCAACACTGGAAGATATATTAAAGGCACTCGGAACAAACCTGTCAGAATTTTTCCACGAAGAACCCGAAAAACAAATTGTATTTACAGCCCAGGATTTTTTTGTGGATGAACAGGACGACTATAAGATTGAATGGATCATACCGAATGCTCAGAAAAATGTGATGGAACCAATTTTATTGACACTCCACCCACATAAAAAAAGCCATGATATGTCAGCACATCATGGAGAAGAATTCGGATATGTATTAAAAGGAACCGTGACTTTAGTACGAGGGAATAAAAAGTACAAGCTAAAAGCACAGGAGACCTTTTATTTAGATGGAACAAAGGGACACTATTTATATAATCATAGTAACAGTGATTCGAAGATTCTTTGGATCACTACCCCACCAAGGTTCTAAAAATGTAATACAGTTTTTCGGAAGGAGAAGGTGAGATGGAACATAAGAAGCTGATTGAGTTTCGTAATATTGTAAAAAGTTTTGATGGACAAATCGTCTTAAAGGGTGTCAACCTTGACATATATGAAAATGAGTTTGTGACCCTACTGGGTCCTAGTGGATGTGGTAAGACCACTCTTCTTCGAATCCTTGGCGGATTCTTACAGGCAGACGAAGGAACTGTGGTTTTTGATGGTGAAGACATCAATCATAAGCCTCCATATGAACGTGAGTTAAACACAGTTTTTCAAAAATACGCTTTATTTCCACATTTAAGTGTATACGAAAATATTGCCTTTGGTTTAAAGATTAAAAAGATGAGTAAAGACGTTATCGAACAGAAAGTTATGAAGATGCTAAAACTCATCGGTCTGGAAGGTTATGAAAACAAAAATACCACACTTTTATCTGGCGGACAGCAACAACGTGTTGCCATTGCAAGAGCCCTTGTAAATGAACCGAAGGTTCTTCTTTTAGATGAGCCTTTAGCCGCACTTGACTTAAAACTCAGAAAAGAAATGCAATATGAGTTAAAACGTATCCAACAGGAAGTAGGTATTACTTTTATCTTTGTCACACACGACCAGGAAGAGGCATTAACAATGTCTGATAAGATTGTTGTTATGAAAGGCGGAGAAATCCAGCAGGTAGGTACTCCTGAAGAAATCTATAATGAACCTGCCAACCGCTATGTTGCCAACTTCATTGGCGAAAGTAACATTCTTTCTGGAACTATGGTTTCTGATTACAAAGTACGTTTCGATGATATTACATTTGATTGTGTTGATTTTGGCTATAAAGAAAACGAAAAAGTAGACGTTGTTATTCGTCCGGAAGATATTGATATTGTTGATGTCAAAGACGGTAAGATGACAGGTGAAGTACTAAGTGTTCTTTTTAAAGGGGTTCACTATGAAATCATCGTAGAAACAGTTCCTGGTACCAGTGTCACTGTAAACATGCGCGTCATCCGAGGTCAAGATGTTACAAGTGAAAATGGAAAAGAAAAAATCAGTGCCAACGATTTCTTTATTGATCTGGATGACGTGAAAGATCTGGATGACAAAGAAATCATTGCCCGTTCCAACGCTCAGGCATGGGATCCTGCAACTGATGAGTATATCTCAATCGCAAAAATTGAATATGAACTACAAGACGAAGTTGGACAATACCCTGTTGTATTCTCTACTTCAAGCGGAACAAGTATTGAACGTACTATCTTCGTAGTCAATCAGCCATTTGTAAAAAATGAAAAGGCAAATGAAGCTATTATGGCATTTAACTTCTTTAAAACAGTGGATGAAATTACAGAATCTCAAGCTTTAGATACCGATTTAAAATTATGGGCTAATGCACAAGGCTGGAAGCTCAGTGATGAAGATCAGAGTATCGATATCAGTGTTGATTATGATTTCGATCCACAAAATGTAAAAGAAGGTTTTTATAAGATTACCTTCTGGACAACCGGTCGTGAATTCAAGATTCACACCACAGATTATTCGGAAGTTGGTCAGGAGGTCGGACTGACATTCTTCCCTGAAGATATTCACGTTATGTCAAGGATGGTATTCTAATGAAAAAGTTTTCACACCTTGCAATTCCATATATTGTATGGGCAGCACTTATGCTGGTTCTCCCAATGTTACTCATTGGTCTGTATTCATTTACAGAACATGGGAACAGCATTATTTCTTTCTCCCTTACACTAGATCACTACGTTAAGTTTTTTACCGACCCTGACTTTTTATTAATACTTTGGCGTTCGATCTGGATTGCAATTAAAACAACGATCATCTGCCTGCTTCTAGGATATCCTGTTGCATACATGATTGCACGTAGCAGTGAACGATTACAAAATATTCTTGTATTATGTATCACACTTCCTACATGGATCAATGCACTCGTTAGAACTTATGCATGGATTGGTCTTTTAAGTGAAGGCGGATTAATTCAGCAAATTCTTCAATTTTTAGGATTTGGCCAAGTCGAACTTCTTCATACAGAAGCTGCAGTTCTCCTTGGTATGGTATACAACTTTGTACCGTTTATGATTTTACAGATCAATACTTCGCTCTGTAAAATGGATCACTCACTTTTAGAAGCAAGCGCAGACCTTGGTGCAACACCAGTACAAACATTTATGCGTGTTACACTTCCATTGTCGCTTCCAGGCGTGATCAACGGAATTACACTGGTATTCTTACCAGCGATCAGTTCCTTCTTTATTCCAAAACTCTTGGGTGGAGGACAATACTTCTTAATCGGTAACTTGATTGAAAATCAATTCATTACAGTCGGTGAATGGAACTTCGGCAGTGCCATTTCTGTAATTATGGCTGGTATCATGATGCTCATGATGATGGCAGTACGTAAAATTGAGATTCATAATCAAGGCGGAAAGGAGGACTAATCAGATGAATAAGAAGACAAATATTCTCGGAAAAATATTAATGGTAGGAATCATCATCTTTTTCTATCTGCCAATTATTTATATGATTATTTTCTCTTTCAATGAAGGAAAATCATTAACGAATTTTACCGGCTTTTCTCTTCGCTGGTATGAACACATGCTGGAATCCCGCGACATGATGGAAGCCCTGTATACAACCTTTACTGTTGCTCTAATCGCAACCGCTGTTTCAACCATAGTTGGAACAATTTCTGCAATCGGACTTAGCAAATCACGTAAAGTTATTCGCGATATTATGGATCAGGTAAACAATTTTCCTCTTATGAATCCAGAAATCGTAACTGCAATCGGATTTATGTTATTGTTTATCACATTCCAGGTTGAAAAAGGTTACATGACTATGCTGCTTGCACATATTGCATTCTGCATTCCTTACGTTATGCTCTCTGTCATGCCAAAAATCCGTTCTCTGGATCCTAATATTGCAGATGCAGCTATGGATTTGGGATGTACTCCTTGGCAGGCACTCGTAAAAGTCATTGTGCCACAAATTACACCAGGCATCATTTCCGGAGCATTGATTGCATTTACAATGTCAATTGACGATTTCATTATCTCATACTTTGTAACAGGAAGTGGTGTAAAGAACTTAAGTATCATGGTCTACACGATGAGTAAGCGTGTAAATCCTAGTATCAATGCGATTTCAACTTTAGTTGTTGTAATTATTACAATCGCTCTTATTTTCATCAATGTTGTTCCAGTCTTTTTAGAAAAGCACGAAAAACGAGATGAATTAAATGGACGAAGATTTTTGCTTCCAAGCCTTGCTGCTGTACTCGTAATCGTAGGAATTGTTGGTGTAACAGGTATGAAAAACGGGAATTCTTCTCTTCCATATGCAGGCGAAACACTTTACTTATATAATTGGGGAGAATATACCGGCGAAAATCTTCTCTCAGACTTTGAAGAAAAAACTGGTGCGACAGTTGTTATGGAAAACTTTGATTCTAACGAACAGATGTATATCAAAGTTGCCAATGGGGAAGCCTACGATGTGCTTGTGCCAAGTGATTATATGATTCAAAGACTGATCAATGAAGGTTATTTACAAAAGCTGAATCAGAAAAAAATCACATGTATGGATGATTTGGCTGACTCTGTAAAAGGTCTTCCATATGATCCTGACAATGCATATTCCGTTCCATATTTTTGGGGAACTGTAGGAATCGTTTATGATAAAACCAAAGTAGATATTGAGGATTTGGAAAAAGAAGGATTTAATATTTTCTTAGATGAAAAATATCGTGGCGATATTTATCTGTATGATTCAGAACGCGATTCCTTCATGATGGCTCTCAAAGCACTTGGATATTCTATGAATACTGAAAATGAAAATGAATTGCAGGCTGCTTATAACTGGTTGGTACAATGTGTGGAAACCATGGAACCTGAAATTGTAACAGACGAAATTATCGATAACATGGCACAGGGAAGGAAAGCATTGGGACTTATCTATTCTGGTGATGCAACTTACATTATGAGTGAAAATGAAAACATGGGCTTCTACCTGCCTAACGAAGGAACAAATCAGTGGTCTGATGCAATGGTTATTCCTGCAAATGCAAAAAATCCTGAATTAGCTCATGAATTTATCAACTTCGTAAGTTCATATGAAGGTGCATACGATAATTCAAGTTATGTAGGTTATACTTCTCCAAATCAGGAGGTTATAGATGAACTATCTGGTATTGACGGTGATTATGAAGGTATCAACGCATACGTTCCAAGAACGGATAATGAAAATGATGAAGTCTTCGTATACAACGAAGAAACAAGAAAAATTATCAGTAACATGTGGAGCAAAGTAAAAATTGCCGCCAGCAATGCTAATTAGATAAACTATATTATAAAACTTTGCGATGGATTGTTAAAATATCAAGCAGCTATCGTTCAGAGATATGACTTTCTGAACAATAGCTGCTTGTTTTTATCTTTATTATCATAAATAATACTATGATTAACTTCTAGCTTCTCCCCAGAAGAAGAGCGCAACAGTTCCTGGACCCGTATGGCTTCCGATTGTTGTTCCAATATTGTTGATAAGTACCTTTCCATTCAATTTAGGGAAACGGCTTTCTACTAAATCTGCCACTGCTTTTGCATCTTCATAGCAGGCTGAATGACTGATATAACATTTTCCATTATAATCTAATCCATCATCTGCATGTTCTTCCATTTTCTTTACAACAGTTTCGATTACTTTACGTTTTGTACGTACTTTTTGGACAACAGATAATTTCCCCAATGCATCTACAAAAATCACAGGACAAATATTTAACATTCCTCCAATGATTCCTGATGTCTTTGAGATTCTTCCCCCTTTAATAAAGAAAGTCAGATCTGTTGAGAAAACCCAGTGATGCAATTTCATCTTATTATTTTCAATCCATGTATATAGTTCGTCGATAGTCATCCCTTCGTCTCTTAAATCAGCAGCTTTATCCATCAACAATCCGAATCCAGAAGCTGCACATAGAGAGTCCACTACATAAATCTTTCTGTCTGGATATTTTTCCTCTAAGATTCCTTTTGCAATATTCGCTGAGTTATAAGAACCTGAAATCCCAGAAGACAAACTAACATGTATAATATCTTTTCCGTTTTTCAAAAATGACTCAAAATATTCTTCATATTCGGCTACATTTACCTGTGATGTCTTTGTATCCGCACCATTTTGCATTGCGCAATAGAAATCATCAAGTGACATTGATTCTCCTAAATCGTCTTTATATTCCTTTCCATCTAATTCATAATGAAAGCAAATATACTTAATATCTCTTTCTGTAAAATGTTCTTTTGATAAATCTGCTGTCGAACAACAGCTAAGAATAAAATTTTCCATCATATCCTCCTTAAAATAGCAAGTCACATGTAGTTTTCATTACTAAATTATATGACTGCTGTTCTTTTTTGTAAAGAGTTTTTCAAACTTTTAAGATTTTACCACACTCTTTCTTTTCCCCAAAAGAAAAGTCCGACCGTTCCTGGGCCTGCATGACATCCAATCGCAGTCCCTATGTTATTGATTTCTACCTTCCCATTCAGTCTTGGAAAACGGCTCTCAACCAAGTCTGCAACTGCCCTTGCATCTTCATAGCATCCTGAATGACTGATATAACATTTACCGTTATAATCCAATCCATTCTGTGCTTCCTCTTCCATCTGATTTACAAGTGCCTCTATTACTTTTTTCTTTGTTCGCACTTTATAGCGAGGAATGATCTTTCCTTCTTTATTTACACTCATCACTGGACATATACTTAATATGCTTCCTACGAATCCCGCTGTTTTTGAGATTCTTCCGCCTTTGATAAAATATGTCAGATCTGTTGAAAACAGCCAATGCTGCATTTTCAGTTTATTTGCATTAACCCACGCATACAATTCATCAATCGTTTTTCCTTCGTCACGAAGCTGTGACATCTCATCCATAATAAGACCAGAACCAGAAGATCCTCCCAACGAGTCCACAATGTAAATTCTTCTTTCTGGGAAACGTTCTTGCAAAATATTCTTAGCAATACACGCTGAATTATAAGCTCCGGATACACCAGAAGATACACACAAATGTAAAATATCATTTCCCTGCTCTAAAAACTTTGAAAAATATTCTTCGTATTCTGCCACATTTATTTGAGATGTTTTGGTATCCGCACCTTGTTTCATCCTCGTATATAATTCCTCAAACGATAATGACTGTCCCAAATCATCTTCATATGACTTTCCATCTAATTCATAGTGAAAACAAATATAATGGATATTTCGTTCTTCGAAATGTTCCTTTGTTAAATCCGCTGTTGAACAACAGCTAATAATAAATTTACTCATTACATTCTCCTTATTTAAAAAAGCCTCATACATAGTATTTGTTACTACATTATAAAGTTTTAATCAACTTTTGTAAAGAACAAAAAGCATGTTGAACCAGAAACTAAGGTTTCAACATGCTTTTTGTTTATTTTACTTTTTGATTTTTATTTTCTTTGCTTCTTCCAGTTTTGTCTGACGACGGTTCTTCACTTCATCTGACATTGGCTTAATATCGCCAGCAGCTGTAAGTGCCTGCTTTGTAAGAAGTGGTCCAAAGATTTCATAAACTAAAACTGCAAATAATGTAATATTTCGGATTAGATTGCCCTGTTCTCCTAAAGCCATCGCAGTAGTACACATTCCAAGTGCAACACCCGCTTGTGGGAAAAGTGTGATTCCGAGATATTTACAAATCTGTGGTTCACAATCTGTTGCTTTCGCACTGATAAATGCTCCATAATATTTTCCAAAGCAACGGAAAAGAATATATACTACACCAATACCAACAATTGCTACATCTGCAAATACACTAAGTTCCAACTCAGCACCACTGATTACAAAGAACAACGCAAACAATGGTGATGTCCATTTGTCCGCTGCTCCCATCAAATCATGTGACAATGGACAAATATTACAAAATACAGTTCCAAGCATCATACATACAAGTAATGAAGAAAAACTGATATGTACCGGTCCAATTTCAAATTTCAGCATAGACAATGCTACTGTCAAAAATACAAATGCAATTGTCATATTCAAACGATTTGTATTCGAGTTGAATAATTTCTCAAGCTGTGTTAAGAGCCATCCCATCACTGCTCCTAAAAGCAATGAACATACAATTTCTATAAATGGATTTAATAAAATAGAAACCATATCTATAGTTCCACTAACAAGCGTCTTCGCAATCCCAAATGATACTGCAAATACAATCAGACCAACCGCGTCATCTAATGCTACGATTGGAAGGAGCAAACTTGTTAAAGGTCCTTTTGCCTTATACTCTCTTACGACCATAAGTGTCGCTGCAGGTGCAGTAGCTGTCGCAATCGCACCAAGTGTAAGCACTTGAGCCATAGAAAGTTTGTCTGGCATCGCTAAATGAATTACATACAACGCCAAATCAACAAATAATGTTGCAACCAAAGCCTGGAAAATCCCAATAACAGTTGCCTGTTTGCCTGTTTTCTTTAAATCTTCGATTCTAAATTCGTTTCCAATAGAAAATGCGATAAATCCCAATGCAACCTGCGAAATTGCAGATAATTGACTCACACTATCCATTGTATTGAATCCTAAGCCCTCAATTCCGAACGTTCCTATGCCATAAGGTCCGATAAGTACTCCCGCAATCAAATATGCCGTTACTGCTGGTAATTTGAATGTTCTGAAAATCCTTGTCATGAGCAGTCCTGTTAAAAGGGCAATGGATACAGATAATAATGCATTCATATTCTCACTCTCTTTCCTTTTAATAAAATAATGAGTTCTATACGAGCTCCTACCAAAACATCTAGAGTATACTCCTGTATTTTTAAGAAATCAAGCTGAGAACTGACGTTTTCTTTTCTATCTATAGATTAAAATTTTATATTTTATTACATAACTTTTCCATATATGAACCACACTTTTTTTCTCCAATTAAGATTCTTTAAAATTTCTAGTCGAAGTTTTTGATATAAATGATACATTTTCTTTTGTTCTTCTGCCGAAAAGACTTTTCCTGAAAATGCAGATTTTTCAGCAATATTATATATCCAGCTCCACTCTTCCTCTGAAATAATAGAGAACGTTTCTGACATATTTTTGACTTTCTCTTTTTCCGATTCCTCTGAAACTTTCAGTCCTGCAAAAATACAAAGCTCATAAATTTCATTGTACATCTTTAAAATTCCTCTATTTTCTTTTCTCTGTCTGAAGCTTTTTAATTTTCTTCGCCTACGTACCCTGTGCTGAAGCACCATAAGCAGTAACAAGAATAAAATTACAAAGATGACTGCTCCACATTTTAGCAAAAATCCTTTTACAATTTTTACAACATCAGAATCGGTCCCACCTTTTTCATCTCCCGGAAGTACAATTACTTTATTATCATCCGTAGAATCTGTTTCTTCCTGTTGCTGCATATCATTCTGTGATTCATCCTGTTCATTATCTTGAGGCGGATTTTCTTCCTGGATTTCTTCATTACTGTCAATATAATCTTCTACATCAGGTAAATTTGCATCACTCACATCAGAAGAAGGGGTAAATTCTTTTGGATACCATCCGATTTCTTCATTGAAAATTTCACACCATGCGTGGGCATCTTCATCTGTTACAACTGCTCTGTAAGTTCCATCCTGATATCTCGTAAATTGATCCGGACTTACACAATACCCTTCTACATACCGTGCTGGAACCCCCGAAATCTGATAAATTAACGTTGCTGCCGTTGCAAAATGAACGCAAAAACCGGTTTTTCTTTGGAATAAAAATCCTTCAATAAAGTCTGCATCATCTGGCATCGCACCTGGATTTCTACTATATCGAAATGCTTCTTGAAACATTTGATAAATTTCAGAACTCAATCTGGATGTTGAAGAATTATCTAAATCCTGACATAACTCATTTAGTTGTTCCAATTCTTCATATTCCCCGACATACGTTTTTTCCACAAAGTCCTGATATCTTATCCACAACTCAGATGGTTCTGCTAACATTGAAAAATCCATTGGAGTCTCTGTGTAGCAATCATACTCTCTCTTCTTCAACCATCCACCTTCTACATAAGAATCCAAATGTACATCATAATCATCTGTAATCTGTGCATAGTAAGGAGTATACGCAAATTCAGAAGAAGCATTTACTAAGCTGATTTCCATATGTTTTACACTATAATCGGAGGTTCCGTCATTCACTCTTCTAAAAGGTTCATTCATTAAAGTTCTTCTCTTTGCTGCTCCTCCAATTGGCGAAATCATATCAGAAAATTCAAAGGTTCCAATTTCTTCCCAACTTTCCCCAGTATATTTCGAACCTACAAATGCCTTCAAATAAATCGTTTGTAAAGGCTTTTCCGTCAAAATAATTTCCATTGCAGCCTCACCCGTTGGATTAAATGAAGTTCGATTTTTTAGACTTGATACAGATTCTTTTAACTGCTCCAGATTAAACTGTTGACTCTCACTGATTTCTTTTCTAATTTCCTCATATTTTTCAATATTATCATTCTTATAATCTGTAATGACAGGCGAGATCACACTGGAAACGGCAAATAATATTACCAATACGAAGGCTACACTCGTCCATTCTCTATATGGCAGACCTATATATCTATGATGGTAAGCAACAATATAAAAACAGGCAGATGAAATTAATCCCCAACAGCTTATTGTAACAGGCATCTTTCCTACGATTGCTGAAATAATTACTGGAGTCAATATCACTGCAACTGATAAAATCATCCCTCTTTTCGTCACTAAACCATATATTAATATGGTTGCAAATATCGTTCCTAGTAGCCATAGCACCAAAAGTTTAGACCACAAATCTTCTTCCACAATAATCATGGTCATGGTTGTAACGTAGTATTTATTATACAACTCAATATAACGATTGATAAAAGGTGAAAATCCCGCATACACCTTTTCGTATAAAATAATAGAAACGAGAATAAAAGAGAGGAATGCTCCTATTATATTTCTGAATCGATACTTCTGATTCCATAGCACAATCATCGGAATTGGAATTGTCATTCCAAGAACTCCCATCATATATTTTGACTCAATCCCGACTTCGAATACAGAAAAATATGCAGAAAAGATTGCAGCCAGCACTGCATAAACCACTACTGCCCACATCAATGCCATCTTCCATGTTTTCTTCTCTTCTCTGATTTCTAGATCAAATCCTGACATTTTCTCTCCTCACAATTTCCCTACAACATAAAATAAAGTTCATCCCATTTAGTTTTTCCTTCTTCCAGAGACAACTTCATCTTTTCTTCCTCATTTACAAAAATACTCCCATCCGCCTTAATCTCAACTACACTGCTAAAAGAGATACCTCGAAACGCATCTTCATATTGTTCCTGTATCTCGTCTTCATACACCCTTGTATAGAGAAGACGATTTAAAAGTTCATATATATTCTCTTCTTTACTGACTCTTTTTTTCTCTATTCTTTTGTTTTCCTTTTCATACCATGCAACCATATGAACACATTCTGCTTCTAAAAGTGACATTGATAAAGAAGCAACCGCTTCCAAAATAACGGTCGGTACAATCCTGCTTCTTTTTAAATCTGCCTGCAAATTCAGCCAGATAAGCACTACACATCCTTTTGGTTTGCCATGTTCTTTCACAAGCAATTCATCTGCTTTTGCAGACATTTTCCAGTGTACATCTCGGAGCGAATCCATTGCCCGGTACTCTCTGATCTGATAGACTTCCGACGGATCCTCTCCTCTTTCTTTGTCAAAATATTCATCTGCCTCTGCAATAAATTCTCTGGTCCTCCTTGAAATTTCTACCGGAACCAGATGACACTCTGGCAAAATTCCAACATACTGTACTTCTCTGCTATTTTTTTTCATATTTAAGATATAAAGCAAATCAAAAATGAAGTATTTTTCCAGCGAAATTGCAATATTTCCACAACAATTTGCTGTCAGTTCTACGGTAAAAGCTTCTCTCTTATTTGCTCCAACCGTACCTGCCTTTGTAATCTTTTTCTTTTCCCCTGTAAACAAATTTTCTACCTGAATTGATACTTTTACATATGCTTTAAAAAGTTTAGAACGATTGCAGATCGAAATTATCACAGGTATTTTTTGCTTCTTCTCCGCAATAGGAATCAGAGAATTCATAGTTACATCAATTTTTCCACGAAAATATCCCAGCCATAGAAATGAAATTATAAGATAAACGGCTTCTACTACCAACATAATCGTTATAATCTCATCATCATACAAAAAGAAACAATACAAAGTAAGCAAAAAGACGGCCAGATATACTATAATCTGTTTCATTTCTTTTCACCTGCTTTTCTATCTTTTCTGTTGTCTTATGCTAGGTTCTTTTACCTGCTCTAATATCTGTCTCAGAACATCCTCCACCTGAACATGTCCAACCTTCGCTTTTGTATTCAATCTGACTCTATGTGCCGCTGTACTGATAAATACTTCTTTTACATCCTCAGGAAGCACATACTCTCTTCCATTAAGCCACGCTGCAGCACGACTCATTGCTGCAAGTGCAACGGTTCCTCTAGGACTGATTCCAGAAGAAAGCATATTATGTCTTCTAGTTTCCTTTGCCAGATTTGCGATATATTCAAAAACAACATCATGCACAAAAACCTCTGAAACAACATTTTGCATCTGCAAAATCTTCTTCGCATTTGTTACGTTCTGTACAATGTCTACCGGACTTCCATTTTGTCTTCTTTTTAGAATTTCAACTTCTTCCTTCACGGTTGGATAACCCATACGAATACAAATCATGAATCTATCTAATTGTGACTCTGGAAGTAACTGTGTTCCCGCAGATCCTTCTGGATTCTCTGTCGCAATTACGATAAATGGCTCCCCTGTCTTCCACGTTGTCCCATCTACAGTTACTTGTCTCTCTTCCATTACTTCCAATAACGCAGACTGCGTTTTCGGAGAGGTACGATTGATCTCATCAGCCAAAAACAGATTACAAATAACTGCACCTGGCTGATAAACAAATTCCCCTGTCTCTTTTTTATAAATATTAAATCCTGTCAAATCTGCAGGCATAACATCTGGTGTAAATTGTACTCTTTTTTCTGTAATTCCCATAGCTTTCGAAAACGAGAGTGCCATCGTAGTTTTTCCAACTCCTGGAATGTCTTCTATTAAAATATGACCATTTGCAACGATAGCCATCATGATTTTCTCAATTACATCCTCTTTTCCTACAACTGCTTTTTGCACTTCAGCAATAATAGATTTTGCGTCCTGGTATAATCCTCGCATATTATTTTCCTCCTTTTTTCTATTAGGATTATACCATACATCTCTTTCCTTCCATATAATGGTACTTCTTCCTAAGAAAAAAATAATAATTTTATACTACAAAATTTGACAATTTCCTGTAAAATAAAAAACGAGCCTTTCACAGACTCGTTATTTTTATTCAAGGATGATTATTTTTCAGCATCAAGCTTGTCTAACATATCCCATACACCTAACATATACATAATACCTAAAGCACGGTCATATAAACCATATCCTGGACGAACATTTCCCGGACCTTCATCCCATAAATGACGGCCATGGTCTGGACGGATATATCCTTCATAACCACAATCATGGTAAGCTTTCAGAATGTCGAGAATACGTGTATCACCATCACAGTCACGGTGGCTTGCTTCAGAGAAGTCTCCGTTTTCGAAATGTTTTACGTTACGGATATGAGCAAATGCGATACGGTCACAGTGTTTACGAACGATAGCTGCAACATCATTGTTAGCGTCAGCATTTAAACTTCCTGAACATAATGTTAAGCAGTTGTACTCATCATCAACCATAGATAAGAAACGATCGATGTTTTCAGCACATGTTAATAAACGTGGTAAACCGAAGATATCCCACGGAGGATCATCCATGTGGATAGCCATCTTGATGTCACATTCACGACATGTTGGCATAATTGCTTCTAAGAAGTATTTCAAGTTATCCCATAATTTTTCTTTTGTTACAGGTGCATAAGCTGCGAATAATTCGTCTAACTTAGCCATACGTTCTGGTTCCCAACCTGGGAATGTCATTCCGCCTAAGTTATTTAAGATGTAATCAGCCATTTCTTTTGGATCATCGTGAATACGACTTGCTTCATAGTAAAGAGCTGTAGATCCATCTCCTACTGGGTGGAAAAGATCCGTACGTGTCCAGTCAAATACTGGCATAAAGTTGTAACAAATAACTTTAACTCCGAACTGTTTTAAATTTTTGATTGTCTGAATATAATTCTCGATATATTTATCGCGAGTTGGCAGACCAATCTTGATGTCATCATGCACGTTAACAGATTCAACAACGTCCATATTGAATCCGTATGGTTCTAATTGCTTTTGAACTTCAGCAATTTCTTCTATTTCCCAAACTTCACCAGGCATTTTGTTGTGGAGTGCCCAAACAATGCTAGTTACGCCAGGGATTTGTTTGATATCAGAAAGGCTGATTTTGTCATTGCCTTCACCGTACCAACGGAAACCCATTTGCATTGGCATAAAAATTCCTCCTTATTTTGTATAACTCTTTTGACTAATTAATATTATATCACAAAACAAAAATAAACCAAACAAATTTTTATCTATTTTGTAATAAACGCAACAAAAATACAAAAATAATCCAAAAAAGTGCATATATTTACAAATAGGAAGTTACTTCTTGATAATTACTCAAGTCTTTTGCACTTTCTTTTGTACAGCCTGCCATAGTAAAATTTTTCTGGAGAAAGGAGACAACATGCGTAAAAAATTTGTATTACATATTTTAGCTCTATGTATCGTATGCATTGCATTCTTTTATTTTTTTAGAGAAAAGAATCAAGAACCTCAAGAAACAGCATCCGAGACACAAAAAAATACAATTATAATAGAGACAGAGAATCTTTCTGTTTCAGAAATCCAGCATATGGATGCTGGTACTATGCTTGATGATTTTATTCTAAATCGGAAACTGATAGACAGCCTTTTTTACAGTACTGAAATATCTGAAGAAGTCAAACAACGTATTTGGAATATTTCTTACAAAGAAAATGAAAACATTTCGCTAAACGAACTGCGCTATTTAAGAGTTCTGCATCGGGGATTTGATGGGAATACATATGTAGGAGAATTGATTGTCAATCAGGTTATTGCTCAAGATATTTTAGAAATTATGAAAGAACTTTATTATAACGATTATCCGATTGAAAAAATGGTATTGATTGATGAATATGCTGGAGATGATGAAACTTCCATGGAAGACAACAATACATCCGCCTTCAATTATCGAGCAATCTCAGGAACAACAACTTTATCAAAACATAGTTTGGGGATGGCCATTGATATTAATCCGAAATACAATCCTTATGTAGTAACAAGAGCTAATGGAGAAATAGTGATAAGCCCGGAAAATGGAATAACATACGCAGACAGAACCAAAGATTTTTCTTATAAAATAGATGAAAATAATCTGTGTGTGAAATTGTTTTTGGAGCATGGATTTAGTTGGGGAGGAAACTGGACTTCACCAAAAGATTACCAACATTTCGAAAAATAAAAACATAGTGCATCCGTGGACTTTTGTCCACGGAATGCGTGATAAGTTACCTTCCAGACCTTTTTAATTGATTCCTAGCTATTTTCTGCAACTATTTCTTAATCGCCGGAATTAGAATACGCTGTTCTTCACCACTTACACTTACTTCAAACATATATATTGGCTGATAAAATCCTTTAGTGTCTAACATATAATCTAGTGTAACCTGTCCGATTTCGATTTTTTCTCCCAGACTAATTGCACAAACAAATTTTCCTTCTAGAATCTGATCATACGCATCCTGTTCTGAACGAATCTCAAACTCTTTATAAACCTCAAATTTTTTGATGTCATTTCTTATATCTGCAAATTTCCCATTATCATAGTAGTCACATGTTAATTCACCATCGTATACCATGCCATTTACTTCAATTCTATCTACTGTAAATTTATATTCTCCATCCGAAACATTTGCAAAAGATGCCCCTGCCGGTATATCAATTCCATATTCAGAAAGTGCTTTAAGTATTTCTTCTTCCGTTGCGTCTGCTACTGGCTGTGGCTGTTCTCCACTTTCTTCCGGAAAAGAAGTATCGAAATCTGTCATATGATAAGTGCCACCCTTATAGTCAATCCACATATTATAACTATCTTCGGCCCAATATACTGCTGTATCTTCATAAATATCATTACGACTCTCATCCAATGTAGTTCCGAGATTTTCAAAAAATGTTCTAGCAACTTCTTCTGTCTCTTCTACAGTCAATGTATTTGTTTGATAAACCATTGCTGCTTCACTATCACTTCTATACTCTTCATCAGATACAATTACAAACGAATCTTTGGAATATGGCGAAATACATTCAATTGATAAATTTCCAAGCTCTTGCTTCTGATATGCCACAAAAATGCCGAAAAACATACACACGGTCAATACAAGTGGAATCTGGCAAACAATTACGTGTGATACTTTTTTTCTTTCTTTTCTGTACAGTTTAAAGAAATACTCCAGTAATTTATAGAATCCATAACCGATCATTGTTCCCAATGTATTGTTGAACACATCAGCAACTTCAAACAAACCAAGTGACAATATTAACTGCAATGCTTCAATTGCAACTGTCAGAAAACATCCAACCAAAGAAGTTTTCCAAAATGCACGAAATCCTTTCTTACCAATTGGCAGCCAAACTCCTAATGGTACAAACATCAGAATATTTAATATAATATTTCTCCATGCAGTTTCCGATGCAGTTATCCATGCATCTTTATACGAATAAAAGAAAGAAATAATATGTCCAACACCATAACCATTATGTCTAAGTAACGTCACAGACAACACCACAAAAAGGTAAAAGATAAGAATAAGCCACCAGAAAATCTTTTTGAAATCTATACTTTTCTTGCCCTTACAAACCTTTTTATATATTACTCCATACCCTATTAACAATAATAATGCAACAACAACTACCAGGACTATTCCTAATCCCAGATATTCCCTTACCATATCCAATATGTCTTGTAATCTCATAATAACTGTTCCTCTTTGTTTTGTTGGTATATGCCCAACATATCTCCATCCTTCAGACGCTCTTCTATTTATAATTAAGCGATAATCTTCAATACTGTAAATATTGCCTGATCCGAATCCTCAAGCTCCAAAATCACAGCTTACTGTTTCATATTCATTGAGACCTGAGAATACACTTTTTCAAATCTATCATTTTTACCCATTTTTTTCCTCCAACAGAGCAGGGTGAATGTTCCAAAACAAACCACAAATAGCAAAACCAATACTTCGATAAATCCAAAAATCAAATATTTCTGTAAGAATATCTGCAAGAATAATAATCACCACAGTAACAATCAGTTGAGCCTTATACGTTAATTTCAGGCGGTCACGCCCCTTTGTCTTGGTAAATTATTCGATTCGTATTTCTACATTCTCAACAATAACAGAACTAGCAATTGGTACATCTGATGGATTTTCAATTGCAACACCGACCTTGAACCATGCACCTTTTTCAACATCGATTGTGACCGGGTTATCATGTGTCAGAAGAATCGGTTCGTAAGCATTTTCTTCTTTATAATCAATTGGTTTCAACATCACCACAGTAGAGTCAAAGCCAGCTCCAGCCTTAATTGTAAGCGTTTTTCTTTTAGGTGAAATTTCCTTTTCTGAATAAACAAATGAATCAGGCGAGATAGCTTTATCTGTAAATTCAAAAGCATTTACGTAACCTGCAGGAATTATAATTTCGACCGTATGGCTTTTTTGAGCACCAACGCAACCTGCCAAACCTAATACACAAATCAATAATGAAATCAATGCTATCAACTTTTTCATGAAATCGCGCTCCTTTCTCAAATTGAAATTGGTTTACTTCGTCTGTTCGCTTTGTTCCAGTTTGATATGTTCCACAATAGAGTCGGCAGAGTAATAGACAATAATGTTTTCATTCTCTGTCATTACCCAGATATCACCATAAAAGCCAGATAGCATACCGTCTGGATTGCCCCAATCTTGTACAAGTTCTTCTCGTGTACATCCTTTGAATTGGCTCAAAACGAATTCTTCATCTTTCAACTGCAACTGTTGGTAAACGAGTTCTTTATCTGGAATATCATTTGCGGAATTGATAAAGTGCATTGCAAAAGCAGTTGCCACAAGAACAGCAAGCACAAATACTGCAATTACAACTTTCTTTTTCATACAATCACACTCCTTTCTCAAATTGGAATTTGTTGTTATAAGCGTTCTTCGATTTTTCTCCAGCTATGAGTTGTTAAACAGCTTTTATCAAGATCTTTCAGCATATCCTCCCACATTCCATATGTTAATGTCATAGAAAGATAGTTTTTTAAAGCCACGCTTCTCTGAGAAATATCAAATAATCCCATGATAGCCATCGGTTCTTCTTTTTCCATCTGTTCGGCAGCATACACGATTGAATGACATGCTGCTCCGAAAGGTGCCAGAGTATTGACAGCTTTACCTTTATGAAAGCCCTGCATTGTTACAAGCGCTGAAATCTGGTCAGGATTTGCAAAGATATATACCAAATCAGGGATTCCTACTTCAGCCCATCTGCTTAATGGTGCAAATACAATTCGTGGATATGCTTTATCAGAAAAAGGCATATTCTGTCTCCATTTCATTGCGAGATCTGGCGTGCAGAAAAAACGTTCCCCTTCCTTTACCATTGGAGGTACACCTTTAGGCGCTTTATCTCCCATTCCTTGAGACAACATCATATGAATATTAGGATTCAATCTTGTAAACCCATCACCAAAGCATGCACCTACCGCTCCTCCCGGACAAGTACATCCGGCCTCATCCATCGAAGTGATTTTCCCTTTAGCTGCAGCCATTACAAAAGGTATTACACAGTTACGTTTTTCCGGATCTGCTTTAAGATCACATTCAGTAGTATCATTTCCAAAGAATATTCCTACGGGTTCTAAATCCAAATGTAACATTTCGACCAGTTTCTTATCCATTATATTTACCTCCGCAAATTCAAATCTTCTGTTGCTTTCAATCTCTCTGTAAGACTGAAAGTTTCATGTGTTTCGCTAATTGAAATTTATTAGACTAATAACAAGAAATCAGCATTTTTTTATATTCCATAAACCCCGATACCAATCAAAGCAGATAAAATAATCAGCATTATAGGTGACAATTTATTTTTTACTATTTGCTTATATCCAGCCATAGAAGCAAACAAAAGTATAGTAATAAGTATTGCCTGCAAATCAACTTTGGCTGCACAAATTGTTCCAAAACAATTCATCAAAACCATATAAATACCAGTAGCCAACACAATACCAATAATACACGGTTTCAAACCTCGCAAAACAGCTTGAGCATATTGGTTCTTCAATACTGTTTTTAGCAACACTGTTATAAGCAGAATAATCATGAACGACGGTAATACAACTGCCAAAGTAGCAATGACGGCACCAAAGAAACCAGCTTGGCTACTACCAATATAGGTAGCAAGATTGACCATAATTGGACCTGGGGTACTTTCGCTAACTGCAATCATATAGGTCAGCTTTTCATCGCTCAACCAACCATACGACAAGGCCACATCACGAATCAACGGAATCGCGCCATATGCTCCACCAAATGCAAAGCAGCCGACTTTCAAAAATCCAAGAAACAAATCAATATAAATCACTTCTTAGCACCACCCTTCTGTTCAGGTGCACCATTAAGAATAAAAAATATCAAGCTTATAATTGCCGCAACCAACATCAGGCTGATAGATGAGAAATTCCATAAAAAAATGTTAATACAGAACATTACCATACAAGAACAAATCATAATCGTTCTAGGAAGTTTCTTCTTATTCATTTTCTTAATCATGGTGATTGCCGCATCCAAAATCAAGATACCAACAGCAATTTTGATACCCTTAAATGCATTGGCAATAAGGGTAATTTCCATAAAGTTATCCAAAAACATGGAAATCAAGAAAATAATAACAAAAGAGGGAACAACTATACCCAATGTTGCTACTAATGCACCGATAACACCAGCTTTCTTGTATCCTGCGAATGTTGCACAGTTGATAGCTATAGGACCAGGTGTTGATTCCGCAATGACGGTCACATTCATCATTTCATCATGTGTAATCCATTGTTTTCTTTCCACACAATGATTTTCAATCATGGAAATCATTGCATATCCACCACCAAAAGTGAACAAGCCAATTTTAGCAAATGTCAGAAATAAATCCAACAAAATATTCATTTTATTTCCTCCTCAAAATTCAAATCTTCAGTTGCTTTCAATCTCTCCGCAAGACTGAAATTTATCAGTCTAACGCAACAAGGTCAGACTTTTCATAACGATTGTGTCCTTGCAAACTCTTTTTATATTTCCAACATGTAATAGCTTCATCCAAAC